>CAYMKU010000003.1:174355-176167 GCA_964391015.1 uncultured Ignavibacteriaceae bacterium
GGATTCTTATAATCTTTTCTTAAGGGATAACCTGCTTCCCAATCATAAGGCATTAAAATTCTTCTTAGGTCAGGATGATTGATAAAATTTATTCCAAATAAATCGTATGCCTCGCGTTCATTCCAATCGGCAGAATGCCAAATGCTTGTAACAGATTTTACTTGAGGATTATCTCTCGAGGTTGAAACCTTAATTGTAATCTTTTGTTTTAAATAAACAGATTCCAGATGATAAACAACGCTTAAAGTTCCTCCAACGATCAGTGAACTCCCATCGGGCTGCGCTTCTTTCTTCCCATTTGCATCATCTACTCCGGAAAGGTTCATACAGTTATCAAACTTCAAAACCTCCTCATCTCTGAGGAACAAACCGACTTCATCTATTTTTAATGGATCAACAACAATAAATGATTCAACTGGAATTCCGCTTTTTAATTCGATGACCGAGTCACCGAACTTATCTTTTAAAATTTTGAATATTTCTTCTGCCGTTTTCATGCGGTCTTCTTAACCAGAGATTCGTTTCTAATTTTTTCTTGCAGTTTCATCAAACCTTCGAGAAGAGCTTCGGGGCGGGGAGGACAACCTGGTACATAAACATCAACTGGTACAACTCTATCAACACCCTTTAAAACATGATAGCCATGTTCCCAGTAAGGCCCACCGCAATTTGAACAGCTTCCCATTGAAATTACATATTTGGGATCGGGCATTTGCTCGTACAATCTCTTAACACGCAAAGCCATTTTCAAAGTTACTGTTCCTGAAATGATGATAACATCCGATTGTCTTGGTGAAGGTCTGGGAATTACTCCGAACCTATCAAAATCATAATGCGAAGCTGATGTGGCCATCATTTCGATAGCACAACAGGCGAGTCCAAATCCAACTTGCCACAAAGATGATAATCTTGACCAGTTAAGTAAATCATCAACGGTTGTGATTACAATATTGTCGTCGGTAAACTGTTTATCAAGTAAGCCCATAAGTTTATGCTACTTCAATTTCTTCTTTAGTGATTTGGATATTTGAATTCTCAGCCGGGAACTTTTTGAGAACAGGTGGGATTGGTTTTGGTCTATCCCATTCTAGGTCACCTTTGCGCCACTCATAAGCCATTCCTAAGCCGAGTAAGATTAGAAAAATTGCTCCAACAGCAAATCCGGCTATTCCATAATCCTGATAAACAAGTGCCCAAGGAATAAGTAGGACTACTTCAACATCAAATATTAAAAAGATAAGTGCAACCACGTAAAACCGAATATTGAATTTTACCCACGGGCTGCCTTCCGGATTTTCTCCACATTCATATGTAAGCATTTTTTCGTGAGTAGGTCGAGCAGGTCTTATTAATTTAGCGGCAATTAAAGCAACTACTACAAAAAGAACTGCAATTAAAATGAAGACAAATATTTTGCCGAATTCAGTTAGCATTCAATAGAAAAGTTTTAGCGAATAATTAAGACAACACTAAAAGTTTGTCAAGAAATACAGAACAAAAATACAGTAAAAGAAATTCTTAACAAATTTTTTATCGCAAAATTTTACAAGATATATGCCGAGCAAAAGTATTCTTTAGTTGTTGATTAATCAATAATCTGCAATTAACAGTGCTTTGTTTTTTCAGAATTAAGAAGTGGGGAATACCATTTTCTCATGATTGGCAGAATATACTTTTCCAAATTCCCAAGCTTATTTATCCGTAAATAGATTCAGATATTTTTGAAATGAATATGTGTTATAGGTTTTCCCCAGATGAAATAAATAAAATG
The DNA here is from genome assembly GCA_964391015.1 of uncultured Ignavibacteriaceae bacterium. Classification (GTDB taxonomy): domain Bacteria; phylum Bacteroidota; class Ignavibacteria; order Ignavibacteriales; family Ignavibacteriaceae; genus XYD12-FULL-36-8. Next base: position 176,127 of record CAYMKU010000003.1, read on the forward strand.
CCCAACTTTAAGATCTCCAATTTTCATTGATATTCTATGTT
>CAYMKU010000003.1:176267-177793 GCA_964391015.1 uncultured Ignavibacteriaceae bacterium
ACTTAAAATAAGAAAGATTTTATTTTACTTAATGACTTCACATAGCAATAATTTATTTAACTTTACACCTAAAATAAAATGAGCACAACATGAATATCACCCATATTGAACACATCGGTATTGCAGTTAAAAACATTGATGAAGCAAAAAAATACTATGAAGGTATCCTCGGTCTGAAATGCTATGCAGTTGAAGAAGTTGCTGATCAAAAAGTAAAGACTGCTTTCTTCATGGTTGGACAGACTAAAATTGAACTCCTCGAATCAACTTCGCCAGATGGACCTATAGGAAGATTCATAGAGAAAAAAGGTGAAGGAATTCACCACATTGCATTTGTTACCAAGGAATTACAGAATTCACTTGATGAAATTAAATCTAAGAATATAATGCTTATTGATGAAAGGGGAAGGAAGGGTGCAGAAGGTTTGAACATCGCTTTTCTTCATCCTAAGTCTACATTCGGTGTTCTAACAGAACTGTGTGAGGAGACTGAATGAACTGGTATGTTGCATCCTGTTTATAGAATGAATGATTGGGTGAATGGATGAATGATTTTTCTTGATTCAAATAATAACAAACTACTACTGTTTCTTATGATCCTCATTGAATGTTCTTAGTCGGTATTCTAAATCCGGAAATTGAGAACGTTGGACTAAGGAAACACATGCACGAATTCCTTCTAACCTTTCACTTCCCGTAATTGAAAGTGAGATTGCACTTATTCCATAGTAGAGCAATTCTTTTAGTAATTCTTCTCCAGAAAAACCAGGATATGCGAAAGTGAAATAAAAACCGTCTGCAATTGGTTCATCCTCATCTTTATCGTACACAATTTTGAATCCATTATCAGTGAAAAGCTTCTTCATAATTTTTGCTTTCTCACCATACTCTTTTACCTCTTCCACAAAATTTAATTTACCATCGTTGGCTGCTTTTAAAATTGCAGCAAGCGCATATTGAGCCGAATGCGAAACTCCTGCACAAATAGAATATAAACTTCCGTAAATCATTGAGTGACCAAAAGTTTCTTTTGAGTAATAATTTTTCAGATTAGAATAAGTTCTGTTATACAATTTGTCTGATATAATCATCATGCCAATTCGTTGTCCTGCATAACTAAATGCTTTAGAACTTGAAATAGTGAGAATATAATTATCAGTGTATTTAGCAACGCTTGGCTGATAGGGAGGGCTGCCTGGCTTAGACATATCCCTTCTAAAATCCATAGCGAAGTATGCAAGGTCTTCAATTGGTATAACATCGTATTTACTGCACAGATCGCCAATGATTTTTAATTCTTTTTCTGTAAAGCAAATCCAAGAAGGATTATTTGGATTGGAATAGAGCATACATGATATATTCTGTTTGCTCAAAATAGATTCGAGCTTTTCTTGAAGCATTTCACCACGAAAGTTATATACATCAAACGAAACAAATTTTTGCCCAAGGACTTTTAACTGCTGGCGATGTACTGGAAAACCCGGATCAATTAATAATGCAGTATCTTTGCTCGGATTGCATCTATT
>CAYMKU010000004.1:0-121503 GCA_964391015.1 uncultured Ignavibacteriaceae bacterium
GGACTAACTGACCTTGACAGAGTTTTTTGGAATCTTCCCGACGAAGCGTTGTATGAAGAAGCAGTTTTTAGGAATGAAGGAAAACTTTCTAAGCATGGTGCTTTTGTAGTTCATACAGGAAAACATACGGCTCGTGCTGCAGCTGATAAGTTTATTGTCCAAGAACAAAGTACGAATGATAAGATTTGGTGGGGAGTTTACAACCGTCCTTTCAGTTCTGAAAAATTCAATCAGCTGATGGGAAGAGTTCAGGCATTCTTGCAAGGTGAAGAATTATTTGTACAGGATTGTTATGCAGGTGCTGATCCCGATTACAGAATGCCGATAAGAATCATTACTGAAAAAGCATGGCACAGCTTGTTTGCTCGGAACATGTTCATTACGACAGAAAACAGAGATGAGCTGAAAAAGTTTGTTCCCGATTTCACAGTGATTGCTCTACCTGGTTTCAAAGTTGATCCTTCAATTGATGGAACAAGAACTGAAACTGCAATCATATTAAACTTTGGACAAAGAACTGCGCTGATTGCAAATTCGCTTTACGGTGGTGAGATAAAAAAATCAGTTTTCACTCTGCTTAATTTTTTACTGACATTTGAAGACGTGCTTCCCATGCACTGCTCTGCAAATGTTGGAAAAGATGGTGATGTTGCATTGTTCTTTGGATTAAGCGGAACAGGAAAAACCACTCTCTCTGCCGATCCAAAACGAAAATTAATTGGCGATGATGAACATGGATGGAGCAGTCAAGGCGTGTTTAACTTTGAAGGTGGATGTTATGCAAAAGTAATCCGTCTTTCAGCAGAACATGAGCCTGAGATTTATGCAACCACAAGAAGATTCGGAACAATTTTAGAAAATGTAGTTTATGATCCTGTAAGCCGCAACATTGATTTAGATGATGACCACATTACAGAAAATACAAGATGCTCATATCCTCTTGAGTTCATTCCCAATATTGCACCGGATGGATATGTTAGAACTCATCCAAAGAATATAATTTTCCTCACATGCGATGCAAGCGGAGTTCTTCCTCCGATTGCAAGACTAAATCCCGAACAGGCACAGTATCATTTCATCAGCGGATACACTTCCAAAATTGCTGGAACAGAGATAGGACTTGGCATTGAGCCGCAAATTACTTTCTCTGCATGTTTTGGTGCGCCGTTCATGGTTCGTCATCCGTTTGAATATGCGGCAATGCTAAAGCAAAGAATGTTGAAGCATAAAGCAAATGTTTGGCTTGTAAACACCGGCTGGGTTGGCGGAAGATTTGGAGTTGGAAAACGAATAAGCATTCGCCACACACGCAACTTGTTAAATGCCGCACTTGAAGGAAAACTCGACAAAGTTAAATACAGAAAAGATAAACTGTTTGGATTCGAAGTCCCGATTAGTTGTCCCGATGTTCCCGAAGATGTACTTGAACCGTCAAACTCTTGGGGAAACAAAGATGAGTACTGGAAAAAGTACGATGCTCTCGCAGCAAGATTTATCGAAAACTTTAAGCTGTTTGAAAAAGGAACCAGCGACGAAGTTAAGAAAGCTGGACCGGTTAGGTTGAAGTAAGTTTTGGGATATGCTAGATTTTGCGATACTTAAGCCATTGTGAAAATCTTGCATATCTGAGTTAAAAATATTATTAGCTAAAACTTTTTAGTAGAGGAGGCGACATGAAAACTACATTGTTCCTTACTTGTGCTTTATGTTTACTTGTCCAGAACATTTTTGGGCAGGAAGAATACCAGCGAATACATCCCAAGCAGCGTCACCATGAACTTAGAAATCCTAGAGATCTTTCTGAACCAATTGATATTCATAACCAGCATAAATTTAAAGTTGGTGATAGAGACATACAGATAAATACACCCAAGGGACAAAATCCAAACGAACAGCAGTTTAAAGTAGTAAAGAATGTAATTACCGAAGATTTCCTTGTGAATGATGATGTAACTGGAGTTTCTGATCAAATGTATGCTTCAGTCGCAATGGATGGATCAGGTAATATTGTGATTGTGTGGATGGACGAGAGGAATGGCAATTTTGATATTTATTATCAACGGTATAATAGTAACGGAATAGCCCAAGGAGTAAACACAAAAGTTAACGATGTTGCTGGAACTGTGCGCCCTTCAATCTCAATAGATGGCAGCGGTAATTTTGTGATTGTGTGGGTAGACTATAGGAATGGCAACTCTGATATTTATTATCAGCGTTACAATAGCGTCGGAACAGCGCAAGGAGTAAATACAAAAGCAAACGATGACACTGGAAATGCAGTGCAAGGGTATCCCTCAATCTCTATGGATGGAAGTAGTAATTTCGTGATTGTGTGGGATGATTATAGGAATGGTGATTTAGATATTTATTATCAGCGTTACAATAGCATCGGAACAGCGCAAGGAGTAAATACAAAAACAAACGATGATGCTGGAAGTAGAGATCAACAGCTTCCCTCAATCTCGGTGGATGGAAGTGGTAATTTCGTGATTGTGTGGGAAGATAGAAGGAATGGCAATGGCCAAATAGATATTTATTATCAGCGTTATAATAGTATAGGAACAGCGCAAGGAGTAAATATAAAAGCAAACGATGATGCTGGTACGGCATACCAACGGTGGCCCTCAATCTCAATGGATGGAAGTGGTAATTTTGTGATTGTGTGGCATGATGAAAGGAATGGCTCTGATATTTATTATCAGCGTTATAATAGTATAGGAACAGCGCAAGGAGTAAATACAAAAGTAAACGATGATGCTGGTACTCAATATTATCCCTCAATTGCAATGGATGGAGGTGGTAATTTCGTGATTGTGTGGCAGGATTATAGATATGGTATAAATAACCCCCCGGATATTATCGGACAAAGGTATTTTAGTAATGGGAATGCTAATGGCAGCAATTACAGCATTGTTGCCGATGGACCAAACCACGGTGAAGTTGATCCAGTAGTCGCAGCAAACAATAATAAAATAATTTTTTCATGGATGGACGACCGCCGTTCAAAAGGATGGGATATCTATGGTAAAATAGTTGGCTGGGATTGGAATGGAGTGGTCCCGGTTGAACTCACATCCTTCGAAGCAGCAGTTACTGGAATTGCAGTTCAGTTGAATTGGGCTACAGCAACAGAAAGAAACAACAGAGGTTTTCAAATTGAAAGGAAAACAGAAAACCCAGAATGGAAAATTATTGGTTTCAGAGAGGGAAAAGGAACTACAACTATACCTCAAGAATATTCTTTTATTGATAACCTTAATGAAGTAAACGTAACTACATTCTCTTATCGTTTAAAGCAAATAGATTTTAATGGTACTTTCGAATACTCAAATGTAATTGAAGTAGAAATAAATACTCCATTGAAGTTCGAACTATCTCAAAACTACCCCAACCCATTTAATCCTTCGACAAAAATTAAGTACACAATACCAACCCTCACCTCATTCCTCTCCCAGAGGGAGAGGATGTCCGAAGGACAGGTGAGGGTAACGCTAAAGGTTTACGACATACTCGGAAAAGAAATCGTTACTCTTGTTGATGAGTATAAACCAACAGGAAGTTATGAAGTTGAATTTCAGTCATCAGCAGGCAATAAGCAGTTGGCAAGTGGAATTTATTTTTATCAATTAAAAGCTGGAGAATTTGTAGAGACTAAGAAGATGATTTTGCTTCGTTAATTTGATTTATAAGACATACCAGATTTGACCATGCTAAACTCATCATGAAAATTTGGTATATCTGAGTTAAAAATATTATTATTGACTAAAACTTTTTAGTCGAGGAGGCATGACATGAAAAAAATATTGTTCGCGTTGATTTTCTCTGCAAATCTTCTCACCGCACAAAATTGGTTTCCTTTGGAGATAGGAAATAAATGGCAATTGTTTGGCAGCACAAACTTTCAAGGGTCTACTTATTGGTGGCTAAAAAATATTGTGATTAATTCTGATACTATTATCAATGGATTAAGGTATTATCGCCACTCTAGAACTTTCAGATATGATACGGTTGAACAAAAGTTATTTGCTTATGGATTTAATGCAGATTCGAATAAGTTTGCAGAGGGTTTATATATGGACTTTAATTTGTCCAATGGTAATACTTTTATTCAATTTAATCCTGGCAGCACGATTTACAATCATAGATTGGTTACGGTTGTCGAATCGAATTCTACATTTTTAGGTAGATCTTGGTATGTAAAGGGTTTTAATTATTATAATTATCAAATCTCCGAAGCTGGTTATTGGGCTTTAAATTTTGGCTATTTCGACAGTACTCCTATTCAAGCTCAATTCAAGTTAAACGACAGCATATTAACTTATGACCACGGTTACTATCCAGTAATTTATTTCACACCCATTACCCAAATTTCATCTAACAACTTTAAAACAAATTTTTCGGTTTATCATTATTACTCCCGATGGATTATTGGTGGAGCACCTGGTGGTTCACTAAACTATATAGAGTCAGTCAATCTTTTAGGTCTTTACGAGAAAGGCGACTCTATTTATTATATTCCTCCAGTTTCTGCTAACCTGGGGCAAATTTGTACTCTGAATTTTTACCTCGACTTAGAATTACTTAAAAGCCAATATGTCTTTAAATATAAGATTCAGGCAAAGGATAAGGGTTTAATTCCACATTATTCAACTTGCCCAGATACAGGTTACTTTAGTTTAGTTTATGTTGATTCTACAACAAATATAACTGATAATGTTAAGAAGTCGTATAATTTTGCTTTAGCACAAAACTATCCTAACCCATTTAACCCAAGCACGAATATCAAATATGCAATAAGCAGTCCGCAGTATGCAACACTTAAGGTTTATGATATTCTTGGTAACGAAGTTGCTACTTTGGTAGATGAATATAAAACAGCCGGGAGTTATGAAGCTGAATTCCAGTCATCAATAGGCAGTAAGCAATTGGCAAGTGGAATTTATTTTTACCAATTAAAAGCTGGTGAGTTTGTAGAGACTAAGAAGATGATTTTGCTTCGTTAATAAACCTCACCCTCTTTCCTGTTCATTAGCAAGCAGAGAAATTATTCTTCCTAAACCTCCGAGGTTTTAAAAACCTCGGAGGTTTTGTTCTAAGGAAATAAATTTAATTGTTTAGGTAAAGCTGAAGAGATTTTTGCACATCTTCTTTGGGGAAATCAACACCTGTCCACAACTCAAAAGCTTTTGCTGCCTGATTAATAAGCGTTGTTAAGCCATTCAATGTTATTGCTCCAGCTTTACTTGCAGTCTTAAGCAATAAAGTATTTTGAGGATTATAAACCAAATCGAAAACAATTTGTGTTTTCTGAAAAACTTCAGACGAAGTGGTGATTGAATCGTTTGTATTCGGATTCATCCCAAGCGGTGTGGCATGAACAATTAGCTTAGAATCTTTAATAACTTCAAAAGCTGATGGAGGAATTAACTCCTTCGTTTTAATTGATGAAAATTTCATCTTTTCAGAAAAATAATCCTTCAAATTTTCGGCTCTTCGTTCATTTCTATTTACTATAAAAAGTTTTTTTGGTCTGAAATGACGAATCAAAGTATAAATTACAGCACGCGCAGAACCACCAGCACCAATCACACAAACTTGACTTCCAGATAATTCATTTTTAAATGGGAGAAGAGTTTCATACACACCATGGGCATCAGTGTTGTGTCCTATCAACTTCCCCTGATCATTCACAATGGTATTTAGCGAACCAATCAACGAAACTTCTTCAGATACGCTGTTCATGTATTGAATTGCTGATTCCTTATGCGGGATTGTAACGCTAAAACCTTTAATGCCTAACGCTGTCATCCCGCGCAAAGCGCTTTTCAAATTGGATGCGGGAATATCAAATGGAAGGTAAACATAATCAATCTTCTTCAACTCAATGGCAACATTATGAATAAAAGGAGAATATGATTGTTTTATTGGATGCCCAATTATACCAATAATTTTGGTGTCAAAATGAAATGTATTTTTCATAAATATTTTTTCGAATTGAACCTTTAGCCCTCAGTTCAACTCAAGATGTTTGTACAAAATTGATTATCAGATCTCGCCTAACAGTTTTTTAAATAACTTAGATGATTTGATTTCAGGATATTCCTTAGCAAATTCATTTCTTATTGATGGATCAAGCATGAATGCCATCTTTAAGCAATCAATAGCTTCCTGAGTTCGACTGATAATAAAATAAATTTTTGCTTTACCATAATAACTTGCTGCATCATCCGGTTGAATTCTCGTGCAATGATCAAAAGCATGCACAGCATCGAGCCAAGAACCAATTTCCAGAAAAGTTTCAGCTAAGTTAAACCATATTTCGAAATTGTCAGGTTCAATTAATAAAGCATGTTTGTAGCTCTCAACTGCTTCCTTTAATTGTCCTAATGAATATTCAAGATCAGCTTTGGCATACCATGCATCGGCACAATTCTCAGAAATTGAAATTGCTTTATTAAAATCTTTCAATGCAAGCTGATATTTTCCAATCGAGTCAAAACAATATCCTCGAGCTAGAAAAGCTTCATAATAATTATCATTCAAGTTAATTGCAGCAGTGTAATTTTTTAAAGCATTAACCATATCGCCCGTCTCTTCGTAAATATTTGCAATGTTAAACAGCGATGCCTCATCTTCTTTATCTATATCATATGCTTTTTTAAAACACTCTATTGCTTCATTATATCTTCCCAGGTCGGCAAGAATATTTCCTTTATTGAACCACGCACTGGCAAAATCATCTTTTATAGCTGTTGCAAGATCATAACTTGAAATTGCCTTCTCTAAATTATTTAGCCGAGTGTACATTACTGCCCTGTTATACCAGCCATTAGGATTGTAAGGATCTTTATCGAGAAAAGCTTCATAAGCTTCGAGTGCTTTTTGTGGATTATTCATCATCTCATAGCAGAAACCGAGTTCATAATATGCCTCGGTATATGAGCTGTTTTGCTCCAGAAGCTGAGAAAAATATTTTACGGCTGAATCGTAATCTTCTTTTTGCTGATGTATTATTCCCAAACTAAAAAGTGCATCTTGGTTGTAAGGATCGCTTGTTAGGGCTTCTTCAAGCGATTTTCTTGCCTGAGCAGTTAAACCTAAGTTTTCTTCAGCAGATGCACGGTCAATTAATATTTCTGAATCGCCAGGGTTTAGGGATAGTGATTTATTGTAGCACTCAATTGCTTCCTGGAACTTATTCATCCCCTGAAGGAAGAATCCTTTTTTGAACCAATATTCGGAATTATAAGGAGCAATATCAAGCAGTAAATTGACAAAGTACAGCCCATCAGAAAATCTTTCGTTCTCACCACAAAGCTGGAGAACTTCTTCTGCTGTTTCCATCATTTCAAAAATGCTTCCGGAACTGATCAACTCTTTGCAGCGTTTTATTTCTTCGTCAACGTTTTTATCTTCTGCAAAAAAATTACCCTCGTCGCTGTATTCAGAATCAAAATATGACATCGGAATCTCCGTAAGTTAAAGTCACAAAAAATCTAAAGCTATTTGGAATTAAAAACAAACAGATGAATGACTTGATGAATTATTAGTAATTGTTTTTTTCCAAAATTAAAATAACAACTTTTTATATGTATCAAAATGAATGAAAACAAAATATGTGCCGAGTTTAGTGTCTAAACCCTGCTGAAAATTTTAGAATTATTGAACTTCAGTATGAAATTTTTCTTAGTTACTTAGTATTGAGGTAACTTTTTCTGCAGCATCTTTTAAGCTTGCTGCAACTTCAAAATTCAATCCAGATTGATTTAACAATATACCTGCTTCTTTAGCATTTGTGCCTTCCAAACGAACAACAATTGGCACATGAACGTGCATTTCTTTAGCCGCATCAATAACTCCTTCTGCAACTCGATCGCACCTAACAATTCCGCCAAAAATATTTATTAGAATGGCTTTAACATTTGGATCGGATAAAATGATCTTAAAACCATTTGCAACCGTAGTTTTATTTGCACCTCCGCCAACATCAAGAAAGTTTGCAGGCATGCCGCCCGCAAGCTTAATTATATCCATTGTTGCCATTGCTAATCCGGCACCATTCACCATACAGCCAACATTGCCATCAAGTTTAATATAATTTAAATTGTATTTTGAAGCTTCAACTTCTAATGAATCTTCTTCATCAAGGTCACGATAAGCCAAAATTTCGCGATGACGACCTAAAGCGTTATCATCAAAATTCATTTTAGCATCCAATGCAAGAACATCACCTTCTTTTGTTACAACAAGCGGATTAATTTCCGCAAGTGACGCATCTGATTTTTCATATGCATCATAGAGCGCAACCAAAAACTTTACACAATTCTTTAGCTGATCGCCCGATAGTCCAAGTGCATACCCAAGCTTCCGTGCTTGATATTGTTGCAATCCTAATTCAGGCTCAATTGTTTCTTTTATAATTTTTTCCGGAGTTTCTGCTGCAACTTTTTCAATTTCCATTCCACCTTCGGTAGAAACCATTAGAACATTTTTTGAAAGTGCGCGATCTAATGTAATTCCCACGTAAAGTTCTCGAAGAATATTTATCCCCTGTTCGATCAACAATCGCTTGACGGTTTTTCCTTCAGGTCCTGTTTGATGTGTTACTAAATTCATTCCTAACATTTTTTGAGCGTATTCACTGACTTCGTCGAGACCCTTTGCAACTTTTACTCCACCTCCTTTTCCCCTGCCTCCCGCATGAATCTGTGCTTTAACAACCCAAACGTTTCCTTCGATTTCGTTTGCAGCGTTGAGTGCTTCCTCAACCGAGAATGCAACTTTACCTTTTGGAACGGCAACATCATATTTTTTTAGAATTTCTTTCGCTTGATATTCGTGAATTTTCATTTACAACCTTTAGTTAATTTTTTATAACATATGAAAAATTTTGTGTACAAATATGTGGCTAAAGCCCCTACTCTAAATTCTTCATTAACCCCAAACTTAAGTCTGGGGTTACTATAATATCGCAACGTATTAGACTTCAGTCCACAGATTTATTTTAAAGAACAGCCAGATTATGAAGCAAAGTATTTTACTTTACTTTCTCACTCATTAACTTCGCCTGCAAGAAGAGAAGCAAGTAATCTCTTCCGCCTGCTTTAGAATCTGTACCCGACATATTGAACCCGCCGAAAGGATGACCGCCAACTAATGCACCTGTACATTTACGATTAAAATAAAGATTACCAATTAATAATTCTTTTTTAGCGCGCTCAATCTTTTTACGATTCTTCGTATAAACTGCACCAGTCAAACCGTACTTGGTGTTGTTGGCAATCTTTAAACTCTCATCAAAATTTGGAGATTTAATAACAGCAAGGACAGGACCAAAAATTTCTTCTTGTGATATTCTCGCTGTTGGAGCTACATCAACAAACACTGTCGGTTTGATGTAATAACCATTACCCTCTGCTTTCATTCCTCCGTTAAGTAATCTGCCTTCGCCTTTTCCAACTTCGATATAAGACAGAATGCTTCGTTCGGCGCTTGCACTTACAACAGGACCCATCCTAAAATTATCTTCTGCAACACCAATTTGAATTTGATCAACAGCAGCTTTCAATTTTTCTACAAACTTATCATAAATCGCTTCATCAACTATGGCACGTGAACAAGCAGAACATTTCTGCCCTTGAAAACCAAATGCAGAAGCAGCTACACCATTTACAGCTTCATCAATATTTGTTTCTTTGTCAACAATGATACTGTCTTTCCCGCCCATTTCGCAAACAACCCTCTTAAGCCAAATTTGCCCAGGCTGAACCTTTGCAGCCAACTCGTTGATGTGAATTCCGACTTCCATTGAACCTGTGAAAGCAACAAATCTAACTTTTGGATGAGCAATAAGATTATCTCCAACTTCAGCACCCGAACCAGGTAAAAAGTTTAGAACTCCATCAGGCAAACCGGCTTGTTTCATTATTTCATAAAAAAGATAACCCATAATTGGCGTTTCGCTTGAAGGTTTTAAAACTACAGTATTACCAGATACAATAGTCGCTGATGTCATTCCAACTAAAATTGCAAATGGGAAATTCCATGGTGGAACAATTACTCCAACTCCAAGCGGAATGTAAACCAATTCATTTTTTTCACCTTTAACAGGTGTTATTGGCTGTTTAGAAGAATATCTTAAAACTTCTCGTGCATAAAATTCGAGGAAGTCTATCGCTTCTGCGGTATCAGCATCAGCTTCGGTAAAGTTTTTACCCGCTTCTAAAATCATCCAGGCATTTATTTCAAATCTTCTTTTACGAGCAATGCTTGCAGCTTTGAATAATATCTTTGCTCTTTTTTCTGCCGAAACATATTGCCAATCTTGAAATTTACTATGAGCAGTTTCAACTGCAAGATTGACAAGATCAACTGTTCCTTTTGAAAAAGTTGCAAGAACTTCATCTTTATTTGATGGATTGTATGAATTAAATTTATTTTGAGTTTCGTACTCTTTTCCGCCAATATACAAATTGAATGTCTTTCCTAATTTGGTGCGTACTTCCTGAAGCGCCTTCTTTTGCTTATCTACATTGGATTTAATTGAAAAGTCATTGATTGGTTCATTCTTGAAAGGTTTTACCTTCATTAATATTCTCCTGTGAATAATTCTATCAAAAAGTTGTTAAAAATTACTGTTTTTGGCTTAGATAAACAATCTATCTAGTGATCATTACAATTCAATTATGTCATTATTCATCAATATTTTGGTAGAGAAATCACTTGTTGCCGTTTTCAAAATACTTTCGGTTGAATTCTTAAAGTTTTCAGATTAGCTTTTTTTCGAAAATTAAAATATTTTGGCGTACGTAAAACAATTATCAGTTATTCATTCTTTATCTATTTCTTAAAATAAATTAGGAGTAGTGTATGGCACTTTTGGGAAATTTCCGAACCATCCCTGAATTGTTTGTTTTCCTTACCGAAGTTTATGGTACAAGAACAACTAAAAATCTGATGTACCGTAAAGTTGACAACAAATATCAGGGAATTTCATACTCTGAATTCAAAGAGCATACTGAAAACTTTGCATTTGGGCTTGCGGCTTTAGGAATACATAAAGATGATAAGGTTGCTATCATTTCAGAAAATAGACCTGAATGGGTTTACTCCGATATGGCAATATTAGGACTTGGAGCTGTTGATGTTCCTATTTATCCCTCCTTAACTGCTGAATCCATAGAGTTCATTCTCAATAACTCTGAATCTAAAGGAGTTATCATTTCAACGAAGTTCCAGCTTAATAAGATTTTAAAAGTTAAACACAACTTACGTTACCTAAAATTTATTATTGTCCTCAACGAAACTGACACTTCTCACGAAGAAAAATTTATTTATACTTTCAAAGAAGTTCAAGATTTAGGTAAGACCTTAAAAGCAGCCGATCATAGTCTTCTTAAAAGAAGCATTAAAGCTGTTAAAGAAAATGATCTTTGTACAATCATCTACACGTCGGGAACAACAGGCGAACCAAAAGGCGTTATGCTTACTCATCATAATATCATTTCAAATGTTAGATCAGCACTTGAAGCATATCCAATTGGCGAAACTGACATTTTCCTTTCTTTCCTCCCCCTGTGCCACATATTTGAAAGAATGGGTGGTTATTACACGGGCTTTGCTTCAGGCGGACAAATATATTACGCCGAAAGTATTGAAACTGTTGCCCAAAACTTAATTGAAGCACATCCAACTATTGTTACATCTGTTCCAAGACTTTTCGAACGAATCTATTCTAAGATTATTAAGAATGTAGAAAGCCAGCCTGAGAAAAAACAAAAAATATTCTACTGGGCAATTGAAGTAGGAAAAGCATACGCCACAGCTAAAAAGGAAGGTAAAGTTTCTTTAATACTTTCGGTAAAACAAAAGTTAGCAGATAAATTGGTTTTCACAAAACTCAGAGAAAAAACCGGCGGCAATTTAAGATTCTTCATTTCCGGAGGTGCTGCATTATCAAGACATCTTGGTGAATTTTTTGAAGCAGTTGGACTTAAAATAATTGAGGGTTATGGATTAACTGAATCCTCTCCTGTTATAGCTGCGAACAGAGTTGACGATTACAAATTCGGAACAGTTGGCAAACCGTTTCCTGATGTTGAAATTAAAATTGCACAAGACGGTGAAATACTTGCTAAAGGCCCAAACATTATGCAAGGTTATTACAAAAATAAAAAGGAAACCAGCGAAGTCCTTCGCGATGGCTGGCTCCACACTGGAGATATTGGCGTATTTGATGCCAATGGATTTTTAATGATTACAGACCGCAAGAAACATCTTTTCAAAACATCTACAGGAAAGTATATTGCTCCAACTCCAATTGAGAATCTTTTCCTTAGCAGCAAATATATTGATCAATTTGTTTTGATTGGTGACCGGAGAATGTTCCTTAGCGCCTTAATTGTTCCAGATTTTGAAGCAATAAAAGAATATGCCGACTCACATAAAATTAAGTACGATAGCGTTGAAGAACTTTTAAGCATGAAAGAAATTTATGAGTTGTTTGATAAGGATATGTCACAACTGCAAAAGAAGCTTGCCAATTATGAAAAGATTAGGAAGTTTAAGCTGTTGACAAGACCATTCTCAATAGAGACTGGAGAAATTACTCCAAGCTTGAAAATAAAACGTAAAGTCGTTGAAAACCAATACGCTCAATTAATTGAGGAGATGTATAAGGATTAATAAATATTTAGGAAAAATTACTGTTTTAAATGTGATTTACATATTGAGATAAAATTCTATTCATGATATTAAATAAGGATTCATTGTACGACTACAATAAAAAATTGAATGTTCATATATCAGCGCTTTGCTTAATAATACAAATTTTAATTTACCAAGGTTGCTATACAATAATACAGCAGACATATACTGTAACTCCACAATTGAAACCAGATTTCCCATTGAACTCAACTATAAATAATGAACTATCTGGTGTTTGGATTAAAAAAGTATTATGGTTGGACTATGGTTATCAAATTCAGAGATTTGAATTTAGCAATGGAAAAGTTGTGTACATCCCAAGTTCTGAGGGAATTAATAGCGAAGTCTATTTGGGTAATTACAGAACATTAGCTGATACTTTACTATTAAAATTTAGTGGTACCGGTGATATTGGTATGATGACTTATAAGATTGATGGAAACAGCTTATTTCTTTCCAATGTTGGTGATGATTTTGTGAAGATTAGTTTTAGGGAAAAATGCACTACGTGTACTGGGACGTGGACAAAATCTATTTATTGAAATTTCTAATCCTCCCATTTAATATATAGTTTAACATTCAGTAGTTAGTACATCAAGTGTGACTATTACTTTTATTTATTTATTCTTACCTCTAGTACTAGAATACATGGATTTGAGTTTTCAACTAATTGAGATCTAATAATTCCTTTTACTCTTGATTTCATATTTTCCTTGACACTCGAAAAAATTGGCAACTGAGTTACTGATATTGTTTAATTCCATTTAGTTTTTAGTAATTTAAGATAATCTTTCACTTATAAAAGATTCAAAAATTGCTCGATAACATAATCTTCACCACAAATATTGTTGCACCGGTTTTTCTAATTGTTGCACTCGGCTACTTAGCAAAACGGCTCAACATAATAAACGAAAATTTCGTTGAGGTTACATCTAAGTTTGTTTTCAATGTATCACTTCCCGTTTTCATCTTTCTCG
This sequence comes from uncultured Ignavibacteriaceae bacterium, assembly GCA_964391015.1. Taxonomy (GTDB): domain Bacteria; phylum Bacteroidota; class Ignavibacteria; order Ignavibacteriales; family Ignavibacteriaceae; genus XYD12-FULL-36-8. Next base: position 13,683 of record CAYMKU010000004.1, read on the forward strand.
AAATAATAAATCTCGATCTCACTATTGCTCTCGAAATAAACCAAATTGTTTACATCTATACAGGAACAATAATTACCTATCTTATAATTTGGTTTGCAAGTGCTCCTTTCATAAAAGATGGGAAAAATTTAGGGGTTTTTATTCAAGGTGCTTACAGAAGCAACTATGCAATAGTTGGACTTGCAATAATTTCTAATCTTTTAGGTGGGGCTGCTCTTGGAAAAGCTTCGATTATTTTGGCATTTGTACTGCCGCTTTACAATGTGCTTGCAGTAATCGCATTAACCATTCCGTTAAGAAAAGAAAAGAATGTGAATTTTAAATCGTCTTTACTTGAAATTATTTTGAATCCGCTGATACTGGGTGTAATACTTGCTTTACCTTTTTCATATTTCAAAATTCAAATTCCAAAAATAATATTATCAACCGGAGAATTTCTCTCAGACCTTGCATTGCCCTTAGCATTAGTTGGAATAGGAGGATCACTCAATATCCAAAACATCAAAAAAGCCCAAGGACTTGCATTTACCGCATCAGCAATCAAAATAATTATACTCCCAATCGTTTTAACGTACGGAGCTTATTTGTTCGGTTTTAGAGTGATGATTTGGGAATTATGTTTGTCATTTTCGCTTGTCCAACTGCAATCGTCAGTTTTATAATGGCAGAAGCGATGGGAGCAAACTCAAAATTGGCAGGAAATATTGTTCTAATAACTACTATTGGCTCAGTTTTTACATTTGCAGTCGGAATTATACTTCTGAAAAGTTTAGGGCTGATATAGAGAATTTAAAAAGTTGTCTCCCACAAGAGAACATTTTCACTGTAAATAATTTCATCATTTTTTACAATATCATTTTATTTTCAAAACTATGTGGAGTTAATTCCCAAAGAGTCGCCTGAATTCAATCAATAAAAAAGGGAGACCAAGCTCCCTTTTATCCGTTGCAAAATATATTTCCTAATTCACTAATTTGGATACGATGCTCCTATTCCTGAATTACTATTATTAAATGCTGAACTAACATCCGAGCCATCTACAAAATCATCCCCGTTCAGATCCGTAGGTACATAACCAATAACACCAAGGTTAGAGTCATTATAGCTTGCTGCAACATCGCTTCCATCAATAAAATTATCCTGGTTTACGTCCCCGCTGTAAATGCACCATTTACTTCCCTTCTGAACCAAATTATTTCCATATGCTTTGTTCTGAGCAGTAGTAAAGTCATAATACATTAAACCGCTAAAAAAAGATTGCGGAGATGCACTCCAAGTTTCAATCGAGTTACGGTGTTTTACCACAAGATAATATGAAGCAGATTCAAGCAGAGAAGTAAAAGATGTTGTCCCATAACCAGAAGTATTTAACAGCATCTTTTTCTGTTCAACCAAATTATATGGAGCTGATGAACTTCTTAGTTCGACAGTTACAGTATCCGATACCATATTTGTCCCATTACAAAATCCTTCAACCATGGCCGTTAATGCAAGCTGATAGGGGCTTTGCGGTATCAACTCAACATTTAAAAGTGTAGAACCAAAATTGCTGACTGTAACATTGTTAATTGTCTTGCTAATATACCCTGGACAAGAAACTAAAATAGAATATGTTCCGGAATAAATCATCCGGTAATAAGCACCCGTGAGAGAATCGCAATAAATTTCTGAATTATCAAAATCATGGCTGATAATAGTAATGAGTGCTTTTATTGGATTACCCAAATTATCAGTTACAACACCGCGTATCCCATAGTACGTATCTTCTATGTAATTTAAAAATGATTTCCTTAAATAATACCAATGTGCAGGAAGCAAGGATGCACTTAAAAGCTTTGTATCGGAAATTTCAATCGTCACTTCACGTCCTCTTTTGTAGTAAGTCATATAATCTTGTCTTCCACCTGTAATTCGGTACCACGCATAACCATTTGTAATTCCATCATTGTAAGAATTCATATAATTCGAAGGACTGTTTGCTTGTACTGTATCAGCAAATCGGTGAGAGATAACTTGCCACCAGTTGTCATCCGGATGAAGTCGAGACCATGTGTCCCAAGGATAGTTAACAACCTCTGTCCCGCCATGAAAATTCGCAGAGTGTACGAAATTATTTTGCGCAGCGATATTCATCATTGCAATTGTTTCAGGCTGCCATACATTGCCATCAGGATGTTGTCCGTCCGCGGGATCAGGAAAATTACGGTTAATATCAACCGAATTGGCATTATATCTTGTTGCACCTGTAACTGTGCTATTACCACCATGATAGGTACCATCAGGATTAGCCAAAGGATTGATCCACAACTCAACATTATTAATAAGGTTAGTCACTCGAGTGTTTGCTCCATAAGTGGACAACAGCGAGTCAATAAGTCGAAGCATTAAAACATAACCTGTTGTTTCATCCCCATGCATACTTGATGAATACATAAATTGCGGTTCGGCTTCATGAACACTTACATTATCTGATATTTTAGCAAATAGTATTTTTCTTCCCTGCACAGTATTTCCTGCGTTAACGATTTGACAAATTGATGGGTAATTTGCAGCAAACTGATACATCATTGTTTCATAAGCATCATAAGTTGGATAGACATCCCATGCTTTGATTTCCTCAACTGTTTTTCCCATCTTTTGTTGAGGTACATCTCCGGGGTGTGGAAGAATCTTGTAGTCATACTTTAATTTTAGAAATTCGTTAAATTCTTTCTCATTCGCATAAGCGTAAACTTTTTTACCCTCGACGTTATCAAGTGAAATAATTTTTGTAAGTATGCTTAACTCTTCATGCGCCTTAACTTCAAAAGTAAAGTAAACTTCCCGATTAGCTTTAAAGTATTCAGAATTTAATACCTGAGCAAAGTTTAGAACAGAGGATGCAAAAATGTAAATCATTAACAGTTTGAATTTTATTGACATGTGTCTTCCCGTTTTTATTTAGATTAATATAAGCACAGTAAATTTAATGATTAAATAAAAGAAATACCCTGAAAATTTTATTCCAGAAAGATTAGAATAAATAGAACGTCTCACATTGGAAAAAATGGTTTTTTACACGGTATTGATTCATTTCTTCAGAGTAATTGTTAAAATTTCCATTACAGTGAATTAAATTCCACATAAACATTCTAATAGGATGGAATTAGCAAAGCGGTGATACTAATTAAACATTAAACATTTTCTTGAAAGTACTTACATCATCAATCTTCTTAATTCTCAATTCCTCATCATCTTCCACTTTTGTTCTGGTAATTTCCTTACCAAATGTTTCACTTAAAATAATCTCACACCCACAAACTTTGGCGAATTCTTTTAAATTATTGTCTGAGCTAATCACTACGATATTTCTTTTATTGTTTTCTTCTATTTGTTTTTTAATTTTTTCATCTGCAGAATTTTGTTCTGAATAAATAATCTTAATCTTTGATACAACAATCTCTTGATTAGCAAATCCATCAAAGTTTAAGATTACCCCAACTTTCTTATCCGAAAAATATCTATCAATAAGATGAGCAGTTTTTTCGCGGACCGCCTGCTTATTTTTACTTTGAAGATTTGAAAGAAACTTGATCTTTCCGATTAAATTATTTCCGTCAATAATATATTTCTTCATCAAAGTAAATTATCTTCCATCATAAAATTGATCCTGCTTCGTAACTTTCAAATCTTGAAGCTGCGGAGCTTTAACTCTTATTTCAAACCTGTAACCTCTAAAGGTTCCTACAGGATTCCAAGTAAAGTTCATCAACCAGCAATGCAAATCACGTGAGACTTTAACTTGCGGTGCTGAAAATTCTTTTCTGTCAAAATCATAACTGCCTGTTACAGAAAATTTCCAATTTGGCGTAAGATTAAAATTCAAGCTGCCGCTCATGTTGGAATAGCTGTGTGGGTTTGAAGGTAAAGATTTATCGAGCTGGTAATTGTAACTTAAAGAAATGTCCCAGGGAATAGTGAAATCGGGATCACGATCATCATACAGCCCTTGATAAATTTTTCTGTCTGCTTTTCCAAGTTCAAATTCACCTTCTGGAAGTGGTGCTTCAGTACCATCTGCCTTTTTTGATTTTAATTTCTCACCTGATAATGTTGTAGATAATGAAAACTGAAAACTCGTTAATCGCAATAATCCTCTTTTGTTGTTAATTAAAAACTGATTCAGTTCCCTACCAAAATCATCAGCTTCATAGAGAGAATAAGACGAGCTTCCTGAAAAGTTCAACCATTCACCAACTTGAGTCCTATAACCAATGTTCAACCGAGAAAAATTAACACTGTCTGCAGCTAAATTATAACTTATGCCTGCATCTAAATTTAAAAGCTGAATTTTATTTTCCTTCGAAGTTGTGTCGGTTGGATCTACAGCAGTTTTCAATTCAAAGATATTTGAAACAGAAAATGATAAGTTCTGTTGCTCACCTGAGGATACCCCTCCAAATATTTCATTTTGATATTTGCTGTATTTAATTTCTTTCCCAGTTGAATCTTTGTACCTGCCATAATAACCCCAATGTTGCTTTGAAAAGTCGGGTTGATAATTATAAGCAAGACTGGGACTAACAGTATGTCTTATTGAATTAATCCCTAGCATGTTTGGCTGGAAGATTCCGTAGAATCGTGTTGATGCACTTACGCCAGTTGAAAAAGTTCTTACAAAATTAATTCCTTTCACATCCTTTGTAACTACGGAATCCTTACCGGAGAAAGTTGATTTTACAATAAATTGTTCAATCCTTTTATTGTACCATTTTTCCTGGTAACGAAAATTGGGAGTTAAACTGAAATGCCCGATTTTTGGTGACGCACTCAAATTTATGTTATGTTGAATTCCACCTCTAATTTTCAGATTTCCACTTACTTTATTACGGTTATTCTGAAATTGACCGCTGTAGCTGTAGCCAATCAATTCGTACCACTTCTGTTCACCAGAAGTTATTTTCTTTCTGAAGGGATATTTCTGCGGAATGCTAAAGGTTAAATTGGGGAGAACTTCATTTATTTCTCCAGTCTCCAAAACTTGCCGTCTGCTGTAACTAAGTGACATGCTGTTACCGGATTCTTCCCAGTTTTTAAAAAAGGTAGCATTGGATCTAATTTCATTTCTAAGTACATCATTTAGGTTCACAAGATTTCGCTGAAGTATGTTTCCAGAAAGAAATTCCAACCTAGCATCAAATCTCAACGAAGGATCAAAATTTTGATTGTGATTCCAAATTAACCGCCAATTCGATTGCTCATATAAATCAGGATCAGAAGTCTCTTTTTGCCTTAAAAATTCGTATTGCCCTTCAACACTTCCGGTAAAATTATAACGCTTTGCATATCTAAATCTGCTGTCGAATCTGTAACTTCCACGCGTGTAATAATCACCTTGCAAAGCTAAATCCATGTAATCACTGATTGCCCAAAAGTAACCAAAGCGAGAAAAATATTTCCCATAAGTTGCATCATCACCAAATGCAGGAGGAATAATCCCTGATCTTCTTCCAGATTCAATTGGAAAAACGGCAAATGGCAAAGGAATGGGAAATGGTACGCCACCAAAGAATAACCAAATCCATTTAGCCGTAATCTGTTCCTTGTTTACAACTTTCATTTCATGGGAGTAAAAACAGTAATGTGGATCAGTTTCACTGCATGTTGTGTAAACTCCATCCTGAACAAAATAAGTTTCACTATCAACCTTCTTAATTTTTGATCCGGTATAGTAAGTTCCCTCAGATTCAGTTTGAGCAGAAGAAATCAATCCCCTTTTAGTTTTAAAATTATATCTCATTCTGAATCCCTCATAAACTTCGCCTTTATCTTTTAAGATTGGCGTACCAGTAAATGATGTTGTGTTCGAATCAGATGGAACTCCGACTGCCTCGATAAAACTTGTCTCAAAATCCACAAAAATATTTGCTGCCTTAAGGTCGGTTTCTTTGTAATTAAGTGAACCTTCCCCATAGATTTTCATTTTCTTATCTTTAACCAAGTATATAAGAGAATCACTTGCTTTCGAATAAATAACTGTGTCAACATCATAAGATTTCTTTTTTGTTTGATTTGAAGATGAAGAAGTGTCAGTTTGGTTTGTTACAATCGAATCGGTAATGACCGGTGAATTAGTTTTTACATCTTGAGAAAAAATAATGCTTGAATAAACGACTAAAACAAAAACTAAAAACTGATGTTTCATAATTAGTTAAAGTTTATTCACTATTATTCCAGAAATATTTATGATTTATAAAATACTAATGCAGAGGCACCTTTTATTCCAGCTTCATTTTTAAGCTTTGCCGGTAATACTTGCACTCTATTTCTCAGTGAAGCAATTACTCGTTCCATGAGTGATTTATTTATAGCTGTAAATAAAGGTTTTCCAAAACCCGAAACACCACCGCCAATGATAAATGTATTCACATCCAGCAAATTACTAACTGAAGCCAAGGCCGAACCAATTTGCTGCCCCATATCATAAATTACATTCTTTGCAAATGAATCGCCTGATTCCGCTGCTTTTTGAATAATGATTGGAGATAGTAAATTCAAATCATTTTTAACAAGTTTTAGAATTTTCTGGTCAGATTTAACGGCAAGATCAGATTTTAGTTTTTGGATTAAATAGTTGTTACCAACGTATGCTTCGATACATCCAAATGAACCGCAGTTACATCTAGGTCCATTATAATTAATTGTAATATGTCCAACCTCTCCAGCAGCACCAATTTCACCGCGATATAATTTTCGATTTAAAATTATTCCACCTCCAACTCCTGTTCCCAAAGTTATCATTACAAATGAATTGAGTCTTTTCCCCGTGCCAAAAATCATCTCTCCAATTGCTGCAGCATTAGCATCATTCTCAACCTGACAGTCAATATCAAATTCCTTACTGATGATGTGACCTAAGTTCACTTTAGTCCAGCCGGGAAAATTCGGTGGATTCTCTACAGTACCTTTCTTAACTGAGACCACACCTGGCGCACCAATACCAATTCCACGAATTTTCTTTTTATTCTTAGCTAATATTTCTTTAACACCAAGCTTTATTTGCTTTACAACTTTATCAGGTCCACCCTCTGCCTTGGAACTAAGCGAAATTTTCTCTATAAGTTTCCCTTTTTGAGAAACGACCCCAATTTTTATATTTGTCCCTCCAAGATCAACCCCGACTGCGTACTTTTCTGCTTTTGCCATTTTATTTATAAGATAGTTTCGAATTGAATTGTTAATTGATTAATCTTTTGTGAATTCAAAATCTACTATTTTTAATTCTTGTGGATAAGATAAATCACCAAGCATTGTTGAGATAACAGGTTTCGCATAAAGCGTAATCTGTGATGCTGATCCTTTATTCCCGCCAAGGTTTAACGCAAGATTTATCAAGCTTTCGTAACCTTTGTCTTTAAAGAAACTAAGCAAATCCAAATTTATTTGAAGGGGAATTATAGCTACTTGACCCACCCCCGGCACTGTAACTGGCTGTACAATGTTTCCAGAAATAGTCTCCCTATTATCTAAAAGTAATCTCCATGCAAATGATTTTAAGGTTGCGTCGGTGCTGGGATAACCACCTGTTCCATCATTTGGATTAAGCGCCTCAACGTTCAATGTAAATGATACGGGAAAATTCCCTTGTGCAAAAGAAGATGACAACTTAAGAAGATCAACAGCATTAAAATCAGATAACTTAGATTTATTCGATACTGAGATTCCACTTAAAGTAAAACTGTTCACATTCCCAAGTTTGAACTTCAACCTTCCGATATTACTAATTGTTTGAAATACACTGCAACTTAAATTTGAAAGTAAGAGCGGTATGATTATAGATAATAATATTTTTTTCAAGGTTATTTCTCCGTTGATTTTTGTCAAGATACAGCGATTTTTTTCTGACTCTCTTCAATTTTTCTCATTATAACTTCGGCAACTTTGAGTGCATTCAATCCATCTAATCCTGAAACAATGGGGGAAGTCTTATACAAAATAGATTTAACAAAAAGTTCCAGCTCATATTTCAAAGCGTTCACCTCTTTAATTTCAGGTTGCTCATAGACTAACCTTTTTCGTTTGTCATCCAATCCGATTTCACCGAACGACAAGCTTGGCTGCTCCACACTCCGCTCTAGAGAAAGAAGATGATAAACTTCAGAGACTCCCATAATAAAGTCTAATGAAATGTACGCATCGCGCTGAAAGATTCGCATTTTTCTCATTTTCTTCTGAGAAATCCTGCTCGCAGTTACGTTTGCAACTGCACCATTTTCAAATTCAATACGTGCATTCGCGATATCAAGATTATTTGAAACAACGGCTACACCATTTGCATCAATTTTTTTAACCTCACTTTTAATTAAACTGAGAATAATATCAATGTCATGAATCATCAAGTCTAAGACCACAGCAACATCTGTCCCTCGTGGATTAAATTGCGCAAGCCGATCAGTTTGAATAAACATCGGTTCTATAATAAATTTTTCCAACGAGATGATTGCAGGATTAAATCGCTCAATGTGTCCGACTTGCAAATTCAACTTTCTTTGTGCAGCTATTTGAACCAATTCTTCTGCTTCCGAAATGCTTGCCGTAATTGGCTTTTCTACAAAAACATGAATTCCTTTTTCCAAACATTTCTTTGCCACTTTATGATGCACAGTAGTGCTCACAGCAATTGATGCTGCTTGAATGACTTCTAATAGATCGTCAAGTTTATCAAATGCTGTCACTCCGAATTCAGTTGCAACATCGTAAGCTATTTGAGAATTACTGTCGTAAATTCCTGTAACTTCACATTCAGAAATTTGCTTTAACATTTTTACATGAAGTTTTCCAAGATGACCTATACCGATTATGCCTATTTTCAATTTTTCCATATTATCTATTTGATATTTTTTTAAATCCTATAATTCTGTCATATCCCCCATAGTTTGGATCTTTGTAATAAAGAAAAACTTGATATTCATTTGTAGTTTCCCAAAAATTCCCTTCAAGATAAATCCAGTTTTCATCTTTGATCATACCGTTATTAAAATATCCGGTAACAAATTGATAATCATAGCTGCCCCTTTTAAGCTGAACAACTTTACTAAAAATTTCCCCTTTCTTTTCAAGCTGATATTCTTCACTTGGCTGCCAATTATTAAAAGAACCGACGAGAAAAATATCGCCTAAAAATTCCTCAGGGGGTTTGATCTGGAAATTAATGTTCAAATAAGTCGCATAATCATTTTTATAATTGGTAAGAAGACAGCCCCCATTAAAATCACGACGCCCTAATTTGTAAAACCGCGACATTTCAAAACCAGTAAATTGAGCATTTACATCTCTCGAAATAAATTTGTTGAAATCTCGAAGATCTGTTTGGCGATATTCATTTCCCGGTAAAATATCTCTTGCCGTAAATGAAAATTCCCTATCGCCATTCCATGAATATTGATGCGTGTTTGTATTAAAAGTTCTATCTACAATTATCGGAGAATTGATTTTCCTATTTTGAATAATTTCAACATGATCAACATAAACAGGAAAAAATTCATCTGGAAGATTAAATATTGTGGTTAAATTTATTACTCTCCCCACTTCCAGGGGGCTGTACGACTTTTCTTCTAGCATTTCTTTCTTAAGATTCACATTCATCTCTATATCATTATATACAACATAGAATTTTCCATAACCATAAACTTTAGCAGTATCTTGAACATCAGTTATATAAAACACCCACTTCCCGGAGAATGGGAAATCCACAAATTGATTTTCATTCGGGAATATACCCCTGTAATGGTAACGAGCATTTTCACAAGTAAAAGGAAGAATTTCAAAGTCTAAATCGTATTCAATATTTTTCCCGTAGTTAGCTAGAAATATATTATCATATGGTATCCAATTTTTATCACAATATTTGAAAATAATATTCATGTTGGGCAAAACATCAGAATCAACATCAAATTCAATTGTTAATTTCTGATTATCGCTCTCGAGAGGAGTCAAAATTGGAAATGAAGTTTCGGTATCAGAATATACCCTCAAACTTTTTATGTTTAACTTCTGAGCCAAAGCATTAAAATTAACAGTGATCAAAGCAATGAAAAAAAGTATTCGCAATGTATTTAACCAACTAGATATTAAAAATTTCAGCACATTTTACAGAAGCCAAAGGCACAAATATCTTTACAATTTGTTCCTCACGGGAAGTTTCGAGCAATAGTGCATCATCAAATACATCTATCAACTTACCAGTCTTAAATACGATTTCAAATATTGGTGAATTAGTTTTGGGATCAACTGCCAATCCAAAATTTTCATGTAATGTAACATGCAATGTTTTTCCAAGATAAGGTCGCCAATCCATTTTCATTATTTTGCCTTTGGGAAAATTATATCAAGAATTTCTTGTTTAAATGAAGTAACATCATCACATAAATAATATTTTTTTAACATTTGGTTCGCAAGCGATTGCTCACCTGCATTCAGGTAATTTGCAAAAACCGAAGCAATCAAACCTTCATAAAGTTTTGATGTTACACAATTTTTTGATTTATCACTCGTATAGTAATCCAAAAGTTGAATTAAGTTTGTATTCTCAAAAACGAATGGCTCATAAAGCTCATCGTTAACCAAAATCACCTCACTGTTTTCCACCTTCCATAAATTTATTGGAAGATACTGCGCTTCAATTAGCTGATTAAAAATTTCAAACTCCGAAGCACCGGTCTCGATAATAACTGCTTCAATTTCATCTGAATAAGTAACGAACGGAAAAAAGGAACCGGAATAAATGGAATCAATTAGTTCAAAATACTCTTCAGCATTATAAAGATAAATGATAAAATTCAACCTCCCATTGGTTATAATTGAATCAATAACAATCATCTCATCAAATTGATCATAATCAATATCGGCAAATGACTCATAGGGGTTATTAAACTGTTTCTGAAAAACTACCTTCTGTTTTCCATCTTCAACACGCACAAAATTATCTTCAGCAAGAATAAGAAATGAATTAAGGTAGGTAGAATCAATTTGTGCTTTTGTTGCAGTTTGCGCAAAGAAAAGGATGATAAGAATTGAATATTTCATCAACAATTAATAAAATTTTTACAATGAAATATACCAATATCAACGGATAATAATAAAAATGGCGAATTGTCATTCGCCATTTTGAAATTCCACTAAAATTAAGTTACCTCACTCTGCACCTTTACCGGAAAGATGCTTAACTAATTCTCCGATAACAGCTTTTGCATCCCCAAATAGCATACAAGTACGATCCGCAAAATAGAGTTCGTTTTCAATGCCAGCAAAACCTGGATTCATCGTTCGCTTAATTGCAAAACACATTTTTGCTTTATCTGCATCAATGATGGGCATTCCAAAAATTGGACTGCTCTTATCATGCCGTGCAGCTGGATTCACAACATCATTCGCACCAATTACAAGCGCAACATCTATCTGCTGCATATCCGGATTGATTTCATCCATTTCAATTAATTTTTCATAAGGTATATTTGCTTCCGAAAGAAGTACATTCATATGACCGGGCATTCTTCCTGCAACAGGGTGAATAGCAAACTTAACATCAACTCCCTGCTTAGTAAGTAAATCATACAACTCACGAATTCTGTATTGTGCTTGGGCAACCGCCATACCATATCCTGGAATTATTACAAGAGAATTGGATTGCTCTAATATTTGAGCAGCACCTTCTGTAGTTTCGGTTTTTACAGTTCTCTGTTCAACACCAGCTACAGCAGCTTGAACTTGTCCGAATGCTCCAAATAAAACATTTGTGAACGAGCGATTCATCGCCCTGCACATGATGATTGAAAGAATCAATCCTGAAGAGCCATCAAGTGCGCCAGCAGTAACTAATAGTTTATTATCCAGTACAAAACCCATTGCAACTGCCGAAAGACCTGCGTAGGAATTTAAAAGTGAAATCACTGTCGGCATATCGGCACCGCCAATCGGAATAATCAGCAAGATACCAAACAGTAATGCCAAGAAAATTATTACGGGAAAAAGAAATTGATATTGAACAGGATTGATAACCAGCATTAATCCAAAAATTACGGCAATGCCTAATAATCCTATATTACTGAAATTTTGGAACCGATAGATTACGGGCCGCTGCGGAATCCATTTTATTTCCTGTAATTTACCAGCCGCCATGAGGCTTCCTGTAAACGTAAGGAACCCCAAAATAATTTCAACAATTATTGCAATCATTCTGAAGGAAGTTAAATTTTCTGGACCCTCATTAAGCCACAGATAATATTTTGCTGTTCCCACTAGTCCTGCAGCAAGGCCACCGAATGCATGGGATAAAGCTGTTCGCTGAGGAACCGCTGTTAAAGGAACTTTTGACAATGGTATGCCAACCAAAAAACCGATAACAATAGCAACTGCAATCCATTCCCAATTAACGATTCCGGGTTCAAGTAAAGTACTGACGATTGCAATACTCATTGCTGCAATACCTGAATATACTCCGCGTCGTGCTGTTTTTGGATCTTTCATTAAATGAAGTGCAAAGACAAAAAGAGCGGTAGCAATTATATAAGATAATTGAACAATCGCATTAATAATCATTTTTTGGTCTCCTTCGTTTTGAACATCTTCAGCATTCGATCTGTAATTAGGAAACCACTTACAATATTTGTCATAGATGCAAAAAGCGCTATTGCTCCCAAAATTGTTATATAGAATGGATAATCATGACCTGTAAGAATCAAAGAACCTACCACGGCGATGGCAGATATTGCATTTGTTATAGACATCAATGGTGTATGAAGCAGCCGCGAAACACGGGTGATTACTCCTATCCCAATAAAAGTTGAAAGCATAAATACGAAAAGCATTGAAAAGAAATCCGGCGACTTAACTTCCTCTGCTGCTAAGGTGAAATTTGATAAAAGAAAAATATTTACTATTAATAAAAATTTAGTTCTTCTTAACATGAGTTAGCTCCTGTTGAATAGTGATTCTTACTTAATAAGTTCTTTAATTCTTTGATGTACTACTTCTCCGTTATGTGTGATAAGTGAACCTTTTATAATTTCATTCTCAAGATCCAAGGTTACTTTTCCATCGTTACTAATATAAGTTAGAAGACTTAACAAATTCTTTGCATACATTTCGCTTGAATGTTGAGGGACCAAACTTGGCAAATTAGGTTCACCAATTATTATTACACCAAATTTCTTTACAGTTTTTCCTAACTCACTTACTTCGCAATTCCCTCCAAATTCAACCGCCATATCAAGCACTACTGAACCTGGCCTCATTTTTTTAACCATTTCCTCTGTAACAAGAATTGGTGCCTTTTTACCAGGAACTAAGGCAGTCGTAATAACTATGTCAGCTTCAGTAACATGCTTAAAGATTAAAGCTTTTTGTTTTTCTAAAAATTCTGCTGAAGCTTCCTTTGCGTAACCTCCAGCATCCTGCATTGATGAATCAGTTGGAACTTCAATAAATTTTCCGCCAAGACTCTGAATTTCTTCTTTTACTTGGGGTCTTATATCCGAGACTTCAACAACAGCACCTAATCTTTTTGCAGTTCCTAATGCTTGTAATCCTGCTACTCCAGCTCCCATAATGACAACTTTAGCAGGAGAAATTGTTCCAGCAGCCGTAATCAACAATGGAAAGATTTTCCCTAAAGCATCTGCGCACATTATAACACTTTTATAGCCTGCAATATTCGCTTGAGAGCTTAAGGCATCCATTTTTTGTGCTAGTGTTGTTCTTGGAATCATATCCATTGAGACGACATTGATTTTTTTCTCGGCACATTTTTTTGCCAAATCAAAATGATGAAGCGGATAAAGAAAAGTGATAAGCAAACTCCCTGGCTTCATCAAATCAAGTTCATGTTTATTTAACTTATTATTCTCAATTGGCCTTTGAACTTTTAGAATAATATCCGATGATTGAAATAAATCGAATACATTTCCAAATATTTTAGCTCCGGCATCTGAAAAATTTTCATCCCTAAATCCTGCATTCAATCCGGCATCACACTCAACATGAACAGTAAATCCAGCTTTGATATATTTTGATACGACTTCAGGAGTAACTGCAACACGGTTTTCGCCCTGAAGAATTTCTTTTGGAATGCCTATAACCACAACATTTCCTCCTCTGATAAAACTGTAGAATTTTGTTTTGGAACTTAAAGGGATTTAGTGAAAAAACAAAAATGATTTTGTGAGGAGATGAATTTCTCTGAAGAAGTTTTTCACTAACTAAAACTGCATTACAGGAGTTTTAATCTTTAGACGGCTGCTCGTGAGTTAAGCAGTGTAAAGTTCCAAGTCCCCACACCAAATCAAGGGCATGAATGCCCACAACTTTTCTGTCATTAAAAATCTCGGATAATACACCCAATGCTAGTTTATCCTTATCGTCATTGAAAGTAGGAACTAATACATAAGAATTGCAAATATAAAAATTGGCATAACTGGCAGGTAATATTTGCCCTTTGAAAATAACAGGAGACGGCATCGGCAAATCAACTATCTCTAACTTCCCTCCATCAGAGAGATAAATTGATTGAAGACGTTCTTTATTTTCTTTTAAGTTTTTGTAATTATAATCACCAGATTTTTTTTCTTGAACCAAAATTACTTTGTTTTTATCTACAAATCGACAAAGATCATCAACATGTCCATGTGTATCATCTCCCAATATTCCCTTTCCTAACCAAATTACTTGCTTTACACCCAAATAATTTTGAAAAATATTTTCATAATCTCCTTTAGTAAATCCTTTATTTCGAACTTGTACTTTCGGATCAAGTAAACATTCCTCCGTGGTTAATAAGGCACCCTCACCGTTTGAATCAATGGAACCACCTTCCAATACTACATGAGTATTATTATGCATCGCCCCAATGCTGTCAAGGTTCATCTTTTTTGAAATGAATTCAGGAAGCTTTGCATCCTTTTTGAAATTATTATACTTCGCCCATGCATTAAACATAAAGTTAATAAGCTTTACCTCATTAATGAACTTTGATTTTGCAAAAATAGGACCAGAATCTCTTGTCCATCCGCGATCTGTTTTTAGGACAAAAAATTCGACGTTCAACAGATCAACATTTGAATCTTGTAATGCTTTAATTGCTTTTTTCTTATGCTCAACCGATTCTACAATTATTCTAACTATTTCACCTTCTGAAATCTTTCTAACGATTTCACAATAAACCCATATTATTGGAGCAAATTTCCCTGGCCAATCTTCTTTATTGTGAGGCCAACCAATCCATGTTGCTTCGTGCTTTTCCCATTCAGCAGGGAGACGGTGACTTGGTTTTGGTACATTCATATTTACAATCAATGGCACATTGACGACACAGATGCAACTGATTTACACTAATTTCAATCTATACACACCAGTTTAATCAGAATCATTTGTGTGCTATTTGTTTTTCCCTTTTAATCATTAAAAAATTGTTAATCTAAAAAACGTTTTGTAATTCCCTCATATGAATCAATTCGTCTGTCCCGTAAAAATGGCCAGTTGCGACGTAAGTATTCTATCCTATTCAAATCAACTTCGGCAATTAAAATTTCTTCTTTATTGGTTGATGCTTGAGTAATGATTACACCTTGAGGATCAGCAATGAACGATGATCCCCAGAATTCAATCCCTAAAGAATTTTTATCTGGTTTTTCCAAACCGATGCGGTTAACGGAGGCAACATAAATGCCATTTGCGATTGCATGTCCTCGTTGTATTGTTTGCCACGACTCAATCTGAGCTTTCCCATGTTCTTTCTTTTCCTGAGGATGCCAACCAATTGCTGTGGGATAAAAAATTACTGCCGGATCTTGAAGCGCTGTCAACCTTGCTGCTTCTGGATACCATTGGTCCCAACAAATTAATGTGGAAATCTTCCCAAACCTAGTAACAAATGTTTTATAACCTAAATCCCCAGGCGTGAAATAAAATTTTTCATAGTAAGCTGGATCATCAGGAATATGCATCTTGCGATACATTCCTTTAATCCTTCCTTCATCATCAATAATCACAGCTGTATTATGATAAATTCCTGAGGAGCGTTTTTCAAAAAGCGATGCAACAACAATAACTTTTAATTTTTTACAAACTTTTGAAATAGCTTCGGTGGAGTGACCCGGAATTGTTTCTGCAAGATTGAAGTTTTCTATATCTTCTTTCTGGCAAAAGTATTGAGATAAAAACAATTCAGGAAGACAAATTACATTTGCTCCTTTCTTTGCTGCTTGTTCAATCCAGGTGATTGCTTTTTTCAAATTGTCGTCGGGGTTTTTATTCATGCTGATTTGAATTAGCCCGATTTTAAATTTACTTGATGATTTGCCTTTTATTCTGGCCATTTAATTTCTCTGTTTATTTTATTATTAAGCTACCCCTTTCACGATAATTATCAATTGCATGAAAACATCAGCATAATTTGTTTCACAAACCCTTTAACGCAGATTTTTTTCTTCAATTAGCTTACCATCTTCGGAAAATTCGTTACTCAAAACCAGACTACCACTTTCATAAGTCTCTATATACCACAGCGATGAATCGCTTCGATAAATTTTCGTTTCGCCGTCAAGAACATTTTTGGTGTACTTCTGTTCTGTCCACAAATTTCCATTGTCATAAAATGTTCTGGTAATTCCTTCTCTAAGCCCAAGCTTGTATCTACTTTCTGTCCTAATAATTCCGTTTTCGTAATACTCAAATGCTAACGAATCAAGTTTTCCGTATAAATATTTTTTTTTGGACAATAAATTATTATTCTCATAGAATTCCTGTGCCTCACCATGAAGATTACTATTCTCGTAATTATAAATACCTTTTAATTTACCGCTTTCATAAAACCATTTTGTAATTCCGTTTTGCAGATTGTTTTCATAATTAGCTTCAACTTTAACAATTCCGTTCTGATAGTAATCTTTTGAAATTCCATTTTTCTCACCAGCTATAAAAAAATACTCAGACCTTACTTCCCCGTTTTGATAATACGCTTTGTAATTCCCATTCATGAGACCATTTTTATAATTTCCAATTTCATTTAATGCTCCATTTTCATGATAAGTTCTGAATTCTCCATCAAACTTATTTTCAACGTAAATCACAGATTCCTTGAGAATTCCCGTTTCATAAAAGGATGATGCTAAACCATTCTTTTTTCCATCACGATAGCTTATGATCTCTTTCAAAATTCCAGTTTCATAATAATATCTTGCTTCTCCTTCCAACTTACCGTTTTGAAAATTTTCAGATTGTTTAAGTTTATGATCTGGATAGTAAGAATTTTTGACATCATTCTGAGCTAACGTCAAAGAAGTTAAACCAAACAATACTAAAAATAAATAAGGAAAGCTTTTCATTTCAATAACTCCTACTAGAAATTAAATTACCGTTATCATCATAATCTCTCGATCTTTGAAGGACACCTGAGGAATAGTATTCTTCTTTAATCAAAATATTATTAATACTGTAGATTTTAACCCATCCCTCCAGCAAACCATCGAGATAATATTCCTCTTTTAAGAGCGAACCATCCTTATGATATTCCTTTCGCGCACCAATAATTTTCTTGTTTTCAATATTCTCTTCAGATTTAATCACACCATTTCCATGATAGATCTTACGCTCACCATTAAGTTCATCATTTTTATAATTTGCGGAAGATTCCAAAATTCCATTAGTATAATAGGTTAACGCAATTCCATCCTTTACATTGTTGTCATAAAAATATTCGGCTTTAATTGCACCGTTTTCATAATACTCTCTTGTAATTCCTTTTTGAACGCCCTTAATAAAATCAAGCTCAGCTTGAAGTATTCCTTTCTCATAATAACGATAAGATTTTCCATCAAGGGTATCATTTACAAAATGCCAAACTTCTTTTAAGAAACCACTATCATAATAAGTTTTCATTTCATCTTCTTTTTTCCCATTGCGCAAAAATAATTCTTCCTTAAGTGTTCCGTTAGAAAAATAGTTTTTAAGAGTTCGTTCTTCTTCTTCGAACTTTCCTTTGTAATCATACTTTATGCGGTTAACCACTTCGCCATTTTTATAGGAATCTTTCACTCTCAGGTTACCTGCACCATCATAAAGTCTAACTTCACCTTCAATTTTATCATTAACAAAGTTTGCCTCAAGAGCAGTCATGTTGTTTTCATGATAAACAATAGTCTTTCCATCTAAAACTCCATTTACAAAATATCTTGAAACTTCTGGTTTTCCAGATTTGTAGAACGTGGTTGATCTTCCTTGTAAAAGCCCATCAATATAATTCCACTCTCCTTGAAGCTCGCCGGTTTTGTAATAAGTTTTTGTAATTCCATCCAATTTCCCATCTACGTAAAGTTGCTCCGACCAAAGTTCACCAGTTTCATAGTACCACTTTGAAATTCCTTCTTTAATACCATTGTGATAATTCCATTCGATACTCACAATTCCATCCTCAAAATACCATATGGAAATCCCATTTTCCTTTCCATCTAAGAATTGCCACTTTTTCCAAATTTTTCCATTTGGATAAAATTCAAAATATTCACCATGAAGATGACCATTCCAGTAATCACCTTGAGTTTTGACAATACCGCTTGGATAATATGTTCTTTTAACTTCACTCGCTGATGAATCCTGTCCAAATAAATGCAAATTAAGCAGCAAAAAGAAAAACAAAATTAGGATTATACTTCTCAACGTTTACTTTGTTAATTATTACTAAAATCTGATTGAAATCACCGTAAACTTAAGACTAATTGAGGATAAGAAAAATTGAAAATACAGACGGGTATGACAAGCGTAATAAAATAAAAATGCCTGCAGATTCTTGTCAAACTAAACTGAGGGATGAGGGGCAATCACCTTCACATCTAATTCAACGTGGGAAATCTGCAGACATTCAAACATAATAAAAAATAACTGAAAAGTGAATACTCAAATTTTTCTCCCTATCACATCGGCAATCAATCTAATTTGCCTCATCATTTCATAAAATTGTTCGGGAAGCAAAGCTTGCGGACCATCGGATAGTGCATTTTCTGGGTCATGATGAACTTCTACCATTAAAGCATCGGCACCTGCCGCAATTGCAGCACGAGACATTGGCAAAACTTTATCACGCAATCCTGTAGCATGTGATGGGTCCGCAACTATTGGCAAATGACTCCGTTGATGAACAACAGGAATCGCAGATAAATCAAAGGTGTTACGCGTATAGGTTTCGAATGTTCTGATACCTCTCTCACATAGCATAATATTCATATTCCCATTTGATAAAATATACTCTGCCGACATCAACCAATCTTCAATTGTCGCGGCCATTCCGCGTTTGAGCATAATAGGTTTGACGGTTTTCCCCAACTCAATAAGAAGAGGATAATTTTGCATATTACGTGAACCAACCTGGAAAATATCAGTATATTTGCCTACCAAAGAAATTTGCGATGGTTCAATAACTTCAGTAATGATTAATAGATTGTTTTGATCTGCTGCCTCGCGCATTAATTTCAGCCCTTCTTCTCCAAGTCCTTGAAATGAATAAGGTGAAGATCGCGGTTTGAAAGCTCCGCCTCTTAAAATCTTCGCACCTCCTTTGGCCACTATTTCAGCTAGGGTAAAAATTTGATCTCTATTTTCAATCGAACAGGGACCAGCAATAACTATAACTTCATTTCCACCAATCTGAATATCCTTAATTTTTATTATCGTATTTTCCTGCTTATAATTTCGACTAGCTAGTTTGAGTGGATCAGTAATACGATAAACCTCCGATACACCTTCAAGTATTTTTATACGGCGAATATCAAAATTGGGTTTTATACCTATAACATTCAGAATTACCTGTTCACTCCCAGTAGAACGCTGAACAGAAAACCCTAATTGTTCAATTTTATTTATAACATTTTCTATTTGATGCTGATCAGCATTCCTATCTAAAACTACAACCACAAAGACTCCAAAATTTAATGATATTTTTTCTCACCGACTTCAATTGCTAAATCAATATAATCTTCTTTTGCTGGAATTGCACAAGTATATTGCGGACTATATGCACAGTATGGATTATATGCTAAATTAAAATCAATTGTATATACAAATTCTTTCTCTTCATTAAGCTCAAAATCTAAATACCTGCCAACTCCGTATGATTTATCCCCTGTAGTTTTATCAGTAAACCAAATACTAAAATACTCATCCCCGCTTTTAGATGAGCCTTTATACACATTCAACCGATGAGACTTTTTTTGATACTTAAAATTAACAAAACCATAACGAATAACCTTCCGTTCTTCTCCTTTTGTGCCGAAAATAGAAATGGTGTCTTTGGAAGGATATTCAAAAAGCTTACTCTTAAAAACAAAATTTGGATCAACATCAAAATATTTTAATGGATGAAACTCAACTTTACCCTTAAAATTAAACGGAGAGTTAGGATCATTTTTCAGGTATTCATTTTTTTCTTGTCGTTGTTTTCCAACTGAAGCAATGTACTTTTTTTGTTCGGGCGTAAAATTCTCACTACAAGAATTAAACAATCCAGCTGCAAAAAATATCAACACACAAAATTTTCTAATCATTCTACCTTCTATCTCCTATTTTCTACCTTCTTTTTCTATTTAGCGTCTTCTTTTATTCTTTTCTTTAGTTCACTTAACTTATTCAGTGCTTCAATCGGCGTAAGCTGATTTATTTCCAAATCACCTATTTCTTTTCTGATTTTATCATCCTGAAATTCAAATAAGGAGATTTGATTCATGTCCACACCAGCTAACTTTTTCAATTTTTCCTTCTTGATTTCATAAGGTGTTAGTTCTTTACTTTCCAAGTTAGCAAGGATTTCCTTTGCACGGGTAGTAACAAAGTGTGGCAGGCCAGCCATCTGTGCAACCTGAATACCATAGCTGTGATCTGCTTTTCCCAAGCTTACTTTATGCAAAAAAATAACTTTATCATCATATTCTCTTACTTCCACTTTATAATTTTTAATTCTGGGAAACAAATCTGCCATTTCATTCAATTCATGATAATGAGTGGCAAACAAAGTCTTAGCTGAAACAGCAGGATTGTCATGAATATATTCGGTAATAGCCCATGCAATTGAGATTCCATCAAATGTGCTTGTACCTCTTCCGATTTCATCTAAAAGGATTAAGCTATTATTCGTTGCATTATTCAAAATATTGGCCGCTTCCTGCATTTCCACAAGGAATGTACTTTCGCCAGCTGTGATGTTATCACTTGCTCCAACACGAGTAAATATTCTATCAACCAATCCTATTTTTGCTTCTTTAGCTGGAACGTATGAACCAATTTGTGCCATCAAAACAATCAAACCAATTTGGCGAAGATAAACAGATTTACCTGCCATGTTTGGTCCGGTTAACAAAATTATCTGATCTTTTTCATTGTCCATTAAGCAGCTATTGGGAGTGAATTTTTCACCAGGCTGAAGTATTCGTTCAACAACAGGATGCCTTCCATCAATAATTTCAAGCTTTGCATTTGCATCATCACTCAAAGTAGGTTTGCAATATTTGTATTGTTCTGCACATTCAGCAAAAGAGAGGAAACAATCCAGCATCCCAATTAATCTCGCGTTGAGCTGAATTGATTCGGTTTCCTCTGCTATCATTACTCTAACTGCATTGAACAGCTGCGACTCTAAATCATAAATCTTTTCTTCTGCATGAAGAATTTTATCTTCATAATCTTTCAACTCAGGTGTTATGTATCTTTCAGAATTCACCAAAGTTTGCTTGCGGATGTAATTGTCCGGAATTTTTTCTTTGTGTGCATGAGAAATGTCTATGTAATAACCAAAAACCTTATTGTAGCTCACTTTAAGTGAGGAAATATTTGTCCTTTCGCGTTCAGATTTTTGAAGTGACGCGATCCAATCCTTTCCGTGAAGAGCAATGTCCCTAAGCTCATCCAACTCTGGACTGTAATTATATTTAATAACCCCGCCATCAATTACTGCAAGAGGAGGTAAATCAACCACTGCTTTCTCAATTTTTTCAACCAGCTTTTCCAGTGAAGCTAATGATTCACCCAATTGCTTGAGTGTTTTTGATTTTGATGTAGCAAGAATAACTTTAATTTCCGGAATTTTCTTAAGTGATGATTTTACTGCCACAACTTCGCGAGGATTAGCTCTACCAGTACAAATTCTGGAGATCAAACGCTCAAGATCACCAACTTCATTTAGAGTCTCTGATAATTTCGTCCTCATCAATTTGTTTAACAGTAAATCCTCAACACATTCCTGCCTTTTTAATATTGGTTCAAGCTTAATTAATGGAGCTGAAATCCATTTCTTAAGCATTCGCCCACCCATTGCAGTTTGAGTTTTGTCCAAAATTGAAATTAACGATCCTTCTCTACCACCTTCTTGAATATTAAATGTAATTTCAAGATTACGTTTGGTGGAGTAATCAAGAATCATATACTCGCTTGGGTTGTGAGCAGAGATTTTATTGAGATGTGATAAGTTAGCTTTTTGAGTCTCTTGAAGATAATTTAATATCGCCCCGCTTGCAATTATTCCCACCGAAAAATTCTCGATGCCAAATCCTTTTAGGTTAACAGTCTTGAATTGCATTAGCAATAATTCTTTAGCATAATCAAAATTGAAAATCCAATCATCAAGCTTAGAAATTCTAATTGACGAATTTAACTTTTGCAATAAGCCGGTAAAAAATTCTCTGTCTCTCTTTTGAATCAAAATTTCAGATGGAGAAATTGATTCGATGTGCTGAGAAATTTGAGAAAACGGAATTTCAAATGCTAAAAATTCACCTGTAGAAATATCGCAAAAGGAAATACCCGCAACTTCATCTTTTTGACAAATAGCCATTAGGTAATTATTTTTTTTGTGATCAAGTAAGCGATCCGAAAATGCTACTCCTGGTGTAACAACTTCAATTACTTCGCGTTTGACAATTCCCTTAGCAAATTTTGGATTTTCAACTTGTTCACAAACCGCAACACGATATCCGGCACGCACAAGTTTGGGTAAGTATGAGTCAATCGCGTGATGAGGAAACCCCGCCAATGGAACATCTTCCGCTGCTCCATTTGCTCTTTTTGTTAAAGTTATGCCCAAAACTCTGGAAGCAATTTTTGCATCTTCCTCAAAAGTCTCAAAGAAATCACCCATCCTAAATAAAAGGATTGTATCAGGATTTGCCTCCTTAATCTTGTAATATTGAGCCATCAATGGTGTTTGGTTCATAGCACAGTAATTAAATTGAAGTTAAAAATACCTCAATACTCAAATAATATCAATCCTACATGTGCTAACTGCTGCATTTTTCTGAACATAGAATCACCCATTCCAACACATAAAAGACAAAACTGCTTGTATTCAAATCATAATTTTCTATATTTGCTCTAAGTTTATCGGGTTTGAAAACTATTACCATTCTTAACGGTCCGTATTAATCAGCAATTTTGGTTTAATATTGAAAGAAGAATATCATAAGTGGTACACACAACATCTTAGCAGAGAATTCGAGATGCTTGTATTCGGTCATGCAGGATTACCGATAATTCTCTTCCCTACTTCAAAGGGAAGATATTATGAATATAAAGATTTTAAGTTGATAGAAGCTGCAAAACATTTAATTGATACAGGTAGAATAAAAATCTATTGTCCTGACGGTGTTGATGAAATGAGTTGGTATAATTATTCAATTCATCCAGCTGATAGAGTAAAGACACATATTGGGTTTGAAAATGTAATTCTCCATGATGTTATTCCGTTTGCAAAGTATGAAACAGGACAACCAACAGTTGGTGTTGGCGGCTGCAGCTTTGGTGGTTATCATGCTGCTAACATTGCATTTCGCCATCCAGATCAAATCGGATATTTAATTTCGATGGGCGGCTCATTCGACATTAAGCAATTTATCATGGGTTACTATGATGAAAACTGTTACTTCAACAATCCACCGGACTTTTTACCCAAGTTATCCGACCCTTGGTATTTAGATCGAATTAGGAATATGGGCATTGTTTTAGGAACTGGAGAATGGGATATGTGTTTGAATGATAATATAAATTTATCTGACATTCTCAATTCAAAAAGCATTAAACACTGGCTCGACATTAAAAAATGGACTGGACATGATTGGCAATGGTGGCACCAAATGTTTCCGGAATATCTTTCACGAATCGGATAAGATTGGATTTTCAGTCATGCTGAATTTATTTCAGCTCTATTCAAATTTACAGTTGAGATTCCGAAGCAAGTTCGGAATGACTATTGATTTAATTTCTTTTTGAAGCTTCAAATAAAGTAGGACTTGTTATGAAAAAAATTGGAATTCTATTTGGGCAAGAAAATACTTTTCCTGCTGCTTTTGTTGAAAGAGTAAACTCAAAAAAAGAAACCGGCATTGCTGCTGAATTACTCAAGCTTGACAAAGTTATTCAAGGAGAACCGTGCGGATACGATGTAATCATTGATCGCATTTCTCAGGACGTTCCCTTTTACCGAGGTTTTCTAAAGAATGCTGCAATTAGCGGAACCGCTGTTATAAATAATCCCTTTTGGTGGAGTGCCGATGAAAAATTTTTCAACAATGCACTGGCAACAAAAATAGGAGTTGCTGTACCCAAAACTGTTTTATTGCCCTCAAATCAACATCCGCCTGATACTAATTCCGACTCATTTAGAAATTTAGGTTATCCACTTGATTGGGAAGGAATGTTCAAGTATGTCGGCTTCCCTGCTTACTTTAAACCCTTCGCAGGTGGCGGCTGGAAAAATGTTTACAAGCTTAACAATGCCGATGAATTTTTCAAAGCGTACAATGAAACGGGGCAATTGGTAATGATGCTTCAAGAGGAAATCATTTTTTCCGAGTATTTTAGATGCTACTGTCTTGATCGCCAGGATGTTCACATTATGCAGTATGATCCAAAACAACCACATCATTTACGCTATGTTCGCGGTGCTATGAAAACCGAAAAGAAAATGCTGGAGAAAATTCGTAATGGCGTTTTAGCTCTCAACAAAGCATTGGGTTATGACTTTAATACTGTTGAGTTCGCTGTTCGTGACGGCGTTCCTTATGCAATAGATTTTTGCAATCCGGCACCTGACGCTGATGTAAAATCAGTTGGTGAAGAAAATTTTGAATGGATTGTTGAAGCCGCGGCAAATATGGCTATCAGACGAGCAAAAGTCCACAAACCTGGAATGAATAATTTGACGTGGGGCGAGTTTATAAATTCGTTTGTGAATAATAAACCGTTAAAAGTATAAATTAAAAGTCATGGAAGAAGAGAAGAAACTGTTCACCCTAGGGATAGAAGAAGAATTTCAAATTGTTGACCCTGAAAGCCGGGAGCTGCGTTCTCACATTCAGCAAATACTTGAAGATGGGAAATTAATTCTTGCCGAAAATGTTAAAGCTGAGATGCATCAATCAGTTGTTGAAATGGGTACGGATGTATGTCTTGACATTGATGATGCCAGAAAGCAAGTTACTCGACTTAGAAGAGATCTTGCAAACCTGGCTAAGAAAAACGGTTTGAGAATTGCTGCTGCAGGCACTCATCCTTTCTCTCACTGGAAGGATCAAAAGATTACTGTTCATCCTCGATATAAAAATATTGTATCAGATATGCAGCAGGTTGCGAGGGCAAATTTGATTTTTGGATTACATATTCATGTGGGTGTGAATGATCGTGAAGTTGCAATTCATATAATGAATGCTGCACGATATTTTCTTCCCCATATTTTTGCACTTTCTACAAATTCTCCTTTTTGGCTTGGACGAAATACCGGTTTCAAATCATACCGTAGTAAAGTTTTCGATAGATTCCCTCGCACAGGAATTCCAGATTATTTCAGCAGTGTTTCTGAGTACGATAATTTCATTAATCTTCTTGTAAAAACAAATTGTATTGATAATGCAAAAAAAATCTGGTGGGATATCAGAGTACATCCGACATTCGAAACTTTAGAATTCCGCGTTTGCGATATTCCCATGCGCGTTGATGAAACCATCGCTCTTGCAGCACTATGTCAGGCAGTTGTTGCAAAATTGCATCGGCTTATAAAACAAAATCTTGGATTCAGGCTATATCGCCGAGCGCTGATTGCAGAAAATAAATGGAGAGCAGCACGTTATGGAATTTCGGGAAAGTTAATTGATTTTGGTAAAAAAGAAGAAGTTGACACTAAAGCTTTAATTGATGAACTCTTAGAATTTGTTGATGATGTATCTGATGAATTAAACTCAAGACATGAATTGGAATATATCAGAAAAATTTTAGAATACGGCACTGGTGCAGACCGTCAGCTTGAAATATGGGAACAATCTTATGATACCAAAGCCGTAGTTGATTACGTAATTGATGAGACACACTTAGGTCTAGAAGAAAAAAGCACTTCATCACCGAGTTAAAAGCATAGATTTTATTGCATGATACCTGAATTACGTAAAAGATATAACAAGACTTTCAATTCTCGAGCTTATGATGCTTTTATAAATGAGCTAAAAACATTCACGTACTATCCTATTGATTTTAGGGTATCCGAAACTCCTTTATTTCTCGACACCGATCTTACTGACAAACTTATTGAAGCATCAAATAGCATTATATATCAACTCATTGATGAAGACTTCAAAAAAAGATCAAACGAAGCTATCCCAAAAAATTTAGTTGTACCAAATGAAAATCCGAATCCTCAGTTTTTGTGTCTAGATTTTGCCATTACGAAAGATGATTTAGAAAATTTTACCCCAAGATTAATTGAACTACAGGGATTTCCTTCTCTATTTAGCTATCAGTACTTTTTGGATATAATCATTAGGAAGCATTTTGAAATTCCAAAAAGTTTTTCAAATTTTTTCAGCGGACTTGACGGAGAGAAATACATTCAGTTACTAAGAAAAGTTATTTGGGCTGATATAGATCCAGAGAATGTAATTCTGCTCGAGATTGATCCGCCCAAACAAAAAACCAGAGTTGATTTTGCATGTACTGAAGAATTAACAGGAATAAAGACTGTAAATCTTTCTGATGTAATCAAACGAGGCAGAAAGCTTTTCTATTCTGATAAAAACAAAGAAATCAGAATTGAGAGAATTTACAATCGAGTTATTTATGATGAATTAGAGCGAAAAAATTTCAAATTCAATTTTAATTTTAATGACGATCTTGATGTTGAATGGGCTGGGCACCCGAACTGGTTTTTCAAAATAAGTAAGTTTTCACTTCCTTCGCTGCAAGGGAAATATGTGCCTCGTTGTTATTTCCTCAATCAGCTTGAAAAATACCCTGATGATTTGCACAAGTTTGTTTTGAAACCATTATTTTCATTTGCGGGACTTGGTGTTGAGGTTGATGTAACCAAAGAAATGCTAGATAAGTTAACCGATAAATCAAATTATATACTTCAAGAAAAAGTTGAATATGCCCCCTTAATCGAAACTCCCGACGAACATGCTAAAGTAGAAATTAGATTGATGATTCTTTGGGATGACAAACCAATACTCGCAACCAACCTGATCCGCACAAGCAAAGGCAAAATGATGGGAGTAGATTTTAACAAGAATAAAACGTGGGTTGGCTCAAATATAGCTTATTATAAATCCCCTTTGTTGTGAGTCGTTAATAACCATTTCATGGAAGTATTCTTCTCAACCATGAAGTAGTTTGTGAAGCAACCTAGATTAAGAAAGCCGAAGCTAATTGATAACTTCGGCTTTTGTTTTTTATACTTGCCAAAGACTTATTTCAACAACATCAGCTTGGCCGATTCAGTAAATGTTTCTCCGTTTCCTTCAAGCGAAGTTGCTTTGAACAATAGAACATAAACACCACTAGAAACTGGTTCTCCATAATCATTTACCCCATTCCAACTAATGAAATAATTTCCTTCTTGTAGTTCAGTTTTATTTAACAATGTCTTAACTTTTTGTCCTAAAGAATTATAAATTATAATTGAGATGAATGATCGTTTGGGAACTATTAACTTAATTGAAGTTGTTGTGTTAAAAGGATTTGGATATGTGGTAACTGATATTCCTTCTGTTTGCTTGAATGAAAATATGGCATCAGTAGTAGAAGTAGTAACTCCGTATTTTACACCATTTAAAATTGTTCCAACTAGTACATACCATGGTGATAGTTCAGCTAATATCTCTACTTTTCCAATACCTTTTGATACCTTGTTCCAACCAATTGTCCACCAAAGTGTATCAGGTGGTACTACAGTTGAGTCAACCCTTACATCCGAAAAAGTTTTTGTTTCAAAAATGAATGGTGCAAATGGTAAGTTATAGAATCCGGAGAAGTATAATCCCCAAAATAATCCCGGTATAAAATTACATCTAAACCAAAAGGTTGAGTCAGGAGCATAGAAATCATATAAAAGTGATTCTCCATTTTGACAGTCTGGATTTTCGTACTGATATTGATAAACATATCTATTGCTATCAGTACGAAGATACCTATTTTCAGAACAGTGCCAAGTTTGGAAATAATAATAGCAATCACGAAATAAAAAATATTTTCTACCATTTGGCATGATTGTGTCAGACACAATGGTTTCAGCCTTTCTTTCTCCGCTACCAACATTATCCCAATACTCCCAGTAGTTTCCTATCTGCATGGGATAAACAATACTAGTATCTATTTGTGCCATTAAATTATTAATAAAAAATAAAAAGAGGTATAAGTTTATTGTTTTCATTTTTGGACTTTAATTTTTGTTTAAACTATAATACGCTTCACATTAAGTAAACCCACTTGGAAAGTAATAAAAAGTAAAAGAAGAAACTCTAAAGGAAAGGAGAACACGATATGAAGTAAGTATAATTATCACTTTCACTCTTTCTTCTCCTTTATAATATAGAGAGAAAGAGTAAAGACCCCAACTAAAATATTTTAGAAGCTTGCCCACTCAAATAACTACTAAAATTTATAATTGAATTGTAAGCAATTAAGTTGGCAAAATCAACTATTAAGTATAAGAATGATTGGGTAAGCAGATGAATGACAGACAAGCCATTCATGCGTACCTAATATATTTTTGATTCTGTTACTTGATTCTTGGAATTTCACATAGCTCTCCTTTTTGCAATCAGATTTATTATATTTCCTTTGAATAGTCCATAAGTTCAATAACAATCTTACTTCGAGGTAAAAAGTATGGGAGTAAATCCCTTTAACAATTCGCAGTTGAAAACATCATTTGAATTTCATGTTGCAAAAAATTTTCGGTTAAAATATCAGCTTGACAAAGCGTTGTTCTCAATTAATGGTGATTTAATTATTGCAAATTTTCGCCAGGCAAGAGAACTCTCAAATAAAATAAATGAAAAAAGGAAAAGTGAAGGTAATGCAGATCAACAAATTACTCCGGGGTTGATAAATGCAGTTGGATTGATCCATGAAATATTTCATTTCCTAATTCGATGGTATGAAGAGAAAGAAAATCCTGGAGTAATTAAACGAACACTTCTTTCATTAACACAGCATTTAGATGAAAAAGAATTAGATAAAGTATTTCTTGAATATATTGAGGAGTTCCCTCCACTTAATGTTCATCTTGGTAAAATAACTTCCGCAGATTATCTAAGTGGTTCGACAAATAATAAATCTAACAAAGAAACTATTCTTGAAGAATTAATACTTCTTCAGCTTGAAAACATTAACCCCGCTGGGAAACTGCTTAAAGAATTATACGACGACAAAAAACTTTCTGAAAAGACAAAATATTTTGAATTGATTAAGGAAACTGAAAATTATCTTGCTACTGAAAAAACTTTCGGACCAGAAAATTTACCCCTTGTTCAATTTCTTAAGAAACCCATTATTACAAATCCACATAATTTAGAGGGTCAGCTCGATTACATTCTTACTAATTACAGTCTTTATGTTTACGATGTATTTCATAAAAGAATTCTCTCGGGTAAAGATTTAATTCAAGAGGATATAAAACTTTTTATTCAACATGGAGGTGGCGAAAAAGGAACTCCTCCCGTTCCACAGTTTAATGAGCTTAAAGATTATTACGAATATTTAAAATCAAAGTTAAAATCTGGAGCAGAACTTACTGCAGATGAAAGTGCATTCTATCATTCGGAATATGAAAAATTTACTCTGGACATTGACTGGATGCCTAAAGTGGTGATGATTGCAAAGAATACTTACGTTTGGCTTGATCAGCTTTCAAAAAAATACAGAAGACACATTTATCGCCTTGATCAAATTCCAAATGAAGAACTTGACCAGCTTGCGTCATGGAATTTTACTGCACTTTGGTTTATTGGAATTTGGGAACGAAGCAGTGCATCAAAAAAAATTAAGCACATAACAGGAAATATCGATGCAATTTCATCAGCATATTCTTTGTATGATTATGTTATTTCATCCGAACTCGGTGGTGAAGAAGCATTTGAAAATTTAAAGCACCGGGCATGGCAACGTGGAATTAGAGTTGCAAGCGACATGGTTCCAAATCACACAGGAATTTATTCTAAATGGGTTGTTGAAAAACCGGATTACTTTATCCAAACAAATTATCCTCCTTTTCCAAATTATAGCTTCACAGGTCCTAATCTTTCGGATGATGATAGAGTTGAAGTGAGAATTGAGGACAAATATTATTCACAGCAAGATGCAGCAGTTGTGTTTCAGAGAAAAGATAAATACACTGGAGATATTCGCTACTTTTATCACGGTAACGACGGAACTCATATGCCGTGGAACGATACTTCTCAATTGAATTTACTTATACCTGAGGTTCGTGAATCTCTGATTCAAACTATTATGCATGTAGCACGAAAATTCCCAATCATTCGCTTTGATGCGGCAATGACACTTGCCAAAAAGCACTACCAGCGTTTATGGTTCCCAGTTCCAGGAACAGGCGGTGCAATTCCTTCACGTTCTGATTATGCAATGTCACATCAAGATTTTGATAACGCAATACCTAAAGAATTCTGGCGTGAATTAGTTGACCGCATTAATAATGAAATGCCTAACACTCTCCTTCTCGCCGAAGCATTTTGGTTGATGGAAGGTTATTTCGTTCGAACTCTTGGTATGCATCGAGTTTACAATTCTGCTTTTATGCACATGCTTATGAAAGAAGAGAATGATAAGTATCATGAATTAATCAAGAACACTCTTGATTTCAATCCTGAAATTTTGAAAAGATATGTTAACTTCATGAGTAACCCTGATGAAGAAACTGCGGTTAATCAATTTGGAAAGGGTGATAAGTACTTCGGCATTGCAATGTTGATGGTTACATTACCCGGACTTCCGATGTTTGGTCATGGACAGATTGAAGGATTCTCTGAAAAGTATGGGATGGAATATAAACGCGCTTACTATGATGAAAGTGTTGATGAATATTTAGTTCACAGGCATGAACATGAAATCTTTCCTCTCACAAAAAAAAGATATTTATTTGCTGAAGTTGCTAACTTCGAATTTTTCGAACTGTACGATGATTTTGGTAACGTCAACCCCAATATTTTTGCTTTCTCCAATAAATCCGGATACGAAAAAGTTTTGGTTATTTATAATAATGCCTATCAGGAATGTAAAGGAGTAATAAATTATTCCGTTCCCAAATCTGTAACAGCAAATGATGGTACAAAACATCTCGCAAAAACAAAATTGGGAGATACACTTCAATTCAAGTATGATCACAAAATATTCTATATCTGCCGTGATCATAAAACAAACCTCGAGCATTTATTTTTAGGTAAGGATATTCTCGATCATGGTTTTTACTTACATCTGCAAGGATATGAGTACAAAATATTTTGGGATTTTAGAGAAGTTTACGACTCAACAGGCATTTACGAGAAATTATATCACTGGCTGCAAGGACGGGGCGTACAATCTGTTTCAAATGCAGTAAAGGAACATACTTTAATTCCCGTTCATTCCGCTTTTGAAGAATTGTTCAACGAAAAAACGTTGCAAAAAATTATTTCATTCTATTTTAATGAATCAGATAGGAAAAAAACGGTAAAAATTCTTGATGAATTTTTATCAAAAACTAAAAATCTTATAAATGAAATCAATCGTATTGAAAACATTCCGCTTAGTAAGGATAAAATCATTGCAGAATTAAAAAATGATATAATAAATATAACAAATTTTGTGAAACTGTGGGATCAATCGCTTAACGAAACAAGAAATAAAAAATTATTAGCTGAGTTAAATGACTCATTAACTGTTTTCAATTCCAGTTCAGCACAGCATCGCCAGGTATTTTTCGTACTGGATGTTATTAAAAACTTAAATCTAACATATTCACATAAACCTGAGCACGAAAATATTTTCGATCATTTGTGGATAGGCAAAAAACTTAACGAGCTTTTTGATAAACAACATTATAATCACGATGTGAAAGAAAGAAACACTAATTTAATTAGGTGTTTAAGTTCTCATGCTGAATTATATAATTTAAATTTTGACAACGAGAAGAAAAAACAAGTTATAAGTCAGAAGAAAAAAGGCAAAAGTGAAAAAACTGAATTGAGAATAGAATCTGTTCTTCTTAACAATTTATTTGAATCATACCTTGTTCGAGACTACCTGAACTACAATGAATATGAGGGGATATTCTATTATTCAAAAGAGAGATTCGAATATCTAATGGATTGGCTATTCACCCTGAATAATTTTTCTTCTACTAAGAAACTTTTTGAGGGTAAATCTTTGTTAAGGAAAAGGGTAGCTGCAAAGGACAAAGATTCCGATATAGAGAAAAAGCTAAAAACAAAATTGCTTAACCAAGTAAAAAAGAATTTTGAGTTCTTCAATAACCTTAAAAAAGTATCTAATGAAGTTGGGTATAAGGTAGATGATTTAATTAAATATTTTGAAATGCAAAATCAAGAAACAAAAACCAATAGGAAATGACACTGATGAAGAAATCAACGTTATATGTACTTATGTTTTTTCTAAGCTGCTCGGAAAAATCTTATCCTCAATTCACTTTGCAGAATGCCTTTCCAAATCTCACATTTACCAATCCAGTTGATTTGCAAAACGCGGGTGATGGAACCGACAGAATATTCGCAGTTGAACAAGCGGGTGTAATATCAGTTTTTGAGAACAATGCTAATGTCTCTGTGAAGAAAAAATTTCTCGACATTACAGACAGTGTTTCAAGCGGCGGCGAAATGGGATTGCTTGGTTTAGCTTTCCATCCCAACTATGAAAACAATGGTTACTTTTATGTTAATTATACAAAGTCCTTACCCTATCGAAGAACCTTAATTGTCAGATTTAAAGTAAGCAGCACAAATCCAGATTCTGCTGACAGAAGCTCATCCAAAATCTTAATGGAAATTGCTCAACCATACAGCAATCATAATGGAGGGCAATTAGCTTTTGGACCTGATGGTTATCTTTACATTGCTCTTGGCGATGGTGGTTCCGGTGGTGATCCACAAAACAATGGACAAAATAAGTCTTCGTGGTTAGGAAAGCTTTTGAGAATAGATGTAGATCATACCCAAGGTTCGCTTAACTATGCTATTCCCCCAGATAACCCATTTGCAAATAACACTCAAGGTTACAAAGAAGAAATTTATGCTTATGGATTACGCAATCCTTGGCGATTCAGCTTCGATTTTTCTATCGGAAGATTGTGGTGTGCTGATGTCGGGCAAGGTGACTGGGAAGAAGTTGACATAATTACCAACGGAGGAAATTACGGCTGGCGATGTTATGAAGGCAATCACTCATACAACCAAACAGGCTGTTCGGGCACAAACTACTTATTTCCTATATGGGAGTACTCCCACAGCGAAGGATATTCAATTACAGGTGGTTATGTTTATCGCGGACCAAACCTGCCGGAACTTTACGGAAAATATATTTATGCTGACTACGGCACAAGGAAAATATGGGCGTTAACTTACGACGGGATTAACCCTGCTGCTAATCAATTACTGTTAACAGCAAGCGGATCAATTACCTCGTTCGGTGTTGATATGAATAACGAATTATACATTTGCTCGTTTGATAGTAAGATTTATCGCTTTACTCCAACCGCTTCTGTCGTTGCCCCATCAAACTTAAGGTTCATTATCAACAGCTCAACTTCAGTAACATTAAGCTGGAATGATAACTCCATCAATGAAACCGGATTTAAGATTGAAAGAAAAATAGGTTCGGGTAAATTCAATTTAATTGATTCAGTTAGTGCTAATGTTACAACTTACACAGATAATTCTGTTGCTGATACTGCCATATATTCCTATAGAGTTTATGCTTTTAATTCAAGCTCATCATCCGGTTACAGTAATACAGCTTCTGTTCTAAGTGGAATTAATGATGAGTTGAATTCATTACCGGGAACATTTGAACTATACCAAAACTACCCTAACCCATTTAATCCGTCAACTAAAATTGTGTACACAATTCCGTCCCTCACCCCCTCCCTCTCCCTTAGGGAGAGGGTGTCCGAAGGACAGGTGAGGGTAATACTAAAAGTTTATGACCTTCTCGGCAATGAGGCGGCAACATTAGTTGACGAAGTAAAAACTTCTGGAGTTTATGAAGCAAGCTGGAATGCAGATAACCTTACAAGCGGAATATATTTTTATAGATTACATGCGGGTACTTTTTCAACTTCAAAAAAGATGATACTACTAAGGTAATATTTCACTTTAAGATTTGATCAGAATACTTTCCCATAAAACATTTAGGCAATATGAAATTTTACGGTGATGTACTTCAGAGAATAAGCGCGATTATATTAATGACACGATACATCGTGTTATTACAGGATCATGTTTCTTCTCAATTTTGAAAAATATTAGGCTACAATTGCTCATTATCCTTTTTCTGGAGCTTTTATCCTTTTACTTCTCTCATTCTTACTTTTATAAGCTAATAATCACAAAATAAGTTGGTGTCTTGGCGGCTCGGATTAATAGTCTGGTTTAGAAAAACGGGTAAGAAAGATATTTATATGGCAATATAAATTTTATAATCAAGCTAAACAAAAAACCCTCCGAGCGGAGGGTTTTTAATTTCAATTTATATTATGCCTATGCAGGATCAATGTTAACAAATTGTCTATCGCCTCTGCGTATTTCAAACGTTACTTTACCGTCAGCAGTTGCAAATAAAGTATCATCACCACCGCGCATAACATTTCTACCAGCATGGAATTTAGTTCCTCTTTGACGAACAATTATATTTCCAGCTAAAACCTGCTCACCGCCAAATCGTTTAACACCTAAACGCTGTGCATTGCTGTCTCTGCCATTACGTGTAGAACCTTGACCTTTTTTATGTGCCATAACTAAATCTCCTATCCGATCTTTGTAATTTCAATTTTGGTTAATTGCTGACGATGACCTATTTTTTTCCTGTATCCCGTTCGGCGTTTCTTTTTGAAGGTGATAACTTTATCATCTTTCACATGCTCTAAAACTTTTGCGGATACAGCCATACCATTCAAATATGGAGAACCAATTTTAGTAGCTTTTCCATCATTAAAAAGAAGCACTGAATCAAACTTTAGTGTAGCATCAACTTCAGCTTGCAATTTGGGAACAAAATATTGAGCTTTCTCAGCAACCTTAAATTGGTGACCTTTAATATCTACAACTGCGAACATTTTATCCTCTTAATATTCAAATTTTAGGCAACAAATTTAATTATTAACTGCTATCAAGTCAATGAAACAACGGAAAAATAATTTGCTAAAAACGAGCTTATTTCACTTTTTTAGCTTGAATGAGAACTCTGAGCCTTCTCCAATCTTACTTTTAACTGAAATATTGGAGCCGTGTGCTTCAATGATGTGCTTTACAATGGCTAATCCAAGTCCTGTACCACCCACTTCCCTTGAACGTACTTTATCTACCCTGTAAAACCGTTCGAATATTCTGCTCAAATCTTCTTCCGGAATTCCAATACCTGTATCACGGACAATTATTCTTCCAAATTTTTTATCTTCTTCTACTAATACTTCAACTTTACCTGTCTCAGTATATTTGATGGCATTTGTAATTAGGTTGTCCAAAGCTTGTTTTAATTTGTTTTTATCTCCAAATAATTTCAGATTTCCTTTTGCGGTGTGATAGATTAGTTCCAAATGCTTTTCATAGGCAAGGGCTCTTGATTGATCTACAATCGGCTTTAGGAAATCATTAACATCAAAATATCTGTAGCTCAATCTCATCTCGCCAGATTCTATCATTGAAATGTCAATCAGATCATTCAACAAATTGCTTAAGTTAATTGTGTGCTCGGCTGCCTTCTCAAGAAAATGTTTGTTCACTTTAGGATCATCAATAGCGCCATCGCGAAGTGTTTCGATGTATCCCTGAATGGCAAAAATGGGATTCCTCAGTTCATGAGAAACATTACCGAGAAATTCTGTTCGGATTCGTTCAAGCTTTTTAAGATAATCAATGTCACCCTTATTCTTGATAAACATCTCTTTAATTTCATCTTCAAGCTTTTGCAGATGTTTCCCCAGATAAATCTCAGCAGACTCATGCAGTTCATTCTTCCTGATACCGCAAATAATTTTTCTTATCTCTTCAATTTCAGCGTTTCGCTTTTTACCAATTTGAATAAAGTAAATTAAGCTTATAATTAATATGATGATAATAAACGGGATGAGAATAATTAATCTTTGTTCAAAAAGAAGGGCTGTGATTATGACAAAAAGATTTAAAAGTAAAAATTCTTTTAAGTAGAAACGAAATGAGTAAAGATTAAACTTTACTTTTTCCCAGCGATTTGAATTTATATCCAACTCCTTTCACGGTTTCAATTAGATCGGCATGTTTCCCCAACTTCTCGCGGATTTTTCTGATATGTACATCAATGGTTCTATCAACAACGTAAACATCTAATCCCCATACATCTTTAAGCAGTGTATCTCTATCTAAAACTTTTTCCGGATTATTTGCAAAATAATAAAGCAGTTCAAATTCTTTTCGCGGTAAAATTTTTTCTTTGCCGTCTATATTCACCAGATATCTTCTTCTGTCAATGTAGAGAGGGCCAATTCTGATATCTGCCGGAAGTGATTTCTCCCCAGACTTTTTAACATCTTTTCTTAGGTTGGAATTAACTCTTGCAATCAATTTCTTAGGTGAAATAGGTTTCTGAATGAAATCGTTTGCACCAATTTCCAATCCATGAATTTCATCAACCTCACTCGATTTTGCAGTAAGAAAAATAACTGGTGTATGCTTGAATTCAGGTAATGATCTAACTTTTTTGCACACATCGTAACCGCTTAATTGAGGCATCATTATATCTAAAATTATAAGATCAGGTTTTCCCGAAAGCTTCTTTAATGCTTCCATTCCATCATACGCAGTAATAACATCAAACCCCTCTTGCACTAAGTTGTATTGAAGAAATTCAACTATATCTTTCTCATCATCAACAAGAAGTATTTTAGTTTTCATAATTTGAATTTTATCTCTTTGTTCTGTATTGCTGACTTATACATTGAATCAATAATCTTCATTCTTGATAACGCTTCTTCTCCAGACGAAAAAACCGGATTTAATCCTCTAACACAACCAATAAAAGTTTTCAACTCATTTAGATAAGATTTTCTAAAAAGTGCTAAAGGGCTTTCAACCTGCGATGGAGTTAAATCCATGGCTTGATCATCCATTCTTTTATATACTTTGAAAGGATTCAGAGTTGCGTACCCCTTAGTGCCATAAACATTAACATAGAATTCATCCTTATCAAGCACTAATGACCAGCTTGTTTCTAAAGAAACTACAGATGAATTATTAAACTTCATAAAACTAATGGAAGTATCTTCAACATTTTTTGTGTTGTGATGAAAATTTTTAGTCGTAATAGATTGAACCGATGGATAATCAAGCAGCCAAAGTGCTAAATCAAGAAGAAGAATTCCCAAATCAATTATTACCCCACCGCCAGATTCGGTTTTAGTAGTAAACCACTTTTGCGTGCTGCTTTGTCTCCTAATCCAACC
Organism: uncultured Ignavibacteriaceae bacterium; assembly: GCA_964391015.1. Classification (GTDB taxonomy): domain Bacteria; phylum Bacteroidota; class Ignavibacteria; order Ignavibacteriales; family Ignavibacteriaceae; genus XYD12-FULL-36-8. Next base: position 51,658 of record CAYMKU010000004.1, read on the forward strand.
GCATTTCACATAAAACGGTTCCCCTATTTCCCCTGAGTTTAATAAACTTCTCAAAAGCATCGCATCCGGTCTGAATCTAAGGTTCATCCCAACCATTAACTTTTTTTTATGACTTTTTGCTGCAGCGAAAATCAATTTAGCTTCATCGTAAGAACGAGCTAATGGTTTTTCTACCAATACATTTTTCTTCGCCTTTAGGCAATCTATTGCTATATCTTTGTGCGTGCTTGTTGGAGTTGCAATAATCACTGCATCACAATCATCTTTTGCAAGAAGCTCCTTGTAATCAATGTACCTGGCTTTGATGTTGAACTTATCTGCAATGGTATTTAATCTGTTTTTATTTATCTCAGCAACACTGGTAATAGTTGCATTACTAATTTTAACCAAATTGGGGAGATGAATTAATTGCGCCACACCTCCAAGCCCGATTACAGCAATTTTGGTTTGATCCGTCAAACAACAACCTCTTTAGAATAATTTTCAGCTTGGCAAAACAATTTGACTTTCTCTGCAATTGATTTTGGATCAATGCCTAATAGTTTATGAAGCTCTTCTTGCGTTCCATGATCAACGAAATGGTCCGGCAATCCAATTCTGAAAATGTCATTTTTATAATTTTTATCTGAAAAATATTCAGCAACTGCACTGCCAAAACCACCGGCAAGGGAGTTTTCCTCTATTGTTACAACTTTTTTAAATCTCTGAGCAATTTCATCCAATAGTTGAGTATCAAGCGGTTTCGCAAATCGCATGTTTATAACTTCACAGCTAATGGAATTTTCTGAAAGAAGTTTGCTTGCCTTTACTGCATACTCTACCATTGAGCCCAAAGCTAATAGTGCAACATCGCTTCCATCTTTCAATTTTTCACTCTTTCCAACTTCGATCAAGTCGAAACCATCTTTTAACTGCACCCCAAGTGCTGAACCCCGCGGATATCTTAATGCAATCGGTCCCTTTTTATACATGATTGCCGTGTAAAGCATATCTCTCAGTTCAGATTCATCTTTCGGCGCCATAATCACCATACCAGGAATAAATCTAAGGTAAGAAATATCAAATGAGCCATGATGTGTCGGACCGTCTGATCCAACTAGTCCAGCTCTATCAAGTACAAATACTACATGAAGTTTCTGCAAACTAACATCATGAATTACCTGGTCAATGGCTCTTTGCAGGAATGATGAATAAATTGCAACTACAGGTATCACGTTTTGAGTTGCTAACCCAGCTGCAAAAGTCACAGCATGTTCTTCAGCTATTCCAACGTCAAAATAATTTGATGGAAACTGCTTTTGAACAATATCCAATCCAGTTCCATCAGGCATAGCCCCAGTAATTCCCACAACCGAGGGATTATCTTTTATTATCTGAGCTAAGGCGTTTCCAAAAATAGTTGTGTAAGATGGCACCGCACCTGCTTTTTTATGAGCTTTACCTGTTAATTTGTCGAATGGAGTCGAGGCATGCAATCTTTGAGTATGTTCTTCGGCGGGTTTATAACCTCTTCCCTTCTCAGTTATTGCATGAACTAGAATTGGACCTTTAAACTGTTTAACCTGCTCAAATATTTTAATTAGCTGATGAAGGTTATGTCCATTTACGGGACCAAAATATCTAAACCCTAATGCTTCAAATAACATTCCTGGAGTAATCACTGCTTTTATACCGCTCTCTAGACGAACTGCAATCCTTCTCAGCCGATCTCCAAAGTGGTCAAGCTTACCAGTTAAATCCCAAATTTGCCCTTTAAATTTGTTATAATCCGGATGAGCAATCATTTCAGTAAAATAATTTGAAATCTGCCAAACATTCGGAGCAATGGACATATTATTGTCATTCAGAACAACTATAAAATCTGATTTTATGACTCCAGAATTGTTCATTGCCTCATATGCCATACCGCCAGTCATTGCACCATCCCCAATTATAGCAACGACTTTCTTTCTTTCCTTGCGAATATCTCTCGCTACAGCCATGCCCAATGCTGAAGAAATTGAAGTTGAAGCGTGTCCGGCACCAAAGGCATCATATTCGCTTTCATTTCTTTTCAAGAATCCGCTGATACCATTCAATTGTCGAATAGTTTTCAGCGCATTTTTCCTGCCTGTCAATATTTTGTGGGGATAAGCTTGATGCCCAGTATCCCAAACAATAAGGTCATTTGGAGTATCAAACACTTTATGCAAAGCAACTGTAAGTTCAACAGCACCTAAGCCTCCGCCAAAATGCCCTCCTACTTCTGAGATTGTATCTATTAAATATTCTCTAATATCTGAACAAAGTATTTTAAGTTGAGTTAAATCTAATTGTTTTAAATCGGAAGGATAATTTACTTTTGACAGAATTTGATATTTACTTTCATCGATCATTTTTAATCATCTCCATTGCTTTTCCGCTTTGACGTTCCCTTTATATCCGGGTTTATTGCATCAATCTTTTTTTTCAATTCGGTGATCTTTAATTCCGCGTTCTTTAATGACAACAAACAATCTTTAGATAATTCAATTCCCTCTTCAAAAAGCTTGATTGCGTCTTCAAGCTGCGTGTCTTCAGCTTCCAACAAATTGGAAATTTCTTCCAATCTGATTATTTTTTTTTCAAACGTGGATGAGTCTTTCTTTTTCATTTTAGATAAATATAAATATTATTTAATAAAGCAGATTATTTCACTTTTTCAAAACTTCTAATTCACCATCATAAAATTTTAACGATGCCGGTTTTTTATCATTAAAGTTTATTGATCTTTTTACAAAATTAGAATCCTGATGAACAAGTACATACCCCTTCTTTAAAGTTTTCTCAATGCCATGCGATTCAACAATTTTGGAATTAAGCTTAATCAGATTTTTATAGTGCTCAAACTTTTTTTCTATTCCATTTAGAATTTTGACTACCAAATTATCGGATAATTGAGATTTATTTCTTACAAGGTCAATTGGGTATCGAAAGCCATAGCTGTCTAAAATTTGGTTAACCATCCTCCTATTTTCAACACAAAGTGCTTCAAGTTTTTGCGATGAATTATATGAAAATTCATTAATAAAGACAAAAAAATCATCTTTATCGGGTGTAGCAATTTCCATCGCTACAGAAGGAGTAGGAGCGCGCAAGTCCGCAACAAAATCAGCAATTGTGAAATCAACTTCATGTCCAATACCTGTTATTATCGGAATCTTGGAAGCAAAAATTTCTCTTGCAACAATTTCTTCATTAAAAGTCCAGAGATCCTCGATACTTCCCCCACCTCGTGCAACGATTATTAGATCAACATCATTTTGTTTGTTTAGAAGCTTTAAACTTTCTACTATACTCTCTGCTGCTCCGCTTCCTTGAACTCTTGTTGGAGCAATAATTAACTCTACCAAGGGAAATCTTCTTTCGGCAACACTAATCATATCTTGAAATGCTGCTCCATCTTTAGCAGTCACAATTCCTATCTTCTTGGGGAAAGCAGGAATTTCTTTTTTATGTTCATCGTTGAACAATCCCTCATCAGCAAGTTTACGTTTAAGCATTTCAAAAGCAGCTTGGAGTTCTCCCACACCAGCAGGTTTCATCGATTGAACATCTACTTGATAGCTTCCTCGCGGCGGGTAAACAGTAATTCTTCCTCGTACAATTATCTTCATTCCATCCTGCGGTGTAAAAAAAACATAATTGTTCAAGCCCTTCCACATAGTGCAAGAAATTACCGCATTTGTATCCTTTAAATTGAAATACCAATGCCCTGAAACATGTGCTTTGAAATTCGAGATTTCACCAATAACAGAAACTTCAGAAAAATTTTCTTCAAGAGTTAGCTTGATTTGTTTTGTTAATTCCGAAACAGTAAGAGCTTCAATATTTGAAAAAAGATTTTGCATTTATTTTGTTGATTTTTCTTTCCTGAAAATCAAACAATATTGATGATGACGATTTGCAACCCAAGCATTGTTCACACCAAGTGCAACTAAAGGTTTATCATCTTGAAGCCAAATCTTCTCGTCCTTCAGTGTCCACGATTTATCACCTCTATTGGTTAATGAAACAGCAGTATCAAAAGCAAGTGGGTAAAGCTTCCCACCAAAGTAAACATTGTTTGTAATTATTGTAAGATAACCATTTGGTTTAATAAGATCGAAAACATTATCAAAAATTTCTGCCTGCCTTTTAATAAAAGACTGATAGTCTCGTATATTTCCAAGATCATCGTCATCTTCTGAGTATTTTGTGGAAAGCCCTTTTTGCAAACGAACTTTCTGTCTCAATGAATTTCTTTCTAATTGATTCCAATATGGTGGTGAAGTGATAGCATAATCAAATAAAAAGTTTTTGTTAAAAGTTGAATTTACAAGTTCGGATAAAATTTCTGATGAACCGTGAACTAGGATTAGTCTTGAAGTAAAATTACCTTTTCTTACCCTTCTCCGAGACGATTCATAGTAAACTTTGGATAGTTCAACACCCAAGGCATTTCTATTTAACTTACCAGCGGCAAGCAGGGTACTTCCTGTACCCATGAATGGATCAAGTATCCACTCTCCTTTCTTTGTAAAAAAAGAAATGAATTCTTCAATTAACGACTCCGGGAATTTTGCTGGATGTAAAAGTTCATCTTCTTTTCTTCTTGGCGGACGGTGCACAAACCATGACTTCGAAAACTTTATCCATTCTTTTCCTGTAAGATCATTCAGTTTATTCTTAGCGTTATATCTTCCGCGGTTGCCAAAATCTATATAAGTATTCTTTTTTGCTGGCATTCTAATTGGGAAATAATTTGATAAAAACTAAAAATAAGCTACTCAAAATTTAACACTAAAACCTAATGTGGGTATAATTGGAAACATGGTATTTGTTTCACGTCCTAAAGTCAAATCATTATTTACATAATAATCATATGCAATAACATTCGAGTGATTATAAGCGTTGATAACATCGAGATAAAAAGTCCAATTCAAATTCCAAAAATCTGCTAAAGCAGTTAAACGCAAATCCAACCTATGATAAGCTGGTTTTCGAGCATTCAACTTATTGTCTCCGAAATCGATATCATATATTACTTCCTGCTCATTGGGATTTCCTAAATTTTTTCTTGTGGCAATAACAGGAGTTTCAGGCTTACCATCTAAATCATTATCGGCAAGAATAATTCTTGGCTTTATTCCTTGCGGCTCAGAATAAGGAAATCCTGATCCGTATTGCCAACGAACTCCCAAATCAAGCCAACTATTTAGTTGATAATTTAATACCACATTCACCGTATGTCGTTGATCAAACCGAAAAGGTAACTTTTCAAAATCTTCAAACCTATCAGCCCAAGCAAGAGAGTATGAAATCCAGCCGGATAATTTGTTATCATTCATAATATTCTTCTTTGAGAGAAAGAATTCTAAACCGTATGATTCCCCATAAGAATCATTGATAGGTATTTGAGTCAATGAATCACCATTTATTATTATGGGGCGAGTCCATCCACCCACAAATCTTGGATCTCTACCTGGAATTTTTTCTGTATAGTATCTTGTACCGTGTGCTTTCTTTTGCTTAATCAAATTATCAAAATTCTTGTAATAACCTTCTAATCTAAGACTCCATTCGTTGCTAAGCCATCTTTCCACACCTAAAACATAATGCAGTGCATTTTCAGCAGAAAGTTGTTTGGTGTAACGGTCAGCAAAATCAAATAACACTCCTTGGTCAACGATTTTTTCATACCCAGGTGATTGAAAATAAACTCCAAAAACTGCACGCAGTGTTGTAATCTCATCTAGTCCATACGATAAAGAAATTCTCGGAGCTAAATAAACTTTATCAAGAATATCATAATAATCTAAGCGCAGGCTTGGTTGAATGAATAATTTTTCATTCAGTTTAAAATTGTTTTGTGCATAAATTCTATAACGATTATAATCCCGTGTGTTCTTCAAATCTTTAAAGACTGCTCTAAACTGCGGATTAGAGGCAAAGATAGCTTCAAGCTCTGGATCGATTTTGAATTTGAAGTTCACAATCGTTTGCATTATATCTGCACCTGCTCCAGCTTCAAAAACATGATCTCCCCACAAATAAGTTAACCGGTCATCAATTGAATATTTTTTAAACGAGAACGCTGCATCAAATTTAAAGTTTAGTAAGTATGGGGCTAAGGTATCCGGAATAATATCTTTGAAATCTTCTCTGTTCAGCGAAGGATCCAACACTTGAGAATCAAAATTCGTAGCGCCACTGTTTTTGTACCAAGAGACTACAAACTTATTAAGTAAATTTTTGTTGGGAGCATAATGCCAAGATAAACCAAGCACGTCATTCTTTGTTACATTTAATACATCTATACTGTCTGGAGTTTTCCTGTTCTTTGCACTTAAAACATCCACTCCATCACGAGAATAAATTCCATTAATTAAAAACTTATGCCCGGCATAAGGACCTATTACAATTTTGGTTTGAAAGTCATAAAAGTTAGGAAATGTAACATTCTCATCAACAAGTCCAGCATTTTTAACAAAAGGTTCAATTATTAAATCATAGTATGTCCGTCTTGAATTAAACAACCAGCTACCATTTAGGTTAAAAGGATTTTTTCCTTCTAAAACAAGATTAGCATCAATGATGGAAGCATTTACATTTCCAGAAAAGTATTTCTTAGAGTCACCTTCGCGATTAGTCACATCCAGAACTGCCGATAAACGATCCCCATATTTAGCCGGGAAGCCACCTGAAATTAAATTCACATCCGAAACTGCATCTGGATTGAACATACTGATTACACCATATAATCTGTATGGATTGAACACTTCAATATTATCCATAATTATTAAATTCTGATCTGGACCACTCCCTCTCACAATCAACTGAGATGAAAAATCATTAGGCGATAAAACACCAGGCAATGATTGTAATGTTCTTAGTATATCTTCTCCTGCACCGGGAAGTATTTTGGCACTTCTAGGATTCAGATCTAATAAGCTTGTTCGCGTATCACTTAATTGTTGCTGTTTTAATCCTGTTACCTGAACTTCACCGATTTCAATCATCTTTGAATTCATTTCAACATTTAATTCAATAACCTTATTAGGAAGAATTTTTATATCAATAAATCGAGTTTCATAACCTACAATGCTGAATCGTAATTCATATTCACCAACAGAAATTGAATTGAGTGAATAATTACCATTATTATCAGTAGCTGTTCCAATATTTTCCCCAACAATTAAGATATTCACACCCAGAATTGGCGAAGAATTATTAGTAACTCTGCCTTTAACAGAACCGGTTTGTGCAAAAATTAAACTAGAAATAATGCAACTTAAAGCGAGAAATTTTTTCATCAAATATTATTTTTTACTAAACTAAAAGTAGGATAATTTAGATAGAAAAAGCATTCTAAAATTTTTAGATAGGTATCTCAGATTGTAACTTTCTACTAAATACGATAAAAAGAATCAATTTGTATGATTAAAAATTAAGAAATTAATCTTACTATTAATATTTTTCTATGGAAATATTATGCTGATTAAATAACACTGTTCAATCGAATGGTGTATATTTATTAAGTTAAATTCAAAAGTAATTTCATTCAGTTATAGAAGATTTAAAATTGCCTTTTTACTCTCTTCGTTTGCAGTATCTCATTTGTTTTATCTTAGTAACCACTATAACAGTAATCCCTCAAAAGAAAAATTATTTCTATACTAATAAAAATTATGGTAGTGAAGCACTGTTCAATCCAGCCAGTCTTCTATTAAATGGAGCGTTTGATGTAACTCAGCTTCAATCAGTATCAAACAAAATTTACGACCCTAATTTTTCACGAAAAGCCAGAACAGTTTTTAAAAACCTTGGAAATCCTTTTGAGAGCATACGCCAATACGGAGTTTCTAAGTTTATTCAAGGCGAATTCCTTCCTTTGAAGTGGGAAAAAGGAGATATGCAGTGGATACCAAATTACCAACAACACTTGATTGGCGGTGGAATGCTTTACACAGCCATGAAGGAATGGTATGTTGAAAACAACATTCCTGTCCCATGGTTATTTTCTTCAGTTACATTAATGACTCAACATCTCTTAAACGAAATTTATGAGACTGGAGATTACGACGGATGGAGTGTTGATGAGATATCTGACATATACATCTTTGATATCGGAGGAATAATTCTTTTCAGCTTTGACTCGATAAATGAATTTTTTAGTGAAGAATTAAATCTATCTGACTGGTCACTTCAATCAACCATTACATTTCCACATGGAAGAGTGAACGCTGGTCAATACTTTTCGATAAAATGGAAATTTCCTTTTTCGGAGGATTACTCATTATTTTATCGCCTTGGTATGGGAGCATTATTTGGACTTTCAAAAAAAATGAATGTAGAAGATAATTTATCAGTTGGAATAGGTTTTAAAACAAAGCATTTAGTTGATGTCGGCAAAAATAGACAACGAACTATTGAAACTAGCTGGCACGCTGGAGCTTTTTATGACCGCAATAATTCCCTTCTCGCATCAATCGTTATGAGTGGAGTGAAAGAATACTTCTGTATGATTGATATTTATCCCGGTATTATAAAGTTTGATAATTTCTCTCCTGGAATTTGGACTGTAATTGGCAGGGATGGAAATCTAATGCTTGGATTAACTACAACTTATGTTTTAAGCATTGGATATGAGTTTGGGCTGTAATGTTTAAAATATCTCGATAAATTGAATTGTGCTTATGTAAGCAAAAGGAGCTCAACGAAGCTCTGATCGTCAAATATTTTAACAAAAAAAATCAGCTTAAAAATAAATAGCAAAGGATCCCGAATATAATCCAATAGAAATTTCATGAAATTCACTTCCTGTTTCACCAGGTTTTGCATTAAAGCGATAGCGTGAATATACAGTAAACGTATTAAATAATTTGAACAACCCTAGTGAAAGTTCGGGGCTGATTCCGTTATAACCATTAAAGTTAGTCATGTAATTTATTCCTGGTGAGACATATTCCAAACCAGGAATTTCACTTATGTGTTTATACCCAATTCTAAAATAATTTCTTATTGGAGTATTTATTATGTATGAATATTCAACAGAAAAATATCCTCGTGGATAATTATAACTGCTCGACCTTATAAAGACTAAAGGAATTTCTTTGGTTAAACTGAAATATTGAGATTCTTTCGCAACCACAAAAACTGGCGATGGAAGAACAAAAACGGCACCTCCAAACAAGCACAAGGTTAGAAAATTAGATCCTCCTTCAACTTTTATTTCTTCAGGAATTTCAAACTCATCCTTTTCGCTTGTGTATGAATTACCATTTTCGCCATCCACTGTAATTGTATAGAAATTAACTTTGGACTTTAGCGATAAAACTGTCAAATCAATTTGGATTTTATGGTTGTCAGTAAATTCACTTGAAATAGTTATTTCACTTGTTCCATTGATATTTAATTTTGATTTACATACCTCACTTGTAAAAAATGAAAGCATGAGCTTGTGTGGAACTTCAGGAGTTACATAATTATCTATCATATAAATTTCGATTGTATCCTGTTGAGCATTTGCTTGAACAAAGCTGAACATTATCAGAGCTATGCTAAACACTGAACTTAATTTGTTTTTTTTCATAAGAAATTCAAATTGAAATTATAAAACTGAACCTTGATTTAAAATTTATTTATTACTTAACATTATTTTAATGCATTTTTAATATCTTGAATTAAATCATCTATATCCTCCAAACCGACTGAAAATCGTACCAAACTATCTGTCAATCCCATCTTTTCTCTTTCAACTTGTGGAACTGAAGAATGGGTCATCGTAGCAGGATGGCTTATTAAACTTTCGACTCCGCCTAAGCTTTCACCAAGCGTAAATATTTTAACATTGTTAAGAATTTTTTTTGCTGTTTCTATATCGCCAAAGTCAGCAGAGATCATCCCTCCAAATCCGCGCATTTGCTTTTTTGCAAGATCATGCTGGGGATGGCTAACTAATCCAGGATAATAAACTTTTTTTGCCACCTTTGAACTCACCAAAAAATTAGCAAACTGCCTAGCATTATAATCATGTCTTTCCATTCTAACTGCAAGCGTCTTAGTAGATCGCAGAATTAACCAGCAATCAAATGGAGAAGGAATAGATCCGAATGCATTCTGAACATATCTTAACCGAGAATGAATTTTTTCATCATTTGTAACAAGAATTCCACTAATAACATCGCTGTGACCATTTATATATTTTGTTTGACTGTGCAAAACAATATCACAGCCAAACATAAGCGGATTCTGAAAGTAGGGGCTCATGAAGGTGTTATCGGTAATGCTTATCAAATTATTTCCCTTACAAATTTTTACAACACCCTCAAGATCAGTTAGCTGTAGCATCGGATTTGTTGGAGTTTCCACAAACACCATTTTAGTGTTTGGTTTAATTGCTGCTTCTATGTTTTTAATATTAGTTGTATCAACCCAGGAAAAATCAATTCCATAATCTTTTAAATTCAATTCATACAAGCGATACGTTCCGCCATACACATTGTTAGAAACTATTACATGATCTCCATTTTTTACAAGTGTCATTAGTGCATGAGTTGCAGCAAGCCCTGAGGAAAACACAATTCCATATTTACCTTTCTCAAGTGCTGCGATATTGGATTCTAATGCACTCCGTGTAAGATTATGAGTCCTTCCATAGGTAAACCCTTTATTTTTCCCAAGTGCTTCTTGTGCATAAGTCGAAGTCTGATAAATTGGAGTTATTACTGCTCCTGTTGTTGGATCAGGAGTTTGTCCTGCATGAATTGCATCTGTTGAAAAGCCCATGATTAATTACTCAATATTTAATATTACAAATTTTGTTGTAAAAATTTATATCCACGTAAAAATTCTGCACTACTCATTTTCTTTTTTCCTTCAAATTGGATTCCTAAAATTTCGACAGCATTATGACCGCACCCAATAAATAGCTGTTCCTTTTTTATTAGAATTTCCCCAGGACTTAAATTTACAGTATGATCAATTTTTGTTTTAAAAACTTTTATCAATTTCCCATCATGAATAAAATATGCTCCCGGGTAAGGTGAAAAAGCCCTAACTAAATTATGAACTTCTTCGACTGATTTATTCCAACCAATTTGAGTCTGTTCTTTTGCAATCTTGGGTGCAGGAGTAGCTGTTTCATCACATTGTTTTTGCATCTGAGCAAAGCCATTCTCTATCGCATTCACTGTTTCAAGAACTGCTTCAGCACCAAGAAAACTTAATTTATCGTGAAGTACTCCAAAGTTATCCTCGGGGTTAATTGGAATTGTTTTCTGTAAATAAATCATTCCCGTATCAACTTTCTCTTCAAGGGCAAAAGTGGTCACACCAGTCTCTGTTTCACCATTTATTAGTGCCCACTGAATTGGCGCCGCACCTCTATATTTTGGAAGAAGCGAAGCATGAAGATTTAACGAACCATGTCTTGGGATTGTAAATATTTCTCTTGGCAAAATTTTAAAAGCAACTACTACATACAGCTCGCAATCAAATTTTTTTAATGCATTAATAAACTCTATGGATTTCAGTTTTTCTGGTTGTAAGACGTAAATTTTATTTTGAACTGCGAACTCTTTTACTGGTGTAAAAGACATTTTTTGTCCTCTACCACGTTCTTTATCTGGTGAAGTAACAACAGCTAAAATTTGATGATTATTTTCCAAAAGAATTTTTAAGGAAGGTAAGGAAAAATCTGGAGTACCCCAGAAGATGATTTTCATCTTAGTTATATTTCTTTTTAGGTACTATAGGATAATCAATCTCAATCTCCCGCTTTTTTATTTTCCCCAGTGATTTTTTCAGTTTCTTTTTCGCATCTTCATCTAAATGATCTGTGAATAAAATACCTTGCAGATGATCATATTCATGTTGAAACACACGAGCTAAATATTTATTTGCTTCTAAAGTATGTTCCTTTAGATCAGTATCAAAATATTTAATATAAATAATTTCTGGTCTCTCAATTTCATATCTTATCGTAGGTATGCTTAAGCATCCCTCCTCAATCGTTACTTTCTTGTCAGAGAAATCCAAAATTTTAGGATTAATTAGTACCATTGGTTTTGATTTTTCATAATTTTCCACTTGAGAAAGATCCACAACAAAAATAGATTGATCTACTCCAACCTGTGTCGCAGCTAATCCAACACCGTTCGCATTACGCATAGTGTCAAACATATTTTTAATAAGCTCGATAGCCATATGATCAACAGTTTTAACTGCTTGAGCTTTTTTCCTTAATATTTTATCACCAAATACAGAAATTGGAATTACAGACATTCGAATCTTCAATCTTTCTTAGAATTTATTTTGAAGCAAAAATAAAAAAATGAACTTGAAGAAAAAAGATAAATTCCATCAATAAAAAAGGCGGCCCGAAGACCGCCTTTACTTAATCTAAAGTGACACTAAGGTACAAAAAGGATGTGTTATTTAAGGAACATCATCTTTTTAGTTTGAACAAATTTCCCAGCAATTATTCTATAAATATAAACACCTGACGAAACTTGTGAACCAAAGTTATTTGTACCGTTCCATTCCAACCGATATACACCAGCAGGTTGTTCTGCATTCACTAAAGTTTTTACTTCTCTCCCTAAGATATCATAAATCTTTAACTGAACGTTTGCAAGTTGCGGCAATGTATAACGAATTTGAGTTACTGGATTAAATGGATTGGGGTAATTCTGACTCAATGAATACTCTAATGGAATGTAAGATGGTTCATAAATTCCTACAGGAGCACCAGCTTGTTCTAGTATTAACGCATCCGCACGAATTAAGAACGAATCCCGGCGTGCTGTGTTAACTAAACTGTCTTGATAGTATGCGCTAACTAAAGCAGTATCATTCAAAAGGTAAACAGAACCATATACTGTACCACTTCCATGAGAATCTCTTCCGCCTCTTAAGAAAGTATATCTTCCTAATGGGATTTTACCAGCATTAAGAGTTCTGTCGTACTGAGAAATGATTGTATCAGTTACTCCATTGAAATGATTTATTCTATACCTTGCTCTTGGTGTACTATTCGTAGAGCTTGTCGGAATCTGAACAAACACATCAAAACTATCTGGTTCATCAACTGTACTTCCGGGTTTTCGTGGAATGTCCGGATACCACTCAACAGATTGTAGTGCAGTAGGAGGATTAAAATAAACATAAGCAAATAATCTTGTTAAATTAATTCCTGAACCAGAAACACGATACCATTTATCCATATTTGCAGGATCGGGGGTTCCAATCCAAGTTTGTACATCAGATGGGAAAATGTAAGTCGTTGGATCAGAATCATCAACGGTTAATCCAGTTCCTACTCCTTGACCGCTGACTCTTACAGTTATAAGTGAATCATCAGGATCATTTGATTTAACTACTAAACTGTCAGAATAAATTTTTATTGAATCGGGTAAGAACTGAAGAACAAGATTCAATTCACCGTCAATTGCCGGTAATGTAATTGGAAATGTGGGCAGGTTCATTATGCTTAATAGACCACCTTTTCTTAAATAAATAGTATCTATTCTCAAAGGAGTTTCGCCATTCGAACCAATAATAAATGATTTTTGATAGTTGAATTGGGATAATCTAATAGAATCATAAATTGAAACTGAACCAAAGTTTAATAGTCTTGGAGGAATTTTATCATCCAATGAAGTAGCAATTGTTGGAGCAATTGGAACCAATCTCACTCTTAGTAAATCTGCTCTCAACAAATCAGCACCCTGATTTGGATTAGTCATCCTCGCAACAGTTTGTCCTCCACCATTTAAAGTAAATACCTTATTCCCACCTATTCTCAACCAAAGAGGGCTTGGAGATTGAATCGCCCTGAGATTAACGTTAGTAACTCGCTGGGTATCACCCAAAGCTGGATTGGGATTAACATAAAATGGTGTAACAACATCAACGGTAGCATTCTGAGCTGCATTAGATGACCCAGCAGGACCGGAATATTCAAGGAAATAGCTTCCAAACAATGTATCGGGTATATTGAACTTGTATAAAACACCAACACTTGGATCTGAACCCGTAAAAACTCGACTGAAAAGGTTTCCCCCTGGTATTGGGTAAGGCCACGGTGTTGCAGTTGAATTTGCGAATGCTCCAATCTCTTCATAGATTCCTCCAGGTGTAGGAACATTCCAATGCGGTTCCGAACCACTTGCACTTGCGTTAAGAATAAAATTATAATTAATTCCAACACCAGAAAGCGTAAGCTTTGCTTCAGGTTCTAAAGCATCATTACTGAATACACTTAAAGTATCATAAGTTTTTTCTTCACCAAAAGGATCAAACCTAACAGTAACATCTTGTTTTCCTCCAGGAAGAATTGTAAAAGGAGTTGGTGTAATAACAGAAAATCTATTCGTTTGAGTAGAAAACCCGCTGATGACCAATGAACTTGTTCCCAAATTATAGAGTGTAACTTTTTTATCAGTAAATACACCAAATTTAAATGTTGTTTCCGCAAAAGTTAGTGGTGCTCTATGTTTGTAAAAACTTTCAACAGCTAAAGTATCACCGGTTGCAGTATTAATATATGTCCTGGAAAATCTTCTATTTCCAAATTCGAGATCAGGACCAACTTGTGAACTTCTCACTAAAACAACGCCATCAGCTCGCAAAGTATTTCCACTAAGCGAATCAAGACCAATCTCAACAGTTAACGCACTATCAGACGGAAATAAATTAACTATTCCTAAAGGTTTCCAACTTCCGCCGGTTGTTGGAGGCAAGCCAACTCCACCAAACGTTTCTACATTATTCTCAAGCATGTTATAACGAAAACTATCCACGGGTGCCACCTCACCAAACCTATAAAACTTTACGTAGGCATTTGATGTGGCATTACCAGAGTTCATATGGTGATAAACCAAATACGAGCCTGCATTATGTACTGTGCAGTAAAAATGAACATGAGCCCCCGAATTATTACCTGAACCAAAACGACTGGCTCTGCGGTGATTTCCCCCCCAATACAAGGTTGCTGAATTGTTAGACCAAAACCCGTAGTAATCAGTTCCCAAATTTGAATTCTGTGGAAATTCTCTGTATCGAGGATCATTCATAAACGTCCCGACGGTACCTGTATTGTTATCGGATGTATTATCGATGTATAATACATTTGCACTGTCAAGTATCTGCTGAGCATTCGAAGAATTACAAAATAGAACTGATAAAAGAATAAGAGCACTAAAGAACACGTAAATTTTCTTCATATGTACCTCCAATATGTTTTAAAATATTTTAGTAACCAAAATCCTAATAGTATCTGATGATTGACCTACAAATCTGTCAATTCCTCTTCCGTTTACAAAATATGCAAGCTTTATAGAATCGGTTATAGTGGTATAAGAACTATCTACAAAGTGATAACCTGTAATTCCTCCGCTAAGAAAGAAAAAATTAGCATTATTAACACTACGATAAATTTCAAAATCTTTCAGGTTATTAGTGTTGTTAACCCCCCAATTAATACTAACTCTATATTTACCTGTTGCTGAAGTATCATAGCTGACCGATAAGCTAGTTGGTCTAGGAACACGAGACTCATGAGACGGAGAAATTATTTCTTCAGGTTTATTGCAAGAAATATAAAATGATGTCAGAAGCAGTAAAACAATAGTTATAAAGATGTTTTTCATAATATTCAAAATCAAGTTATGGAAGAATTAATTTAAGCGCAACACCATTAAAATCATGATTTGTTACCAATTCCATGTCAATTACAGGATTGCTGAGAGAAAATTGATTTTCTCCCTGATCCTCTGTCAAGAAAATCAGATCAAAAACGTTATAAACCCACACCGCTACAGCGGTCCAGGTGAATAATGATCTGCGATCATAGTCATTATCTCTGTTAGATTTTTCAGTGAGAATTGCCTGCCAAACTTTTTCTGCATCCTTGTAGTTTCCCTTTGTACTATATTCTTGAGTTAAAACTTTTATTCTATCTTCCCTACCTTGAGCGTTGTTATGCGCGATTACAGCGGTCAGGGCTGTTCCATAAAATGCCACAGAAATTGCCATCCCCTTTAATTCATTGCCTAAGTAAGTTTGCCCCGCGCCAGGAATGAAAGAAGAAAAAATTAACGCTCTTGTTCTTCGCGGAGTAAACTCAACATCAAAAAAACCTTGTTCATCTTGGATTTTAAAGTCATATGCTAATTGGTAATGATTTTTAATATTAGATTGGTCATCATCTCTATTCCTGCAAAAACTGCTTTGATAAACAATTAGCGTGAATAAAATCGCTATAAAAAATATTTTCATGGTTAGTGACTCTTTATTTTTTTCTGTTACTGATTGAATATAACGCAATATTTAGTCCTAAATCTAAAGCCCGTGTTTGTTCATTATCACTCCATAACATCGAATAGCTTTTTCCTGTTTCCAAGGCAACTAATCTGCCATCAAGAAAGATTCCGCGCATCCGAAATGCTTGTTGAACACTACCATTCATTGTTTCATAACCTGCTGGAATTTCTGCCAACTTTTTTGGCGTATTAAATATCGGATGATCAATGCTCAGATCCATAATTTGAACATTCCCTTTGAGCTGTTCTGAAATAGATTGAAAATGTTTGAATGCTGAACTTGCAATCCCATCTTTAAACGAGCTTATATCAAAAATTATAAACCCACCTTTTTCAATAAACTCAACAAGTGTTGATATTTTTTGATCAATAATCGGACTTGTGCCAACACCGGTTATCAACAAAACATCATATTCGTTCTGAGACAATTCATCTATACTAATCTGTGATAGAGATGTTTTTAAATTACTATTAGTTTGAATATAGTTTAAAAGATTCTCAATACCTTTAGGGTTTGGATCCCAAACCTCTTTAATTTGAGGAAGCTTAGTTCTACCAAAAACGCTTGCCTGAGCATCATCAACATATTTTGCCTGTGCTAAACGGAAATTCCCTGACATTTTCTGCTGTGATGTGTTTAATGTGGTATCTGAGGTATTTAACCTTTCGATTGTTTCAAGACTTTCTTTATCCAATGGAACTTGTTTAAAGAAGAAATTAAGATCAATAAAATCACTAGGTTCATTGTTCTCATCATAACCAATAATAAATCGCGAAATATTTATTTTCAATTTTTCAACTTTATCAATAATAGGGTCATAAACCACTAAGCCATCACGACTATCACCCTTATAAACAGGTTTTCCATAATACAACATGGTTCTTCTTGCAATTCCCATTCTTGTCTCATAAATTTCTTCATCTACACCGCTAGTACCTTTACGTTTTTTAAAATATTCCTCCATACTTAGGAACTTCGCATTTTTTTGTTCTCTCGCGTACGCATTGAAATTATCTCCTCTATCGGACTGGAGAAGAGAAAGTTCGGGATCAAAGTTCAACTTTGAAGCAGTGTAATTATAAATTGTAACTTTGAAAACAGTGAATCTTCTAGGAGTATATCCTAATGCTGGATCAATCCAATTAGCAAATGTAAATGGATTTCCCGAGAAAACACCAGATTTTGATTCGGCTGCGAACTCATACGTATTTAGTTGATAATCGCTCATGTATCTTATTTCTATCTTCCAATTCTTTGCATCATAACCGACAACCTGACCATTAGAAGAAACAAAATAGTTAGAATCACCCATAACATCTATTGCTTCCTTATCTGGAATCAGAGTGTACTCAACCCTCTCAGGTGGGAGGAAAATATATTTATAAACAGAGTCGCATCCTGTATTCAGTAAAATTGGAATACAGAAAATTAGTAATATTTTTTTTATCATAAATTTAAATACCTTTAATTCGATATTATTTTAACAGGAACCGTTGCTGGACCAAGTCTGTTATCTAACACTATTTTCTGTCCCTCATTTCCTGTTAAAAAAGTTGCAAAACCGGATGCAAGCCCTAAATTGATTTCATTCACATAAATCAAAATCAGTCTGCTTAAGGCATATAATCTCTGTACAAAATAACCTGGATGAGGTTCAAGATACACATCCTTAATTCCCGATTGTTCTCTTAAACCAACATTAAGGATTTTTACATCTGACGAATTATTCAGAATATTGTACCCAACAAATCCAATTTTATTTTTACTTTTTTTCACTACTTCAATCACATCTCTTTCATTCAGAACAACTTCAACATTTGAGAAACTATCTGATTTTATGATTTCATTTTGCAAGTACTCAAAAATACCTGAATTCCTACCGGGAATAACTGCGATTGCATTTTCATACCTGCCAATTAATAAATTTTTTATCTCATCAAATTTTATCTTATCAATGTATGTATCAAATGATGTAATCACTGCAATTCCTTCGTAACAAAATTTGAGAGTTTTGATATCACGCTTATTTTTCGTTGAAACATTTTTTTCTTCTTTATTAAACTCTCTTGAACTAATAAAAATTTCGGATTCACCATTTACTATTTTAGCAATTCCCTCTCTAGCGCTAACTGAAACCAATTTTAGATTGGCTTCTTTATATAATGTCGAGAATGTATCTGCCTGAATTTTTACAAGTGGAAAAACAGATTCATCTACATAAACTGTCAACGATCCTTTTGTTGAAGTTTCTTTTTTTTCTTCACACCCATAAAGTAAGGTTAGAGCACAAATCAAAATGAAAAATTTTATGGACATCATTGAATTTTTGCCAATTCTTCCTTTTCAACATCAGATAAAGTTGCAACTGAATATCGGGTAAGCTTAGCCAGATTAAGTTCGTCAATTATGTCAACCATGTAATGATATTTGCTTTTCCTATCCAGTTTAACCAAGATGATAATGTTTGGATCAATAACCGCCTTACTCTTAAAAAATTTCCCAAGTTCACTAAACTCTAAAATACTTGGTTTATCCAATCCTGCACTTTGAAAAATTCTATGATCTTCATCAACACGAATGACAAGTAAATTACTCGCAGAAACCTGAATATTAGTGCTGCTTGGCGGCAATTTAATTTCGAGCGTTTGCGGTCTGCGAAATACAGTTGTAAGCATAAAGAAAGTTAAAAGAAGAAACGCAACATCTACCATTGGGGTCATATCAATTCTTATAGAAGTTCGCCTTTTCGGATGGCCTTTTTTCTTTTTATGACCTCTTCTTTCTCCACCGCCGCCAACATCAGCACCCGCCATTTATAAAACTCTCCATCATTGTTTATTAGTTTTAGGCATTTCTAAATTAGTAACCATCGCAAATTTTGATATTGCTTTTTCTTGGAGCACTTGCATGATGTCATTTACTACGCCGTACTCAGCATCTGCATCGCTTTTGATAACAGTCTGCAACTTAGGATTAGAAATTCTCGCCTGAGTAATAATGTCAGGTAATAGTTCCAGTCTAGTCTCAACAGAAATTTTATTGATTGCCGCTTCACCAAAAAGTTGTGTCATCAAACGCTGGGAATCGAAGCCAATAAATATTCTTCCTTTTTTTTCAATAGTTATTGTTATGACATTAGTTTCAGGAAGCTTACTCTGCGAATTTGAATCTGGTAGAATAACTTCAACTTCCTCCGGAGGTCTAAATTGTGTTGCCAGCATAAAAAATGTCAATAAAAGAAACGCAACATCCACCATAGGTGTCATATCTATTTTAATGTTAACTCTGCCCTTTTTAATCTTTGGCATAGCGCTATTTATTCCGCAGTATTTGAATTGTATTAAAACTGGCTTCATCAACTTGATAAGTAAAGTTATCGACGTTGTTAATGAAGACGTTATAAGCAACAATACCAAGAATTGCTACAAATAAACCTCCCGCAGTATTAATCAAAGCTTCGGAAATTCCCGTTGCCAACTGTATTGCATCCGGGGCACCTGTTTGAGCAAGTGCCTTAAAGGATCTGATCATTCCGATTGTTGTTCCAAGTAAACCAACCATCGTAGCAATTGAAGCTATGGTTGATAAAGCAATAAGATTTTTTTCAAGTAAAGGAGTCTCGAGCATCGTAGCTTCTTCAGCAGCCCTCTGAACTTCGGCAAGTTTTTTTTCCACATCAATAGTTTTATTTGAGTTTTCAATTTCCTTATAGCGAGATAAAGCAGCAGAAATAATATTTGCAACAGATCCCTTTTGTACTTTGCAGGCATTCAAAGCTTCATCAATTTCTCCTTTTCGCAAATAATCCATCACAGTTTTGAAGAATACATTTGCTGAACTTTTACCCATCGCTTTCCTTAGAGAGATTGTTCGTTCTATAATTATTGCAAAATCCATAATAGACAAAGCGATTAGAACAGCAACAAGAGGACCGCCCGTAAAAATTTGTCCCATCAGATTAATCGGGACTTCACGCATTGCGCCATCTTTAAAGTTCACTGGGCTGCCAAAAACTATAAAGTAAATAATGAACGCTGCTATCATGGCACATACTGTTAATATAACTATGAATAGAGATTGCTTCATGCTGAACTAACTCCTTATTCTGTAACTTTTGATAATAAATTTACTATCTAATTTTATTATTTATTTTCACTTGCTAATTGCTGGTTAATTCGATCAATTATGCCGCCTTTTTGGGTGCAAGCAAAGACAATTACATTTAATCCAAACTGTAACTGCCTAATATTGTCTAAAGGACCACCTAAACTTACAGGATTCCTTGGCCAGTCTCCCCACGCTTTGCAATAACCCTTACTGCTTAACAATACTGCGAGTCTTCCATTTAGAAAAACTCCTTCTAAAAATCTATATCGCTCCTTAACCGGATGGCTTGGATTGGGGCGAACCTCATCTTCACCTGCTGGAGGTCCAGTAAAATCTTCCCAACAATGGTAAAGCCAATGTGTATTAGGAATCTTTTCCCATTCCGCATCGTACCCCAAAGCATCTTCAACAAATTGTCTAACCTTTTGATTGAAAGGTCCCCATATTGCTGCATAACCATCATCAATAAATAGAAAGCCCCCATTCCTTAAGTATTTTTCAAGATTTTTAACTTCCGTACTAGAATATAATGGCGCAGCTTCAGAACCCATCATATAAAGCATAGGAACATCCATAATCAACTTGTCATCAAAACGGATGTTACCTTTTAATCGAACATCCAATTTAGTTTTTGATTCAGCATATTCAACAAGTGTTGGTAATGCAAGAGCTACAGAATTCCAACCCGGTTCACCATTGTCGGCAAGTTTTGCCGCACGATAATTGACCTGATAAAAATTTAGAAAGCCCTTTATTTCCTTTTTGTTTTTGCCTTGAGAAATAAAACCCTCAAACCTATCTTGAAAATTAGTATAATCAATAAGCTGATCCCTTAACATTTCACTTCCTCGCTGGAATGTCCTGGTGTTAACTACTTCAGACATTATGTTTGGATTATCGCCCATTCCACCATCATCTCTTCCAAATATTCCGCCAGTACCGCCTCTTCCTAAACTTCTCCCATAACTCTTAGTCCCCCCTGGAATTGACCAACCTTCAGCTCCTCCAGTTTCTGCCGATGTTATTGCTCCATGAAATACACTTCCTTGTCCAGCACCTGAAGAACTGCTCAAATTGGGTCTAATCTCTGTTCTCAATTCGTTTACATCAACATTTTCTGTGAGAGAATAATCTTTAGGTTGATATTCAGTAACAGACTGTTGTTCCTTTAATAACTCAAAAGATTTTGCAAGTTTAGGTGGAGTCGGTTCATACTTAATGGGTGGTGGGATCTTTTCATAATAGGTTTTTATCTTTACTAATTTCGTATTCGGATCATGCTTCTCAGAGAAAAGGAATATCCAAGCAATAATGATCAAGTGCAACAGAATGGATAATACAACTCCCCAAGCAAATGCACGTTTGTAATAAACTCGCCACCGCGAGGTTTCAAAAATAAGCTTGCTTAATGCACGTGCATCAAGTTTAGTAATAATATTTTTTAATTTATTTGCTTGAGGCAACATTATCATTTAACCATTCTAAATGTTGTTCTGAGAAATAAACAACACCTGAACCCGAAGGATTATTTTTATATTTTTCTATAATTTTTTTATAAAGCTCGATTGCTTTCTTAGTATCGCCAAGTTGTTCATAAGATGAGGCAATATTTGCTTCACACGCCATAGCAATTTCTGTATCTGGATAATTATTTACAACTTTATTCAATTCTACAATAGCTTTTTTATAGTCTTTTTTATCAAATGATACAATTGCAGTTTGGTATTCTTTGAAGGCATCTATTTGAGATAATTCTTTTATGAAACTCTTCGCTTCTTCAGTTTTATAATGATTAGGAAATTTGTCAATGAACGTTTTGTATTCAAATAATGCCTTTGAATAATCCTTCTTATTATAATAATAATCTCCTATGGTAAATTGAGCTTCTGGTACAAGTTCATGCGTGGGATATAAATCAATAAGTTTCTGGAGCGGAACAATCATATTATCCATTTGTTTCATTTGATAATAGCACCAAGCCTCGTTATATAATGCAGAAGAAGAAAAGTTACTTTTAGGATGTTTTGTATATACCAGCCGATATTCATTAACAGCATTTTCAAATTTTGAAGTGTTGTAATGTGCTTCAGCAATATTGAATTGTGCCTCTGCCGCTAATTCATCTTCGGGATATAATTTTATAAAATCTCTAAAAGCATTTATCGAATTATCCCATTCTCCCATTTTGTAGTATGCATACGCTATAAAAAACATGGAGTTTTTCTTTGTCGGTACATTTGGATATTTTTCAACAAAATTCTTAAATGATGAAATGGCTTCACGATAATATCCATTATCATAAAGATTAACAGAGTAATTAAAAAACAATTCTTCTGAAGATGCGGGAAATTTTGTTGCGGCTAAATTTAATACTTCCACTCCCTTGACAGATTGATTAGTTAAGTTATAACTTGTAGCAAGTAAATATACTGCTCTACTGAAAAGCTGCTCATCGGCTTCACTTAACTGCAGTGCTTGGTTTGAATACAAAATCGCTTTATTAAAATCCTTATTATCATAGTAAACCTCAGATAATGCGACTAAGTAACGAGCTTTCTCAAGGGTATCAGCAGAAGCATTTATAAAACCAAGCATCATATTAATACCTTTTTGAGTTTGCCCAGCTTTAACATACTCTGTTGCAAGTCTTCCTCGAGCAATTGGAATTAATGAGAAAAGTTTTTCTTTAAATTTTGGATCGTTCAATGCCGATTCAATGTCCTTAGCAGCCAAAGAATGATTTTCAATCTGTCCATACAATGTTCCCCTTAAATAGAGAGACTGGAGTCTCAACATTTCATTAGTTTTTTTATCATCAACTACAAATGTTAACTCTTTGATTGCTTCATCATTTCGATTTTTATTTATATATACATCTCCCAGTGAGTAATGAGCTTCCGGCAGAAAGTAAACAGAATCTTTCATCGAATCTGCAACCGCTACCAAATCTTTGGAGAATTTTTCCGCCTCATCAAGTTTTTTTTGAAGAATGAATGACTTTGACGTTTTAATAATAGCGGGGATAAAATAGCTGGACTTAAGACTTATTTTATTGAACACAGAAGGAATTGGTTGATACTCCTTGTTATCATAATAAACTTGTAACAAATAATAATTTGCTTCATCATTATAATTTGGATTATTATCTTCATTCAGAACAGATAATAACTGCGACTTAGCTTCCTCGTATTTTTTTTCTTCATATAGAATTCGACCTAAGAAAATTCTAGACGAGACAGCTTGTGATGTATTTGGTTTATTCTGAACAATAGCTTGAAAATTAAGACGCGATTTTTCGAAATTCTTTAAGGTGAAACTTGAACTGCCGCTTAAGTAAAGCAAATCATATTTGTACTCGCTGCTAGGATATTTAACAAGGAAAGTATCCGTTTCCATTACCACCTTACTAAAAGCTTCACCATTATAGAGATTGATGATTCTGGTGTAATATGCACTCTCAACAGAAAAATTAATTGCATCAGCAACTTCCGAATATCCTGCAGCATAAAAGGCAAATTCATCGGCTGCTTTAAGGTACATTTTTTCATTCTGATATGTTTCGGCAATTTTATACTGCATCTTTGCTTGCAAATCTTTTTTATTAAAGTTTTCATCAATTGCTTTTTGATAAACATATCGTGCTGAATCAATACCCTTTTCTCTCAGCGTATAGTCAGCCATCTTGATATACGAAACCTCGATTAATGAAGGGAGTAACGTATATTGTGTTACCGCTTTCTGATAGCTTTGCATCGATTTATAATAATCTTTTTTCTCTCTATACGAATCTCCAATTTTCACTTGAGATTTTGCCACCAACTCAAGAATTGATTCATTAGTTTCTCTTCCAGCAGTCGCTTCAAATATTTGTCTTTCCTTAACAGCTTTTAACTGAACTTTTTCCCATTCCTGCTGTTTGAAAGATTCTGGTTTAAACCGTTCTTGGAGATTAGTCCAAAACTGAATGGCTTTATCAAATTGTTTTTGATCGTAATTATTTTGCCCAAGCTGATATATTGTGGACGCGAGGTAATCTGTTTCAGGATATTTCTCAACTAACTCAACAAAAGCTTGATTACTTTTCTCAATATCATTAAGCTCTCTGTAAGCCCATCCTATATCGTACAAAGCAATTTCTGCTTTTGGACTTGATGAGTATTTATCTGCAAGTTTTCTCGCTTCAATGATTGCAGTATCATATTTTGCTGAGCGATAATATAAATCATAAATTTGAAATTGAGCCAATGCTGCAAGTTTCGGTTCATCCTTCCGAGATTCAACAATTCTGAAAATGTTTATTGCCTCTTCTTGCTTCTTAAGGTTCTTGAGAGCATTCGCTTTTTGATAAAAAGCTGCTACAACTACACTGACAACATACTCACCGCTAAGAAGGTCAACCCTAACGCTATCTTCATTCAGAAAATCACTGTTAGTATGAATTATCCTATCATATTGCTCAATTGCTTTTTCAAAATTACTGGAAGCAAAAAAATTTTGACCGGATGTGAACGCCTTTTGAAGTTCCTTTGGAGTGGGAATGAAATAGCTAGCAATAGCAGCTCCAAGCACTATAATAATTTTCCAAAGCATAGGTTACGAACTCATACCTAACTAAAACCCTGCATAGATTGAAAAAAATAAAGAAGTCTCCTGAGTACCCTTAGATTTATCAATTTCTCTAAGGTAATTTATATCTGTGTGTTTAAAACCAAAATCAAAAACAACGCTGTAACCAGCATACTGTGATTTATTGCTTAATGACATTGCAATTATCGATCGATCCTGGCTTTCTACACCATCCATATAATTCCTTATTTTGTATTTGAACGTGTTTCCGAATAAAGAAAAACCTTGAAGCCCGAAACGTAAATCGGTATTTTCAGTTAACTTGTAATCAAGACGAACTATTGGAATGGTTTCCTGTGTATGTTGCTGAATTTCAGTAACCGGATTTCCTTGTTTATCTTCTGAAAACTTTAAAACTTTTTCCGTTCTTATTTTGAATTGAGGACTAACTTTAAGCGCACCATTAAAAAACCGGAAGGTGTAATCTATTTTATTTACAATCCCCCAGAAAATTATTTTCCCCGGAACTTGATCACCTAATAAACGCACTTCAGTTGGAGTAAGGAAGGCATTCTCACGCGAACCAATTGAGAATTGTTTATTAAGTTCAACCCTCATATTGTTTTCAATCAGAAGATCTTTTATTTGGGTGTACTTAGTCCCCAGATAAAGAGAGTTGACCAAAGAATTTCTATAATTCAGCGGGTCAACAGTAAATATTGGATATGGATCGCGAGTTGTTATTACTCCTTTGAAAATGTAAAGATCATTTGGGATATTATCTCGAACTTGCTTGAAAACATAGTACAACCTAAAATCACCAAATTTAGGAGTAGCAGTAAAATAACCTGCTTTAAGGTAATTGATATCATTTCTTCCACCACGTGCTATAGCTTCCTCATGGACTTTGCCAGCACTTAAATTTAATCCGTCCAACAAATCCAAATTACCGAACACATGATATCCATCTATATCTGGTTCATATGGATAATCAGGTAAAATGTCATTTTCTTGCTCATCAATTATCCCATTGTTGTTCCAATCATCGCCATAATCAAATGTAGGCGGATCAGCGTAATATGTCAAAAAATCTTCTGAATAATCAGGAACACCATTAGCATTTCTGTCATCATCTGGTATTCCATCATTATCCCTATCTTTACCAGGGAATATCCCAGTATCAGGCTTACGTACAATTTCCTCTAAACTTCTCAATTCATTTGAGCTTTGTCTATATCCAAGCTTGAAGTAATCACCATTTTTATTTATTATATCATTGTTGCGAGAATAGGCATCCGTTGTAAGCACTCCCACTTGATAATGATAAAATCCGTCCTCCCATCTGTCATCGTCATCATTATCATCAACTAGGGGATAAAATACGCCGCCAGGAAATAAAATAGTTGTGGCTGGGATATATGGAGCATCAAATCCCAAGAAATCTGGTGGAATAGCTGTAGGAATAAAATTTCCCGAAGGAGAAGCAAAATAGCTATTTTCAAGAACATAAGTATTTAACGAAGTAGTATAACTAGGAGTAATTTGGTAACGCTCACCACCAAAAGTAAATCTACCTAATTTCTTTTTACCTTTGATAAACCATGCTTTTCCTTTACTCTCAAATCTATTACCAGAAAGCAAAGGATATTTTAGGAACTCAACACTTTCATTAAACTCACCTTCAATGTTAAATCCCCCCCAATCAAATTGAAAATTCATTCCATATACAGACATACCAGTTGTTAGTCCATAATTGATGATAACAACCTTCTTATTACTAGCATCACGAATATTCCCATCAGCTCTTGCTCTTACGAAAAAAGGTGTGAGCTGAGCAAGAAGCTGGTCATCAGCATGTGAAGTGAATGAACCAGTATAATCGTCTTTGGTATTCACATAATCTTGAGCAGTTTCAATTTTATAATCATTTGCTATTGTAATTTGAAACTGTACAGATTCGACACCCGGAGGCATTAAAAACCCATAGGTTAAACTCTCTGTCCCACTACTCGGTACTCTAAAAGGATAAACATACTTTGCAGGGTTTTCAGCATAAGTATTTCTATAGTTAAATAATCTTGAAAAACTTGTTGTATCTGCTCCACGAAATATCCCCTTATCACTTATATCAAAACCTTTATTTCGCCCTTCTAATTTATCTCTCAGAATCCAGAATTGAATTGGTTGATTTAATTGAGTAGAAGCGTTGGACGGATCAGCATTAAAGATATTTACAACGGGTCTAGGTTGACCATTTACTATTATAGTCGGTGTATTAAAAACAATAGGGCCTGAATTATCACCCGGCGATTCATCACTAATCCTTAAAAATATTACACGAGGAATGACATTAGAAACAACTCCTTTAAGAGATGCCTCTTTACTATCAAGACTGCTTCTTCTCTGATGTTGATTTACATATGTAACCCCAAGAGATAGCATATCACCTATATCAGTCTCAAAGTGTCCGCCAAATAAATACTGTGTCCAATCTCTTATTCTTCGAATACCATCGACACTAGTTGGGAATGAGGAATCAAAACGTAATCTAATTGGATCAGATATTCTTGAAGCAATAAGCGTACCTCGATATTTGGGAGTGCCAGCATCCCATCTGATGCCATTAAATCTTGCTCTATTGAAAGTCAAGGAAGTAAATTTGGTTCTAATCGCATCACCAACCATTAAACGAGTTTCAAATCCGCTGTAGGAATCGTTGGCAATTATTAAATTTGTAAAGTAGCTTAGAAAGTAACGGGATTTAATTATATCACTTGTACCAGATGGGAGTAATCCCGTAGCAGTTTGCTGTTTTTGAACTTCAGAAAGTTCATAAACAGTTGTACCTTCGACTAAGAAGTTACCAAAATTATCAAAGAATTTTTTTCTTAAGAACGTAGAGCTATAGTTCTCATAATTTCTCCCCGAATAATTCAAATAAGCTGTGCCTTGTTTACCTTTATTTGAAATAAATTGAGAGTAACCTTGATTGCTTAAACTTATAAGTATAGCACAAATTAAGTAGTAGCGAAATATCCTCAACACTACCTCCAATAACAGAATTAAAAATTAAAATTATAATTGAGTGAAATCTTGTGACTTCCTCCAACATTTTGCAGTACTAATGGAAAAACATACGCATAATCAATTTTTAGGTTTTCAACATTTAAACCGAAACCACCATTAATCCCCCTTTGATTAAAAATATCGCTCCCCACAATTGCATCATATCCTACACGAACCAAAAATGCCGTATTCATATTAAATACTTCTTGACTAAGTCCTAAAAACTCAGCACCGGCTTTAATCTTTGTTATTTCATCATACCTAACGAGATCGAAAGCAATGATGTAGTTATATTGATTTGAGACGAATGCTAATCCTAATCCAAGGGATATAGGTAGTTTTGCATCACTGCTGCCGTTATCGGCAATACTTGGTTGTGTTAAATTCTGAACCGCAACACCAACTCTTAAATCGGAGTTATTAAAAACATTTGAAAAAGTATAGTGTGCGCCTGCATCAAAGGTAAAACCTAAATAAGATAAAGCAGATTCGCCTGGGGCTGCCTCTGCCGACCAACGCAGAAGCTTGAAACTTCCTCCAACAGAAATATCATTATATACTTCTCGTGCATAACTAAAAATGAATGTATTTTCTTTCCATAGTTTTGAATTGAGAAAAGTACCGCCAACACCAAATTCCCCGATTATTTCCCATGGAACAACAGCACTTAATGAAAAATAATTCAAGTTGTCATCAGTTATACCTGGATATAAATTCGAGTAAGTAGTTGACAAACTAAGATTTTTAATATTATAAATTCCAGCTGGGTTATAAAAAATAGAATAAGGTGCATCAGCAAGTGCGATATTTGCCCCACCCATCGAAACAACGCGTGCGCTGTTCCCAAGATCGTCAAACCCACCTGCTTTTATACAAACTGTATTTATTATTAAAAGTATAAAAATAAATTTTAATTTCTTCACGTTTTACCTTCTAATCAATATGACACAACAATTGTTTTAGTGATATTCTCGCCACCGTTATCACTGTCGATAATAATTTGGTAAAGATATAAACCAGGCCTAACTATTTTTCCGTTATTATCTCTTCCATCCCAGGTGATTCCATTATCGGCAATGAAAGCAAAAGCACCTGTTTTATCATCATAAAGGTCTTTTACTAATTTCCCTGTCAAATCGTAAATTTTTACTTTTAATTCTCTTGTTTGCTTTCCTAAATCATTCCTAGGTTCTGCAATATTTCCAAGAAAGAATTCAATATTTGTCAAATCATTTATTCCATCGTTATTAGGTGTAAATGGATTGGGGGTCGCTTTTACTGATATTAATAATTTGTCAGGAACGCCATCAGTAATTATACTCCAAGCTTGAATATTGTTAACAACTTTCGAATCAACTTTCTGAGGATTATTAGCAACTTGCTTAGAACTGATTTTAGCAATGTAAGGACTTACTCCCAAAAACGGTGTAGATAAAAACCTAACCTCTATTCTGGAATTAACTTTTATTGTTGAACTAAATACTAATACAACTTTACTCGCCGAAACTGAAGACAAATAACTGACAGATACTCCATTAACTTTGGCATCACGTATAGTGGCGGGTGAAGGAGTAAGAATCAGTAAGGTATCAATACCGTAATCAGAATTATCAAATGATGCATCAATAACTAGAGTAAATTCATTTTCCTTTAGAATCTGAGAAATTTGGGGAGTAATGAAAGCATCTGTACCAGAAGCAATATTCTTATTATCATAATTAACTTTAACTTCATCTACTAAAGGCGAAAGCAGATTAGAAGTAGTTAGTTTGACCCGATATTGAATATATTTCCTAGGTTCATAAACTTCAAAGAGAGAACGGGAATTAATTATTTCATCTCCAAACTGACTCCAGGTAGAATCAAATGTTGTTGAATTTCCTGTTCTAAAATTAAATGAAACACTGGTTCCCTCAGGAATATCTGCTTTATATTCAAAAGTTCCAAAGTTGACATTTTGCCCTGCATTCCTTACTGAAGAATAAAAGAAACCTTGTGGTAAAAACCCCTCTCCGTAAATTTCAACTTCAGCAATTGTTGTGCTGTTAATTTGTGGTATCACATCTATCACAATTTTTATATATTGTGAAACAATGGCATCAAATTCTGCTACAGGATTAACAACCTGATTATCTAACTGTTGATAAACTCTTTCCATAGTCAATGTGTCAAGTCCAGCAAAGATCGAAAAACCTCTTGGTCTGAGAGCTATGTTTCCAGAAAAGGTGGTCATAACTACCTTCTTCACGTTTCTAACAGCTTGTAAATCAATAATAATGTAAGTTCCTGGTTCAGCTCCTTGATTACCCCCGACAATTGAAATGAATGTTGATTTGCTACCATCAACTAGCTTATTACCATTCTTCCAAGCAGTATCTGTAGGAGCTACTCCCAGGTAAACAATGTAGGCAGAGCGTCGCAAAGCAAGATTTTCGTTTTCACCTGTTTGAAGCTGAAAAAATCCAGGAACTGACTTATAATCAATCGAAGAAGTGTTAATAGTATCCACCTGACCAGACTGATTAAAGGTTGTATCAACAAAAAAGCTCTGTGAATGAAGTTTACTTGATGAAAAGAGAAAGGAGATAAGAATTCCCAGTAATAATTTTTTTATGTAAGACTTGTATGGATTCACATAAACAATCAGGTCAGAAAAGCTGTGATTTTCGCAGATAGATTTTTGTATCATTCGAACTCTCAAGAGTAAAGAGAAAATAAATATTATTTAAAAATAAAATGATTCCCCTTACAAAACAACCCTAGAACAGCAATACAAATATTTGCTGTATCAAATTAATAGTTTCCCCTCTCGCATTATCATTATTCGGTCAAGATATACAGTCGGTTTTTTAATCACACCATCTAAATGCAGCGGAACATTTACGTCCCCTCCCATTGAAACATTATTTCCAAGGGCAATATGAACTGTACCCAAAACCTTTTCATCTTCAAGCAAAATTCCACTTAACCTTGCACTATCATTAGTTCCAATTCCAAACTCAGCAATATTACGAGCATCTTTTCCGACATCGTTAAGTTGTTTTACTAGTTTCTTAGCCAATAATCCGCCTTTTATTTCCGTTGCACAGCCATCTTTCACTTTTATAGTGATGTTAACATTTTTTATCAGTCCAAGCCCTGCCATTGAACCGTCCACAATAAAAATTCCATTTGAGGTCCCCTCGACTGGAGCGAGAAATGTTTCTCCTGTAGGTAAATTTCCACTTTCACCTTTTGCATGAAAAAGTCCTTTACTTGCATACGCAGTCCTTCCCTTTATACTAAACGAAATATCTGTACCTAAAGCCGATGTTACACGAACATAACTTCCCTTTTCCAGAATTTCTTTCAATTTAATTGACAACTTAGAAATTTTTTTATAATCAGCATTCATTCCCCGAATCATCACATCCTTGGTAATTCCAGGAAACGTTGCAACACGCACACCCTTTGATGAGGCTGCCCTTCTTGCATTTGTATGTGTAAGTGATTTTGCTGTGGGACATAAAACCACATCATATTTCTGCATTAAAGTTGCAACTGCTTCCGGTGGCTCCTCACCATTAATTTTACCGGATTTCATTTCAACATAAAGTGATTGATGTCCTAGCCGTGTAGCATTGGTATATAAAGCATAACCAATTTCTTTTTTTTGCTCATCGGTTATAACTAAAACTGTTTCATGCTTTTTTGCACCCATACATGTTTTAATTGCTGTAATACATGCTGAATCAAGTTTTGATAATGCCATTTTAATGTCTTTCTCAATAATATTGATATAAAGGAAATTCCATATTCAACTGAATAGCTGTGTTAAATCCATCATCTGCAAAGTACTATAAACTTGGGAAAGAAATGAATTGCCAGAAAAGTTTTTAATTTCATGTACGCATAAATTTTTTCAAGACCGAGAAATTAGATCATTTAAAACGGCGCTGCCAAATTCACTTGTAAAAGAGCAAATATTCCACCGGACTTAATAAAATTTTTCATTGCTGATCCTCCATCAGGAGTTTCCGCCAACAATTCACCACCGGCAAACTGCATTTCCGGTATTGAGAAAAAAGCATATCCACAAGTTGCTTCTACAGAAATATATGGAGGCAAAGGATAAAACAGCACACCAGCACCGGCAGATAATCCTATATTGTTGCCAGGGCTTTCGAGTTTTTGTTCAGAAGTCGTAAATGGATCTGAATATTTATATTCGAGCTTAGCACTATTCCACGTTAACATTGCATCCAGAAATTTCAGATAGAGTTTTCGACTTGCTTTCAATGAGGTTTCAAATCCTATCCCAAAAGAAGTCAATGTTAAATCAAATTCCCTTTCAATCTTTCCACCAGAAGATATTGAAGCAGTTCCAGATTTATTTTCCTTCATCTGGTTGTAATTTACCTTAAACCCTATAAAAAAATCTTCAAGATGAAACTGGATAATATTTGCCCCAAAGGTGAATCCATGTGCAGTTCCAAACTTTTCCATTTTCGATATAGATGTGGACACATACCTAAAATTATCTCTTTCGATGTAGTTATTAAAACCGGCAGGATCAAAAAATTGGATTCCGTAACCAACGTCAACACCGCTCTGCAACATTAACGAAACAATAAATTCACCGCTACAGCATTGTGCTGACAAATTATTCATACTAAAAAACCAAATAATCAAAATATAAATTGCGGTGAATATTTTCTTCATTGTGATCCTTATAAATCAATTCCAAAATTTAAATTGATGTGAAATCCAACTTTTAAAATCATCACTTAGAAAATAATAAGATAAATGACAAAAAAAATAATTTGTAATATAAAGTATTTATTTTTTATCCAATACATTATCAGTTGAATGGTATGGCTAAATTGAGCTGTACAAATGCAAACAATCCTCCCGATTCTACAAAGTCAGTCATCACTCCGCTACCGCTTGGAGTTTGGGATAAAAATGAACCGCCCGATTCAAACTCCATTTGATCAATTGAAAAAAAGGCATAACCAACTGTTCCTTCTATTGCAATGTATGGCGGAAGTGGATAAAAAGTTAGCCCGGCACCTGCCGAAAAACCTATGTTGCTTTC
The DNA here is from genome assembly GCA_964391015.1 of uncultured Ignavibacteriaceae bacterium. Classification (GTDB taxonomy): domain Bacteria; phylum Bacteroidota; class Ignavibacteria; order Ignavibacteriales; family Ignavibacteriaceae; genus XYD12-FULL-36-8. The sequence goes on from CAYMKU010000004.1 coordinate 84,800, forward strand.
AACACTTTTTAACTTTTGCTCTGATGAAGTTGTTGCATCACTATATTTATTATCAAGGGATGCTGTATTCCAAGTAATCATAAGATCAAGAAATTTGACATCTAAGCGCTTAGCAGCTATATAAGCACCTGTTAAACCAAATCCGAAAGTTCTTAGAGTGAGATCATATTCCCTTTTAGCTGTTACACCAGGTGAAATATCTGCAGTTGCAGAATTTTTTTCATTCATTTGATGATAGGCAGCTTTAAACCCAATTAGAAAATTATCAACTTCAATCTGAGCAATATTAGCACCAACTTTAAATCCCACTGCCTTTCCAAACTTTCCCATTTTAGTTTTTAGAGTTGATGAATGCTCCTGATTGTAAGCTTCAATATAATTGTTAAACCCTGTTGGATTATAATATTGAATTCCATAACCACCATTTATTCCACTTTGAACTAACATGGCTAAAACCAAATCGGCTCCGCAACAGCCCTGAGCATATAAATTACTCTTTTCAAAAAACAAAACTAAGATAATTGAGATAGTGAAAAGGATTTTCTTCATAGTTTGTACTTTCGTTTAGTGATTAGTGATTTATTTAAATAGGTTGCTATGCTCGTTTATTAATAGTACCAAGTTCAAGTCCATGGCCCGATTTTCCTTTCTCAGATATTCTTAATAGAAATGCGAACAGCAAGCCAAAAAATCCTAATGAAGAAAAAATCCACATTCCTATGTTGTATCCATTAGGATTCGCTGCACTAGCATGAGCAGCATCATTTGCAAATCCAATCAGTAAATTAAACCCAAACAATCCAATATTTTGAATCATCGTCATCAACCCATAAGCCGTACCGAGTTTTTCAGACTTTACAATCAAAGCAACCGACGGCCACATTATAGCTGGAATTAATGAAAAGGCAATTCCCATCATCGTCATAGGCAAAATTAAATATTTTGGAATGGCTGCATTTATATCAAAAAAATTGATGTTGATGTTAAAAAAATCAGTGTTGATTAAAACTTCAGGTTTTCCAAATTTGTAAGCCATCATTATGTAAACAGGAATAATTAAAAGTGAGCCGAACATCATTAATAATGATCTTTTACCAATTTTATCTGCAAGTAAACCAAACAATGGAGTAAATATCATTGCCGCTAAAGTGAGAATGCTCGATAAATTTCCGCCTACTTCTCTGCTTGTACCATGTGCCTCTTGGAAAAACTTTATCGCAAAAGTCTGAAATGGAAACATTGCTGAATAAAAAGTCACGCACAAAGCAGTAATAAACCAAAATGATTTACCGAATTTAAATATCTCCTTAAACTCAATTTTATCCTGTTCCCCTTCTTTTGGCATCGAATAATTTTTGGTTGCATAAACATCAAGGAAGAAATATATAATTGCACAAATCAATGCGAAAACACCAGCTACCACAGTAACCCATAATGGATTTTGCCAATAACTAAATAAATTTTTTCCCCAAGTTGGAGAGTTTAGTGCAAGAAAAGAACCTAATCTTGCAACTGTAAGATTTAAACCAAAAGCAAAAGATAACTCCTTACCTTTGAACCAACGTGCAATAACTGTGGTGATTGCAACAATCATAGATTCAGCACCCAAACCAAAAACTAACCTTCCTGCTGCCATCAAAAACAATTCACCGGTAATGGCTGTTAATATTGCTCCAAGCATTATCAAAAATGTGAAAATGAAGACTGATTTTCTTGTACCAATTCGATCTATAATTATTCCACCAACAAGAACCATGATGATATTTGGAAAACTGTAAATTGCGTTCAGTAATCCAATATTTGAATCGGAAAAACCTAACTGGGACTTGAGAAGATCCGCAAGCGGACTTATACTGTCATAAATATAATAGTTACCAAACATTGCCAAACTAACGAAAAGTAGGACTGTCCATCGTAATAGATTTGAAGGTTCGGGAAGTTTTTCTTGTAAAGTGTTATTCATTATTTCTTCAATTGTGCTTAATAAAAAATAAATAAGTCAAAGCCAATGGACAAATTACATTATCACACCATTAACTTTGACTTAGCTTTGGATTGCAAAATTAATTTTGCGGGATGTTTCTAAGAACACCCTTAAGCAAATCATAAAATAACGGCACAGTATCGAATTTTAATTTTTCATCAGGTGAATGAACACCAAACATTGTTGGACCAAAAGAAATCATATCCATTCCAGGATATTTTTCACCTATGATGCCACATTCCAATCCTGCGTGAATTGCTTTTACTTCAGGTTCTTTACCGTATAAATTATGATAAGTTGATTTCATCACTCCTAAAATTCCGGAATGAACATCAGGTTTCCAGCCAGGATAGCCATCTCCGTAAGTTATATCGGCACCAGCTAGTTCGAATACAGATGAAACCATGTTTACAATATCGGTAATTTCTGTTGCAATCGAGCTTCTCTGACTCGTAACTACATTAACAATTTTACCTTCTGTAATTATTGTTGCAAGGTTTGTTGAAGTCTCAACGAGTCCTGGAATGTCAGGCGACATTGTAATCACTCCATGCGGAATAGCATAAAGTGCATTCAACAATTTTCTTTGAGTTTTAGGATCCATCACTTTTGAAGGTGTTGGATGTTTTTCTATCGAGACATTTAGATCAGGTTCATTTGTTGCCAATTCAACTTTTACTGTTTGATTGAAATTCTTTACAAACTTTTTCAAAGTTTTATCAGATGATTTAGGAACTGTAACAACCGCAAAAGCTTCTCGTGGAATTGCATTATGTTTGTTACCGCCTTCAATTTTAGCCAAGCGTATTTTGTAATCCTTTGCAAATGTCCAAAGTAATCTTGTAAGAATTTTTATTGCATTTCCTCTTCCAGCATGAATCTCCAATCCAGAGTGACCACCTTTCAAGCCAGCAATTTTAATTTCATAAGATGATGATCCACCTGGGGTTTTTTCGGCTGAGAACTTAAATCTTGCTTGAGTGTTTTTCCCTCCTGAACATCCGATGTAAAGACTTCCTTCTTCCTCTGAGTCTAAGTTGATAAGAATCTGTGCTTTGAGAAAACCAGATTTTAAGCTTGATGCACCAGTCAATCCTGTTTCTTCATCCAATGTAAATAAGCATTCGATTGGGCCATGAACTAAATTTTTATCTTCCAGAACTGCAAGTGCTGTTGCTACACCGATACCGTTATCGGCACCCAATGTCGTTCCTTTTGCCTTCACCCATTCACCGTCAACGTATGGAATTATTGGGTCGTTATCGAAATCACGTTCAACATCCCTATTCTTTTCACATACCATATCAATATGGCTTTGAAGACAAACAGTTTTCAGGTTTTCCATCCCAGGTGAAGCAGTTTTTCGAATAAGGATATTCCCAAATTTGTCTCTCAAAGTTTCTAAATTATTTCTTTTCCCAACCGATACAATGTACTCTGCAACTTTTTCTTCTTTTTTTGAGGGGCGAGGATATTTACATATTTCCTCAAAATGATTGAACACATCTTGCGGTTTAAGATGACCTAATATTTTTCCCATTAAAATCTCCTTTAAAATTAATTTCGTTAAATGTTATAAAATTATATTGATAAAGTTGAGTGAGAAACTTTGTAAGCCGTTCATTGACAGGCTGCACTTTTTCTCCAAACTTGTTTGTTAGTGATTGTGAAATTTCATGAACTTTTTTTCTGCCATCCATTTCTACCCATGTTAAAGAACCAAAATCATCCAGATTTGCTTTTATATATGGAAACTTTAACCTTGGCATAAGAAAGTTTACCAAAAATTTATTTTTGAACTTTGGAACTAATACAGAAATTTTTCCCGACTCTTCTACATGATGATCATAAAGCCGTTTGGGAGTAAGTTCCAAATAATTTATTGAACTGTTTATCTTATTCTTCTTTAGAATTTTTTCCAGCATATTATTTTAGACTAAAGAAATCATTTTCTCTTAATATTGAGTAAGATATGGCACAATTTAAATATCAGCCTTCGACTGACATTTTAAAATTCACTTAGTACTCATTATTCAGTTACTAAAATACAGCACTTGGTGGTGCAGGTTCATCAGGCTTACCTGCATTGTTTAATGGTGTTCGAATCAGAACAACCGCAACCACAACAAACACTAATAAGCTAATTAGGAATGAAGGTTCTTCAAAAATGATTGGGGTTCTCCATTCCATTACGGCAAAGAACGCAAAAAGTAATCCAATTAACGCTTCACCAGCTATTAAACCTGAAGCAAGTAAAACTCCATTATTTTCAACACGAACCTTCTGAGCATCATTTAGATTTCTTTTTGCTGCCATTCTATCAAGCAAACCTTTTATCAATCCACCGATGAAAATTGCAAATGAAGTTTCAAGTGGAAGATACATTCCCACACAAACCAGCATCGGGCTTTTTACTTTTACCAGTATAAAACCCATTGCCATTAAAATTCCCACAATGATTAATGGCCAAGCCATATCACCGCCAACAATTCCTTTTGCAAGAATTGCCATTAAGCTAGCTTGAGGTGCAGGATAAGCTTTTCCTCCTAAACCTGTTCCGCCAGTGTTAATATCACCTTGATGCAAAATTAGTAAAGGGAAAAACATAACTGCCGAAGCCAACAAAATTCCGAATAAATCTCCAACCTGCATTTTCCAAGGAGTACCACCTAAAATATGTCCAACTTTCAAATCTTGAAGCATTTCTCCAGCAACTGCAGCTGCAACACAAATTACCGCAGCAACACCAAGAACAGCAGCAATTCCTGACATTCCTTTTACACCTAAAGCAACCATCAATAGTGCTGCAATAATTAGAGTTGAAATTGTTAGACCACTGATAGGATTATTACTCGAACCGATTAGTCCAACTAAGTAACCTGAGACGGCAGCAAAGAAAAATCCTGCAACGATCATAACAACAGTTGCAACTAATGCCGCACCAACATCTTGAGCAAAATAATTATAAATAATAAATGTAAAAACTGACGCCAATGATAAGCCGATAAAAACCCATTTGAAGTTCATATCTTTTTCGGTTCTAATTTGAGCAACGGAACCTCCAGAAGCTGCTTTTTTAACATCAGTGATTGCATGACCTAATCCTGCACCTAAGCTTTTTCTCATTCTGTAAAGAGTGAAAGCAGCACTCATTAACATTCCACCGATTGCAACTGGACGAACAATATTTCTCCAAACTTGATTTGCAAGAGTTATCCATGTTTCATCAGTTACCTGCGTCGTACCATTTGCTTGAAGTGATGCAATTAATTCCGGTCCAAGAAAATAAAGTAATAAGGGAACAAACAAACCCCAAGCAAGTAGCCCACCTGTAAAGTTAAGTGCGGCGAGGTTTGGCCCAATTATATAACCAACACCCATATATGCCGGGCTTACACCTGGTGTGCTAAGTAATGCACCACCGCTTGCTTCTACAGATGCTCCATTTGCAAAAGTAATTTTTTTGTAGGCGAAAGAAATAAATTTTTCCCAAGCAGCAGCAAAAAACTGAATTTGTTTTAAGACTTGAATCAATGCGCCTAAACCCATTGCCCAAAAGAGAAATTTTGCCCCGCTCTTTCCAGTTCTACCAGCTTTGTGAATTTCACTCGCTGCAACTGATTCCGGGAATGGTAGTTCTCTGTCTTCAACCATTACACGGCGAAGAATTGTAACAAACAAAATTCCGACAACTCCACCAACAAACATTATTGCTGTTGATTCCAGATAATGCTGTGTTGTATAGAATTCACTCCATACACCAGCAATTAGAAATGCAGGTAATGTGAAGATTGCTCCTGCTGCAACTGATTCACCTATAGAACCGACAGTTCGAGCAAAATTTTCTTCAAGAATTGATCCTTTAAATATTTTAAGAATTGCCATTCCAATTACAGCAGCAGGATATGTAGCAGCTATTGTCATGCCTGCTTTCAGTCCAAGATAAGCATTAGCGGCACCAAGAACTACACACATTACTAATCCTATTATTAATGCTCTGATTGTAAACTCGGGCATATCCGACTGTGGAGAGACAAAAGGAACAAAAGGTTTATGTTCAGACATATTTTTCTCCTTGTGTGGGTGAGAAAGACAAATTTTAACTAATAATTTTTTATCTCAATTGAGAAATAGTTGCTCAAATATAAACAGGTTTTTTTACCTCTACAACGTTTATTTTGATTTACTATAAATATTTTGATTAAAACTTCAGCTTCCTCATTTCGATATGGCATAATGCAAAATCATATTTCACAGGATCAACAGGATCGAACTTTTTCAAATTCTGCGTAATTTCTTCAGCCATTTTCCAGCTTACATTTTTTCTTCTAGTGAGTTTTAATAATCTTGAAATTTTCGCAATATGCGTATCGACCGGAATTATCAATTTGCTTGTTGGAATTTCCTTCCACAAACCATAATCAAGCTCATCTTTTCTCACCATCCATCTTAGGAATAGATTCATTCGCTTACACGCACTTTCCTTTTCTGGCAATGGAAACATGAATTTAATTCCAGGGCTTGTCTTTTTATTCTTACTCAACCCTTGAATGATTTGAATTAAATGATTGGAGAAATTCGAAATTGCATTTTTAAGATTAGATTCGTGAGGATTGTAAGAAGATAGGAAAAGGTTCTTTAAAGAACCGTAATTTTTATATAGATGCTTCAACAATAAGAATAAATCAACAATATCCTTTTCACAGTAAAACCGATGTTTCATTCCTTTAAAGTTTTTGCAATCCTTTTTAGAAAAATTAACAACATATTTATACGGTTTATCTCGCATTATCACTCTTAACTTTTCTAAAGAATTAATAATTTGTTTAATACCTCCGTAAGCAAAAACTGAAGAGATAAATCCCATTATTTCAATATCATGTTCATCCCTATAAAGGTGAAGAAACTGAAGTGGATCGGGAGAGATCTTGGATTTATCAAAAACTCTGTAATGATAATTAAGTTTTTCAAGCAGACTCATTGGCTAAAATCATTTATACCCAACAACTGTAATGCTAAAAATACCTTCGACATTTTTTTTATAGGATTTGATTCCATCTTCATCCAAATAATTCTTTAGCAATTCATCAGGTAAGTCAATTCTTTTTGTTTTTTTGATTTCGATATTCTTAAAACCTGACTGATTTATTATATCTAAATATTCTTCTTGTTGAAGTGCACCGGAAATGCAGCCCGCATACATCGCAGCAGATTTTTTTAGCTCAGGATTTAATTCACCTTTCAATACGATATCCGAAACACAAAAATGTGCTCCAGGTTTTAGGATTCGATAAATCTCCGCGAATGCTTTTTTCTTATCGGGAACTAAATTTAATACGCAATTACTCACAACAACATCAGCAATTTTATTTTCAAACGGCATTTGCTCAATTTCACCGAGTTTGAATTCAACATTTTTATAGCCAAGCTTAGCATTGTTTTTATTTGCTTTGGCAAGCATCTCTTCAGTAAAATCAAGCCCTATCACTTTTCCGGTTTCTCCTACAATAGCTCGTGCGATAAATACATCATTACCTGCACCCGATCCAAGATCAATTACAGTATCACCTTTTTTTATTCCAGCAAATTCAGTAGGTAAACCGCAGCCAAGATTCAAATCTGCATCTTCAACATAACCATCAAGATTATGGTATTCATCTTTGATGATTGTATAATCAACAATTTTAGAGGAGCCACAACCGCATCCGCAACCCTTCTTCTCGGACTGTACTGCAATTTCAGCATATTTTTCCTTTACAATGTTTTTGAGCTCATCATTTGTAACCATTTGTTTTTCCCTTTCAATAAATTAGCTTTTAATTCAACTGCGCATCCGCAGTTGAAATTTTATTTTCTACTTTAAAAAATTTCCTTTGAAAATATAACGACACATTTACAAGACTTATTAGGACTGGAACTTCAACCAACGGACCAATTACCGCTGCAAATGCTTCCCCCGAATTTATCCCAAACACAGCAATCGCCACTGCAATAGCCAATTCAAAATTATTGCTGGCAGCAGTAAATGATAGCGTTGTCGTTTTGCCGTAATCGGCACCAACTTTTTTGCCCATATAAAAAGAGACAAAGAACATTATCACAAAATAAAAAACAAGCGGAATTGCAATTCTTACAACGTCTAATGGAATCTTAACGATGTATTCTCCTTTTAACGAAAACATGACTACAGTGGTAAAAAGTAAGGCTATAAGAGTTACCGGTGAAATCTTAGGAATAAATTTTTGTTCATACCAGTGCTTGCTTTTAATTTTTAGCAAAATGAATCTGGTAATCATTCCGGCAAGAAAGGGAATGCCAAGATAAATGAAAACACTCTCTGCTATTTGTCCAATTGTTATATCAACTGCAAATGTTTTAAGTCCGAGCCATGATGGGAATACAGTTAAAAATATATACGCATAAATTGAAAAGAAAAGCACTTGAAATATAGAGTTGAAGGCCACAAGACCGGCAGCATATTCTGTATCACCTTTTGCAAGTTCATTCCAGACAATAACCATTGCAATGCAGCGGGCAAGTCCTATCATAATAAGTCCAGCCATGTATTCCGGATAATCTTGCAAGAATATTATTGCCAGAAAGAACATGAGTATTGGACCGATAATCCAGTTTTGTACAAGAGAAAGAGTTAACACCTTTACGTTTTTAAAAACATCAGGTAACTCTTCATATTTGACTTTTGCAAGCGGCGGATACATCATTAAAATTAAGCCGATAGCAATCGGAATATTTGTTGTTCCGGATTGAAATGAATTCCAAAAATTAACTACTGATGGGAAAAAATAACCTGAAAAAACTCCTATAAACATTGCAAGGAAAATCCACAGGGTTAAGTATCTATCTAGGATAGAAAGTTTTTTAGAAATTATACTCATGCATTATCCTTTTTATTCTCACTCATCTATCCATTCTTCAATTCGCTGCTTTATCTGATCTCTTATTCTTCTAGTTCTTTCAAGTTTTTCTTCATAATTGCCTTTCAAGGCGGATGGATCTGGAAAACCCCAGTGTAATTTTTCAGCAGCACCTAAAAACACTGGGCATTTTTCCGAAGATTCCTTATCACATACTGTAACTACATAATCGTACTTTTTCCCCTGTTGATAAAATTCAAATACATCTTTGGTTTTATTTTTTGAAATATCTATACCAATTTCCTTCATTGCATCAACTACAATTGGATTCAACTTACCTGGTTCTATACCAGCACTTTCAGCTTCAAATCTATCACCAGCAAGATTATTTAAGAATGCTTCCGCCATCTGACTTCTTGCACTATTGTGTATGCAAACGAACAAAACTTTTATTCTGCTCATTTTTAATCGTTATTAACAACATTGATTAATATCATTTAGAAAATTCTCTAAATACTTTTTGGCCTTTTCAAAAAATTTTTTGTCGATACAGTAACACACTTTAGGTCCATCAATATCACCCTTTATGAATCCTACTCGCTTCAATTCCTTAAGGTGTTGAGAAACAGTTGCCTGTGACAGTGGAAGGAGATCCACAATTTCACCGCAGATGCATGCATTTGTCGAGGCAAGAATTTTAAGAATTTTTACTCTTGCTGGATGTGATAATGCTTTGGCAAGTTCCGCCAACTCAACTTCTTTTGTTTCAAATTCTGATAATTTTGATAAAGCCATATCGTTTCTTATCGTTTATCGTAAATATACGATAAGAAGATGTTCATGTCAAGATTATTTTTTCACTTGCCCTTTAAAATAAAAAAAGCCGAATCACATGATTCGGCTTAATAACCCGGGAAAATTGGTTCTTTAATTGCCAACATAGCCTGCTTTTTCCCCTGCCCATTGTAAAACTTGAGGTATATACTATAATTGTGGGCATTTCGTTTGTTTTCAATACACAAATACTACTTAATATTTTTTATTACGCAAGAAGTAATTTTTCAATCTCCTCACTCGCTCTCTTCAATTCTTCTTTTGTTTTGTCTTTGAGTGCCTGTGCTTGTTTGCGTATGTCTGTTATGTGTGAAGCAATTTCTTTTTGCTTTTCAATCGGCGGAACTGAAATAAAAATTGACTTTAGTGCTTCTTGATTTATCTCTGGTATCACACCTCCGTTGTTGTTTCGGAAAATTTCTGATTGCCCAACAACACTTCTTAAATACGCCTCCAAAAAGCGTGGAAGAATTTTTTTAGTTTTCAGTTCCGCTTTGAAAATATGAGATGAAAGAATTGAGTTTTCAATTTCAGGTTCAACTACGCTGACAAGTCCTAACGAACCTGAACGGGAAATTAAAATGCAATTGCTGTTTAGTTTAATCCTGTCTGGAACTTCTTGCTCTGAAACAAATCTTGGTGAAGTATGATTAAGTCCTGTTTTGTCTAAGTCAGTTACCCTTAAATATCGCACACCACCTTCCGAAACATATTTTCTAATCTCTACCCCATTTTTCAAATCAATAATCAGATGTTGGAAAATGTCAGTGGAATACCTGCCATTGTGAATTGCTTTAATGATGTCAGTGAAAATTTGCTGATGATAATAAGGGTCAAATCTATCACCCGAAATTGTTTTTATATTTGTTTGAAAAATTCTATTCTTTAAGACATTTTCAAGGGGTGGCGGCAAAGTAATTCCCAACTCTTTCAGCAAGTAAGTATTAATGCTTGCCAAAAGTTTTTCAGCTGCTGCTTCGTTCTTTGTTTTCTGCTCAACTACTTTTTTGCTGATTTCCAAAACTCGTTTGTCATACAAAATAGGGATTGAAAGCAAAGCAGGATAATCCAACGCTGGTCTTGTTCCTCCTGTGCTTCGTCGGCTTGCCAACTTTTCCCCAATGTCTGAATTGAGAAATGCTGCAAGAGTTTCTGAAACTTCTCTGCTTCCTGTTTTGATTACACAAATGTGTTGATTGATGTTTCCGTCAAAACTTTCGGGTGCAACAGAAGCAACAGCCATTCTCCCAACGCCTGTAATCTTTACCAACAAATCGCCTGCTGAAACCTGACTGCGTTTCAACATTACATTGTATGTCTGATGGTTGATGTATTTGCAATCATCAAATTCTAAAATTCCAGTTGGCGAAAGATTTTGCACACGAAGAAACGGCTTGCCGTTTTCTTTGTCCGTGTAATACAATTCGCTTTCGGTTGTCTTTGGAGTTGCTCCGCTTGCAATTCCTAAAACAAAGTCACGAAGTTTCTTCGGGTTCTTTGCCAAAACTTTTTTCTCCAACGTAACCAACGAAGGAGTGTAGTATTCTGCATCAAGCCGTTTCTCCAATTCGCTTTTGCGAACAAGAAAAATCAGGTTAGTATTAGTTGTATGTTCCAGAGTAAATTGCATTACTTTTTTCGTTTTTTACTTTCATCAATTTGTAAAGTAGATCTAGCATTCAGCAAGGTAACAACTTTTTTACCAGTGCGTGTTTCAAGTTCTTTTCTTGCAACTTTAGCAACGTTGCCTCCTTGTTTAGCAACTTTTTTGCTTTCGTCAAAATCCTTGGGATTTGTTGCGACAGAAATATCTTTTGTGGATGCTTCAGCTAACATGTTCAAAATTAATTCAGTATTAGTCATATTATCCCGAAGATTTTCCTTTTTCAAGTTCTTCAGAATTTTATATTCTTTAGTGGTTTTATCACTCCAAGTTTTGGTAATAATATCAGTAAGCGTAGCAAACTGAGTACCTTCTTTCAATCCTTTCTTTTTCCACTCGTCCGTTAGTTCCTTTCTTATTTCAATGCTTTTCAGTCGTTGATTGACCCAGTTTTCGGAGTAGCCAAGTTTAAGGTATTGTTTTAGCGCTCTGTCTATTGAAAGTTCAGGATCTTGCAGTTCGTCAATTCTTTCAGAGCCAACTTGAGCCAGCCAAAGCTTAAAAGGTTCTGCTTTAGGTGAAGGAATTGATTGAATGAGACGTAAAATTTGTTCTGTATCTGCAACATCGGTTAGGTAATATTTGCCATCAGCTGATTGCATTTTCAGTTGACTACAATTTGTAGCCAACTGACTTCCCTCAGCTTTCAGCCGTGTTTTCAATACACTCCAATACTTTCTAGGATTAGGACTTTCAGTCAAAACCGCAATAACATCAACAATAGACAAATACCATTTTTCAAGATTAGCATCCCAAATGGTTCTCACTTTTTTGTCTTCGAAAATTTTTATTTCGTTCTTCTTTTCCATGTTACTTCTCTGTTTTGTTTATGTGGGCAATAAACCTTGAAAGTTGTGAGCCAATTTCAATCAGTTCATTGTTGCCCGTACTTCGTCCGGTTGCATCATAGCCGATGTCCTCGGCTATTGCCATGAAAATTTGATAGTCGTCAAGTATTTGCTGCTTTGCAGCAAAATATTTTTCTGTCATTTCATCTTTCAGAGTGTTGATTTTCTCTGTCAGTGCAGTTTGTAGTTTCGCTTTGTCATCTTTGATTGCTTCTGCAATTTCTTTTTTGCTTGCAGCCCCTCCCGCCCTCCCCGAAGGGGAGTCGAGTTTCTGCTTGGCTGTTTCTTCTAATTTCTTAATTGCTTCGCTGGTTTCCTTCTGCCATTTTTCTATTGTCTGCAAATATTTGTTGTCTGTTTTGAGTTGTTCCTTTAGTTTCAGTTTCTGTGCAGAAATCTTGTTTGAGTTTTTCTCTTTGTGTTTACGCAAAAACAAAACAGAACTTTTTACTCCAGCTCCGTTTGCAGTGAAAGCAGTTTGAGGCAATGACACCACTGCAACTATGCGATACAGTTCTTCAATTTTATCTCTGACAATTTGCAAACTGCTGTTTGAAAGTATTCCGTCAGGAATTACAATTGCGATGTAACCGCCTTCGATTAAAAAACGATGGCACTGTTCAAGGAATAAAACTTCGGTGCTTTGGCTGTCTCTTATTTTTTTCTTTTCGGTGACAACTGATTTGATATCAAGCCAGTCAACTTCTTTCAACCCCAACTCATACAATCCTAAATATGCTTTCTCGGTTTGCTTGATGCTGCTGCCGAAAGGTGGATTGGTGATGATGTAATCAAAAGTATTGTAACAGAAATTTTTGTTGCCCGACTTCTCACGTAATTCTTCATCACTCAAAAGACCGTCTGCTGCAATTACATTGGTGTGTCCGTCATCGTGAATAATCATATTCATTTTGGCGGTTCGTGCAATCTGGTCGTTAATCTCAATTCCGAAAAGATTTTTTTCTGCGAAGTCATGCCAATGTTTGTAATGATCTTTCTCCTCTTTGTCTTTATCATAAAATTCATTGGCTTGCTCTCTAACTTTGTCAAGCGCATACAAGAGAAAACCACCGCTACCGCAACTGGTATCTAAAACTCTTGACTGATTATTTATTGGTAAACAACTAACGATAAATTTTACAATTGGTCGAGGTGTAAAATACTGTCCGAAGTCGCCACGGAAATAACTACCCATAAATGTTTCAAATGCTTTGCCCTTGCTGTCAAGGTCAGTTTTATTGAGGTTAATCCTTTGTAGATATTTTACCAAGGTTTGCGTTTCATCCGCTGAAAGATTGATGTCCTCTTTGAAAACTTCAGGATCTTTTTTTCTGCCTTGTGAATACAATCCTTTCACTCGTTTTAAAAGTTCATCGGGTGTTTCATCTCTGAAAATTTGAAAGTCGTAAGGGTCGCCAGTTTTTCTTGGATGTTTCTCATCCCAAATTTTGCAGAAGATTAGTTTATCTAATTCATCAAATGCAACTGATGGGTTCCTTTGTCCACCACCCCAAAGAGCTTGATGTGCCTGAATAAAAATTCTTGTCAACTCGTTTTCACTCACAACTTCCAGTTCAAAAAACTTTTGTTTTGCTCTGTATTCAACTTCTGGTTCCGCAATTCTACCTGTATCAGTTTGTGAAATTCCACCCTTCACATATTTATATGGAGCAAGTTTCTTTACACCGAATTGCGGAATGTCAGGTGCTGAAACTCTGCTTTTAGGTTTCTTTTCGGGAACTTCGTAATACTCATTTTTAATTCGTGAAGTAATCCAAACAAATTTTCCTCCCTCTGCAACTGCATAGCTATATGCTTGGTCGACGGCCTTGTTAAACTCCTGGTCTGTGATGTCCTGCTTTTTACATTCAACCACAATGTAAGTGCTTTCACATTCGTCATCTTCATAAACAATTATATCGGCTTCTTTCGTTTCTGAACCCATTTGCACCGATACATAATTTTTTACTCGGTTAATGGGATAACCATAAATAAGAACCAAAGTCAAAAATGCTTCTGCCTGAACTTTTTCTTCTGGATTATTGAAACTGCGTTTTTTATTCTGATGAATGTAAGTAATGAAGTTTCTCTCTTCATCAAACCTTACAAGCCCTTTTTCAATTCCTGTCTCGATTAAATTCATATTGTTTGTACCATAATTATGGTGAGAAAAGTCTGGCAAATGCCGATCTTTATTTCAACAAAATTAAATAAATTTACCTCATAAATCATCAAATGACGGTTTTATTTTCTGGTATCTGTTCCCGCTTTCGATTCACGCTGTGGGATAAAAGCCCTTTAAAATAAAAAAAGCCGAATCAAACGACTCGGCTTTGTACTAGATTCTCAAATATTATTTTTGAGGAGAAGGATACTCTCCTCGAATTGTGTATATATTATCTTTATGTGCTTGAAAGTATTTTGTCGTTGCAGCAAATGAACCAGGATGTTTTTTGCTTACACGGCTAACATATTCATTCCAAAATTTGTCAAACAAAACCGTATCTATGGTAATGAATACGATAATCAATAAAATGCAAAATTTTCTTTACGATTAAGTATTAAAGCCGGATAAGCTCATTTAATAAAGCTTTAATCCGGCTATGCTACTATACAAAAGCACTAATCTTCTTTTTTTATTTCGCCACCGTGATCACCAATTAACAGCCATTTGCCACCTTTTTTCATTAAAATATCTGTCCAACGCCCTCTTTCTGTGTTTGGTTTTCCATCTGCACCTTCAGTTACTTGGGTATAATAATAATGTACATAAGCAAAATCACCACTCACCCAAATTTTTGCCGGTGTAATTACATAGTACTGTACTTTACCTTTATTCAACCAATAAGAAAGCGATTTAACGGCGTCAGATTTTGTCCCAGGGGTTTCATGAGCATATGACCAGCCAGTATATGAATCGTCGAAATAGTTTAAAAAAGACATCGGGTTGCTCGAAACACTCGCTGCCCAATATTCTTCGACTCCGGCCCAAACAGATTTTTGTTCAGCAGTCCATGTTTGCGCTTTAGCACCACCTACAATGCTTAACACAAATAGACACAATACAAACAATAATTTTGTTGTTTCTTTCATATATGATCCTTTTCTCGTTAATGATTTGATAAATTGATTTGTTCTAGCTTGTCTACTTCAAAGGTTTTAAGTTTACCTCACGAAGGTGTTTTGTTCCGAGGTATGTTCGCATATCAAACCTTTTTGCTGACATTTCATTCATCTTTTCCTCATCACTCGTTTTGTAATGATTCTCCTGAATTTTTTTCATTTTATCTTCATCTGCCTGATTATAATCAAGGGCATCGCCAAAACTTTTATGTAGGATTGCAATAGCAACGTCCCAATCATCTTCATCAGCAGGAGTATTGAGAAGAACTGCATAGCCAACTATTAAACCTTGTTTCTTTGCTTCTTCTTGCATGGGAAGAAAATTTGCACGAAGGTATTTCATATAATTGTCAAATTGACCTGGTTTAGTTCTGTAGAAACTGACAACACGAACATTACCTTCAGTATAATGCTCTTGAGCAATTATACTGGCAGAAAAAAGAACCAGAAAAAACATAGGAAGAACGAACACTTTGAACATTTTCATTTATGATCTCCTTTTATTTGATTGATTAGATTATTGTTTTTAAAACAGATATTATAAGTCAATACTTGGTTATTACTTTTTAGTTTTCATCTCTATTTGAATCACTTCAAATGATTTATCCCCTGTATTCTCTCCCTGATGAGTTGTTGCGGGAACCCAACTGAAAGATCCCTTTTTAAATTCACGTTTTTCTGTTTTTCCATCAGGATATGTAAATTTTCCTTTAGCATCATTCAGAAAAATCACCATGCCTTCCGGGTGAGAATGCATCTCCGATTTTTCTTTTGGTCCCAAGGTGATTCTTAGAACACGAACCTGATCATTTTCAAATTCAACTTTGTAATGTTTAGGATCGACCTTAACTGGATCTTGTGCAAAGCTATACCCAGATAAAATTATCACTGTAAATAGAACTGTAAATATTGAATACCGCAATTTCATAACTCTGACTCCTTTTTGTTTTGTTGAAAAAATATTTCAGACTGGAAGATGCAATTATTGAACTGCTCTCTCCTGATTTAATAATTTATTTAGGTAAACCCATCGCATTCTTTTCTTCAACGGAGAAATATTCATTCCTGCTGTACTGCCCTACAGAACTTTCAATGGCATTCTTTACAGCATTTATTTCACCCGCTTCCCAAATACATACTGCTTTGGTGCCGTCTGAATTTGGCAATGTCGAATGAACTTTCAAACCTGCTGGCAAATTACTTGTAGCTTCCTGTGCAATAGCCCAAAATTTTTGCGGGTTAGAAATCTGATGCTGAACGACGATAAACATGACACACTCCTTTTTATTTGTTAAAGAAAATATTAACTCTATTTGAAAACTCTGATTTTAACTAACCGGTCCATTGTTTTTTTGTAAGCTTCGTTTTCATCTGTTATTTCTTTTTCCTATTTCTGCTCACACCCGATTGAAATGATTATTGCCGTTAAAAACATTAAGTCGGCTTTTAGGCTTCTTAGAATCATGGGTTGCTTAACATTACTCTCTTTTTCTATAAGTGGGTTGCGTTTCATTACTTAGAAACATAACCCTCACTTTCTAATGTAAAGCTGCTACTTCATTTTAGGGGGTTGCACTGAACCGTCTGAGTTCCAGATGTCCCGAATGATTAGCCATTTTCCATCCTTCTTTTCATAAACGGTAACATACTTACCCTGATCAACATCAGCACCGGATTTATCTTTTACTGTAAATGTTCCCCACTCCCAACCTAGGTTGTCAGAAACACCTGCATCCGTTGCGGGATTTCCATTGAGGGTTACTCCAGCTGTTTTCGAGGTTTCAATATCCTTTGTTAAAAATTCCCGAATCTCGGAGTGACCATGTGCTGGCTTGGCTCCGGGAGGACTGAGGATTGCATCCTCTGAATAGAGAGCAACAATACTATTGACATCTCCTGAATTATAAGATTTAAACCAAACCGGATTTATACCTTTGATGGTTTCTGTATCGGCTGCAGTGGTATCCGGAGTTGATTGTTGATTGCAATGAAGTGCAAGAACCATCAGGAAACCAGAAAAAATGACAATTGATAGTTTTTTCATGTATAGCTCCTTTGTTTGTTGAATGATTTAATATTATTAGTGCATTAAAAAAATATTACTATTGTCTTAATCATTAACTGGGTCCATGCCAAAATTTGCATGAACAAGTTTCCATGTTCCATTCATGTTTACATAAACTCTTGTGGATTTAGCTTTTGAACTAGTAACTTTACCGGAATTGTCCTTCAGAACACCTGCATAATTGTAAGAAAGAATTGCTACGTCACCGAAAACCTGAACTTTAGGATTAAGCATTTCATTTGCAAGTGAAGTTCCGCCTTTAGCATTTGCATCGCTGAGGTTAAAATTTTTGGCCTTTCCTTCAATACGAGTTGAATAGTCCGAGTTAAACTCAGTGTAATCATCCGATATATATTTATTTCTTGTAGCCATATCTTTATCATCTTCAGCTTTCCAGAGCTTGTAAGTTAGAGCTATTATCTCGTCCTCGACAGATGGAACTGCTGCTTGAGCAAACAATGATGATGAAAAACCAAGTACCAGTAACGTGAACACCAAGAAAGAAACTTTTTTTACAGTTTTCATTTGTAGTCCTTTTGTTTTGTTTGTGAATTATTATTTACCCTTTTGGCAGTTCGAGTTTTAGCCCGGAAGCTTTTTTCATTGCTGCCATTGCTTCTGCGACAGTAATAAGAACAGTTGTTTTTAGTTTTGTTGTTCCACCGGCAGAGAAAGCTGCCATTACAGTAGCTAAAGTTGAAGTGTTATCGGGCATATCTGCTATAAGAAATCCATCATAATCTCCGTACGCATAATAAAATGCGAGTAGCTTACCTCCGAGTTTCTCAACAAGATTCCTGACAGCAACAGAACGGTCTTCTGGATTGTTTATTAATTTCCCTACCGTTTCTGATTTGTACGCGAACTGAATCATTGATAGAGCCATATTTTTCTCCTTCTTCGTTTGAATAAATGATACTAATAACCTACTGATGCCCCGATAATAAATTATTGAGGTGTCTTGGAAGCTTCCTCAAGAAAATGAATTTCTGGCATACCTTGTACACCCGCTTTCATCATTACAGCTTTTAGATCATCTGACTGGGAAAATTTTTGAGCATTATCTAAACTATCCCATTCGAATAGAATGAATATTTCATTTGGATTTTTTGAATCGCGGAATACTCTACCACCCTTACTACCATTTCTTGAACGGAAATTTGAGTGTTCGTCGAAAACAGGCTTCCATTTTTTATAATCCTCGACTTTGTGGTGAACAAGCAAATGTGCCATTGTCAGCTCCTTACTGTTTTAGTTTAAGTTTATAATTATTTCGCAGAATGAATATTTCGTAGGAATATTTTTTATTCAACAAGCGTAAGTATTTCTCTCTTAGAACGGTTGACAAGAGGAATAAATTTTTCGTACCACGCACGCCACTCATCTCTTCCGAAGTGACTTTGCAATGTTTTCTCATAACTCCCCAAATCTGCAAAGCTGGATTCAAGAATAAGACGGTATGCTTCCCCTGTAAAATCAGTAAGAAATCTTCGAGGAGTGTTATCATACTTTTTTAAAATCTCAGAAAATTCAGCAAGTAATGCTTTTGCTTCCCTCGCTTTACCAAATTTCAAATAGAACGTGTCTCTAACTACTATCATAAGAACCTCCTATAAATTTTTAATCATTAAGTTATTAGCCATATATTTTAGATATAAAAAAGACTCATTCCCTCGTGAGGCTGTCTTGGAAGCTTAACCATAGTACCCATGCCCAGATGGATTAGAATCTCTCTAATTTGAATGAACATTCAAGCTTTAGATTCAATAATAACCCACCTCATTTTACATAGTGACACTCCTTCGACAACCTCAGGAGGAGATGAGTCTAAAACCTTTATGCAATAAATAATCCTCGATATTCTCATTTCATTCTCAGCGACAAATCTGGTCGCATTCTGCCATCATGATGCTCAAACTTTTGAGTAACAGCTAACATTTTATTCCAAAGTGCTTCGCCATCTTTTCCTAAAATCTCATCCTGTCTGTCAGATAGTGTTGCAAAATCAACTCTGCTTTTTGCCGGTTGAACTATTAGGATTACATTCATTTCTGTTCCTAAGCCGCCAACATAAACCCTATAACCTTCATCAATCTTTTTAGATTCACAAAGAGCTTTCCATTCTTTTACTACCTCCATCGCTTCATCTTCTTTACCAGGAACTGGATAGAAATAATCAATATGACGGTAGTTTATTCCGTCATCAGGGTTCAAAGCATATTCTGGTTTATAGGATAAGTCATTGCGCAGATTTAATAAATAATTTCGGTGTGTATTATAACAGCCATCAAACTTTGACATCTGAGATTCAAACTTTTCTTTGCCGATTTTGTCAATCATTTGTGGAGACATTCCGAAGTACTTTGCTAATCCGTCATAGTCTTTAACAGGAATGATGTAAGTGAAATTGAAATAGTCACTTTGAATAACATTATAAGAACGATCATCTATTTTAGAATCCTTCATCATATTCATAAAACCTTTTGCGGCATTTTCATATTTATCATACATGAATGGAAGCACAATATCTTCGTGCATAAGAAACATTTGAGATTTGGGAAGCTCCTTTTGTGCAAATGAATTTATTGAGAGAAGCATGAACACAAGAACCGAGAACAAAAGAACAATGAATTTCTTCTTCATAAGAAATCCTTTCATAGAGTTGTTGAGTAATGATAATTGGTTATTTAAATCCCTGCCTTAGAATGGAATGTACCGCTCATAACCGAGAAAGGTACTCTAAATTTTCACTTCACAAATCCGGTGAACTAATGAACAGAGAATCGGATAATTTTAAGCTGATGGAACATACACTATTGGGTGTGGGTTGTCAATTTTATTTCAGTGATGTGTATCATACTTGATGAAAAGGTGATAGGAATAACATTCAGTGTGTTGCGGAGTGTTTCTTTGGATGTGAAGGAAGAATATAGAAGAGAGTAGATAGAAGTTTGCAGAACAACCCTTCCCTCGCCCTCCCCTTTGATTAAAGGGGAGGGACGGGGTGGGGTTTTTTATTTACTTAATTAAATAAAGTATTCCGTATTTATTATTTTACTTCACCTAAATTCTTTTTCATAAAATCCACGGGATTATAAAAGTATTCATTCAGTTCATCATTAGTCATTGTTAGCCAGCTTGCACATCCATAATCATAAAATGATTTTCTGATTTCAAGATGCAAATGATCATAATTGCCGCCTTGCAGTTTTGCTTCATCGTGTGTGTACAACCTTGCAAGCTTTGTGTCCTGATTTACTTCCATTCCATTTTTTACATAGATTTCCTGCAAATGCTTATATGATGTAAAAATAAAAGTGCTGTCTGGCAATCTATGCTTAATAACTATTGTTTTATGGGGATGACCTAAATGAATTGAACAAACTATTCCATTTGCCATTGGATATACATAAGCATATCCGTTTGATTTTGATGGAACTATATCTGATGCAGTGTGAATATGACCTTTTAAATAAGTATCTCGCGGTGAACCAAAAACACTAATTACTTTTATTGTGTTTAACTTGTATCTATCTGAAGTTTGAAAAGGAACTTTCCAAGAGCTAACATTTTCTATTGGGTTATCATCAACATAAGCTGCCTCAAACTTTAGACGCATTATCTCAATATAACTTTTGGGCTTATCTTTATTTTGTAAATAATGTGAAATTAAAATGAGTAGAATAAAAGAAATGTACTGCATGTGATCGATAATAAATTTAACTATTACTGATGTTATTGTGCTACTTTGACTTTAATACTTTTTCTATTTCTTCTTTAGATTTATCTTTTACCATTTTCATTTCCTTTCTCAATAAGACTAACTCTGCCTCATATTTTTTTCGAAAATCTTTCTTATATCCTTTGCTTGTTATCCTTAAAATTCTTTTCCAGAAAGTAGTTTCATCTTTCAATAATACTCGACACTTCGCGACAATACTCTCTGTCTGCTCCATTAAATCAATAACAAATTTGTTGAACAATTTTAAATTATTCTCAAATCGACCAAGGTTTTCTATATAGTTTTGAGAAGTGATTACATTATTCAACCGAGCCATTTTCATTGAATCGTGAAAGTGATTTATATTTTCAACATCATTGTTATGTTTTTCAATTATCCTATTGAATGAAAAGAAATCATTTAAAAAATCAATATTAGAAAGTTCAAGGAGTAAGTCTTGATCCAAAATTATTTTATCTAATCGGTTTGCAGAAAATGGATCTTTAGATTGTTCGCGAGCTTCTTTGAAGACTCTTAAAATTTCACTGATGCTATATAAAGTAGTATTCAATGCACTATAATTATTATTGCATATAAACTGAATTTTACTTAAGGCTCGAGTATTATTTTTCTTTTTTTCATTTTTCACTTTTCGTTTATCTGATAACCAAAGAAAAACAAACGCAAAAAAAGCTCCGGCGAACGCAGAAAGTAATATTTTGATAATTTCAAAAGTCTCTTTTTCAATATTCATATATACACTATAACTATTATCTAACTATCCATAAACTATATATCATTCCGGCGGTCTTTATTTTAGGTTTAATATTATCTCTCGCTCTCTCAGCAAGACTCACTTGCTCAAGCGGTTTTGGTGAGCTTATGTAGGACTGAACTTTCAATGCGCCCTCAAATAATTGCAATCAAAACTTAAATAAGGCAACGCTTATAAGCAATAGTTTTTGGTCTCTGATTACCAGATAAAGATCTCTCCCATCTTCCCTTTCACGTTTCACGTCTTTACGGACGCACGCAAATACAATCGGCTGATGTCACTTTACTTTTGCTTATTGTCAAGTTACAAATGCTCAATTTCAACTATTTTGTGCTAACTATCCCTTTTCTGGAGCTAATTATCACTTTTCAACTGCCTACTATCTGATTACAGTCACGAGCTATCCAATTACAATTGCTCGTTATCTGCTTGCAGTAGCTCGGTTTCTTTCTTTTTTCGCTAATTATCTACTTTCTGGAGCCAACTCTCTACTTAAGTGTACTCAATATAATATTAGGTAAGCTTATTATAGATTTAAGTAAACTCAATATAAATTCAAGTAAATTAAATATAAATTTAAGTAAATAAAATATAAATTTAGATAGATTAAATATAAAATTAGGTGAATTAAATATAAAATTAGGTAAATAAAATATAAAATTAAGTTTGTTTAATATAACTCTGATTTTATGATATAAACTCTATAATTTATAAACTTGATTATAGAGTGAGCTTACTTAATTTTATATTTTACTAATTATTATTGATATGAGACACCTTTATCTCTGAATGTAACACCTATAACTCTATATTTAGCAACATAAATTGGGTGGAGAGCAAGTGTAAACAGATATGTGGCTATCATAAAAGGAGGAAGCGCAAAATAAAGTCGGCAGTGAGCAAGTGCAAATAGAAACTTTGCTAAAGTAATGGGAGAGGAGGCAAAGTAGTTTTGGTAATGAGCAAGTGTAAATAGATACTAAACTAAAGTAAAGTGAGAGTGAGTAAAAAAAATAGTTGATGCCTTGTCTTGCTTCCGTGAATGACCTTGTTTATTTTTTAACCACAGATTTTTGAGGGTGCATTGAAAGCTCAGTTCTACATAAGCACACCAGCGTCACTTGAACAAGCAAGGTAGGTAAAATTTTATGAAAAAAATATTCATTATAATTTTTACTATTTCATTAATCAGTTGTAGTGATAAAGCACTTGGTCCATTTCAAACTTCACCAAATGAGATTAATGGCAAATTTATTAATTGGAATCCAGCAAATAAAGACAGCATATTTTGGAGAGCACTAATTGATTCTGCTGAACACATATTAACTTATGCTAAAGTATCGAATTATGGGTATTTCAAAATAATATTACCCGAACCACCAAATACAATAATGCATAATTATGTCAAAAGTGTGAGAGAGGATAGTATCTATGTTGAATATAAAGATAGTATCCTATTCAGCGATACTACAGCGAAGTTTGTTTCACTAAGATTAGAACATTACCAAAGAATTTCGTTCCCGACTCAATGTGGGAATACAAATTCTTTTACGATTACATCAACCATCGGTGATTATCAAATATATTATTACTATTTCGATCGGCCGACTGAAGTAAATGGGAAATGGTACGCACTATTAAAAAATCAATTTAATCCGGAATATGAAAGAACAATTATAACGAATTATAACAAAGTCATATTTAAGCAAGGATGGAATGAAATAATTGTAAAATTAATTTCACTAGATAATGATAAGAGAATATTTGAAGTCTTAAACGAAAATAAAAGTCCTACGGAATGGATATTAATAGCTTTACCAAATGAATATGTAAGGTTATTGTAATAGGTAGATATTTAGCATCTCAACGATGACATTCATTTTAGTTCCATAAGTTTGAGGTTTTTCTTGGTTGTCACGGTCGTACCGTGACAAGTATTAGTCTGTCATGGAATCGTCCATGACAGCCATGCAAAGCAACACATACAATTAGGACACGATACATCGTGTCCCTACAGAGTTAAGCAAGTCTATTCGATTACTGTCATTCCGAATTTATTTCGGAATCTAACTTCTTAGATCAAACTTTTAAGGAACCTTTAAATACTTCACAACCGCATCAGCAACATTTTCACCATCCATTGCGGAGGAAACAATTCCACCGGCATAACCTGCACCTTCACCGCAAGGAAACAATCCTTTAACCTGCGGAGTCATGTATGTTTCTTTGTCTCTGACTACCCTAATCGGGCTGCTCGTTCTGCTTTCAGCGGCAACAATAACTGCTTCATCTGTCAAATAACCTTTCATACGCCTGTCAAAAATTATCAATGCTTTCTGCAAAGTTCTTCGGATAACATGCGGCAGTAATTGGTGCAGTGGTGATGGTGTTAATCCCGGTATATAAGATGTGCTCGGTAAGATTTCGGAATCTTTTCCTTTAATAAAATCAGTAACGCGCTGGGCAGGTGCGCTTTGTGTTTTATTTGCCCACTCAAAAGCGTTTCTCTCAAACTCCTGCTGGAATTTTAAGCCTGCAAAAGCGCCTTCGGCTTCATACTTTTTCCAATCGTTTGCATTTACCGAAACAACTAAACCCGAATTAGCAAACGGAGAATTTCTTTTAGAGAGCGACATACCATTCACAACAATTTCACCGGGTGCAGTGGCAGCAGGAATAATGATTCCACCAGGACACATACAAAATGAATAGACTGCTCTGCCATCAACTTGAATGCTTAAGCCATAACTTGCGGCAGGCAGAACATCGCCTAATTGTTTAGTGTGATATTGAATTTCGTTTATCAATTCCTGCGGATGCTCGATCCTTATACCCATTGCAAAATCTTTTGGCTCAAGAAGAATATTTTTACTGTAATACAGTTGGAAAATATCGCGGGATGAATGTCCTGTTGCAATAATAACACCATCGCCAAGTATTTCCTTTTCTTGATTGATAACCACGCCGAGTATTTTTCCATCCTTAATAATCAAATCTGTAACATGGGAATTGAAATGAAACTCTCCCCCATTCTCAAGGATAGTTTCGCGAAATGCTTTGATGATTGCCGGCAGCTTGTTTGAACCAATATGCGGATGTGCTTCAATTAAAATTTCCTCAACAGCACCATGCTGCACAAATATCTGCATAATCTTTTTAACATTACCTCTTTTAGTTGAGCGCGTATAAAGCTTGCCATCGCTGAAAGTTCCTGCACCGCCTTCGCCAAAACAATAATTGGAATTCGGATTAATAATATGATCCTGCTGTATTGATTTTAAATCTCTTCTTCTCTCCTGCACATCTTTCCCTCGTTCAAGAATGATGGGCTTTATACCAAGTTCAATTAATCTTAGTGCAGAAAATAATCCTGCTGGTCCGCTTCCAACAACTAAAACGGATTCTTTACTTTCCACAGGCTCGTATTTAACCTTGGGATAAATTTCTTGAGGCGCTTCATTTATAAATACCCGCACTAAAAATTTATACACGGGTTTAGTGGCGCGTGCATCAATTGATCTCCTAAGCGGTATAACTGCAGTTATATCACTTAAATCGAGCTGCAGCATATAAGCTGATTCGATAGAGAGATAATTCTTGTTGGATAATGAATCCGGTGGAACTGATATTTCTATTTCTTTTATCATAATTGAGTCCTCTCTTATGAGGAATATTATTTAATTACTACAACTGAAGTCGTAGCTGTAACTAACTTAAAACAAACCTTTCACCCATCCGCCATCAACATGGATTGTGTTTCCAGTGATGTAACCAGCTTGATTAGAGCACAAAAAAGTAACTATAGCTGCTATCTCTTCCGGTCGTGCAAGACGATTCATCGGAACTTGCTTTGCCATTTCGGACAAAACTTCTTCATGAGATAAACCGGATGTTTTTGATCTGCTCACAGCTAAATCATAAAGTCTGTTTGTTAAAGTATAACCTGGAGCAACACTATTTACTGTGATATTATGTTTTGCAAATTCATTGCTTAATGATTTTGCAAAACCAATCAATCCGCTTCTAAATGAATTGGATAAGATTAGATTGTCAATGGGCTGCTTAACAGATACAGATGTTATGTTAATAATTCTTCCCCATTGCTTAGCCATCATTCCTGGCATAACTAAGTTACTAAATCTTACGGCACTAAGAAAAACTTGTTCGAATGCCTCTGTCCAGTGTTCATCACCAAAATCTCTGAAAAAACCTGAAGTTGGACCGCCGCAGTTGTTTATTAGAATATCAATTCTGCCAAACTGTTTTAAGACAATATTAAAAGTATTTTCAATATCGGTTAATTTATTCAGATCACAAATGCTCCACGAAACATCCACCCCATATTTTTTTTTAAGATCGTCGGCAGTATGTTCTAAATCAGTTTTGGACCTTGAACAAATAGCAACATTACATCCTTCTGACGCTAATTCTTCAGCCACTGCTTTTCCAATACCTTTGCTTGAAGCAGTAATTAAAGCAGTTTTTCCGTTTAATCCTAAATTCATGTAATAAAAATTATTCGATTAATAATTTATTTATTAACAGCTAAGATATTCAAAACTCCAACACGAATCATCATAACGGCAATAGCAGCTAAAAAAAGCGACGCAATTTTAGCAAATGCTTTTGAACCGCCATCTCCTATTGCCTTCAATATCAGCTTTGCATTCAGCAAAACAATTAAGGCAATAAGAAAATTTAATATCATGGAGAGGATTGTAGGTATGTAACCAAAATTGTCAACTAAAATTAAAATGGTTGTTAAGGCAGCCGGACCCATAATCAGCGGAACACCCAATGGCACAATGCCAATATCTGTTCCAGGGTTTCTAACTTTTTCCGAGGATGCAATTATGTCATTGATAGAAAGTATAAGAAGAATTATTCCTCCTGCAATTCTAAAATCATCTATTGTTATTCCAAGAAAGTTAAGAATTAGTTTACCTCCGAAGAGAAAAATCAACGCAACACCAAATGCAGCTAATACTGCTTCAAACACTAATTTCTTTTTTGCACTGTCAGATATTGATTGAGTGTAACCAAGAAATATAGGCGCCGTACCAATGATATCAATTGCAACAAATAATGGAATAAACGAAAGTAAAAATGTTTCTAGGTTCATTCTATGAAAAGATTAAATTCGTTCAATTATTTCAAAAAGTTGTAGTAAGGTTCACGCTTTCTTTGAGTGACTTAACAATCTCACTAGTATCAAGAGCAATAACAAGCTCTTCATTAGTAGGAATTTTTAGAACAGCAACTTCAGAATCGTGGGTTGAAATCATTTCCTCGCTATTTTTATTCTTTGAATCATCAATTCTGATTCCAAGGAACTCGAGATTTTTACAAACTTCATCCCTCACTTGCGAAGAGTTTTCACCAATCCCACCGGTGAAAACAAAAGCATCTAATCCACCCATAGCAGCTGCATATGAACCAAGATATTTTTTAATTCGATAGCAGAATATTTCAAAAGCATATTTAGCTCTTTTATGATCCTCACCTACCGCAGTTAAAATTTCTCTCATGTCACTGCTTTCGCCGCTAATTCCAATTAAACCCGAATGCTTATTGAGCAATGTTCCGGCTTCATTTAAGGATAATCCTTCTTTACTCATAATATATAAAATTAATGAGGGATCTAAATCACCGCTTCTTGTTCCCATCAGCAAACCTTCGAGAGGAGTGAAACCCATTGTGGTATCAATCGAATGACCTCGATCAACAGCAGCCATACTGCATCCGTTTCCCAGGTGAGCAGTAACAATTTTCAGTTCATTCAATTTTTTCCCCAACACATCAGCTGCTCTTTGAGAAACAAAACGATGAGAAGTTCCATGAAAACCATATCGTCTAATCTTATGTTTCTTATAAAGCTCGTATGGTATTCCATAAAGAAAAGCTTTGGGAGGCATTTTCAAATGAAATGAAGTATCAAATACACCGACTTGCGGTTTGCCAGGAAGTAATCTTGATACTGCCTGAATTCCTTTTATATTAGGTGGATTATGTAAAGGAGCAAGTTCAATATTATCTTGCAAAACATTCACAACTTCGTTTGTAATTAGAACAGAACCGGAAAATGTTTCACCTCCGTGCACAACACGATGACCAACAGCATCAATGTCATCCTTATCATCAATTACTCCATGATTTTTACTTAGCATAACACCAAGCACATATTCAATCCCCATTGTATGATCAAGAATTTCACCAGCAATTTTTATTGTATCACCATCGTACCGAGTATGACTAAGAACAGCGCCGCTCATACCAATTCTGTCAACAATTCCTTTTGCAAGCGTGGTCTTTTCTTCAGTGTTAATAAATTGATATTTTATTGACGAACTACCGCAGTTAAGAACAAGTACTCTCATTATTCACTTTCATCTAAATTTTATAAAGAATTAGTCGGAAATTATTTTCCCATTGTCATCATATTTATAAAAACCCTCTCCAGTTTTACGACCAAGTTTTTTTTCACGCACAAGCTTTCGAAGAATTGGACAAGCACGGTATCGTGGTTCCCCGAGAGTTTTCCAAAGTGTTTCCATCCATGCAAGCACCTCATCAAGCCCCATCATATCTGCCATTTCAAGCGGACCATATTGAAAATTATACCCAAGCTTCATGGCTGTGTCAATATCCCTTGCAGTTGCAACATCTTCCAACAAAATATACATTGCTTCATTCAACAGTGGCACAATTGCTCTGGTTGTTACAAATCCTGGATATTCATAAACTTCAACAGGAGTTTTGCCAATTCTTGCTGCAAACTTTTTAACAATCTCTACTGTTTTATTTGAAGTATGAAGACATTTTACGATTTCAACGAGAGGAATTTTCGGAACAGGATGCAAGAAGTGCATCCCGATAATCTTATCTTGACGCTGCGTAACTTCTGCTATTTTTGTCAAGCTAAGAGTAGAAGTGTTCGATACAAAAATAATATCCTTACGTGCAGCTTGATCTAATTTCTTAAAGATTGAACGCTTCAATTCAAAATCTTCATCAACAGCTTCGATAATCAAATCATAATCGTTTATTTTATCAGTATTTGTTGCCCACTGAATGCGGCTCATGATTGATTTTTTTTCGGAAGCAGTCATTGCCCAGCGTTTTATTTCTCTGTCAATACTTTCCGAAAGATTCTCTTTTGAATTGACTAAATATTCTTCGTCTTTTTCAATAATTAGGACATCCATACCGGAAGCAGCCACAGTTTGTGCAATTCCTTGCCCCATAATTCCCGCGCCGATTATTACAGCGCTGTTGATTTGATTACCATCGGAAGCAACAAAAGTTTTCTCTAAAAGGTCTTCAAGTTTTAACTTTTCATCAGGCATCGTTTTACTCAATAATTGTATTATTAAACATTGAATTAAATAAATTTTAAAAGAATATGAGTAAAATTAGAAATAAAAATCACTAGAAAACAGGTATAAAATCAATTATGATAGAATTTTAAACTCATTAATGTTGATTGCTCATACAGAATCTCAGACTATTGAAGAACAAATTTGCATAGGGTAAGTCAAT
This sequence comes from uncultured Ignavibacteriaceae bacterium, assembly GCA_964391015.1. GTDB lineage: Bacteria > Bacteroidota > Ignavibacteria > Ignavibacteriales > Ignavibacteriaceae > XYD12-FULL-36-8. The sequence goes on from CAYMKU010000004.1 coordinate 114,227, forward strand.
AATATATTTTTGATATGAAACACCAGATGTAAAATGAATTCGTTAGAAACACTAAAGAAATATTTCGGTTACACAAAATTTAGACCTGGACAGGAAGAAATTATTAATGCCATTCTTAATGGGAAAAATGTTCTGGCAGTTTTACCAACTGGTGCGGGGAAATCAATTTGTTATCAGATACCTGCATTAATTTCGGAAAATTTTTCTATTGTTATTTCACCTTTAATCGCTCTAATGAAAGATCAAGTAGATACGCTTAATAAGATTGATGAAGTGGCTGCCTTTATAAACAGTACATTGAACTTTTATGAAACTGAATCCGTCCTGCAAAAAATTTCTTCGAATAAAATCAAGCTTCTTTATGTTGCACCTGAAAGATTAGAAAATATTTCCTTTGCTGAGAGAATCAAAGCACTCAACCCTATTTATGTTTTTGTGGACGAAGCACATTGCATTAGCGAATGGGGACACAATTTCAGACCAAGCTACAGGAACATAAATGAATTCACAAAATTTATTTCGGTAAAAAGGATTTCTGGTTTCACTGCGACTGCTACACCTGAAGTAATTAAGGATATTATTGGACAGCTTGCTTTCAAAAACGAAAAAATATTTGTACGGGGATTTGAGAGACAAAATCTAAATTTGAGCGTGATTATAACTAAAAAGAAAAATGAAAAATCTCTTTCACTTATTAAACAATATAAAACTCCAGCAATAATTTACACATCATCAAGAAAGAGTGCAGAAGAAGCCGCTCAATTTTTAACTATGCACAAAATTAATTGCACATATTATCATGCTGGACTTGCTTCTGAGTTGAGAAAAAGAATTCAAGAAGACTTTTTATTTGACAAAGTTCCTATCATAGTTGCAACAAATGCTTTTGGAATGGGAATAGACAAAAAAGACATTCGTCTTATCATTCATTATAACACTCCCGGTTCAATAGAAAATTACTACCAGGAAATCGGACGCGCTGGAAGGGATGGAAAGGAATCGAATGTATTTCTTCTCCATGATGAAAATGATGTCCAAATACAAAATTATTTTTTATCAAATTCATTCCCAGATAAAGAAACTATTAAAAAGATTTATAATGCGGTTTGCGATTTAGGAAAAGTAGCTGAAGGAAACATTTCAACAAATGAAATACCCATTGATTTAGATTTCATTTCGAAATACTGCAAACGTGAATTTAATCGCGCAATAGTTCTTGCAGCATTACGATATTTGGAATCATCCGGTTATTTAAAACTAATTTCGGATTACGAAAGAAAATCTGAAATTCAAATAATCATGGAGAAAGATAAATTAAAAAATTTAATAAAAACCAGCTCGCAAAATGATCTGAAAGACATACTTCTTATCTTACTACGGGAATTTGGAAGCGAGATTTTCTTTAAGGGTATTAAAATTTCTCAAACGGATATTTCAAAATTGTTTGATGTAAATGAAAATGACGCAGATGAATTGCTTTCTTCGCTTGACAACATGGGCATTATCACTTACAAAAAAAGTTTATCTAAAGATAATGTGATGCTCATCTCGCCGAGAGTTAATGCAGAAAAGTTAACGCTGGATTATAAAAAATTGAATGAGAACTATTTATATGGACAGAAAAAAATCGATGCAATGGTTAGATACGTTTTTACTCATGAGTGTCGTTTCAAATTTATTCTGAATTATTTTGGAGAAAATCTTCCTGATTATAAGTGCGGAAAATGTGATGTATGCACTTCAGGAGAAACTATTTCAGAAACAACCTCAAAATACTTGGAAGAAATTATATTAAAAACATTGGTGGAACAGAATGATGGTTTAACTCAAAGTAATTTGATTAGAATTCTTAAAGGGACAAAGCGAGACGAATCGTTCAAAGAAATATCAACTTTTGGCGCTTGCAGTCATTATAATATCAACGAATTAAAAATGATTGTCTTTAATCTTTTAGCAAGCGGAAAAGTTGTTAGAGGAGAGTTAAATCCAAAGAAATTCTTTTTATCTGATACTATAAAAAATAAACCGAAGCCCATACTGTTAGAAGAAGGAGCTTACAAATATCATTATGAAGAGGAATTAGAACTCTATAATCTTTTACGCGAAGTCAGAAGGAAAGCATCTGAACGCTACCTTCAAACAAGCTATTTAATTTGTCCCGATGATTTATTAAAAAAAATTTCTATTGTAAAACCCAAAACAAAAACTGAATTGATGAACATTCAAGGTTTTAACATTCGAATGTTTAATAAACTCGGGAATGAACTCCTACAAGAAATTAATGATTTCGCTACTGATCGAAAAGAAATACAAGGATCGTTGCAAAAAGTTCCAGCAAGCATTAAAGAAACTTATGAACTACTAAGAAAAGGATTTTCGTTAAAAGATATTTCATCTCTGAGAAAATTATCTGAAGAAGTTATTTCCATGCAGATTGAAACTATTTTTGAGTTTGATCCAACTATAGAGATTCATAATCTTTTTGACATAAAGCTCATTGAAACGATTGAGAATGAAGTAAGCAAGGGTTACGCAGATTTAAAAGACTTGAAAAACAAACTGCCTGCAAAAATTAGTTATGCTATGATTAGGATTTGTTTAGCAAAAAATCGAATCATTTCAAGGAATTTTTCCGCTTCAACTCAAGGTAAGCAATCGCTTTAGAAAAGAATTGCTCCCATTTTTCCGGATCTTGGTTGTAGTGTTGAATTGTCATTTTATAATCACCAATTGTCACATCATTCCTGATCAATACTTGATTTATAATCTTTTCATTCGACTTCGAATTGATAAATGCTGTATCCGTCGCAATAATTATATCGGTGTAAACCTTAATAAATTTTTCTTCATCAAGAACTTTATTTTGATTGCAGCCAATTAATAAAAGGGATAAAAAAAATGTGAATTGGAATACTGAAACATAAAAAAACTTAGTCACCACGTCGCTAATTCATCTTTTTACTTGCTTCAAATAGAATTTTCTTTTCACGGTCAGTCAAATTTTGATACCCGCTTTGACTGATCTTATCTAAAATAGCATCAATATCCTTTTGAGTAATATCCTTTTCATCCTTCTTCTCATTAATATCGTGATATTTTGCTTCTTCAACATCACTTCGATTTCTTTTAAATCTTTCGGCTACACCGCCAAATGGATTAAACGGTCTATCTGTTCGATAGTAAGATTTACTAAAAAGATTTTTAATTTCTGCATGGGTGTTTTTATCTGCTAAAATAAAAATTAACCCGGCTAAAGCACCGCCCAAATGTGCAAGATGAGCTATGCCGCTGTTTGCACTATCAACAAGCATAAATTCCATTACAATCATAAATGTAACAAGATATTTTGCTTTAATTGGGATGAAGAAATAAAGAAAGATCAGTCTGTTAGGGAATAATAAAGCAAATGCGGCAAGTACACCATAAATTGCACCAGAAGCACCAATCGTTGGTGCAACAGCTCCACCCAAAAGCGGGGATATAAACATGTGAAATAACCCAGCAACAACTCCACACAGCAAATAGAAATAAAGAAATTTTTTGCTGCCCCAAAAGTGTTCAATTTCAATTCCAAACATCCAGAGAGAAAACATATTGAAGAGAATGTGAGAAAAACTCCCGTGCATGAATTGATAAGTAACCAACTGCCAAGGGTAAAATGTCCATTCAACAATTTCGTTACCTATAGTTCCAGCAATATATCCACCAACGGGAATCAAAGAAAAATATTTTGTTAAAACATCTGAAAGGGTTAGCCCTGAGAAAGCAGCAATTTTTTCGCCAAGCGTTTGGATAAGAAAAACAACGCCATTTATGATCATCAAATTTTTAATTACAGGGGGAAAGAAACTAAATCCGCCAAACCCCGAAGGTTTATAATAATCACTCACTAAATATTTCCTTCAATACTTTGTTTTGAAATAATTGAATCAAACTTATACATTTGTTAATGCATCAACACCTGGAAGAATTTTCCCTTCGAGAAATTCTAACGATGCACCACCTCCTGTAGAAACATGAGAAACTTTAGCATCCAATCCGGCTTTACTAATGGCAGCGGCAGAGTCACCTCCACCAATAATTGTTACAGCATTTTGGGAAGTAACATCAGCTAAAACTTGTGCGATTGCAAATGTACCTTTTGCAAAATTATCGAATTCAAAAACTCCCATTGGACCGTTCCAGACAATTGTTTTCGAATTTTCAAGCTCTTGCTTAAACAATTTAATTGTTTCAGGCCCTATATCCAACCCCATTTTATCAGAAGGAATTGAGTCCGATTTTACAACCATAGACAGAGAATCATTTTTAAATTCATTTGCAACAACAAAATCTATTGGTAATAAAAACTTCACCTTAGAATTTTTTGCTTTTTCTAAAACTTCTTTTGCAAGATCAATTTTTTCAGCTTCTAAAAGTGATGCGCCAATTTCTTTTCCTTGGGCCTTCAAAAAAGTGAAAGCCATTCCCCCACCGATCAAAAGTTTATCTACTTTTCCAATAAGATTTGTGATCACATCAATCTTTCCAGAAATTTTTGCTCCGCCTAAAATCGCAGTAAATGGTCTTCGTGGGTTTGCAATTGCGGCCCCAAGATAATCCAATTCCTTCTGCATAAGATAACCGGACGCACATATTTTAATGAATTTAGTTATACCTTCAGTTGATGCGTGCGCACGATGAGCACTTCCAAAAGCATCATTAATATAAATATCGCCCAACTCTGACAACTTTTTCGCGAAAGCTTCATCATTCTTTTCTTCTTCGTCATGGAATCTTAAGTTCTCAAGCATTAACACATCGCCATTACTTATTTTACTGACTAAGGTCTTTACTTCTTCTCCAACACAATCAGGTGCAAGTTTTACTTCTTTACCTAATAACTTACCAAGTCGCTCTGCCGCAGGCTTCAGACTGTACTTCGGATTAATTTTTCCCTTTGGCCTTCCAAGATGACTCATTAAAATCGCTTTACCACCCTCAGAAATTATTTTCTTGATTGTTGGGAGTGAAGATGTGATTCTGATATCGTCTGTGATTTGCAGATTTTCATCAAGCGGGACATTAAAATCCACTCTAACCAGAACTCGTTTATTTTTAAGATCTACACTATCTATAGAAAGCTTTTTCATCTTTTACCTCATGAAGAAATTATTTTTAATGGTGTGAACGATATTTTTTGGAAGAAACATTTTAAGAGTGAGACTGAACAAAAAAGTTCAGTCTCATTCGAAGTTAAACAAAACTACATTTTAGCAATCTTCAGCAACAAATCAACAACTCTAACTGAATAACCCCATTCATTATCGTACCATGAAATCACTTTGAAAAATCTTTTTTCATTTTTGAAATTATTCTCTAGTGTTGCTTTTGAGTCATAAATCGAGGAGCGATCATCTTTAATAAAGTCACTTGAAACAACTTCCTCATTTGTATATCCTAAAATACCTTTCAGATAAGTTTCACTGGCTTTTTTCATGAGCGCATCAATTTCCTGAATAGAAGTATCTTTTTCTGATCTGAAGGTGAGGTCAACAACAGATACATCAGCAGTCGGAATTCTAAATGACATACCAGTTAATTTCCCTTTCACTTGAGGAAGAACTTCTCCAACCGCTTTAGCAGCACCTGTAGAAGACGGAATAATGTTTATCGCAGCCGCACGTCCACCACGCCAATCTTTCTTCGAAGGACCATCGACTGTTTTCTGTGTTGCAGTGTAAGAGTGAATCGTAGTCATTATTCCCGCTTCTATTCCGACACCCTCTTTTAATAATACGTGAACTACGGGAGCAAGACAATTAGTTGTACAAGATGCATTTGAAATTACGTGATCTGTTGAGGGGTTATATTTATCATCATTAACACCCATTACAAAAGTTTTTAAATCTCCTTTACCTGGAGCAGTAATGACAACTTTTTTTGCACCGGCAGCTAAGTGCCCTTTTGCTTTCTCTACATCTGTAAATAATCCAGTAGATTCTATTACGTAATCAACTCCTAAATCTTTCCATGGAAGCTGAGAAGGTTCTTTTAGAGCAAGCAAACATTTAGTTTTATCTCCATTTATTACAAGTATATCATCGTGATCTAAACTCGGATCGCTCTTTTCGGTTGAGAGAGTTCCATTAAATTTTCCATGAACTGAATCATATTTTAGCTGGTAAGCAAAATACTTTGCATCATTTGTTATATCAACTATTGCGACAACATCAACTTCTTTTCCAATTAATTTTTTTTCTGCAATTGCGCGGATTACAAGTCTGCCTATTCTTCCAAATCCATTTATACCTACTTTAATTGCCATTATAATATCTCCTTCAATGAATATTTATTTTTGTTTAGTAAAATTAGCTAAAGGTGGTTTTAATATCAATTAACTTTGTGTTACCTCATTGGAACATAATCATTCTTAATGAGTGTACAAGCTATTTCTGTTCAATAATTTGATTTTGCTTCATAACTTTTTCTTCCTTTATTTTACCATCAACACCGTACATGAACCATCGCCCTTCACGATCACCTTTATTATAATTCCCTTCCTCTTTGAGTTTTCCATTTTCATGATACCACTTCCATATCCCTTCTGGTAAATCATTTTTAAAAATACCTTCAGATTCAATTTGACCTGACTGATAATAGTATGTCCATTTACCTTCATTTAAATTTTCTTTTATTGTCCCAATCATTTCTGGCTTACCATTTTTAAAATAAGTCTTAAAAATTCCATTTTTTTTACCAGCCAAAACTTCGTATTCGATCATCTTTCCTTCCACTGTGTCTTTAATAATGCCGGTAAATGGGTGCAACTCACCTTGTTTAAAAATCAAACCATCTTTAATCATAATTTCTGCTTTTTGTTCAGATTTTTTCTCACACGAGATTAAACTCAGAGTGAACAAAACTGTGAACAGATATGCATACAATTTTGAACGCTTCTTGAAAGAACTCATAACGCGTGAACCTCTATAATATTAGATATAGCAAACATAAGAATTTCTTTTAACCCAGAAATCTTTATTTTGCTACAAAAAAATCTATTTTTCTCTAATTCGAGAGATGTCACACGTCATTCTTGGGGATGAAAAAGTTAGTACGAAACTTTCATTAAATAAGAAAATAATTTTGGTTTGATTATTGTTAATTATTAAAATGGTTTATAATTTTCAAAGTGAACATTACTTTTTTTAACAATAAAAGATAAAGAAGAGAGTTAGCTTTTAAAATTTATGTTACGAACCTTTCTTTTTTTGTATATTAACTATATATGTAAAACA
>CAYMKU010000004.1:121603-135689 GCA_964391015.1 uncultured Ignavibacteriaceae bacterium
AAAATTTATGTTACGAACCTTTCTTTTTTTGTATATTAACTATATATGTAAAACAAACTATGGAGGAAAAAATGTTCAATAAACTTAATCTCATTTTATTTCTTATTGTAAGTTTACTTGCCGGGTATTCTTATGGACAAGACAAGAAAGTGAACAGCTTTGTTGGAGTTGATGCTTGTGGAGCTTGCCACAAAACTGAAAAGCAAGGCAAACAATTAGATATTTGGAAAAACAGTAAACACTCACAGGCTTTTAAGAATCTTCAAACTGGAAAAGCTGATTCGATTGCTGCAAGTTTAGGGCACAAAACAGCCGCAGCTAAAACTGAAGCTTGCTTAAAATGCCATGCCTCTGGTTACAATGTTGACAAAGCATTGGTTGGTGAAAAATTCAAAGTGGAAGATGGTATTCAGTGTGAGACTTGCCATGGTGCAGGTTCTAATTACAAAACATTAAAGATAATGAAAAGCAAAACCGATGCAGTTGCCAATGGTTTGATGTTACACGAAAAGGTTGAAGAATTTTGCGCAACATGCCATAATTCTGAAAGTCCAACTTTTACTGAATTTAAATTTGAGGCAATGTGGGACAAAATAAAACACATGACTCCTAAGACAAATTGATCACAAAAAGTTCCTAAAAATTTAGGATAAAGATGAAAAAAACATTTCTAATATTCAGTTTAGTGCTGATTGCACAAAGTTTCATTTCATCTCAGAATATAAACGGACGATTCACATCGTCCGTTTATAGTTTTGAGCGGTTCAGCGTCAAAAATATTTCCAATACCTATTTGCGAGCTTATGAACTCCTAAATCTTAACTTTAATCGAGAAAATTTTTTCCTTAGAACGTCTTTTAATTTTGAAAGTGATATTTCCAAGGATCTTAAAACTGATCCACGATTCAGAGTTTACAACTTCTTTTTAGAAGGAAGAGATGTATTTGATATACTAACTTTTCGATTAGGACGACAATCAATGATTAATAATGTCGTTGGCGGTTTGTTTGACGGTGTGAATGTCACTCTTTCTAAAGGCAAATTTAAATGCAATGCTTATTACGGTGGCAATGTGCCTGCCTATCAAAAATTTGAATTAACCGATGATTGGGAACATGATTTTATTGCAGGTGGAAAATTAACATCGACTGCACTTAAGAATTTTAGAATCTCCGTCGGATATGTTAATAAAAACTTTAAACCTCAAGAGTATAATGCGTTGAGATTATCTGAAGATTTAATAAATCCAATTACAGTTTTAATTAGGAATAAATCTAATCAATATCAATATGCAAGTGCAGAAGTCTCTTACGACATGAAAAATTATTTTTCAGTTGACACACGCTACGACTATGATATTAATTATATGAAGACTTCTAAAGTTGAGTTATTTGGTAATTACGAGCAAATAAAAAATTTGAGATTAAATATTTATTATAACTACCGAGAACCAAAAGTAAGATACAATTCCATTTTTTCTGTATTCGATTACGGAAACACCCAAGAGATTGAAGCAGGAGGTGATTACAACCTCTGCAAGGATTTCAATATCTCCGGGAAATATGGCTATGTAAAATACAAAGATGAAAATTCCCAGCGTGCTACGATTGGATTGAGCACTAATTATGGAAACATTTCTTACAGAAAAGGAATGGGGTATTCTGGCGAACAGGATGCCATATCGGCATATACAGCTTATTCCTTTTTGAACGGTTTCATCACACCCTCAGTTGGTTTATCTTTCACTTCCTACAAACTTTCAAAGGACAGCGAGAAAAATAACCTCATAACTCTACTCGCTGGTTGTAATGTAAGACCATTCAGAACACTGTCATTTGACCTGCAAGGACAATTCATGAACAATAAAATCTATAAAAACGACTATAGATTTTTATTTAAACTAAACTATTGGTTCAACACAAATTTATAAGCTGAAATATGAAGTTAAAATATTACTATCTCTCATTATTGCTTACGTTATCTGTCATTTTAATCTTCTCAGCATTCTCAACCAACCAGAGTTTTATTTTTTCAGATAATAAAGAAGTAATAAAATTTTCACACAAGCTGCATGCTGAACAAACTGATTGTAAAAGCTGTCACTCAGCAGTTGCTAACAGCATATCTTTGAATGATCGCTTGCTTCCGAATCATGATAACTGCAAAGAGTGTCATGACGTGGAAGATGATACTCAATGTTCAACTTGTCACTTCGAAGGAAAATTCGAAGCACTTGTTCAGTCTAAATCAGCATTGATTTTCAATCACAAATTCCACATCGTAGAAAAAAAAGTAGAATGCCAGACTTGTCATAATGGATTAGAAACAATTGCTTATAGTTCTGAACTTCCTAACCCTAACCCGGCGATGGAAGATTGTTACACGTGCCATAACAATAAATCATTTGCATCAAATACTTGTGAATCGTGCCACATCTCAACAGCTAATTTAATTCCACAAGACCATAGAAGTGCAGCTTACATTAGCTCACATAAATTTGCTGCAAAAAGTATTGATGCTAATTGCCAGATGTGTCATAGCATAAACAACAATTCATGCCAGGAATGCCACGCCGCAACTACGGGAATTACAGAGACAAACACTGAATCTGATTTCTATCAACCATATTTGCCAAGCACATTTACTGATGGTGCCCAACAGCAACAGATCACTCGTGCCCATGAATTAAATTACCGATTTATTCACGGAATGGATGCAAAGGGCAAAACAAGTGAATGCCAAAGCTGTCACCAAATCGAAACTTTCTGTGGAAGTTGTCATCAATCTAAAGAAAGAGATTTTGCTCTTGGTGGAATCCTTCCAACCTCTCATATGAAAGCAGATTTTTCAACAATAGGAGCGGGAACTGGTGGCGGTGAACATGCTATATTAGCAAGAAGAGACATTGAAAGCTGCATTTCCTGTCATGATGTACAGGGAGCAGATCCAACATGTATAACTTGCCATCTCGATAGTGATGGAATTAAAGGAACAAACCCCAAAACTCATCCTACTGGATTTATGAGAAATGAAGAGGATGGCGATTGGCACCATGATCAAGGTTCAATTTGTTTTAATTGTCATACAAGTGCCTCACCAAATTCTATTCCTGGAGTTGGTTTCTGCGGTTATTGCCACGGTTCTAAACATGGTGAAAATTAATGGAATGAATATGAAAAAGATAATCACTTTAGTTTGTTTCGTATTTATAACTTCGTTGATCTTAGTAAGCTGCAGCGAATTGGAAAATAACATCACCTCCGTGACCAAACCAAGTGTCCATGGAGAAGGTGCACTAAATATCAACTCACCAAATTTTCATGGCAATTATTTCGATAAAATGAAATTTAGAGATTGTCAAAATTGCCATGCTAAAAATTTCCAGGGCGGCTTAACCCCTGTAAATTGCGGTGATGTAAATTGTCATCCGGCAATAAAAATTCACGCCGATTCCTCCGGTGTAATGAACCCAAATTCATCTAACTTCCATGGCAGATATTTATTAAAGAATCCATTTATAGATTGTCAGCAATGTCACGGAGGAAATTTTGCAGGCGGAACAAACAGCCCATCGTGTGTAACTTGTCACTCTTCAATCGCAATACATCAAGCTGGATTAGTTGATACTGCCTCAGCAGGTTTTCATGGTAAGAATCCTCTATCAAAACAGTTTACATCCTGTCAGCAATGTCATGGGGCTAATTTCGCTGGAGGTATAAGCAGTCCTTCGTGTGTTACATGCCATTCTGCAATAAATGTACATAAAGATGGGATACAGGACACAACTTCTGCTAATTTTCATGGTAAATATCCTCTGCCAAATGGCTTGAGCGATTGTCGAGGGTGTCATGGACAAAACTTCACCGGTGGTTATAACAGTCCTTCTTGCGTAACATGCCATTCATCCATAACAGTTCACAAGGCTGGAATTATAGATACTGCATCAGCAAATTTCCACGGGAAAAATCCGCTGAGCGGCAACTTCAGCAATTGCCAACAATGCCATGGTGAAAATTTTACTGGTGGTAACTTGAGCCCTTCATGCGCAACCTGTCACTCTGCAATAAAAGTACATAAAATTGGCATCGTTGATCCAGGTTCCCCAAATTTTCATGGGAAATATCCCTTAGCCAATGGATTAAGTGATTGCCGACAGTGCCATGGACAAAATTTAACTGGTGGTAATTTAAGCCCTACTTGTGCAACTTGTCATTCGGCTATCATTGTACATAAACCAGGAATCATTGATCCATCATCACCAGATTTTCATGGAAAAAATTCGTTGACTGGTAACTTCAGTAATTGCCAGCAGTGCCATGGAGAAAATTTCTCTGGTGGTAACTTGAGTCCCTCATGTGCAACATGTCATTCGGCAATAAAAGTGCACAAGACAGGCATAATTGATCCTGGCTCACCCAATTTTCATGGAAAATATCAATTACCAAATGGATTAAGTGATTGTTCTCAATGTCATGGACAAAATTTTAATGGCGGCAATTTAAGCCCAACATGTGTAACTTGTCATTCTGCTATCAGCGTACACAAACCTGGAATTCTTAATCCATCTTCACCAGAATTTCATGGCAGATACCAGTTAACAAATGGATTCACTAATTGCCAGCAATGTCACGGTGAAAATTTCGCAGGCGGAACTATCAGTCCTTCTTGCGCAACATGTCATTCAACAATCAATGTTCATAAAGCTGGAATACTTGATCCATCTTCAGCAGATTTCCATGGGAAATATATCGCAAACAATAATTGGAATCTTCCGAATTGCAAGCAGTGCCATGGAACAAATTATGGCGGTGGTTTAATCAGTACAAGCTGCTTGAGCTGTCATAATCAACCATCTGGGCCGGAAGCCTGCAACACATGCCATGGTAACTTCAGCGACCCAGACAGAATTGCCCCGCCAAGAGATTTAAGTGGTAATACATTCACTACTGCGAGAGGAGTGGGTGCTCACGAGAAGCATCTTTACACCAATGAAATTGGTAAAACAGTTGAGTGTTCAACTTGTCATACCGTTCCTCAGGCGTTAAACTCTACTGGGCATTTAGATGGAAGCATGCCGGCTGAAGTATATCTGAAAGGATTAGCAATATTTAATGTGGCAGGCAATGCAAGCTATAGTTCATCAACTTTAACATGTGCTAATACATATTGCCACGGCAATTTTGAATTTTATAAAGATTCCACATCGGTTAATAATCACTTTGCATACTCAGGAACAAAAATGGAAGGTAATAAGCATAGTGTAATATGGAATCGAGTTGATGGTAGCCAAGCACCTTGTGGAAGTTGTCATGGTCTTCCTCCAGCCGGACATGTGGACTTTGGCGGGCTTAGCACTTGCGCCAATTGTCACTATGGAATCGTAAATACTCAAGGACAAATAATTGATAAAACAAAACACATGAACGGTATTAAAAACGTTTTCGGAAATTAAATTTTAGTCATGTTTGTTAAGCCGCCTGTTGGGCGGCTTTTTTATTTTCTATAGAAATAAAGTAAATAATAATAGCCCAAGATATGATAAGAGTTTTATTGACAGTAATTATTAAGAACACAAAGGTCGGTTGTGAATCAGAAATTATCCAGAAGAAACTAACAACAATCCTTCCTGAAAATAGCTCTTTCATCGCTTTGAATGAATATTACAAGTTCCCTGATTGTTATATGCTTGATTTTGCCCTCTCATATCCCAATTCTATCCCTAATGAATTACTTGTTTATGAAATGCTGAAAATTTCAAACTTAATTTCAAGACCATGGATAATATATTTCAGCGAGGATAGTGATACAGAATTAATCTTTTCAAAAACGGATCAAGCACTATATGCAAATGAAATCTTTAAACCAATAATTTGGGCACATTTACAAATTAGTAATTGATTGTTTGTTTTGTTTGAGTGATTATTAATCTCAAACTTTCTATTTTTGAATTGGCTCTTTGTAATTATTAATTATAGTTACTTAAGAATATCTCCACCCAATATAAACATACAAAACAATGGCAAGCCAAATGAAAAACAAAATGAAACCTGAAAGCTTGATGATGTCTTACGGTTATAAGCCTGAGTTATCAGAAGGCGCAATTAAAAGCCCGATATTTCAAACATCAACATTTGTATTCAAAAGTGCAGAGGAAGGCAAAGCATTTTTCGAAGTTGCTTACGGACTTCGAGAGAAAAAAGTCGGTGAAGAAATTGGACTAATATACAGCCGCATTAACAATCCCGATCTTGAAATTCTGGAAAACCGACTAACGCTGTGGGACGAAGCAGAAGATTGTGCTGTATTCGAGAGCGGCATGTCTGCAATTTCTACAATGCTGCTCGAGTTCTTAAAACCTGGTGATCTGTTGTTATGCAGTTTACCGCTTTATGGTGGATCAGATCATTTCATAAATAAAATTTTACCAAAGTTTGGAATTCATGTTGCAAGTTTTAAGGTTGGACAAAGCAGAGACGATATTATCAATATTATAAAATCAACTGGAGTCTTGGACAAGCTCGCAATGATATACATTGAAACGCCTGCAAATCCTACAAACGATTTAATTGATATTAAAGGCAGTAAAGATATTGCAAAACATTTTTCCACACCGGAAAGAGAAGTCTATTTGGCTGTTGATAATACCTATATGGGACCATTGTGGCAGCATCCTTTAAAGCATGGAGCAGACTTCGTTTTATATTCAGCCACAAAATACATTGGCGGGCATAGTGATGTTATCGCTGGTGCCTGCCTTGGTTCAAAAGCATTGATTGAAAGAGTAAAAATTCTTAGAACATTTTTAGGAAGCATGGCTGGACCTTGGACCGGCTGGCTTTTACTTAGAAGCTTGGAAACATTAAAAGCAAGAATGGACATTCAAGCATTTAATGCCGAAAAAGTAGCTGATTTCCTGAATCATCACCCTAAGGTTGAAAGAGTTTATTATCTCGGCAATCTTAACCAACAAGATGGTGAGCAGTACAATATTTTTAAGCGGCAATGCTTAAGCAATGGAGCAATGATTTCCTTTGATGTTGTGGGTGGAGAGAAACAGGCATTTAAATTTTTAAATTCGTTAAAGCTGATAAAGCTTGCAGTTAGTCTTGGGAGCACTGAAAGTCTTGCAGAACATCCCGCAACAATGACGCATGTTGATGTAGGTGAAACACACAAGAAAGAACTTTCTATAACAGAAAAAATGGTGCGGCTCTCAATAGGTGTGGAAAATTATAGTGATATTATTTGGGATATTAGCCAAGCGTTAAATTCTATTACTGAATAGAAAGATGCGATCATTCGAACTTTCGAAAGAGAAAGAGTAAGAAAAAATTTTAGTCTCGAAGTCTTACTTCTTCTCTTACTCCCGCTTACTACCGAAGTAAAATCATCTTCCTTGTCTCAACAAACTCACCAGCCCGTAACTGATAGAAATACACTCCGCTTGGCAAATCAATTGCGTTGAAATCAATTGAGTGATAGCCAGCTTCCTTTTCTTCATTGAGTAAAATTTTTATCTCTTCTCCAAGTATGTCAAGAATTGATAACCTCACATTTCCTTTTTCTAGTATTCCAAATCCTATTGTTGTTGTTGGATTAAATGGATTGGGATAGTTCTGCTCAAGCTTGTAAGTAGTAAACGGACTCCAACTTACTTCCACTTCTTGTGAGTACTCATGCTTTCCACCGAAGTCAATTTGCTTGAGGCGATAAAAATATTTTCCCGAAGTTAAAAGTTTATCAACAAAGCTGTACTGATTTGGAGAAGTAGTTGTGCCGTGTCCTTTAACCGAACCAATTGTTACAAAATTATTACTGCCAAATTTTCTTTGTACTTCAAATCCTTGGTTGTTTAACTCCGTTGCCGTAGACCAGCTAAGTTTTACTTCTTTTCCGTTTGCAGTTGCGGTGAATGAGCTTAGCTCAACTGGAACAACACCGCCGTTGGTTGTGTGGAGAATTGTTCCGTTTTCACCTACAATCCAGCCATTGAAAGCATCTACTAATGAAACACTCCTAAGTGCACCCAGACTATCAATTATCTCTTGTGTCCAAGTAAAACCTCCGTCATTAGTCGTCATTATCACTCCATGGCCCCAATGTCCTCCTACTACAAATCCAATATTTTGATCAACCATTGAGATACTACGGAAGATTTGATATGCTTGTTGCAGCGTTGTCCAAGTTACTCCCCCATCTATTGTTCCTATTATAATGCCATCAATCCCCATGTCAATTCCTCTAGCTCCTCCGACTGCCCAACCGATGCTTTCATCAACAAAATGAACGTCATTTAAACGAGGCATGTCCTCGTTTAGCTGAGGTAGCCAATTGATCCCTCCATCAGAAGTATAGAAAACGGTAGCAAAATCATTGAAAAAGGAATGTCCACCACCCCCAACAACCCAGCCAGTGTTTTCATTAATGAAACATACACCACTCAATTGCCATGGAGCGTCGCAAGTCTGTTGTATCCAATTAATTCCACCATTAGTAGTACGAAGAACAATTGCCGTGTCAATTGGCTCTTCAGGGCCAAATCCACCTACTATCCAGCCAGTGGTGTTATTAATGAAACAAATATCTTTTAAATTAAAATTCGTGCCTTGTGGTTCTTGTGCCCAACTTATTCCTCCATCATTAGTTCTTAATACTGTACCCGTATCCCCCACAGCGAATCCAAGGTTTGAATCTATGAATTGGACTCCATTGAGTTTTTTGATTGTCCCACTTGTTTGTATTAACCACTCTTCTCCTCCATTCGTTGTTTGAAGAATTATTCCACTATCGCCAACTGCAAATCCATTATTTGCATCAATGAATGTTACCACATTGAGGTTTTGTGTTGTTGGACTGTTCTGCTCATACCACTGTGCAAAACATATTTGCGTTACCAGCAAAAAGAAGAAGAAAATTTGAAGTGACTTATACATAGCGAGCTCCTTTCATGATTGATTTAGTTAATATCAATGCAATGGCTCTGCTTCGGGAGAGTGTTCTGTGTGTTGTCTCTGGAATGTTCTGTAACCTATCTCCGCATTAACTCCCTCGGAGTGGATAGAATTAGTTGTTGGAAATTAGCGATTGGGTATGGCTATTGTCAAGAAGAAAACGGGAATTCTGTGAAAAAAGTTTTAGGGAATAACCAAACCGCCGAGGTTTACGTCGAGACGAACTTCCCAAACCTCGGAGGTTTGGTTAGTAAAGATAAACTAACCTCTCAGCAACTCAATCATCTCCCTCACTGCTTCTTTGTTCTTTCTGTGAGTTGCTTTCTTCTTTTGCTTCCTCTCTTCTTTACTTTACGAGGTTGCTAAAAGAATTAGCTGCCTCTCGCTCTGCAAAAGGTCACCCCCCTTTGTTTTTTGCTCACTTTCAAACTTCTCTTGCAAGTTATCTTCATTTTTGAACGAAATCTCACTTTTCTGAAGCCAAATATCTCTTCAAACTCGCTAATTATTGAATTAGGTAAATTAAATATAAGTTTAAGTATATTTATTATATATTTAGGTAAGTTAATTATAAAATTATGTAAGTTAAATATATATTTATGTAAATTAAATATAAAATTATATATGCTTAATATAGTTCTGTGTAATCTTAATATAAAATTAAGCTTATTCAATATAGTTTTGATTTTATGAAAATGATTTTATATTCTATAAACTTGATTATAGAGTGAGCTTACTTAATTCTATATTTTATTTGTTATTATTGATATGAGACATCATTATCTCTGAATGTAACATCTATAACTCTATATTTAGCTATATAAACTTGGTGGAGAGCAAGTGTAAACAGATATGTGGCTATTGTAAAAGGAGGGAAGGCAAAATAAAGTCGGCAGTGAGCAAGTGCAAAAAGAAACCTTGCTAAAGTAATTGGAGAGGAGGCAACTATAATCTGAAGGTTAGCCATTTTAAACAGAGAGTAATCATCTGTAAATGTTGGTGAGGCAATATATTCTGATAACGAGGTATTGTCTTATGAAGCAATTAGGACACGATGCATCGTGTCCCTACAGAGTTAAGTGAGTTTATGCGATTGAAAGACACTCTTTCTTCTAGCTACTATCTTCTCAGCAGCTTAATCATTTCTCCCACTGCTTCTTTCAGTCCCACAAAAACAGCACGGGCAATTATTGCATGACCAATGCTTACTTCATCAATATCTTCAAGCTCACGGAAAATTTTTATGTTGGAGTAATTCAATCCATGTCCGGCATTCACTCCAAGACCAAGTTTCTTTGCATGCTTAGCAGCAGTTCGAATCTTATCAAGTTCATCAAACTGTTCCTCTTCGGTAAGGGCATTGGCAAAAACCCCTGTGTGCAGTTCAATGTAATCAGCATCAATTTCAGCGGAGGCATCAATTTGATTTATGTCCGGTTCAATAAACATCGAGACTTCAATTTCATACTTGTGCAGAGTGTTAACCGTTTCTTTTAGCCGAGCCACATTATCAATTACACTAATTCCGCCTTCGGTTGTAAGTTCTTGTCTTTTTTCCGGAACAATGGTTGCCAACTCGGGACCAACATCGCAGGCAATTTTAATTATCTCTTCGGTTGCCGCCATTTCCAAATCGAGTTTTGTGGTAATCAATTCTCTTAAAAGACGAACATCTCTTTCGTTAATGTGTCTTCTGTCTTCACGTAAATGAACCACGATTCCATCCACACCAGCTTGTTCTGCAAGCAATGCGGCAGTAACCGGATCAGGCTGCGTTTCTCCCCTTGCGTTTCTTAGCGTTGCAATATGATCAATGTTTAATGCAAATCTCATTGATGACCTCAAAATAATGTTTTGATAATATTCATTAGCGAAGAAAAACCTACTCCAAAATCATCGGCTCGAAATCGTAAGGTTGAAATTAAATCTATGCTAAACATAACACTCATGTGGGCAATCACGCAATAGAAAATAGATTTTGTCCGCAGAGCTAAAATTCCTAAAGCTAATCCGGCTAATATCGAACCGAAAGTTTCGAGCATAGGTTTTCCATTATGCAAAATAACAAATGGAATCATCTGAATAAACAGACTGTAAAATCCGAACTTCTCGTAAAGTCCAAACAGCATGTACCCGCGCCAGATAAATTCCCAGGCAATCATGTAAATGAGTAAGCCAATTTCATAGATTAAGAATATTCTCCATGATTCTCTTGCAGATGGCAGATGCGGATAAACATCAGCAAATGAACTTGAGGCAGAGGCAAACCAGACAAGTGGAAACATGACTAGAATAAAGATTAAGGTGATCTTCAATCCGATTTTGTAATCGCCTACTTGCAAACCATAGCTTGATAGTTTCTCTCTTAAGAAAAATCGAATAATGAGAATTGGAAGAATAAAGAATGTGATGAAATCACCAATGAACCAATACAAATACTCAATCAAATAAACTTGAGGATGAAATTGATACTGTTCAAACAAGTTCATTCTGAAGAACATCCGAGAAGTTATGTACCACGAAATAGTCTGTAGAACAGCCACACTCAAAAAGATGAGCGCAACTTTTCGATCCAAAGTCTTCGTGTGATTTTTAAGTGATGATAGTTCTTCTTTAAGAAAAGATCTCATTACTGTTTATTTTTATTATTAACTGAAAACCGAGCAACAATGGCAAATGTCATGCTGAATTTATTTCAGCATCTAAAAATTACTCAAAAATAGATTCCGAAATAAATTCGGAATGACATATCTGGATTCGTACTTGAGCTATGACAGAAGAGACTTATTGTTGTTATCTTCTTTACTTGGATATCACGATCGCACTATTACAAAATGTAACTCTGTCATCGAATCATCCATATGTCTTGTAAATCACAGTACCTTGACAAAAAAATCTTGAAATAGTATATTAGCACTCGCAAAAAAAGAGTGCTAATAAATATTCAAAAATTAATCAAAAACAAACAATTTGGAGGTTAAAATGGCTAAATTAAAATTAAAACCCCTCGCAGATCGTGTAGTGATTAGGCCGATGGAAGCAGAAGAAAAGACCAAAGGAGGAATCATTCTACCCGATACAGCAAAGGAAAAACCAATCGAAGGAACAATCGTAGCAGTTGGACCAGGTAAAGTTGCCGATGACGGTAAGTTGGTTAAACTCGAAGTCAAAGAAGGCGACAAAGTTCTTTACGGCAAATACAGCGGTACTGAAGTTACTGTTGATGGCGAAGATTATCTTATCATGCGCGAAAGCGACATCTTTGCAATCGTTGGTTAATTATAAATTGAAAATAATACAAAGGAGAAAAATATGGCTTCAAAATTAATTGAGTACGACAGCGAAGCACGCAATAAAATCAAAAAAGGCGTGGATAAATTAGCTAACGCTGTCAAAGTTACACTAGGTCCAAAAGGACGTAATGTTATTCTTGAGAAAAAATTTGGTGCACCAACAGTCACAAAAGATGGTGTTACCGTTGCTAAAGAAATCGAACTTGAAGATGCAACCGAAAATATGGGTGCACAGATGGTTCGCGAAGTTGCCTCCAAAACCAGTGACGTTGCCGGTGATGGAACAACTACAGCTACCGTTCTTGCTCAAGCTATCTATAGAGAAGGTTTGAAGAATGTAACTGCGGGCGCAAACCCAATGGATTTGAAAAGAGGAATTGACAAAGCAGTTACCAAAGTTATTGCACATCTAAAATCAGTCAGTAAAGAAGTTGAAGGCAGAAATGAAATCGCACAAGTTGGTGCAATCTCTGCTAATAATGATAAATCAATTGGTGATTTAATTGCTGATGCAATGGAAAAAGTTGGCAAAGACGGCGTTATCACTGTTGAAGAAGCAAAAGGCACCGAAACTTCATTAGATGTAGTTGAAGGTATGCAATTCGACCGCGGATACCTTTCGCCATACTTCGTTACCGATACCGAATCAATGGAAGCAGTCCTTGAAGATCCATTCATTATAATTCATGATAAAAAGGTTTCTGCAATGAAAGATCTTCTCCCAATTCTTGAGAAGATTGCTCAGCAAGGCAGATCGCTATTATTAATTGCAGAAGATGTTGAAGGCGAAGCTCTTGCAACTTTAGTTGTTAACAAGATTCGCGGAACATTGAAGGTTATCGCTGTTAAAGCTCCGGGATTTGGCGATAGAAGAAAAGCCATGCTTGAAGATATTGCAACCCTAACCAATGGTACTGTAATTTCCGAAGAGCGTGGATTCAAATTAGAGAATGCAACTATCTCTTACCTTGGAACTGCAAAGAAGGTTGTTGTTGATAAAGACAACACAACAATAGTTGAAGGTGCGGGCAAAGCTGATGAAATAAAGAAAAGAATAAACGAAATTAAAGCACAGATTGACAAAACAACCTCTGATTATGATAAGGAAAAACTTCAGGAAAGATTAGCAAAACTTTCCGGCGGTGTTGCAGTATTAAAGATTGGTGCTTCAACCGAAGTTGAAATGAAAGAAAAGAAAGCAAGAGTCGAAGATGCACTTCATGCAACTCGTGCTGCAGTTGAAGAAGGTATTGTTACCGGCGGTGGAGTCAGCTTTGTAAGAGCTATTTCAGTTCTTGAGAAACTCAATGGTGATAATGCAGATCAAACAACCGGAATCAAGATTATCCAGAAATCGCTTGAAGAACCACTAAAGCAAATTGTTAACAACGCGGGTCTCGATGGTTCAGTTGTTCTCCAAAAAGTTAAAGAAGGAAAAGATGATTTTGGATTTAACGCTGCTACCGAAACTTATGAGAACTTAATTAAAGCTGGAGTTATTGATCCAACTAAAGTTGCCCGCATTGCTCTTGAGAATGCAGCATCTGTTGCATCATTACTCATTACAACCGAAGCAGTTGTTTACGAAAAGAAAGAAAAAGAACCTGCTATGCCGCCAATGCCTCCAGGAGGAATGGGCGGAATGGATTATTAAAATCAATCTATTCAATCAAAAGGCGAGATTTAATCTCGCCTTTTTTATTATCCTTCATCATATTTCCGCCAATTATTACTCCTTACAAGCAATTTTTTCTGACACATTAAGCCTGTCGAAGTGTGAATATGCTCAAAATGGCTAGTCTTCCACAAGCTTAGACTGACAATTAAATCTATTTGGAGAGG
>CAYMKU010000005.1:0-127682 GCA_964391015.1 uncultured Ignavibacteriaceae bacterium
TTTAGTGCTTCATAATGAGCCGCAATCGTTTTATCCAAATCTGCTTTTGAATGTGCGCTTGACACAAACATTGCTTCAAACTGTGCTGGGGGTAAATAAATTCCCCTCTTTAACATTTCGTGAAAATATTTTCCATACATTTTGGTATCTGACCTAACCGCTGAATTATAATCTGTAACAGGTTCTTCTGTAAAGAATAAAGTCATCATAGAACCAACGCGGTTTAACTGGAACCTCTTCTTCATCGATTTGATATTATCGGTAAATCCATTTTCGAGGTAAGCAGATTTCTCTTCAAGATTTTTGTAAAGACTTGAGTTCTCTTTAATGTGAGTTAGTGCCGCATGACCAGCAGCCATTGCCAAAGGATTCCCGCTCAATGTTCCTGCCTGATAAACAGGACCGCTTGGAGAGATCATTTCCATAATTTCTTTTTTTCCGCCATAAGCACCAACCGGCAACCCGCCCCCAATAATTTTTCCAAATGTCGAAAGATCAGGTGTTACATTTAAGATTTCTTGAGCACCGCCTTTTGCAAGTCTGAATCCTGTCATCACTTCATCAAATATTAATACAATATTTTCTTCACTGCACATTGTGCGAAGCTCTTTTATGAAAGAATCTGTCGCCCGGACAGTTCCCATGTTACCAACAATTGGTTCAATTATGACAGAAGCGATTTCATTTTTATTATTACGAATCAATTTTTTAACAGAACTAATATCATTGAAATCAGCGACTAGTGTATCGGCAGCATTTCCTTTTGTAACACCGGGACTTGTCGGTACTCCGAAGGTTAAAGCTCCAGAACCGGCTTTTATTAGAAAGAAATCTCCATGACCATGATAACAACCTTCAAACTTGATAATTTTTTCTTTTCTTGTAAACCCGCGAGCCGCCCTTACAGCGCTCATTGTAGCTTCTGTTCCACTATTAACCATTCTAACCATTTCAACCGAAGGAACCAATTCAGTGATTAGCTTTGCTAATTTAACTTCTAATTCGGTCGGAGCACCAAAACTCATTCCGTTTTCGATTGCTTTCAGCAAGGCATCTTTTATGAATTTTGGATTGTGGCCGAAAAGATGAGGTCCCCAACTTCCTATATAATCAATAAGTTCATTTCCATCTGCATCGAACATCTTTGAGCCAATGCCCTTGCTGATAAAAATAGGATTACCTCCGACAGACTTAAAGGCGCGGACTGGTGAGTTTACACCGCCAGGAATAATTTTTTGTGCTTCTCCAAATAATTTTTCACTATTCTTGATGTTCATATTGCTTTCTTGAATTTGTTTGAATTGTAACATTACAAATTTAGCAATATCAGCGGAAAATGGATAAGATGAATAACTTAGTTGAATTATGTGGACAATAAATTTAATTTTGAGTGCAATTATTATACTTAAATTCTTTTGAGGATTATCTAATGAAATTATTCATGAGATTTATTAGCACTTATTTTCTGTTTGCGATTTTTACTGTAAACACCTGTGCACAATATGAAATCGAAAAGCACTATATAGGGCCATCAATCGGATTATCGTTTCTTGGCTCAACGGCACAATTGGGGCTGAATTACGAATATGCATTTGAAATAAGAGATTTCGGAACAGTTGGCGCAGGTGGAATTTTTAGATACTGGGGATATAAGGAGAGTTTTTATGGCGGTAGCTGGAGCTATACGAATATTTTAATCGGTGGACAATTTAATTATCATTTTAAATTAGATAATCGAAAGTTCGATCCGTGGGTTGGAGCGGTTTTAGCTTTTGATGCCGGATCCGTCAATACAACCTATTCATTCTCCAATATATATCACGCCGATCCATCGCATGGTGGTTTGTGGCTGGGCTTTCACGGCGGCGCACGATATTGGATTACTCCATCAATTGCTTTAACTGGACGAGTCGGCTTTGGAACATTGAGCTATGGTGCACTTGAGCTTGGTGTAGATTGGAAGTTTTAATCAATTTTTGTTTTTAGTGGTCATGTCGAATTAATTTCGGCATCTTTTTAAACTGTTTTGTATATAAGCAAATTTTGTAACAAGTTGGGAATAACAATTTCGCAAACACGTATCTGATTACTCTCCTTCATCATAATTCAATATAGGCCGGAGCCACTTTTCGGTCTCTTCGATGCTCATGCCTTTTCGTTTGTGGTAATCAAGGACCTGATCTTTGCCGATCTTTCCAACAGTAAAATATTTTGCTTCGGGATGAGCAAAGTATAATCCGCAAACAGATGCCGCTGGATGCATTGCAAGACTTTCGGTTAGTGTTATTCCAACACTCTTCTTAACATCAAGCAAATCGAAGATTACACATTTTTCGGTATGGTCTGGTTGTGCAGGATAACCCGGTGCTGGACGAATTCCCATGTAATTTTCTTTTATCAATTCTTCGTTGGACAAATTTTCCTTTGTAGCATAACCCCAATATTTTTTTCTAACTAGCTCATGAAGATGCTCTGCGAAAGCCTCAGCAAGCCGATCCGCTAAAGCTTTCATCATAATGCTGTGATAATCATCGTGAGCTTTTTCAAACTGTTCAACTACTTTTTCTATTCCGAGTCCAGCAGTTACGGCAAAAGCACCGATATAGTCTTTGAATCCACTATCCTTTGGTGCAATATAGTCTGCGAGAGCGAGATTGTGAGAACCTTGAACTTTTTCTCCTTGAGATCTTAGCGTATGTAAGACGGCACGAACACCTTTGCGTGTATCATCAGAGTAAATTTCAATATCATCATATCCAATTGTGTTTGCAGGAAATAACCCGACTACTCCAGAAGCCGCAATTAAATCTTCATTGATGATTCTGTCTAAAAGTTTGTTTGCATCATCAAATAAGCGCTTTGCTGTTTCTCCATACTTTTCATTCTCAAAAATTGCGGGATACTTTCCTTTTAATTCCCATGTTAGGAAAAATGGAGTCCAATCAATATAATTACGAAGTGTGGTTAAAGAGTAATTTTGCAGAAGAGTGATTCCAAGTTTTTCGGGCTTTTTGATCTGAATGTCATTCCAATCAGCGAGGAATCTGTTTTGTCTTGCTTGCGAAATCGAAATAAAATTCTTCGCAGATTTTTTCTTAACGTGATCGGCTCGAACCTTTTCATACTCAACTCGAATATTTTGAATAAAATTCGACCTAATTTTTTCTTCAGGATTAATTAGACTGCTAACGACAGGCACACTTCGCGACGCATCCAAAACATGAATCACAGGCGCACTGTAGCTGGGCATAATTTTTACAGCAGTGTGAATGCGAGAGGTTGTTGCTCCGCCAATCAATAACGGAATTTTAAATCCGCTTCTCTCCATCTCTTTTGCTACATGAACCATTTCATCAAGCGAAGGGGTTATCAATCCGCTCAAGCCAATTACATCAACCTTATGATCAATTGCACTTTGGAGAATTTTCTCAGAGCTAACCATTACTCCAAGATCTATAATTTCATAGTTATTACAGCCAAGCACAACGGCAACGATGTTTTTTCCAATATCATGAACATCGCCCCTAACTGTTGCCAGCAAAATTCTTCCCACGCCGCTTTTTTCTCCTCCCGTACTCTTTTTTTCGAGTTCCAAAAAGGGAGTGAGGTATGCCACGGCTTTTTTCATTACCCTTGCGCTTTTTACAACTTGAGGCAAAAACATTTTTCCCGAACCAAATAAATCTCCTACCACATTCATTCCTGCCATAAGAGGACCCTCAATAATCTCAAGTGGCGTTGAATATTTTTGAAGTGCTTCTGCAGTGTCTTTTTCTATAAACTCATCAATGCCTTTTATTAGCGAGTGTTTTAATCTTTCTTCAACACTCCAATTTCTCCACTCCTCAACTTTTGCAGTTTCTCTGTCTTTTTGCTTAACGGTTTCAGCAAATGCAACTAACTTTTCGGTTGCATCAGACCGGCGGTTTAAAATTACATCTTCTACGAGAACAAGCAAATCCTTTGGAATTTCTTCATAGATTTCAAGTTGACCAGCATTGACAATTCCCATATCTAACCCAGCCTTTATTGCATGATAGAGAAAAGCGGAATGCATTGCTTCTCGAACAACATTATTTCCTCTAAAAGAAAACGAAACATTACTTATGCCGCCGCTAACTTTTGAAAGAGGAAGATTTTGTTTTATCCATCGGGTTGCTTCGATGAAATCTATACCATAATTGTTATGCTCTTCAATTCCAGTTGCGAGTGTTAAAACATTTGGATCGAAAATAATATCCTGCGGAGGGAAGCCAATTTCTTGTGTGAGGATCTTATATGCGCGTTCACAAATCTCTATTCTTCTTTGAAAAGTATCGCCCTGACCTTTTTCGTCAAAAGCCATAACAATGACTGCAGCTCCAAACTGGCGAATTTTTTTTGCGTGATATTTGAAAACATCTTCTCCTTCTTTTAAGCTAACAGAGTTTACAATGCTTTTTCCTTGAAGACACTTTAATCCTGATTCTATCACGCTCCATTTAGAAGAGTCAATCATGATAGGTAGCTTTGCAATGTCGGGTTCAGAAGCAAGAAAATTTAAAAATTTTGTCATTGCAGCTTCTGAATTGAGCAATCCTTCGTCAAGATTTACATCTAAAATTTGTGCACCGCCCTCAACCTGACCACGTGCAATTGACAATGTTCCACTATAGTTTCCGTCGAGAATCAGCTTGGCAAAATTTCGAGAGCCAGCAACGTTTGTTCGCTCTCCAACATTAATAAAATTGGATTCAGGGCGCACAATCAGCGGTTCAAGCCCACTTAAACGCAAGTAAGGTTTAACTTTGGGCATTTTTCGCGGTTTGATATTCTCCGCAATTTTTGCAATTGCCTTTATGTGTTCTGGAGTTGTGCCGCAACATCCGCCAACAATATTAAAGAAACCACTTTCGCCGAACTCATTGAGAATCTCAGACATTACTTCTGCCGTTTCATCATACTCTCCCATTTCATTTGGAAGGCCAGCATTCGGATACACACTTACAAAAACCGGTGCGATATTCGACAGTTCTTCGATAAAGGGCCGCATTTGTTTTGCACCAAGAGCACAATTCAATCCAATACTTAAAAGATTTTTTGTGTGAGAAACCGAAATCCAAAATGCTTCAGTAGTTTGTCCAGACAGAGTTCTTCCGCTTTGATCTACAATTGTTCCCGAAATCATGATTGGAATATTCAAATTCTTTTTATCGCAGTATTCTTGAATAGCATAAATTGCAGCTTTAGCATTTAGTGTATCGAAAATTGTTTCAACCAAAAGAATATCAGCACCGCCATCAATCAATCCCCGCGCTTGCTCCCCGTAAGCTTCAGCAAGCTTATCAAAATCAATTGCACGGTAGCCGGGATCATTTACATCTGGAGATAACGACGCGGTTCGATTTGTTGGGCCTAAAGCTCCGGCAACGAATCTTGGTTTGTCAGGGTTTTTCTTTGTGAAATCTGCAGCAGCTTCTTTAGCAATTTTTGCGGCTTCAAAATTCATTTCATAAGCAAGATGTTCAAGTTTATAATCGGCTTGAGAAATAGCATTTGCACTGAATGTATTTGTTTCAATTATATCTGCACCGGCTTCAAGATAAGCATTATGAATGCTTTTTATTATTTCCGGCTTGGTAATGTTTAAAAGGTCGTTGTTTCCTTTCAGGTCGGCATCATGACACTTAAGCATTTCTCCACGAAAGTCATTTTCAGATGGTTTGTAGCGTTGTATCATTGAACCCATTGCGCCATCGAGAACAAGTATTCTTTTTCTTAAGATATCGCTTAGTTCTTCGAGCTTATTATTCATCTGCTTATTCTGCATGTTTTGGCAAATTCATTAGAGTTTGAAACGCTGTCAAATATAATTAATTTAGACTCACTAAAAAATTATTTGAGATATACATGATTGCAGTAACAGGCGGTGCGGGTTTTATTGGAAGCGCAATAATCTGGAAGTTAAACACTTTGGGTGAAAGTGACATCATAGTTGTTGATGAACTTGGACAGGACGACAAATGGAAAAACTTAGTCGGGCTAAAGTATGTTGACTTTATTAATAAGAATGATTTTCTAAATAATCTTGAAAAAGGATTAAAGTACAGTTTTGATGCAATTATTCACATGGGAGCGAATTCCTCTACAACCGAAAAAGATGCCGATCACCTTATAAAAAATAATTACGAGTACACGAAAAAACTTGCTCAGTTTTCCATAGCGAACAAAGTAAGATTTATTTATGCCTCATCCGGTGCAACATACGGTGATGGAAGCAATGGTTTTGATGATGACGAAAACTCAGTTTCAAAGTTGAATCCGCTAAACATGTATGGCTATTCAAAACAAATGTTTGATCTTTGGGCAATAAAGCAAAACATAATGCACTATATAGTCGGATTGAAATACTTCAATGTTTATGGGCCCAACGAATATCACAAAGGTGATATGCGAAGCGTAGTTCGCAAAGCATTTGAACAAATTCGGGATGAAGGATATGTAAGACTATTTAAATCAGGAGATTCTAATTATAAAGACGGCGAACAAATGCGCGATTTTATTTATGTGAAAGATGCGGTTGATATGACGCTTTGGTTCTTAAAAAATAAAGATAAAAACGGATTATTTAACGTCGGCTCGGGGAAAGCAAGAACATGGAATGACCTGGTTACAGCTTTGTTTAATGCTCTTGATAAACCTGTAAATATCAATTACATCGAAATGCCCAAATATCTTGAACAGAAGTATCAGTACTTTACTGAAGCTAAAATGGATAAAATAAAAAAAGCCGGCTATATAAAACCTTTGCAATCCCTTGAAGAAGGCGTAACCGACTATGTTAGGAATTTTCTATTGAAGGAAAAATATTTTGGTATGTGATTAGCTAATTATACTTTCCGAAATCCTCTTCGTCGTCTTCATTCTCATCTTCTTCATCAAAGTCGAAGTCTTCTTCATAACCCTCTTCTTCTAATTCGTCTTCATCAAACAGATCCTCGTCCTCTTCATCAAAATCATCTTCCTGGTCATCCTCATCTTCTTCATCATAATCAGAGGCGAAAAAAACATTTGATTTTGGTTTGTCCTGAAAAGAAGGATTTTGGTTAATCATTTCTTCTAACTGTTCTTCATCTATTCCAACAGTCTCATTCAAAACTTTGCTAAGTTCAAGCATCTGGTTTTAGATCTCCTTTGTTGTTTTTCGTAAGAAAATATTTCAGCTACTCAAATATAAAAGTAAGAAATTATAAGCCAAATATTTTCAATTAATTAAAATTGAGCAAAATTAATATTGGCTATATTTACACGAATAATTTTAAACTTCGTATAAAACATAAATCACCCAACTATTAATTACAACACCTATATTTTTAGAAGACATAATTTTATGAAGCTTGCAACACTTTGTTATGTTATGGATAGCAAATTAAACAAAACGCTGATGATTCATCGTGTAAAAAAAGAAAATGACTATCACGAAGGAAAGTGGAATGGGCTTGGCGGTAAGTTTGATTCTGGGGAAAGTCCTGAGGACTGCGTGATTCGTGAAGTGAAAGAAGAAGCAGGATTAACAATAAAGAAATCAAGAATGCACGGATTTATTTCCTTTCCTTCCTTCGATGGCAAAGATGATTGGTACGTTTTCATTTTTACGGCGGACGAATTTTCGGGCGAGTTAATTGATTCGCATGAAGGAAATCTGGAATGGATTCCGAACGATAAGTTGACACAACTGAATTTGTGGGATGGCGATAAAATTTTTCTAGATTGGCTTTTTCAAGAAAAATTCTTCAGCGCAAAGTTTGTTTATGTAGATGGAAAAATGAAAACGTATGAAGTTCATTTTTATTAGAGATAGCAATTTTGTTTAAAATTGAAAGTGGCTGACAGAACTCAAAAGCATATATTAATTCCTGTAAACTTAAGTGCCGACCAGATTAATTGGAAGTTACTCGAATTATTTCGAAGAAGATTCTCAATCCTCTGGGATAATCTTAATGACTTAGAATTGAAAAATTTAACTGCTACAATTCATAAAAAAAATGATGGGACATATGAGGGGGTTTCCACATTACCAAACATTCATCGTTTGAAAGGGTTTTACACCGACTATCGTCATTTTTATTTAGAAAAAGAAAAGACAAATATTTTCAGAATCATGAAATATTTATGTTCAATTACTGATTCGGTTGACTATAAAAGATTTATCAGAAACGAAAAAAATAAATTTAAGTCCAATACTATTGAGAATAATTGGTTAAAGATAGATGATAAGATACTTCATACCAAAGAGGTTTTAAATTTATGGTTCAATGGAGAAATTTTTCATAATGATGAAAAAATTATGGAAAGGTTAGCGGGAGTGCGAAAATCAATGACACCTAATTTGTGGAAGTATATTGTTTTTATGGCAGTATATGATACTCCGTTGATAATAAGGAATATTCACTGGTCACAGAGAGAGTTATCGCAGGATAATCTTTATTTGCTGATGCCCTATAAAAAGCGATACCGATTATAAGATTTTTATTATTTATCAATGAAAATTGAAAAAAATATTCTAAACTGGTTGCTTAATGGAGATCCGTCAATACGCTGGCAAACATTACAGGGTTTTACCAACTCTTCGCAAAACAAAATCTTTTCCGAAAGGAAAAAAATAGCTTCAGAGGGTTGGGGAGCAAAATTGCTTTCGTATCAGCAGCAGGATGGTAAGTGGGCAGATTCACTATACAGCCGCAAATGGATTTCTACAACTTACACCATGATGCTTCTGAAAAATCTTGGATTATTGCCCGGTCACAAACAGGTAATAAAAGCATGTAAAGTCTTGTTGGAGGAAGGACTTTACGAAGACGGAGGGATAAATTATTTCCCTCAATATAATCATAGCGAAACGTGTGTAACTGGAATAGTTCTTTCAGTACTTGCATATTTTCAATTTGAAGATCCGCGAATAAAAAGTCTGGTTTCTCACTTGCTAAAGCAACAGATGCAAGATGGTGGTTGGAATTGCCGTTCTTATAAAGGAGCAACGCACAGTTCTTTTCACACAACCATAAATGCTCTTGAGGGATTGGGAGAATACCAGAGAAATTACGAACCGAATAACAAACAAATTTCAAAAAGTATAAATATAGGAATAGAGTTTTTGTTAGTGCACAAACTTTTCAAATCTCACCATACAGGAAATATTGTTGACAGCAAGATGACAAAATTTTCTTTTCCAACCGGCTGGAGGTACGATGTTCTAAGAGCATTAGATTTTTTTCAAGATTATAATACACCAAAGGATGAAAGATTAAATGATGCCGTTGAACTTCTAATAAAAAGAAGAGGGGAAGATAGCAAATGGAAGCTGCAAATCCGTCATCCAGGGAAATACTTTTTTGATATTGAAAAGGTTGGAATATCAAGCAGATGGAATACTCTCAAAGCGTTGCGAGTTTTAAAATGGTGGGAAGGCAAATAAAAGTATTATTGTTAAAAAAAATCAAATATTAAATATTAAACAAAGTAAAAAATTAAGCTGTTGGTTTATCTGGCAACGGCTGCGAGGTAAAGAAATCTTGATAATACCTCTGTGTATAACTCTCAACTAATGATGTTACTCTTTCATAACTAGGTGAAGAAACAATTAAACCAGCGTGATATTTTTTCTTCATTTTCCACACCACTTCTGGATCATTATATGCTGAAAGATCTGGCCATTCTTGTTTCGCAAGCGAGGTTATTATTCCCGCATAATCTTTTCTAACATGTGGAAGTTCATAAGTTTTCTTTCCATGTGCGATTTCAATTTTTGCCCACTCTGCCCAAAGATTTATTCCGGAAGCGGCTTCAACGAGTTCAGCTAAATTTGCACCGCCGACTCTTGCCGATGTTTCTAAAAAATAAAACTTTCCATCTGAATCTGCCTTGATAAATTCAGTGTGAGAGACCCCGCGCAGCAAACCCAATGCGTGAAGAATTTTTTTGTTCATTTCAAGTAAAGATTTCTCATCCGCTGAACCATACTTAATTGTGGAGCTTGAAAAAACTCTTCCTTCGTGTGCAACTTCCATTGGGGGCTTGCCGTATTGGCTTGCATTTGCAAACACAACTTCATTTTCAGAAATAATTGAATCAACATGATAAATCGTTCCAGGGACAAAACGTTCAATCAAAAAGAAGGATTGTTCGTCTCCAAGTTCATCAAGACGGCTCCACAAATCTTCTTCGTTATAAACTTTTTTAATCCCATGAGCACCGGCTTGAAGACGAGGTTTTACCACATAAGGAAAGGGGGCGCGGTTTATATAGTCCCTAATTCGTTGGTAGTTTAACACATGAATAAATTCTGGGACAGAAATTCCAACTTCGTAAGCGCGAGTTCGCATAGCAAGCTTATCACGAAAATATCTTGCAGTTGTATCACCCATTCCTGGACAACGCAAGTGCTCTCGCAGCGCAGCTGCCTTTTCTACATCATAATCATCAAGTGCTACAATTCTGTCAATTGTTTCTGTGCGAGCCAGGAAACTAACACCATAAATTACATCTCGCATATTCCACTCTTTGTTCACATCAGGAATGTAAAAGATTTCATCTATGCTTTCTTTAGGCCAATCAGCATTTTCAAGACTTTTTGAGGTGAGAAGTATAACCCGGCAGCCCTCTCTTTTACACTGCCGCATAAACTCTTGTCCCTTTTCATAACTAGACATACAGAGAATAGTGAGAGCATGATTATTTTTCATAAAACCCTCTTGATGATTGATACTTTAGTTTAGTTTTTAATTTAGTAAGAAGCAATAGGGCAAAATGCCATATTACTAAAAAAGATGTCAAGCGGAACTCGCTTTGGAAATTCATCTTTAAATTAATTAGGCAGGGAGCTTAAATAAATTCAGCTTGACAACCCAGAGCGACATTTTACTCTTACATCAACAGCATGAAGTAAACTATCATCTGTAACTACAAGCGGATTAAAATCAAACTCAACAATATTTGGGTTATCTAGCATCATTTGTGCCGATGACAAGATAATTTTCTTCAAGGTGTTAAGATCGGCTGGTTTTTCTCCACGAACACCGGTTAATATCTTACCAATTTTAGTTTGGGTAATCATTTCATCCACATCTTCTTCGGATAAATAAGCCGACCTCATAGAGGTATCCTGAAAAATCTCAACGTACTTTCCGCCAGTGCCGAACATTACCATCGGTCCGAATGATGCATCTCTGAATCCACCAATCAAAATTTCATGTTTGGTTATGATGAATGGTTGAATTAAAAATTCTTCAACCTCAAAATTGTGCTGCTGAAAACTGTTTGTGATTTCTTGTGCTGCTTTTCTCAGCTCACCCTCATTTTTAATGTTAAGTTTCACAGCATTCAATTCGGATTTGTGAATAACTCCTTTTGACAATCCCTTTAAAACCAAAGGATAATTTGGCAAATTGCCTTTTGTCAGCAAATCTTTCTTAATTACAACGGACTTAACCAACGGAATGCTATAAGCAATGCAAAGTTTCTCAATATTTGGTTGATTGATGAAACCAGAGGTGTTACCCAAATCAACTTTAGGAATTTGGACAGATAAATATTTTCGTTGCGTATTTCTTTTTGAATAGAACAGTACATTTGAAATTACTTTCGCCGGATCCTCCGGATTTTTGAACAATGGTCTTTTAGTTGCTGAATCCCTTCTGTACTTTTCCCACGATTCAGGCAGCGGCATAACCACTTGAAGAATAGGTTTGTTTGAGACGATACTGTTAATTCCCTCGATCACCTCGAAAGCGGGAACCATAATTGGCTCAACGAAAATTGTTACGACCACATCAACATTTTCGTCTGATGCAGCAATTTTAGTTACTTTCTTAAATTGTTCAGCTGTTCCTCCAGGAAGAAGATCTATTGGATTATTAACGCTTCCTTCGGGATGCACAATTTCCCGAAGTTTGTTTTTTGTTTCTTGACTTAGCTCAGCGAGCTCAAGACTTTCTTTCTCCAACGAGTCAACCGCGAGAATTGCAGGACCACCGGCATTTGTAATTACAACTGTTCTATTTCCTTTTGGAACTGGAAAATTCTCTAATCCCTTGGCTGTGTTAAAAAGTTCGGACAAATCATTAACACGAATTATTCCAAATTGTTTGAGAATAGCGTCAACTACTTTGTCGTTAACTGCCATGGCACCGGTGTGAGAAGACGCTGCTTTCATTCCGGCTTGGGTTCTTCCGCCCTTCAGAACGATAACAGGTTTATTGATTCCTTTTCCTTGAATGAATGATTGGATGAATGCTTCTCCATCAGAAAAGCTTTCAAGATAAAAAGTTATGGTTTTAATTCTTGGATCATCATTCCAGAGTTTTAAGATATCGTTTTCAGAAATATCGGCTTTGTTTCCCACACTTATCATGTGTCCGAAACGGATGTCAGTTTCTCGAAGTGAGTTTAATACTGCTGCGGCAATGGCGCCGCTCTGCGAGCAAAAACCAGTAGCGCCGATTTCCGGCCTCTCAGCAACAAAGGTTGCGTTTAGCTGAACATCATCAAAAGTGCAAATAACCCCCATACAGTTTGGTCCGACTAATCTTGCGCCGGCACGGTTTACTTTTTGAAGAATTCTCTTCTCAACTTTCTCGCCCTCTTTACCAACTTCTTTAAATCCTGCCGTGATAAGGATTATAGATTTAACATTTTTGGAAAGCAGTTCATCAATAGTCTGTTCCGCAAAAGCTTTTGGCACCATTACAATTGCAAGATCAATAGGTTCGTCTATCTCACTAATTGTGTGGTAGCATTTATAACCGAGCACCGAATCGGCATTAGGATTTACAGGAAAAAGCTTTCCTTTGTAGCCGTATTGTTTTATTGATTTTAATAGTTCGTAGCCGATGCTTTTTTCCTTTGTTGATGCACCAACCACGCAAATTGACTTTGGGTAGAAAAAATTTTTAATTGCCGGATCCATGTGAGTTGTCCTATTAAACTTAAGTTGGGAAACCAATTTTTTATGTTGTAAAACTAATTATTTTAACGCTAAGAAAATTAGTAAGGATAGATCATGAATAATAAGAATCCTACCGCAAGCAGAAATTTTGGCGATATGCCATCTGGCGATTTCAAAAAATATGGTTACGAGATGGTTGATTGGATTACAAGTTATCTAACGTCAATTGAAAAATATCCTGTTTTACCGAACGTTAAACCGGGCGAGATCAAGAATAAATTACCGAAAACTCCGCCTGAAACGGCAGAAGACATTGATAAAATATTTTCAGATGTTGATGAAAAAATTATTCCTGGCATCACTCATTGGAACCATCCAAACTTTATGGCCTACTTCAATTCAACTTCAAGCGGACCCGGAATTTTAGCTGAGCTATTAAGCGCTGCTTTGAACACAAATGGAATGCTTTGGAAAACATCTCCATCAACAACTGAGTTAGAAAAAGTAACTGTTGATTGGATGAGACAAATGCTCAGGCTTCCGGAATCGTTTTGGGGAATTATTTATGATACAGCTTCTGTTAGCTCAATGCATGCAATTGCTGCGGCACGTGAAGAAGTTACCGAGTATAACTTTAGACAAAAGGGATTAACTGGGGGTGAAAAAATTCCTAAGCTAAGAATGTATGCTTCTGAGCATGCACACTCATCAATTGAAAAGGGAGCGATATTATTGGGAATTGGAATAGATGGAGTTAGAAAAATTCCCGTTGATGCCGAATTTAAAATGATCCCCGAAAAATTATCTGAAGCAATAATTGAAGATAAAAAAAATGGCTGGCGACCATTTTGTGTTATTGCTACTGTTGGGACAACATCAACCACAAGTATCGATCCGATAGAAAAAATTGCAGACATGTGTGAGAAAGAAAAACTCTGGCTTCATGTAGATGCGGCACATGCAGGCGTAGTTGCGATGATTCCGGAAATGAAATTTATTTTTAACGGAATTGAGCGGGCAGACTCTCTGGTTGTTAATCCCCACAAGTGGATGTTCACGCCGGTTGACCTTAGCTTGTTTTACACGCGTAAACCGGAAGTTCTAAAAAGAGCATTTGGTTTGGTGCCTGAATATCTTAAAACCAAAGAAGAAAAATCGGCGGAGAATTTAATGGATTACGGGATTCAGCTTGGGAGAAGATTCCGTGCATTGAAACTCTGGTTTGTGATAAGATACTTTGGTGTAAATGGAATAATTGAAAGATTGCGTGAGCACATTCGGCTCGGGCAAATGTTTGCAAAGTGGGTTGATGAGCGCCCTGGCTTTGAGAGAATGGCACCAACGCCGTTCAGCACGATTTGCTTTCGCACTCATCCAAACCAAATGAATGATGAAGGAAAGATTGACTGGTTGAATGAAAAACTTATGCAGAACATAAATGAAACGGGCAAACTTTTTATATCACATACAAAATTAAACGGAAAGTTTGTTTTGAGAGTTTCAATTTCTGGATTGAGAACCGAGGAAAGACATGTTAAAGATGCATGGAAACTGATACAGTTAAAGTTTAACGAACTGATGTCTGCAGGGCTAAAATCTTAGCGAGACTTTGTTTGTCACAAAGAAAGAAACGACATCTCCAACATTACTTCTTAAGTTTAAAGAGAAAAATTGCAACAATAAAGCTAACAGCCGATGATAAATAAAAAGGAACCGTTGGGCCAAAATTATCCCACAAATATCCAGCAGCGATTGAACCAATCATCATGGCGAAGCTTGATGACATTGTAATTAATCCAATTGCGGAACCTCTATTTTGATCCGGAACTAAATCACTAACCCACGCTTTCAAAACTCCCTCGGTTGCAGAAGCATAAATTCCGTATAGAGCAAAAAGTATCCAGATAAATGCAAAGTTATTTAAAGAAGCAAATCCAAGGTAAACGACAGAAAAGATTATCAATCCGATTATGAAAACTCTTTTCTTTCCAAACTTGTCGGAAAGTTTTCCAATCGGATACGAAGACGCCGCATAAATTATGTTGTAAAAAATGTATCCGGCAATTGCCAGAGTATCCGAGCCGGAAATATTTTTTGATTTTAAAATGAGAAAAACATCGCTGCTGTTTACTAAGGAAAAAACAGTTATCAAAAAGAAAAGAATTTTGTATTGTGAGTGTGAATTTTTCCAGAAATCAAGCAAATTAGCTTTTGGGCGCAATACTACTTCTGATTTTTTATCCTTGGCATAAAGAGTGAAGATGACAGCAATGACTGATGGTATGAAAGCAACAATGAAAATAGTTTTATAATCAAGCTTAAGTATGTTTAGCAGCATCAATGCGAGAAGTGGACCAACAACTGCTCCAATTGTATCCATTGCACGATGGAAGCCGAACACTGCTCCAGTATTATTATCGGCATAACTAGCAAGCAAAGCATCGCGAGGAGCTGTTCGGACCCCCTTACCAATTCTGTCCGTAACACGAGAAAGTAAAACCGTTAAAGTGTTCGGAAGAATTCC
This sequence comes from uncultured Ignavibacteriaceae bacterium, assembly GCA_964391015.1. GTDB lineage: Bacteria > Bacteroidota > Ignavibacteria > Ignavibacteriales > Ignavibacteriaceae > XYD12-FULL-36-8. Next base: position 15,447 of record CAYMKU010000005.1, read on the forward strand.
GGGGAATGGTTTAGCAAAAGCCGATAATCCATAACCAATCACAATAAATATTGATCTTTTGCCAAGCTTGTCTGATAAGATTCCAAAATATCCTTTCAACAGACCGGCAGTAACTTCTGCCAAACCCTCAATCAATCCAACAACAGCCATTGATGCGCCAAGCACCGATGAGAGAAAAATAGGGGTAATTGGATAAAGCATTTCGCTTGCCATGTCGGTGAATAGAGAGACTAAGCTGAGAATGATTACTTGTTTAGGTAGAGGCTTCATAAAAAATAATTTGTTATCGCCCCAAACTTAAAAATAATTAAAGCTTTATAAGGATTTATTAAGAGGTGATCAAGCGATTTAACCTACAGCAAACTTTACTTTATTAATAATGTTTTGCAAGAAAGATTATAAAAGGATAATAAAACCCAGCAGTTCAGCTAAAATTTGTAAAGATTTTTAGCCATTGCTTCTAAAAATAGTTTTCCTTATTGACAATGACTTCAGCCAACCTTAAGTTTCAAATGTACTTTTTACTGCTCATGTAATTAACGTATCGATTTTCGATTAAGTTGCAGCATTTAAGAGGCGGTCTTGATTTTCTGGAATGAACTTCATTAAGAGCCAGTATGCCGTGTTGTGAAGAACAGACTTTTAATGTTTCGGCATTTTCAAAATTCTTATTCTCCTTTCTGTGGAATAAAATGGGGGAAGTAAAATCACGGATCCATCCGCTATTCATTTTAATCCCCTTAAAATTTATTCTCTTTCGCCAAAGTTCAATTTCAGAAGAAAATTTAATCTAGATAAAATGTTTATCTGCTTTTTAAATCAAAGATGTATTTAATTTTTAGTTGAATTTTATTAACACATATCATTATGAATCAGTAAATATTATTCAAGAAATGTATTCATTATGGAAGAAAAAAAATTAACAGTCATCTATTCTTGCGATCCAATCAATGGAAGTACTGAGCAAATAAATTTTTCGGAAGTGATTGCTTATGCAGCTAATTTACCTGGTGTTTCTGCTTTATGGCTTTCTTCTGAAATTTCGCTAACCGATCCTGAACAAGTTGCCAGAGAAATAAAAAAGAATAATTTTAAAAGAATAGTTGTTGCTGGAAACAATGCAGGAATGCATAAAAGCTTTTTTTCCAGAGCAATGGTAATTGCTGGTAATAATCCTGAAGACGTAATATTAGCAAGTTTCCTGGAATACGGAGCCAGTCATAAAAGCGATGTTGAAAGGGCAAAAGCCATAGTTGCTTGTGCTGTTTATGGAGTTCCTTTTGAAATGGCTTCGGTTCCTGAAGAACTTTCAGTTAATCCTAATACTCTTGTTATCGGAGGCGGGATAGCTGGTATCCAGGCTTCTCTTGAGATCGCTGCAAGTAAGAATATTGTTTACCTGGTTGAAAAATCTGGAACAATTGGCGGTCACATGGCAATGTTTGATAAAACATTTCCAACACTAGATTGTGCCGCATGTATTTTAACACCTAAAATGGTTGAGGTAGGACAGCATAATTATATAAAACTTATGACCTATTCTAAGGTACAAGAAATTTCAGGGGTACCGGGCAACTATACAGTAAAAATATTGAAAAAAGCCCGTAAAATTAATCTTGAGACTTGCATAGGATGCGGAACTTGTGCAGAAAAGTGTCCCGTAAAAGTACCAAGTGAATTTGATGCAAATACAACGCTGAGAAGAGCTGCTTATATACCATTTCCACAAGCTGTTCCTAATAAATATTTAATTGATGATAGTTTATGCACCTATACTCTAAAAGGTAAATGTGGTGCCTGTGTTAAAGTCTGTCCAGTTCCGGGTTGCATCAACTTAGATGAAAAAGATGAAGTCGTTGAAATAAATGTTGGCAATATCATTGTTGCTACCGGTTTTAAAACTTTTAACGCTACTAAATTTGCACAATTTGGTTATGGAAAATACCCTAATGTATTAACATCGATTGAACTTGAAAGATTAATCAATGCAGCCGGTCCTACAGGGGGAAAAATTGCCAAACGTTTTCAGGATAAAAAGGGGAACTGGGTATTTTCAACCGATTCAATATACACACCTAAAAGTATTGCAATTATTCATTGTATTGGCAGCAGAGATGTAAATCATAATAAATATTGTTCAAAAGTATGTTGTATGTATTCTCTAAAACTTGCCCATCTTCTAAAAGAAAAATTACCTGAATCCGAAATCAATGAATATTATATTGATATACGCGCATATGGTAAAGGGTACGAAGAATTTTATAACCGGATTAAAAAAGAAGGTATTAATGTTGTTCGCGGGCGACCTGCGAAAGTTGAACAGTATGGAGAGGAACTTATTGTTAGGTGCGAAGATATTGAGAAAGGAAGAATGATTGAACAGAAAGTTGATATGGTTATTCTTGCCGTTGGTACAGAGCCAAGAACTGATTCAGAAAAGATAGCTGAAATGTTAGGTATTACAATTGATTCCTATGGTTGGTTTAAAGAATTTAATTATATCAGCGACCCTGTAAATACATTTTCGGGTGGTATAGCTATTGCAGGTGCTTGTCAGGGGCCTAAAGATATACCGGATTCAGTTGCACAAGCTTCGGCGGCAGCTTCAAGAGTTTTACAAAGCATTGCAAAAAATAAAATTAGAAATGGTATTCGAAACCTTTCACTTAAACAAATTGAAACTAAAGCAAAACAACTTTCTATAATATTTCGGGATTAATTATGAGTCAGCGGGTTAATCTTAATCTTAAAAACGAATTGTTCCTCTACGGAGCAAAAGATTGGAATCAGTGTTTTCAATGCGGTAATTGTACAGCAACTTGTCATACGACTGAAAATGACTTTTTTTTTCCTCGGAAAACGGTAAGACAAGTATTAATGGGATTAACTAAGAGCCTCCAAACAAATATTGATCCGTGGTTGTGTACATATTGTGGTGATTGTTCCAAAACCTGTCCAAGAGAAGCCAATCCTGCCGAAATGATGATGTCTATTAGAAGGTATTTAATTTCAGTTTATGACTGGACAGGTATCTCAAAATTGTTATATAAATCCAAAGCTTTAGAAATAGCATCAATTCTTGTTTTAGCTGCTATCGTTATGATTCTCTATCTTATATTTACAACCTTTCCAGCAGGTAATGTTGCTCAATGGATTGGATCAGATGGTGGGGTGTTGATAAATAAAATGGCTCCATGGCAAACAATTCATTTGGGAGACTTACTTATGGCAGGAGGCTTAGTCTTCTTAATAGTAACCAATGTATTTTATATGTGGTACAAGATAATTTATGAGGATAAATCTTTAAAAATTGGAATCATCGATTACTTAAGACCTATTTCATTATTACCAAAAATTTTTCACCCTGAAAAAAAATATGCTAAATGTGATGAAAAGAAATTATTTCTATACTGGGGGCTTCACTTATTTCTTGCATTAAGTTATGCTTTAATGTTTGTTATCATAGTATTTTTTCTTGAATGGTTCCAAACAGATAACGTTTATCCAATTTATCATCCTCAACGATTGTTAGGGTATATTTCTACAATTGGACTGTTCGTTGGCATAATCTATTTCTATACAAATAGAACTATTAAAAATATGGAGAATAGCAAATATTCTCATTTTACTGATTGGACATTTCTTATTTTATTATTCTTAACAACGTTAACCGGCATTTTAGTTCATTTTTTTAGAGTATATGGTTTACCACAGTTAACATATATTATTTATTTGCTACACTTGATGGTATTGGCACCAATGTTAATCGTAGAAGTTCCGTTTTCTAAATGGTCTCATATGATTTACAGACCATTTTCACTTTATTTTGCTCATTTGAAAAAACTGGCAATAAAAAATCAGAAATTAATATTGAACAATTACAGTTTACAAAGTTGAATAAAATGGAAGAAAAAAGAATAGGTGTATACGTCTGTTGGTGCGGTACCAACATCGCCAATATGGTTGATGTTGAAAACGTTTCGAAAGAAATCCGGAATCTCTCAAATGTTGTTGTTTCCAAAGATTACAAATATATGTGTTCTGATCCCGGACAGGATCTTATCGTTCAGGATATTAAGGAACATAATCTGAATAGAGTTGTTGTTGCTGCTTGCTCACCAAGAATGCACGAAATAACTTTCAGGAAAGCTTTGGAAAATGCCGGTCTTAATCCTTATATGTTTGAAATGGCAAATATAAGAGAACACGCTTCCTGGGTTCATACTGATAGAAAAGAAGCGACAAAAAAAGCTAAAGATCTTATTGCGGCTGCTATTGCAAGAGTGCAATGGCACGAGTCTTTGGAAAAAAGAAGTGTCGATGTAAATCCTGCTACACTAATAATTGGTGGTGGAATTTCAGGCATATCTGCTGCTTTGGAAATTGCCAACTCAGATAAACAAGTATATCTCGTCGAGAAAACCGAATCCTTAGGCGGATTAGTTGCAAACATTGATTTAACCTACCCTTATCTGAATAGCGCTAAACAGATGATTGATTACAAAATATATTCTGTTTTGAATCATCCCAGAATTAATGTTTATCTTAATACTGAGATAGAACAGGTATTTGGATACGTAGGTAATTTCGAAACGATGATTAAACCAAATGGAAGAGAAATTAAATTAAATTTTGGAAACGTAATTGTTGCAACAGGACTAAAAGCATTTGATGCAAAAAAGGTTTTAAATTATGGTTATGGTAAACTTCCCAATGTTATCACTTCTGTAGACTTCGAGCAGGTATTAAAAAGCGGTATTATCATTACAAGAGATGGAAGGGTGCCTAAAGATATTGCCATTATCCATTGTGTTGGAAGCAGGAATGAGGATTATAATGCTTACTGTTCCCGTACATGTTGCATGACAGCCCTAAAATTTATTAACCAAATTAAATCGGCACTTCCTGAAACCAATATCTACGACATATATTCTGATATGAGAGCATTTGGCAAAGGTTGTGAAGAATTATATTCAATTACATCGAAAAAAAATGTAATGTTTTTAACATTTGATCATAAAGTTAATCTACCTCAAATCAGACAAGCATCGTACAAAGATTCATGTAACTTACTTATTGAGTTTAAGGAAAAATTTTCAGGAGAATCCATTGAAGTACCGGCAGACATAGTAATTCTAATGGTTGGTATGGAAGCTTACGATGATGCTAAACAAATATCACATGCTGTTGGTGTAAGTATGGACAGGAATAGATTCTTTATAGAGCGACATCCGAAATTAGACCCGGTAGCAACAACTACAGACGGGGTTTATGTGGTTGGAACTTGTCAATCACCAAAAGATATTCCCGATTCAGTTTCCCAAGCAAGAGCTGCTGCAGCAAGAATACTTGCAACAATACAAGCAGTTTCAGTTAATGTAGAAGTAACTACTGCAGTTGTAAATGAAGAAATTTGTTGTGGATGTCAAACCTGTATAAAAGTTTGTCCGTATACAGCCATCAGTTTTAAAGAAGATGAGAAAGTTTCTTTTGTTAATGAGATACTTTGTAAAGGTTGCGGAACTTGCGGTTCAACTTGTCCCACTGGTGCAATTAAAAGTAAGCACTTTACTGATCAGCAAATATTATCTCAAATAGAAGGACTAATGTCACTACAGGAGGTTTAATATATGAATCAAAGTCCTAAAATTGTTGCATTCTTATGTAATTGGTGCTCATACACAGGTGCCGATCTTGCAGGTACGTCTAGAATGAAATATGCATCAAATATCCGCATTATTAGAATTATGTGTTCTGGTCGCGTTGAGCCAACTTTTGTTTTAAAAGCTTTTAAAGAAGGTGCTGATGGAATATTAATTTGTGGTTGCCATCCTGGTGATTGTCATTATCACGAGGGTAATTATAAATGTTTAAGAAGATTCCATTTGTTGCAAAAGTATTTAGTACAAATGGGTATTCCAATAGAAAGACTAAAACTTGAGTGGATAAGTGCAAGTGAAGGGGCTGAGTTTGCCCAGCTTGTTAATGAATTCACTGAAACAATAAAAGGCCTTGATCCAAGCCAGATAAAAAAAACAGTTGAAACATTTTCTTAAAATTATAAAAGTAGAAGTAATTAAATGCCTAACGAAGAAAAACCAAAAATAAAGCTTGCAGTTTACTGGGGTGCTGCGTGTGGTGGTTGCTGTGTATCAGTACTTGATGTACATGAATCTCTGTTTACTGTTGTTGAACACGCAGATATTGTCTTTTGGCCTATTGCTTTAGATTTTAAATATAAAGACGTAGAAGCGATGCCGGATGGTTACATTGATGTTACATTATTTAATGGCGCAGTAAGAAATAGTGAAAATGAAAGCATGGCAAAATTACTCCGCAAAAAAACAAAAGTTTTAGTTGCTTATGGATCTTGCGCCCACATGGGGGGAATTCCGGGTCTTGCAAATTTTTCTAATAAAGAAGCGATATTTAATAGAGCATATATTGAAAGTGAATCGACTTTAAATCCAGAAAAGGTTTTTCCCCAAACGCACATTAAGGTAACGGAAGGGACATTAGAATTACCTTTATTATATAATGATGTAAAATCTTTGAATCAGGTTGTAAACGTTGATTACTTCCTACCGGGTTGTCCACCGCAGACTGAAAGATTAGTAGAAGTTTTTATGGCTATTGTAACAGGTGCGCAGCTTCCACCTGCTGGTTCTGTTGTTGGTGCTTATGATAAAAGCCAATGTGATGAATGTAAACGAAAAAAATCAGATAATAAATTGATTAAAGAATTTAAACGACCCTGGCAAATTAAGGATGATGGTGAAACTTGCTTTTTAGAACAAGGAGTAATATGTATGGGGCCAGCAACAAGAGGAGGTTGTGGTGTTAGATGTGTTGAAGGAAATGCTCCTTGCAGAGGTTGTTATGGTCCATCACCTGATGTAACAGACCCCGGTGCAAAAATGATGTCAGCTATTGCAACGATGGTAGATTCAAATGATAAAGATGAAATAGAAAAAATTATTGAAACAATTGAGGACCCGGGGGGAACATTTTATAGATTTAGTCTCCCAAATTCAATGTTAAGGAGGAAGTTTTTATGACGCGGTATACTATTGACCCGATTACCAGGCTTGAAGGACATGGTAAAGTTGAAATATTTTGTACAGACGACGGAGATGTTGAAAATGTTTATTTCCAGGTACCTGAGCTTAGAGGTTTTGAGAAATTTTTAGAAGGCAGAGCTGTTGAGGAAGCATCGCAAATTGTTACTAAAATTTGTGGAGTTTGTCCGGGCTGTCATCATATGGCTTCAGGTAAAGCAATTGATGCTGTTTTTGGTGTAAGACCGACACCTACCGCTGCTAAATTAAGGGAATTGTTTTATATGGCTCATTTTGTTCACAGCCATATTGCTCACTTCTATGCATTAGCAGCACCTGATTTTGTAGTCGGACCAACTGCCCCAGCAGCTGAAAGAAATGTGCTTGGAGTAATCGGGAAAGTAGGTATTGAAGTTGGAACAGAAGTTTTAAAACAACGGCGAATTGCTCAGGAAATTCAAGCTCTTCTCGGCGGTCATCAAACACACGTTGTTATGAATACTCCGGGTGGTGTTAGAAAGGGATTGACTGAAGCTCAACGAAAAGATATTGAAGAGAAAGCAAAAGGGTTTATTGAATTTGCAAAGTTCACTTTAAAAATATTTAATGATGTTGTTCTGTCAAATAAGACTTATGTTGATATAATTCTTAACGGTCCATATTCATTGAAAATCTATTCGATGGGTCTCGTTGATGAAAACAATAAAGTAAATTTTTATGATGGCAAGGTAAGAGTTGTTGATCCGGAAGGTAAAGAGCATTGTAAATATGCTGCGGAAGATTATCGTAATTGGGTTGAAGAGAGGGTTGAGCCTTACAGTTATTTGAAATATCCTTACTTAAAACAAGTTGGCTGGAAAGGATTTGTTGAAGGAAAAGAATCCGGTGTGTATCAAGCTACTCCTTTGGCAAGATTAAATGTTGCGGATGGAATGGCAACTCCATTAGCGCAAGAGCATTATGAACAAATGTATAAAACACTCGGCGGAAAACCTGTGCATTCAACTTTAGCAATGCATTGGGCACGATTAGTTGAATTATTATATGCTGCAGAAAGAGCACTTGAATTAACCCAGGATAAAGAAATTACAAGCCCTGATATTCAGGCGGAACTTCCAAATATTCCCAAAGAAGGAGTTGGTATTGTTGAAGCCCAAAGAGGTACCCTAACACACCATTACTGGACTGATGAAAAAGGAATTATTACTAAGGCCAATATTATTGTTGGAACTACAAATAATAATGCTCCTATTTCTATGTCATTAAAAAAAGCCGCACAAGTGTTGATTAAGAAGGGATGTGCTGTTAATGAAGGTATTTTAAATATGGTTGAGATGGCTTTCAGAGCTTATGACCCATGTTTCTCTTGTGCAACTCATAGTTTACCAGGTACTATGCCATTAGAAGTTATTTTTAGGGATGCAAAAGGTAATATCACGAGACAGGTCAAAAGAAATTAAGTAAAAATTAATTTATACTATCTATAAAAAAGTCAGTATTTATGTACTGACTTTTTTTATAAATCGAAAATGAATAGAAATAAAATACTCATACATGGAATTGGAAATGAGCTTTTAACAGATGACGGTATCGGACCAAAACTTGTAAAAAGGCTCAAAGGTATTTTATCGAAAAAAAATATTGATTATGAAACAGCCTCAATTGGCGGACTTGAAATACTGGAATATCTTCAAGGATATCATATTGTTATTTTTATAGATGCTATCAGAACGAAGGATGGAATACCAGGAACAGTTTATGAGTTATCTCCTGAAAATTTTAATACAACGATTCACTTATCAAGTATTCACGATGTATCTTTTCTTACATCAGTTGCATTAGGAAAAAAACTTGGATTAGATATGCCTCAATTTATTCACATCATAGCTGTTGAAATTATTGAGGACAGGATATTTGATGATAATTTTTCTTCACAGATAAAGGAGAAGTACGAAGAAATCTTTAATGATGTAAAGAAAAAAATTGAAAAAATTCTTAACGCCCAATCTTTTTAATATTGAAAAAATCTAAGTATAATTTTTCATTATTTATCCTTTTTCAGTAATATAGAAATAGTGGTTCCAAAGTTAAGTATGCTTTCAACCCATATTTTACCCCCATGATCTTCAATTATGTGCTTTGATATAGCAAGACCCAAACCAGTACCATCTTTAATTTCATTTTTAACATTTGAAGCCCTGTAAAATTCATTGAAGATATAAGGTAATTCATATTCGGGAATACCCATACCATTGTCACTTACCTCTATTAGCAAGTTTTCCTGTTGATCCTTTACCTTTATTAAAACAATTTTGCCTGAAGAAGAATATTTAATTGCATTTTGAATTATGTTAGATAAAACTTCTTCGATGGAAGATGGTTCGCCATATATATTATCTATTGATTGATCTATATTTTTTATAATACTGATGTTTTTTTCTTGTGCATCGTCTTCAACTATCTTGATTATTTCTTCCAGAGAGTTCCTTAAGCTAAAATATTTTTTTTCCGATCTTTGCATCAGCCTTTTGTTTGTTATACTCAAAAGATCCGATATGAATTTATTAAGCATGCGGATCCTTTTAAGAGCACGACTTAAAAATTCTTCCTGTTGTACATTTAATGGTCCAGTCAATTTTTCATGTAATACAGATATACAACTTTGTATAGCGGTGATATGTCCTTTTATATCATGTGTAATACGCATTACATATTCGTTTTTTACTTTATCTCTACGTTTCAGTTCAGCATTAGCTTGCAAATATGCTTCTTCATGCTTCTCTGCTTGCTTAATGATAGTTCTTGTAATATAAACGACAACATACGATGTTGAAATAAAGATTAATCCTGTGCAAACTAAGTAGGTTATATTGCTGTACATATTTGTTATAATAAAACCGTGAAGTGGAAAGTGCTTTATAATCCCTGAATATTCCAAATATGTCATCGAACCTAAGAGCAATAATGCAAACGACGTTTGATAAAAACTTTCTTTGGTACTGAGCATTATACTTCCAATTATCATGTGAAAAATATAGCAGATGATAAATGGATTTTCAACTCCACCCGAATAATGTAAAAGAGCTGTTAATACAATTAAATCGGTTGAAATCTGAAAATTGATAATTCTCTTCACATTCTTTGATGATTTTCTGACACGAGATTTTTGTAAATATTTTAAGAAAGAAAATGATAATACATTTAGTACAATTAAAAAGGTTATAATGCTGTAAATCGGTAAATCACTGATGGTAACATAAATTAAGTTTTTGGCTATATAATAGGCAATAAGAATAACAATAATAGCATACCACCGCAATCGAATAAGCCAATATGCAAGCCTGACAATTCTGAGGTTCATCAGTTACATTTCAGAATATATTAATCTTCAATTGATACAAGGATTCTTTATTATAATAATTCTTTAATTGTTTCAAGTAATTCTTTCCAATCTCCTGATTTGTCAATAAATTTAGTTTTGGGTAGAGAGTCAATATCTTCAATTGCAGCACGCATATTTACTCCAATAGTTTTGGCCATGCCTGTACTCATTATAATTGGGGTTTCCTTAAAATTCTTAGTTGATTTTAATTCATTCAGAAAATTAAATCCCTCAAGTTGCGTATCCATCATTATATCCAGAATAATTAAATCAGGGAGAAATGTCTTAAGAACACCTAAGCCAATTTTTGTGTTGATTGCAGTCTCAACTTTATAATTTTTACTTTCAAGAAAGAGTTTGGTTGATGCTAATAAATCAACGTCGTCATCAATGATTAATATTTTATTTTTATTCATTGTATGTAAATCCTTTTAGTTTTAAAAAATAATTAATTAAAAAATTATCACACAAATCAAATAATAATGAAAAATGCTTTTGCATGATTCTTATAAGCCTAAAATGTTAATCGCTATTCCACAAAGCAGAATCATGCCTCCCGCAATAGCGTGAGTAAATCTTTCAAGTTTATCAAATTTTATTAATGTAATACTTTTTAATGAAATGACCACGATTGAAAGCATTGTAAGTATCGTTGTGATTCCAAAAACAGATGTTACAAGGATCAATCCTAAAATACTTTTTGTTGCTGCTGGATACATTAAAATAGGTATTAATGCTTCACAAGGTCCAAATATAAAAATCGTAAATAGAATCCAGGGAGTAATATTTTTTTTCTTTTCGTTATGAATGTGTGCATGATTTTTGTGATGATTATGCTCGTGCGAATGAACAGTACCGTCATCGTGTAAATGAATATGAGAATGAGGAATATTTTTGTAAGCTCTTTTTAATCCCCAAATAAAGTAAACTAAACCAAAACCAATCAGAAGATATCCTGCAATTTCTCCTCTTGACGACTCAATTATTTCGAGTTCGCTTACAGCCATGCCAAAACCAATACCAAATAAACCAATAACTAAAGAACTTAATACATGTCCGACACCACAAGCTGAAGTAATAAAAATAGTTTTTTGAGTTGACCAGTGCTTCGCTTTGGCTAAAGCAATAAACGGAATATAATGGTCAGGTCCTAAAATGGTATGAATAAATCCGACTGTCGCTGCAGTTAAAACGAGGACTATTATTTCTTGAGGCATTTTTTTATACCTTTAAATAATGAATTAAATTTCAGATATAAAACTAATTATTGTAGTTTTTCTTACATCAAAATTCGAATATTATTTTGTGTTTAGCAAAAGGTATTTTTTTATATTTTAACCATTATGCACGAATTATCAGTTGCACAAGAAATTTTAAACATTGTTAACAAATACATGCCTGAAATAAAACCAAACATTATTAAATCAGTAAAGGTCAGCGTAGGTAAAATGAGCAATATCCTTACTGACTCACTGACTTTTTGTTTTGAAGCTATAATCAACGATACTCCTTTAAACGGTGCTAAGCTAGAAATAATCGAAACACCGGTGAAAATTATTTGCACTGACTGTAACAAAGAATCTGAAATAGACATGCCAATATTTGCTTGCCCTTTTTGTGGAAACAATCAAATAAAAATTATTTCGGGAACAGAGCTTCGAGTTGAGGAAATTGAATTATTTGAAGAAATCTAGGAGAAAAGATGAGCGTTATAACTGTTGAAAGAAAGGTTTTAGAAAAGAATGATGAAATTGCCAAGCAAAACAGGGAAAAATTTAAGCAGTATAAAAACTTTGTAATCAACTTAGTCAGCTCGCCTGGAAGCGGTAAAACAAGCATCGTTGAACAGACAATTTTGCATTCAAAAAATAAATTTAGAATATCAGTAATTGAAGGTGATGTTCAAACAGATTACGATGCTCAAAGAATTGAGAAGCTTGGAATTCCAGTGGTGCAGATAGTTACCAACGGCGGCTGCCATCTGGAAGCAAATCTTGTGAAAGAAGCAATCAGCAAACTGCAGCTTGCCAGCACCAATCTCGTTATAATAGAGAACGTTGGGAATTTAGTCTGTCCCGCCGCTTATGATTTGGGAGAAGATATAAAGATTGTAATTGTTAGCACTACAGAAGGAGATGATAAGCCGCTTAAATACCCGGCAATGTTCCGAAATGCTTCTGCACTGATTATAAATAAAATTGATCTCCTTTCATACGTTAATTGTTCGTTAGATTTTCTAACACGAAATGCTTTAAAGATTAATCCTGGTTTAAAAATCTTTAAAACTTCCTGCACAAGCGGTGAGGGAATCGGGGACTGGTGCACCTGGCTTGAATCGAAACTTGAAAAATGATAACTCGTGTAAATATTGCAGTCCAAGGTGCTGTTCAGGGAGTTGGTTTCAGACCCTTCATTTATAATCTTGCCATTAAATTAAAAGTATTTGGCTTTGTCCGGAACAATTCATCGGGAGTATTTATTGAAGCCGAGGGTGAAGAACTTACAATTAGAAAATTTTTATTCAGCATTGAAAAAGAAAAACCCCGCCTTGCTTTCATAACAAGCTTTGAGCACACATTTCTCGATCCTATTGGCTATCAAAGCTTTGTAATCAAAGAAAGCGAATCGCGCGAGAATAAATCAGCAATTGTACTTCCAGACATTTCAACATGCTCAGACTGCTTGAATGAAATATGGAATCCGAGGGAACGGCGCTATCGCTATCCATTTACCAATTGTACTAATTGCGGTCCAAGGTTCTCAATAATCAAATCCCTTCCCTATGATCGTAAAAATACTTCGATGAAAAGCTTTATGATGTGCAGCAGTTGTAGGGAAGAATATGAAAATCCCAATGACAGACGATTTCATGCACAGCCGATTGCATGTCCAGATTGCGGTCCCCAATTATCCTTATCGGATAAAAAAGGAAAATGCCTTTGCATAGGCGAAGAAGCCCTTCAATTAGCAGTGAAGAAAATTACAGAAGGAAGAATAGTTGCGATAAAAGGATTGGGCGGCTTTCAGCTTGTATGCGATGCTTCGAATGATGATGCGGTCAAAAACCTAAGAAGAAGAAAAAAAAGAAATGCAAAACCATTCGCCCTGATGTTCGGTTCTCTTGATTCTGTAAAAGAAATCTGCGAAGTATCTTCGACTGAAAGACGAATTTTACTTTCACCGGAAAGTCCGATTACGCTGTTAAAAGTCAAACTTCAAACTTCAAACATAAAACGAGTATCTTTTGAAGTTGCACCAAATAATCCTTATCTGGGAATCATGCTGCCATACTCGCCGCTTCATCATTTGATTATGGAGGAATTAAAAAATCCGATTGTTGCAACAAGCGGTAACTTGTCCGAAGAGCCAATCTGCATTGATAATGATGAGGCGCGGGAAAGATTGAATGGAATAGCTGATTATTTTCTTGTTCACAACAGGCCAATAGTTCGTCATGTTGATGATTCAATTGTACGTTGTGTGATGAAAAGAGAATTGGTTTTAAGACGAGCAAGAGGATATGCGCCTCTGCCGCTGATTATAGATAAACAAAACAGCTATAAAAGCATACTTGCACTTGGCGGACACCTTAAAAATACTATAAGTTTAAAAAAAGATAACAATGTTTTTGTAAGCCAGCACATAGGCGATCTCTCAACCAAAGAATCGAACGAAGTGTTCAAAAAGGTCATTGATGATTTTCTTCTGCTTTACAATACAAAACTGGATTTAGTGATATGTGATTCTCATCCAGATTATTTTTCAACAAAATATTCTGAAGCGCTGCAAATCAATACGATGAAAGTGCAGCATCATAGCGCACATACGTTAGCTTGCAGATTAGAAAATCAAGTTGAGGGCGATGCTTTGGGGGTTTCATGGGATGGAACCGGCTACGGTGATGATGGCACAATTTGGGGCGGTGAGTTCTTTCGTTCATCCGATCTTTCAATTGAACACATTGCTCAGTTCAGACAATTTAAGCTGCCAGGCGGAGAGATTGCAATCAAAGAGCCGAGAAGATCGCTTGCTGGAATTTTTTATGAAATGGGTTTATTAGATGATCACGCCTCACTTAAATTGTTTAAACCAAATGATTTAAAAATTATTATTTCAATGTTGTCAAATAATTATAATTCGCCGCTTACGTCCAGTGCTGGAAGATTGTTTGACGGCGTTTCAGCTTTGCTAAGTTTATGCAGCTTCTCGGAATTTGAAGGGCAAGCGGCAATGTTGTTAGAGTTTCAAGCAGACGTTGATGAAACAGCCGAGTATAAATTTGAAATAGTTGATTCTGATAATGTTGTAGTTGATTGGCGTCCGATAATTAAAGATATTTTGAAAGATATGAAGAACAATGCGGCAAAGACCAAAATATCGGCGAAGTTTCATAATACGCTGGCAAGAATTATTTATGAAACATCTGAATATTTCAATTTGAATAAAGTAATTCTAAGCGGCGGCTGTTTTCAAAATAAATTCTTACTGGAAGGAACGATAAAACTTCTTCGCAAAAAAAATAAAAAAGTTTATTGGCATCAAAGGATTCCTGCAAATGATGGCGGAATCTCGGTTGGACAAATAGCTCAGTACATGCTTCAACAAAAATAAAAGAGGTTAAAATGTGTCTTGCTGTTCCGGGAAAAATAATTTCTATTGATAACTCTGATGCAGAAATGAAAATGGCAAAGGTTGATTTTGGCGGAGTTAGAAAGGATGTTTGCATTCAATGGATTGACAATCCGCAAAAAGGTGATTATGTGTTAGTTCATGTTGGATTTGCTTTGAACAAGATTGATGAAAAAGATGCGCTTGAAACACTTAGACTCATTAAAGAAATGAATGATCTTGAATAACGGCTGATAAAATGAAGTTAGTTGATGAGTTTCGCGACCGCTCGCTTGTGAAAAATCTTTCAGAAAAAATTCATTTTATTTCAATGCACAACTGGAACATAATGGAGATATGCGGAGGACAAACTCATTCCATTCTGAAATTTAATCTTACTTCTTTCCTTCCAAGCAAAATAAATTTGATTCATGGACCTGGCTGCCCTGTTTGTGTTACTCCGCTCGAACTTATTGATAAAGCAATTGCAGTTGCTCTCCATAAGGATGTAATCTTTTGTTCATTTGGTGATATGCTTCGTGTTCCGGGTTCCAAGCATGATTTGCTAAGTGTTAAAGCTAAAGGCGGTGATGTGCGAATGGTTTATTCTCCAATAGATGCTGTTAAAATCGCAGGGTCAAACCCAAATAAGAAAGTTGTTTTTTTTGCAATTGGATTTGAAACTACTGCTCCAGCTAATGCGATGGCTGTACGAAGCGCTTACCAAAAAGGGATAAAAAATTTCTCAATACTCTGCTCTCAAGTTTTGGTTCCTCCTGCAATTGAGGCACTTCTTTCATCTGAAGAAAATAATATTAATGCAATTCTCGCTGCTGGTCATGTGTGTACAGTGATGGGATTTCATCAGTATATTCCCATAGCAAAAAAATATAAAGTTCCGATAGTAGTTACAGGTTTTGAACCAACAGATATTTTGCATGGAATATATTTGGCAGTGAAACAGCTTGAAAATAATGCATATGAAATTGAGAATCCCTACAGCCGAGTAGTTTCTGAAAAAGGAAACATTAAAGCTCAAAAATTAGTCAATGATGTTTTCGAAACCACAGACAGAAACTGGAGAGGAATTGGTCCCATCAAACAAAGCGGGCTGCGGCTCAAAAAAAAATATGAGATGTTCGATGCAGAAAAAATTTTTGATGTGGGTAAATTATTCACCGAGGAATCAATGATTTGTATTGCAGGCGACATTCTGAAAGGATTAAAAAGACCAAATGATTGTTCTGCTTTTAGTAAAGAGTGTACACCGGAACACCCGATTGGTGCACCAATGGTTTCATCGGAAGGTGCATGTGCGGCGTATTTTCACTATCGAAAAGCGGAGCGAATGTATGACTGAATTAATGAGTGAATGATATGAAGAAAGCTGGAAATAAATTCAACTCGCTTAGCTGTCCGATTCCAATTACCGATTATGAATCAGTTACGCTTGCACATGGAGGCGGTGGAACACTTACGCACAAACTGATTGATAAAATGTTCGCATCGCAATTTAAAAATAAATTTCTTGATCAACGACATGATGCAGCAATAATTCGGCTAAAGGAAAATAAAATTGCATTCACGACTGATTCGTATGTTATTCAACCGATTTTTTTCCCAGGCGGCAACATTGGAAAGCTTGCTGTTTATGGAACCATAAATGATTTGACGGCAGCCGGAGCTGTTCCGCAATTTATATCGGCATCTTATATAATTGAAGAAGGATTTGCAATGCAAACACTTTGGCAAATTGTTCAATCCATGCAGCAAGCTGCCGAAGAAACAGGCGTACAAATAGTAACTGGTGATACGAAAGTTGTAGACAAAGGGAAAGCAGACAATATTTTCATTAACACCGCCGGCATCGGCATAATTGAAAATGGATTCAATATTTCACCATTAAACTGTAGACCTGGCGATAAAATAATTCTGTCCGGAGCAATTTCCGAACATGGAATTGCAATTATATCCGCGCGAAAAGGTTTTGAGTTCGAAACAAACATTCAAAGTGATTTAGCACCATTAAACACATTTCTCCAGAGAATAAAAAAAAATGCAGCTCATGTACACGTGCTGAGAGATCCAACCCGCGGCGGCTTAGCAAGTACATTGAATGAAATTGCCGAGCAGGCAAAAGTCGGAATGTCAATTGATGAATCTAAGATCCCGCTTAAAGAAGATGTTAAATCTGCATGCGAATTACTCGGCTTTGATCCTTTGTATGTTGCAAACGAAGGTAAAATGGTTTTTATAGTTGATGCAAAAGTTGCAAATGAAATTCTGAAAGAAATAAGAAAAGATAAGTACGGTAAGCAAGCTCAAATAATTGGCGAAGTTACTGATGAGGATGCCGGAGCCGTCATTATGAAAACTAAAATTGGAAGCAAAAGAATAGTTGATATGATTTCGGGAGAGCAGCTGCCGAGGATTTGTTGATGCACACGCTAATTCCTTTACTTCCACTTTTCCTAAACAAATAAAAGCGAGGTAATTAAATGTCCTTAGAAAAACTTAGAAGCTCTTTAGAGAAATTAGCTGACCCTGAAAAGGAAAAAGTTTATCTTAGATTTTTCAAAACGGGCAAAGGTGATTACGGAGAGGGAGATAGATTTTTAGGAATTACCGTTCCGGTATCCAGGCAGTTAGCCAAGCAATTTAAAGATTTAATCCAGACAGAAATTCAGCAGCTTCTCAATTCTGAAATACATGAGGAACGGCTGATTGCATTATTTATTTTGACCGAACAGTTCCGTAAAGCAGATGAAGAAAGAAAGAAAGCCATCCATTCTTTTTATCTAAAAAATACAAAAAAAATAAATAATTGGGATTTAGTTGATCTTTCTGCCGAAAGGATCGTGGGTGCTTACTTGTTAGAAAAGGACAAAAAAATTCTCTTTAAGCTTGCAAAATCAAAAAATCTTTGGGAAAGACGTATTGCTATCATGTCGACCTTTCATTTTATTAAAAATGGAACTTTTAATGTGACGTTTAAAATTTCGAATACGCTTATGCATGATGAACACGATTTAATTCACAAAGCGGTTGGTTGGATGTTGAGAGAAGTTGGGAATCGAAATTTGGATGTAGAGGAAGACTATTTAAAAAAATATTATAAAAAAATGCCAAGGACCATGCTCAGATATGCAATTGAAAAATTTCCAGAGAAAAAAAGACAAGCATATTTGAAAGGAGAAGTATGAATGAAAACCTTGCCTATTCTGATCGCTTGTTTTATTTCATATTTATTCTCGTTTAAGGGCGATGATACATTGAAAAAAGAAGATATAGATTTCGTTCCACAATGGGCGAAGATGGTTGTTTGGTATCAAATATTTCCTGAGAGATTCCGTAATGGCGATGCCAGCAATGATCCTACTGTGAAAAATATTGATGGTTCTTATCCACATGATGTAAATTCACCCTGGCAAATTCATCCGTGGACTTCTGATTGGTACAAACTTCAACCATATGAAAAACAAAACGGAAATGATATTTGGTTCAACTTGCAACGAAGGAGATACGGCGGCGATCTTCAGGGCATAATTGACAAGCTTGATTACTTGAAAGAATTGGGAATTACTGCTCTATATCTTAACCCAATCTTTGAGGCGCCCTCGCTTCACAAATATGATGGAGCAACATATCATCATGCAGATCCTAATTTCGGTCCCGATCCAAATGGTGATAGAAAATTAATTGTCAAAGAAATTCCCGATGATCCATCAACTTGGGTCTGGACTTCTGCAGATAAATTATTTCTTGAACTGGTAAAGCAAGCTCATCAACGAAAAATGTATATCATTATTGATGGTGTATTTAATCACATGGGTCTGAACAGCTGGGCGTTTAAAGATGTTATGAAAAATCAGCAAAACTCAAAGTACAAAGATTGGTTTACAATAAAATCTTGGGATGATCCGAAAACAGAAACAAGGTTTGAGTACGAAGGTTGGTTTGGGGTTAAAGAACTTCCGGAAATTAGGGAAGATGAAAATGGAATCGTAGCTGCTCCTAAGAAATACATTTTTGATATTACAGAAAGATGGATGGATCCAAATAATGATGGTGACCCTCAGGATGGAATTGATGGCTGGCGACTTGATGTTGCTTTTTGTGTTAAGCATCAATTCTGGAAAGATTGGAGGATGCATGTTAAGTCCATTAATCCAAACGCATATTTAACGGCAGAAGTTATTGATTCGGTAAAAGCCATTAAGCCGTATCTCAAGGGCGATGAGTTTGATGCAGTAATGAATTATAACTTCGCCTTTACGTGCGCTGAATATTTTGTAAACGACAAAACTAGAATTAAAACAGGCAAGTTTGATAAGATACTCAAGGAGTTACGAGAAGCATTCCCCGGTGGAGTTGAGTACGTTCAGCAAAATTTATTTGACAGCCATGATACAAACAGACTTCTTTCTCACATCGTTAACCGTGATCTAGCAAGTTTTAGAGAGTGGGCAAAATATTATGATGTATCGAGAGCGGGCAATTCAAAATATGACACAAGAAAACCAAACGAAAAAGAAATCTCTATTGCAAAACTGATGATAATTTTTCAAATGACTTATGTTGGTGCACCGATGGTCTACTACGGTGATGAAATTGGAATGTGGGGTGCAAACGATCCCGATTGTCGTAAGCCAATGGTCTGGAGCGATTTGAAATATGAAGATGAAATTTATTTGTCCGACCAAACCACACGAGACAAGCCCGATAAAGTCGAAGTAAATGAAGATTTGCTTGGGCATTATAAAAAACTTATCCGCATAAGAAACGAAAACTCTGCACTTCAGCTTGGTGATTTTGAAACTCTTTTAGTGGATGATAAGAAAGAACTATACAGCTTTGCACGTACCTACAAAGATGAAAAAATTATTGTTGTGATTAACAATAGCAATAACAAGCAAAATGCTGTAATTGATGTGTCTCGAAATTCAAATTGGAAAGATTTGTTGAATGGGGGAACAGAATATCGCTCCACAAAATCAAAATTAAAGATAGCTCTTAAACCCAAATGGAGCGTTATTCTTAAGAATTAAAAGAAAATTGATTTATGTAAAAAAATTTAGTAACCTTTATTGTTAAAAAGAATGATTCTTTAATTTTAATTTAATATTGGAGGACACATGCACCTAACTAGATTACTTCGTTTCAGTTGCATTTTTCTTTTTTTACTTTCTTTCCTGGTATATTCACAGACGAAACCGCAAATCAGTTATGCTGATCTAATCCTCGGTGCGGAACGAAATCCTTCTTTAAGAACAAATGCAAGAGAACTTGCTGCAAAACAAAGCTTACCGTTAAGTATTTATCTGCCGCAGGGGATTTTTATTGAGGCATTGGGAATAGAGAAAGGAGAACCGGTTTATTCGAAGGTTACCAATCTTGTACACCCATTAGAAAATGGAGAAGCCGTCTTTATTGATGAAATTCTTAGCAGCTACGATCTTATTGAAGCGCGCGTACATTACGGTGATAGAAGGATTACAAACCCGAATCTTGGCTTTCCCGAACCAACAGCGAACTCAGATAAAAGCGCAAATTCTTGCTTGATGATACCTGATTGGACGGCTGATAGAGTATTGTCTTTTGATATCAATAATGGCAATTTAATAAATGCAAACTTCATCCCAAGCAATAGTCCAAACTTACAATCACCAAAAGAAGCGCTACTAAATAAGTTTGGCTTTATAACAGTATCTGATCAGATTTCAGATTTAGTTCAAAAATATGATACGAGTGGGACGTATCTTGGTTATTTTGCTCCAACTACCGGTGTAAATACAGCAATTCTTGATAATATTCGCGGACATAATTACAAATCAAACGGTAACTTGGTTGTTTGTGTAGCTGCAGGTGGAAATCAAAATTCTATTGCCGAGTTTGATCTGTCAGGGAATTATCTTGGTCAGTTTATCACAACAGGTTCTGGAGGAATATCAAGCCCGTTTGACATTATTTTTAGAGCAAATGATGTTTTAGTCTCCACAAGCACTGCCTCAGGAGTTTACCGATTTACACACAATGGTGCACCAATAAATGTTATGGTTTCTGGATTGTCTTTCGTTCAGCAAATTCAAGAACTCTCAGATAAAAGACTTGCTGTTATAGAGTTCTCGGGTACGGGCTCAGGAATAAGACTTTATGATTCATCAGGTACATTTATTAGACTTCTCAATGGTGTAACAGGCAATCGCGGTGTTTATCAGCTTCGAAATGGTAATTTCTTAACTACAAATGGAACTGGTGTTCATGAAATAGATAGCGCATCAGGTGCGTTAGTTCGAACAGTAATTAGCGGAGCAAGCTTCCAATATATAACACCATTTGATCCTTCAATAATAATTCCAGTTGAACTTGTTTCCTTTACTGCAGAAGAACTAAATGGACAAATTAAGCTTTATTGGACTACAGCGACTGAGAAAAATAATCTTGGCTTCGAGCTTGAAAGAAGTTTAAATAGCGCTCAGTGGGAAAAGGTTGGTTTTGTTAGAGGAAACGGAACGACAACTCAAGCGTCATTTTATAGTTTTACTGATAATAATGTTTCCAAAGGAACAAATTCTTATAGATTAAAGCAGATTGATTATGATGGATCGTACAGTTACTCAAAAACAATCAGCGTGGATATTGAGGCACCATCAAGATTTAGTTTGGAGCAAAACTATCCGAATCCATTTAATCCAATGACCAATATTCAATATTCAATAGGTAGCAGGCAATTTGTCACATTAAAAGTTTATGATGTGCTTGGAAATGAAGTTACTACGTTAGTAAATGAAGAAAAGGATGCGGGGTTTTATAATCAATCATTTGATGTACAGAATTCTAAAATTGCAACCGGAGTATATTTCTACGAATTAAGAGCTGGTAATTTTGTTTCTGCAAAAAGCATGACAATAATAAAATAAAGAATCTTGAACTTTATGCGTCCGACCACCTGCCGGTGTTTGCTTCGTTTAGCTTTGAACCAAGGGATACTACGATTACTCTTCAGCTTACAGCACTAATTGAGGGATTATACCGTGGTGTTTTCATGATACCGGATACAGTCAAGGTTTATCTTTGTCAAGCAACCGCGCCATGTTCGAAGGTAGATTCTGCAAAAATTTTATTAGACAGTACTGGATATGGAACAGGGAAATTTTATGATACGCCATCAGGTAATTATTATATTGTTGTTACACATCGCAATTCAATTGAAACATGGAGCAGAGAAGGGGGTGAATTTTTTTAAAAGGTGAAACAGCGAGTTATAATTTCACAACGGGTCAAGATAAAGCATACGGTGGTAATTTGAAACCGAAATAATTTTAGTGAGAAAATTTTATAATTGTTTGACATGTTTTAATTTTAGATAAGAAAATATTAATAAAATAAAAAGGATAGAATATGAGCGAAAAAACTAGACTGCAAAATTGTTTAAACTGTAACCGCACGGAAACGGATATTCCATTAATAATGTTAACCTATTCGCAAAAGCCAGCTTTCATTTGTTCGCATTGTATGCCCTTGTTGATACATCATCCTGAAATGTTAATTGGTAAGATTGAGGGGGCAGAAAATATTCCACCAGCCGAGCATAACGATTAACAGACCAATTGGCTCACGGTAAACACATCTTTAAATGGAAAGGGAAAATTTATGTCAGATTTGTTAAGCTCACTGCCTATGCTCAGGGCGACAGTAACTAAACTGAATTCCGATATGCGATTTGTAGGAATGTTTTACATTATTATCGGTGCACTATACTCTCTCACAATAATCGGAGCGATCATGGGAATTCCATTAATCATTTCCGGTTTGCGGCTAAGGGAATCATCAGATTCTTTTTCATCATTTGTATTTTCGGGTGATAACAATATGCTTGAACGTGCCCTCGAAAGACAAAGCCGTTTTTTCTTCATACAGAAGATATTCATTATCATCACGCTAGTAGTTATGGTGCTTTACATTATCGCAATTATTGTTTTGATAGTTACTGTGCTGCCGTATTTTGATAGGAATATTTATTATAGTACCTAAAGGAATAGGCAAACCGATCCCATAACAGTTATTTAAACCCAATTTCACGGAGCGTAAATTTGCTCTTAAAGAAATTGGGTTCGTTCTTAGTCTTGCTCTTACTCAAAGAATCGATTAATCGCTGCAGTCTTAGTAAGTATATCTCACTCTAAACTTGAGTACTGTTTCGCTATCAGCTTTAACCGAAACCTTGAAAGTTATATTTTGTGAATCTTTCTTTTCATAACCGATCGAAGAGCTTAAAACTTCCCAGTAAAGACCAAGATTTCGCTCAACTTCCACAACGATATCTTCTTTTTTTCTATTCTTGAGGGTGATCTCATAAGCTTGCTCATAAACTCTATCGGTTATCTTTTTGTTGTCGGTCTGGATTTCCTCAGCAACAATGTCAAAAGCGTCACCGATCCTCAATTTAACTTTTTCTTTGTTGGGTGTGTGGTCAATCATATCTTCTCCTACGAACTCAATCGTTTCGCCATCTGATTTGTAAACGCGAACCTTTCCTTTCGGCATAGGGATTCCAAGGTTATATTCTTCTTTATTTTCGAACTCAACTATCACAGCGACTTTTCCTGTGCTGGATGAATTGCCATAATAGTAAGAATAATTACTTCCGCTTTTATAAAAAAACTTTTTGGTCGCTTTTACACTGCTTGCCTCAAATAATGAAATTTGCTTCGTTTCATTCTGTGCAAGGGTCGTTGGTCTTTGCAAGTTGTAAATATGATATTCAAAGAATTCTTTCTCTTGAAACTGCTGCATTGATGCACTCTTATCCATTCGCATTCCTTCGTTCATGTACATAGTAGGTTGTTCCCTAGGTTGAATTAAATTGACATCACCTGCTACTAATTTCAGAACGGCATTTTTATAAGTTGCACCAGAATTATTTTCAACACTGACCCAAGAGTTAAGATCTAATTTGGTATCATTCTGATTTAACACAGCGACATACTCTGCATGCCAATTCATTCCCGAGGTTTGATATGAGACCTCTACATCTTGCTTGCCGGAATTCTTTGAGCTGACAGTCCAAACCAAAGTTGGTTTTGTTATTAAACCTTCTGGCAACGAACCAACTGAAAATCTATACTTCGCGGTGTTGGGAATCATAACAAGCCCCCCCTCCTTTTTCTCAATTACAATTTGTCCTGCAAAGCTTGAAAGCAACTTGCCCTCAATGAACTCGTTATTCTCACCAATAAGCTGTATATCTTTATCAATATATTTTTGTAGAATTTTATCAAGACTTACAAGATCATACTGATAATTTTGCTCAATTACTTCTCCGTTCAAATTTATGTGAACACTCGTTGGATCAATATATTGCGCAACGTCTGTGAGGAAGATTTTTGATGTGCCGGATTTAACATCCATTTCACGCAAATCTTTCACAACCCCAAGGTTAGCGTTATAAACAGTGACAGCAATTGATTTTTGATTGCGGTTTTGACCAACCAATGGAAGAGCGATTGCAAAAATTACAAAAAGGACAGATTTTATTTTGTTTGTCATGATTTTCCTCCTTAAAAATTTTTTTATGAGTATGATACTTTATCAAGACGATTTTGTTCCTTTAAAAATAAGATTTTTTCAAACAATCAATTAAACATTAATTCGAATGGGTAGAACAATAATTCTTGAATATAAATTTGTTTCACCATTGTGATTTTATTTGAGATTACAGCATTTTTATTTATGTTTTTATCTGCATTGGCATCCTTTTGCTAAGAGTAGTAATTTTTTGATCAAGAAAATGAACTTTGAAATAATACTCACTATCCTAATGGGATTTGGATTAAGCGCTGCGAGCGGGTTTAGAATCTTTATTCCATTTCTTGTTATCAGCATTGCTTCTCTTACGGGAAATTTAACTCTTGCAGATTCATTCAGCTGGATTGGAACATATCCAGCATTGATAACTTTTAGCACGGCTACAATTTTTGAAATAGCGGGATATTATATCCCCTGGGTTGATAATCTTCTAGATACTATTTCTTCACCGGTTGCAGTAATTGCTGGAGTTATTTTAATGGCATCGGTAATATCAGAAATGTCTCCATTATTTAAATGGGCTTTAGCGATTATAGCAGGCGGCGGTGTTGCTGGAATTATTCAAGCACTAACGGGGGTTACCAGAATTTCATCATCAATAACAACAGGAGGATTGGGAAATCATGCTGTATCATCAGTTGAATCAGGAAGTTCTTTGACTCTTGCCATACTCGCAATTTTCATTCCTCTGATTGCCGGAGCAATTGTGATTATGCTGCTTGTTTGGGCTGCGAAAGTTTTAATACATAAATTTACGGCAAAAAATAGCTCGACATCATAACACACGTATCATTTTATAGAGAAAGGAGTTTTAATTTATTCGACAATTTTTGTTGAATTAATTACTGAGGTTTTTCTATTTTGATCACCCAACTTCTTCCTCCATAACTAAATTAAAAGCAAAATTACAAAGTTATCTGTATCACAAATTGAAATTGTTTTTCGCCGTCCTGCTTTTTACGTTTGAATTAAATAAAGTAGGAAAGAAGCAATGTATCATCAGTGGATTAGAAATATGTTGGGGATGATGATTTTGTTTGCGGTTGTTTTTTTACAAGTTAGTTGTAATTCTTCACAAGAAAAAACCGTGATTAAAGAAGAAATGATTAAAAGGGGTGAGTACCTTGTTAATTTTGGCGCGTGTAATGACTGCCATTCCCCCAAAATTTTTACTGATATGGGCCCAGTTCCCGACACTTTCAAATTGCTGTCGGGACATCAGCAGGGGGCAGTTCTACCACGAATTGATACGTCGGCAATTGCACCGGGAAGGTGGTATTTGGGAAGTAATGATTTGACAGTATGGGTCGGACCTTGGGGGATATCGTTTTCGGCAAACTTGACTCCCGATGTCCAAACGGGTATTGGAGGGTGGACAGAAGAAATTTTTGTTAGGGCGATGAGAAATGGATTACACCTTGGGGCTGGAAGACCTCTTCTTCCACCAATGCCGTTTATGGGACTTGCCGGGTTAAGAGATGAAGATTTAAAGTCTGTATTCGCTTATCTAAAGAGTATCAAACCTATTCGTAATAAGGTTCCCGATCCAATTCCACCAAGCGAAGTTGCTGCAAAGTACGGCAAGTAGTACTCAAATCTGCAACAGCCTTATTAAATACTAGCCAGATTAAAAACTTAATTTAAATTAAGAGTGCGTAATAAGATCAATAAATGTTTTTAGGCCAAGAAAAATTATCAATATAACAACATTTGGGTTTGCTGAGCTGAATGCTCCACCGACCATAACAAATCCAGAAAGAATTATTGTGAGGTGCATTGGAATAATTCTCTTATAGGGCGACATCATCAGCTTTGGCAAACTTTGTAATGTGGACAGCTCCCTTCTGTAATTAAAAATAAATTCAACCAAATAGTTAATAAAGAAGATAAGTGAAGTTAAAAGAATGAAACTAATATCAATTCCACCTTTTGAGATTTCACCTATAGAAATAAAAGCTGATAGAAATATTGCATATACAAAATGGAAAAACCCGTAATGAAAAAGGAAAAACGTAGCAACCCCGACCTTAGCTGTTTTGGAATTTGTTAGTGGCTTATTATTCATCTTCATGCCATCAGTTGTAAATTTCTTAAGTGTTAGTATTTTAAAGAAATTAAACAGACCGATTATTACACTTTGGAACCAATATATCCAAAGTACGTTCAGCACGTTTTGATTTTCAATTATTACAAAAAAAGCGATTAGTAAGTTTGATGCCAACAGCGACCAAGTAGAAAAACTTTTAAACATTTCTTTATTTAGAATTTTCCTGCTAAGCACTGTGATTACTTTATGGTAGTTGTTGGTAAACTTTTTTTCTTCAAGTTTCATTTGTTTTCAGCGTCAACTAATATGCCTCACACAAAATGTGGTTTTCTATTGAAATTGTTAATTTAATGTCGGCATTGAGTAATTTTAATCAATTTGTTTTTCTGCAAAATATACGGATTAGGAATTCGCTATAATTAATTCTTACGCATATTATTAAAATGTCATCGAAAGAAAAAATTGTATTTATAAAAAACTTAATTGCCGATTACTCATCTCGCGAAATCAAAATTTTGGTAAATCTTTTTATCCTTGTTACAGCACTTTTGTTTTTTACTTTTGTCGCAAAAGAAGTGGTGAGCGGAGAGAGCAAAGGGTTTGACAGCATGGTATTAAATTATTTACGCCATGATGGAAAATTTTTATCTGATCAGCAATTGTGGCTTACCGGGATGATGACAGACATTACTTCTTTGGGTGGGGTCACAGTAATTTTTTTAATTACGGCTGCTGTGTTTTTCTATCTTCTAATTCAGGGGCAACACGAATTCATGTGGTTGATTTTGATTGCAACAATTGGCGGAGCTTTGCTTGCATTTGGATTAAAAGAATTGTTCGCGCGCGAACGACCTCCGTTGATTTTTCATTTATTAACAGTTAAATCTATGAGCTTCCCCAGCGGGCATGCAATGATGTCTTCAATAGTTTATCTTACACAAGGTGCTTTGCTTGCAAAGGTTCAATCGAATAAAAACTTGAAAGTATATATTTTAATCACCGCGGTATTTTTGGTGTTCTTAATAGGGATGAGCAGAATCTATTTGGGAGTTCATTATCCAACAGATGTTTTGGCTGGCTGGTCTGTTGGGCTAGCGTGGGCTTCATTTTGCTGGCTTGGCGTCAAGTATTTGCAGAGGAAAAAGGAAAGAGAAAGGGAAACCCTGTAGAAATGAGCATTCGAAGAAAGTTATTTTCACTCTTAACAAACAATGCAAGATTGGCAGTCTTAGCTATTGTGCTGTGAACGTTTGAAATCCGAGTTCTAAATTTAGATTTAAAGTATAATGACCGACGAAAAGAAAAAATTATTCCAGAGTTTATTTTATCCCATGTTCTTTGTTATGGTTTTATGGATAGTAAAAATTATTGAAATCTCCTCTCAAGATAATTTCTCGAAGTTTGGAGTCTTTCCGCGGACAGTTGCCGGCTTAATTGGAATAATTTTCTCTCCATTAATTCATGCTGATTTTAATCACTTAATATCTAATTCAATTCCATTATTTTTTTTAGGATTGGGAATTTCATACTCTTATCCGACAGCGTCAAAAAGGCTTTTTGCTGGCGTTTATATTTTACATGGGCTGTTAGTTTGGATTTTTGCAAGACAAGCATATCATATTGGTGCCAGCGGGTTGGTCTATGGTTTTGTTGCGTTCCTTTTTTTCAGTGGAATAATTAGAAAAGACAATCGTTCAATTGCTCTTGCGTTGATTGTAACTTTTTTATATGGCGGATTGACCTGGGGAATTCTTCCAATAAAGGGAGAAATATCATGGGAATCTCATCTATTTGGTTCACTCTCAGGGGTTCTATTTGCATTTGTTTTTCGTAAATATGATCCTGCTCCAAAGTATGATTGGGAAGAAGAGCCGAATGATTTTGATAAGGACAATCGAAAAGATCAATAAAAAGGCTGTCGAACATGTATTCATATTCGATCAGCCTTTACTATAGTCGCTGCGCTAAAAAATTGCCGCCACTAGAAAATTTTTAGACGGATGCTTTTAATGTTTTTCGTGAAATGATTTTATTTGTTCTTTTGAGAAAGTATTCACCATTTCAATTTTAGCTCCTTTTCTTTGATTAGCCGGCAGCATATTTCGAACTTCGGTTTCATTGCTTCCCATCATAAACAAGTATCCGGTATGATCTCCCGCCATGCACCCCCATTCAACCTGTGATAAAAGTTTGGGTGTCTCGGCTGAATATTCATCAAGAGCTTTAAGACACTCCTCCTTGGTGTGCGGCATCATTACGAGGTAATTATTCTTCATAGATTTGTTTTTATCCTGAGAGAAAGATGGCGAAGAAAAAAAGCTTACAGCAATAATTATCGCAGGAACTAAAACCCCCAACCGAAACCGAGAGAAACGCAGCTTGTACATAATTTACACCCTTTCTATTATTGGTTATAATTAGTTAATTGTATCCCTTCCACCCAAAGACCTAGTGAGCTGAGGATATTTTTGTCATAGATTATTAAAACAGTTGGGCGTTGTGAAAATTTTCAAATTTTTTATCTGAAAACTTCCGGTAGGTTTTTAGAATTTGCCATGCTAATTTGACGCACAGATTATGGCCACATGTAACTTATAACTGCCGGATAAACGACTTATGATAATCTGATATAAACTTATTATGTATTGCTTACAGAATCAATTTAAAAATCGTTCGCTGTTATCTTTATCACACTATGTTTTTATATTATTCTAACTTGTCAGAGTGAAAGGCAAGAATTATTTTTATCATGAAAAAAATTGCGGAACAAATTTATGAGGAAGATTAAAAGACGCGAATTCATTCGTAATACAGCAACTGTCGGATTTCCATTGATGGTGTTCGGTATAACTTTACCGAAGCGAATAATTTTAAAGCCAAGAGGTTTTGAGGTTATTATCAAAAACGGTACAATTATAGACGGTACTGGTCAAAAAGAATATACTGCTGATTTAGGAATTAAAAACGGCAAGATATTAAAGATTGGGGAAATAAATTCTGCAGAAGCAGATACCATTATTGATGCTACTGGATTGAAAGTTGTCCCTGGATTTATTGATATTCATTCGCACACAGATTCAGATCTTATATTTAATCCCAAAGCCGAGAGTAAAATACGACAAGGAGTAACCACAGAAGTAACCGGTCAAGATGGATTTTCTTGGGGTCCAGTTGGTGGGACTGATTTGGAAAGAACGTTGAAAAATTTCAAAGAAGAATATGGCGAAGAACTTACCTGGCGAACGCTTGGTGAGTTTCTTGATAATTTTTCCTCTAGAAAGTTTTCTGTGAATCTTGCGTCAATGGCTGGACTTGGAACAATAAGAGAAGTTATTGTGGGTTATGATGATAGGCCAGCAACGGATGAAGAAATGAGTTTAATGAAAAAAGAAGTATTAAAGGCAATCAATGATGGCGCCGTTGGGGTGTCAACCGGGTTGGAATATACTCCGGGAAGTTTTGCATCAACCGATGAATTAATTGAACTTTGCAAAGTTGTGCCAATATCCTCACGGCTGTATTCGACTCACATGAGAAATGAAGATGATACTGTTTTAGAAGCCATTGATGAAGCAATTAGAATATCGAAAGAATCCTCCTCGCGATTACAAATTTCTCATCTTAAAGTATCAGGAAAATCTAATTGGTATAAAGTTGATGCTGTTCTTGAAAAAATTGATAAAGCCATCGATGAAGGATTAGATCTTCATGCTGATAGATATACTTATGTTGCTTACCACACGGGGCTGGATGCTTTGTTTCCACTTTGGGCTAGAGAAGGTGGAACAGAAAAATTTCTTGAGCGCCTACATGACAAGGAATTACTTAAAAAAATGAGAGAGCATTCTGAAAAGAAAGTTTTGAATCTTGATGGCGATTGGGATGGCGTTTTAATTTCAAGTGTTGGTAAGGAAGCGTTTGAAGATTATCAGGGAAAAACAATCAAAAAAAATGCTAATGAATTGGGGATGGACAATTTTGAAACAGCTGTTAAAATTATTCTTGATTCGGAAAATAGGGCAATGATGATGGGCTTTGGTATGGAAGAAAAATCAACCGAGATAATTTTAGCACATCCAAGAGTTATGATTTCATCCGATGCTGGCTCCCACGCACCCTATCCACCGATGAACAAAAGTATCGCTCATCCGAGGGCGTACGGTACATTTCCCAGAGCAATTGCAAAGTATGTTCGAGAAAGAAAAATTTGCTCTCTTGAAGAAATGATAAAAAAAATGACATCTATGCCCGCCGATAAGTTAAACTTTAAAGATAGAGGCAGATTGCTTGAAGGTAAATCTGCGGATATTGTAATTTTTGATTACGATAGAATACAAGATAAAGCAACTTTTACAGAACCGCATCAATATCCAGATGGTATTCCTTATGTGATTGTGAACGGTGAAATTGTCATAAATAATGGAGAGCACACTGGGGCAATGCCTGGGAAAGTAATTAGAAACTAATTTATTTTTCATCACACAACAAAATTTGAACTCTATTTTTTCAATGTACGGACCTCCTCCTCTGTTAGTTCTCGAATTTCTCCAGGCTTCAAATCACCCAAGAATAAATTTTTTATTCTAGTTCTAAGCAATCTTAGTGTTGGGTGACCGATTGCCGCAGTCATTCTTCTTACTTGTCTGTTTCGTCCTTCAGTCAAAGTAATTTTTAACCAGTAATCAGCAATGTTAACTCGTTTTCGTATTGGTGGAATCCGCTCAGTAATGTTGGTGGGTGAAACGATTTCAATTTTTGCAGGCAAGGTAATTTTTTTATCTATAATCAATCCATTTCTAAACCTATTCATTTCATTTTCTGTTGGCATACCCTCAACTAGAGCCAAATACTCTTTTTCATGAGAATTTTGTGGATTTAAAAGATAATCAACCAATGCTTTATCATTAGATAACAGAAGCATTCCCTCGCTATCCATATCAAGCCTTCCTACGGGGTAAACATTCTTCGGAATATTTTTAAGATTTGATAATGTTTTCCTATTTAGCTTATCGGTGAATTGGGATAGAAATCCATGGGGCTTGTATAGTATGAAGTATTTTAATTCAATTTTATTCATGATATTAAAATTAACAAATAACAGCGAGGAGTATTAACGAAGAACAAGTTAATGTTACGGTTTGGTTTATCTGTTTGGAACTCAAAATTTTCTAAAGCGTCATAATAATTGCGTGGTTTTTTATAAAGATTAGTTTAGCTATTTTTCGAAGCCCGAAGTTAGATTTGTAATAAGTAATTAAAATAGAATCTTTATGGCGTACCGTGATCAGGCAAAATATTTGGATTTTTTAAAAAAATATGAACGTAAGTTTGATCGAAAAGAAACAGAAGATTTCAAAATGTTTCTTAAAATGCAAAAGGATGAAGAGGAATTTGATTCAATTACGATGAAAAAACTTAAAGCACTTTACGATAAGTATTTTATCCCTGTTGATCATTCAAAGTATGATGCTTTCTTCACGAAAAAGGAATTCGAACAAGATTAGCAACTCACAAAATTTTTTGACCACTCTTTGAGGTAATAATGAATTATAAGTTTTTACGTAACACTATTGGTGCAGCTGTATTCTTAATCTCGTTAAGTGTTTTGTGGCTGACTGTTCAGCCGACCGTTTCTTTCTGGGATTGCGGTGAGTTTATTGCTGCAAGCTATTATTTACAGGTTCCACATCCTCCCGGGACCCCATTCTTTTTATTGCTCGGTAGAATTTTTGCAATGATACCTTTCGTAGGAAACATTGGACTAAGGGTCAATCTAATTTCAATTTTAGCGAGCGCTGCTGCGATTCTTTTCCTCTATTTAATTGCCATTAAACTTATAGAGAATTATAAAGGCAAGAAATATGAAAATCTTTTAGATGCTCTCGGAACCTATATTGCTGCCGCTATAGGAGCTTTATCATTTTCTTTCAGCGATACATTTTGGTTTAATGGTGTAGAAGCTGAAGTTTATGCGTTCAGTACATTTCTTGCAGCTTTTGTAACATGGCTTATGATTCAATGGCATGAGAGAGCCGATGAAAAAGATAACGAAAAATATTTGCTGATGATTGCCTATCTAATTGGGCTTTCGACGGGAGTTCACTTGATGAGTATATTGGCGATTGTTCCTGTTGTAATGGTGATCCTTTTCAGAAAATATTTAGAAGATGAGGAGGCATGTAAAAAAACAGGAATATTGTTTTTAATTCACGCCGGAATAATTGTTCTAATTTCACTTGCGATGTGGAGCGCACAAAAATCAACAACCCCGCCAAGTCCGGAAGAGTATCAAGCATATGATTTCAAGTTTAAAATGATTGCTGCTGTTATAAGCGTAATTTTTATCGGTGTATTCTGGAAAAAAATATTTACAAGAAATTCATTCTATATGCCGCTTTTTATAGGTGGTGCCGCCTTGTTCATAACTTATCCGGGCATCGTAAAATTTCTTCCATCGTTAATGACAGAAGTTGCAGGTGATAGCATTGCTATAGCAACTATTTTTCTTGTTGCCATGTTTGGTTTACTCGGATATGCAGTTCATTTTTCTATTAAAGAGAAAAAACCGACACTTCACCTTGTTGCGATGTCGTTCATTTTTGCTTTCATCGGGTTTACAACTTTTGCTATGGTAATAATTAGGTCTAATCAAAATCCCCCAATGAATGAAAATGAACCAAATACATTTACAGAATTGGTTTCGTACTTGAACAGAGAGCAGTATGGTGATTTCCCAACCTTCAAAAGAAGGTTTGCCACCGAACCACATCAACAGATTGTTTACACAGGTTACAGCAGTGATTTAGATTTCTTCTGGCGCTACCAGATGAATCACATGATGACCCGCTATTGGCTTTGGAATTATGCCGGCAGGCAAAGTTGGAATCAGGATGATGGCGCAAACATCGCACCATTTAATCAAATTGGAAATATTTTCGGCAAGATATTTAATGTTCATTTTGATGGAAGTGTTAAAGACTCATTATTTGCAATTCCTCTCATTCTTGGTTTGCTGGGAATTTATTTTCACTTTAGAAAAGATTGGAAGATGGCGTCTGTATTTATGATAATGTTCATATTGATGACTTATCTAACCGCATTCTACCAAAATCAGCAGCAGCCGCAGCCAAGAGAAAGAGATTATTTTTATGTTGGGGGGTTCTTTGTCTTTTCAATTTGGATAGCTATTGCAATCAGAAGTTTAGTTGATGTTGTGCTTGAAAAGGTCAGGAGTGAAGCACTGAAGAAAGGTGCTGTTGTTGGAGTACTGGCGTTCGGAGTTATTTTAGTCCCAGTCAAAATGTTCGCTTCTAATTATTATACTCATGACAGATCTAAGAATTGGCTGCCTTGGGATTATTCTTACAACCTTCTTCAAAGTTGCGCTCCTAATGGAGTTCTCTTTACTAATGGTGATAACGATACCTTCCCTGTTTGGTATCTTCAAGATGTTGAAGGTGTTAGACGAGACGTAAAAATAGTGAATCTCAGCTTGCTCAACACGCCCTGGTATATAAAGCAAATGAAAGAGAATGATCCTTATAATGTAGGTACTTTGAAGATCAGGTATTCAGATGCCCAGATCCAAGACATACGACCAATTGCTTGGGAACCAAGAACTGTCTCGATTTCAATTCCAGGAAACATTAGAGAAGGCATTCCCCAAGATTTGTTCAATACATATAATGTGTCTGACTCATCTGTGTTGAAGCAGGGATCGATTACATTCCAGATGAACCCGACTCTAAACTTTGGTAATGTTAAAGCAATTCGAGTTCAAGATATTATGGTCAAAGAAATTGTCGAATCAAACCTATGGGACAGACCAATATACTTTGCAGTGACATGCTCAGAAGATAGCAAGATTGGACTTGACGATTATTTGATGATGGAGGGAATGGCTTATAGAGTTGTACCAGAAAAACGAAAAACCGGCATTGAGTTTATTAATGAAGATATTATGAAGAAGCAGTTGTTTTCCGAAAAGCCAAGTTCAAGTAAAGTTTATAAGCCAGGTTTTAATTATAGAGGATTAAGTGATTCAACTATTTTCATGGATGAGAATCACAAAAGAATGACTCAAAATTACCGCAATTCATTTATTAGACTAGCGCTGTATTACGTGAACACCAATAACAAAACGATGGCTGTGAAAACGCTTGATATGATGAACGAAAAAATCCCCAGGAAAATTGTTGGTATGGAGCTGGGGTTGCTTTACGAAATTGGCAATCTCTATTTTAATGCCGGCGGGGAGAAGCAGTATAAAGAATATTCTGTTGA
Source organism: uncultured Ignavibacteriaceae bacterium (assembly GCA_964391015.1). Classification (GTDB taxonomy): domain Bacteria; phylum Bacteroidota; class Ignavibacteria; order Ignavibacteriales; family Ignavibacteriaceae; genus XYD12-FULL-36-8. Next base: position 50,413 of record CAYMKU010000005.1, read on the forward strand.
AGTTGAAAAGCAAGCATTGCAACTATTAGAAACGAATCCGACGGATGTTCAGTCATATTATAATCCATATCGTATTTTAATAGACACTTACGAAAATCAAAAAGAATATGCTAAGCTTGCCGACATTTGGCAAAGGCTCCAGGTAATCTATCCGAATGATCCCAGTGTTCAAAGCAATGTCGAAAAATACAGGAACCTGGCAAAGCAAAGCGTTTCAAATGAAATAAAAATCGATTCCTCAAAATAATTTATCACCCCCCGACTTAAATCGGGGGCTGCTTTAATCAAATCTCAAATGAAAATCTTAGTAAACGCTCTCTCTGGAATTGGCGACGCCTTGATGTTCACCCCATCATTAAAGTTGCTGAAGGAAGTTTATCCGAATTCGGAAATACATGCATTGGTAATGTTCAATGCTGTTAAAGATTTTTATGAAAGAAATCCGCATATCAACAAAGTTTTTCATTTCGATTTTCTTACCGAGGGATTTATAAAGTCACTGAAATTCATTCTTACTCTTCGCAACAAATATGATATTTCAATTAACGTTTATCCATCTAATAGAAAAGAATATAATGTTATCAACTTTCTTCTCGGTGCAAAACAGCGCGCTGCAGTCAAGTATTTAAGGAAAGACTTTCAAAATTTCGGCTGGCTAAATAATGTAGGAATAATCGAAGATGACTCTCTTCATAACGTTCAAACCAATCTTAAACTTTGTGAAAAACTCACCAACTATAATCCTGCTGAAGAAGCGCTCCTCGATTTTCCTTTACTTGAGTCAGATTTTGATTCAGCAAAATTCTTTTTTAAAAGAAAAAATGTCGCTGATAATGATCTGGTAATTGGATTTCATCCGGGTTCGGCGACATTGAAAAATCAAGCCAACAGAAGATGGGAACCAGAAAAATTTTCTGAATTGGGAAAGAAATTAATTCAGGATTACAGCGCTAAAATTTTGCTTTTTGGTGGATCAACTGAAGAAGAATTGAAACAAAATATAGTCAATAAAATAAATTCACCCCATGCTTTCACAGTTTCTTCATACAGCTTAACAGAGAGTGCGGCGGTTATGAAGCGCTGCAATGTTTTTGTAACAAATGATTCAAGCTTAATGCATGTTGCCTCGGCGCTTCAGCGCAAAGTAGTGGCGATAATTGGCCCAACAAATCAAAATTATATTTATCCATGGAAAACAAAACACAGGATTGTGCGTCTTAATTTGGACTGCTCGCCGTGTTTTATATACTCACCACGCCCACTTATATGTTCGCGCGAGGATGTGAAATTTAAATGTATAAAAGAATTATCTGTTGAAATGGTTTATAAAGCAGTGGAGGGGTTTTTAAATTCCAGATAGTTTGTTATTGATGTTTTGGGCTTGTTATTCGGGTTTGATTAACTTTTCTGCTAAATACTCCACTATATCTTCAACGGAATTAAAACACTTCACCAAATCCGTCAAACGATTTTCTTTTCTCAACTGATTATTCATAACGCCGACAATTTCTTTCCACATGTTCGAAAAGCAAGCAATGGGCTTTGCAGATAGTAAATCTTTGTTTATTAATTCCCACACTGCGGCAAGTTCGAGCAACGTTCCAGTTCCTCCCTGAAGCACAACATATCCATCCCCGTATTGAATTAGCTTGGTGATTCTATCAAATAAAGACGAGCAGATAATTTCTTCGGTCAAATATTTGTTTGAAGTAAAACCAGCAGTGTTAAGAGTAATTCCAATTGCCCTTCCCCCATTACTGACAGCACCGCGAGATACAGCTTCCATAATTCCCAAATTACCGCCCGAACAAACACTGAATCCTTTCAGTGCTAAAAGCTCACCAAGCTTTTCTGCCGCAGCATATTGCTCATCCCCATACATTGGGACTGAACTTCCGAAAATCGTAATAGTTTTTTGCATGAATGTAAATTGTTTTTGCAAAGATAAGTCTATTTTAAGCAAAGAAGGCCAATGGAACGCAGATTATTATGATTTTAACTGATCATAAGCAATCTGCGAAATCTGCTTTCTATTCTTATTCTTTTATCTAAAACAAAAGTAATTTTGATTTACAGATTTTCATTCTTGGGAACTAAAATGTCACAACAAAAAATTTATGATGTTGCAATAGTCGGTGGAGGAATTGTTGGAACTGCAACCGCAATGGCTCTGCAAGAAAACGGAATCCGAAATGTTATTGTGCTGGAAGCTGAAAGTAAATTAGCTACCCACCAAACTGGGAATAACAGTGGAGTAATTCACTCTGGACTCTATTACAAACCAGGTTCTCTAAAAGCAAAGAATTGTGTTGAAGGTCGAGAACTGATGTACAAGTTTTGTAAACAGCATAACATTAAACATGAAAGATGCGGTAAGCTTGTTGTCGCAACTAAACAGGAAGAAATTCCACAGCTTCAAAAACTTGAAGAACGTGGAAAAGCAAACGGACTTACTGGAATTAAAAAACTTAATTCTGAAGAGTTGAAAGAATATGAGCCGCACGTTTCTGGTTTGTCTGGCTTGTTCATCACCGAAACTGGAATTGTTGATTACAACCAGGTTACGGAAACATATGCAAAAATTATTTTAGAGAATGGTGGAGAAATTAGAACAAACAGCAAGTTTTTACGGTTAACTAATTATAATAATCTGCTGGTTTTAGAAACTAAGTCTGGAGAATATCAAACAAAATTCTTGGTTAATTGTGCGGGGCTTTATTCAGACAAAGTTGCCAAAATTTGTGGAGCAAATCCCGGATTGCAAATTATTCCTTTCCGAGGCGAGTATTATAAATTGAGGAAAGAAAAAGAACATCTTGTAAAGAACTTAATCTATCCTGTTCCCGATACACGATTTCCTTTTCTAGGAGTTCATTTTACCAGAATGATTAAAGGCGGTGTGGAAGCAGGACCAAATGCCGTGCTTGCTTTCAAGCGGGAAGGATATTCCCATAAAGATTTTTCAGTAACCGATATTCTTGAAATGGCAGCTTACTCAGGTTTCTGGAAAATGGCAGCAAAGTACTACAAAATGGGAATTGGAGAATTCTATCGTTCGCTTAACAAAAATGCATTTGTAAAAGCATTGCAAAAACTAATTCCAGAAGTTAAGCATGATGATTTAAATCAAGGTGGCGCTGGAGTTCGGGCACAAGCCGTTGATCCAAACGGCAATCTTGTTGATGATTTTAGAATTGTTGAAGCAGAAAAAATGATTCACGTTCTTAATGCACCAAGCCCCGCGGCAACAGCTTCGATAAGTATTGGGAGAACGATAGCAGGTTTGGTGAAGAATAAATTATAAATTAAAAACCTCCGAGGTTTGAGTTCTAAATTGCAAGTATTAAACCTCGGAGGTTTGAGAGATAACAAATTTCAAAATTAGGATTGATTTCTAGTACACTTATATATTATATTAAAAACCAATTTTAATTATAGTCTTAAGGGGCTATCATGAAAACTTATATCTTCATATTGACTGCACTCTTTTTCTTATCTACAGAGCTATATTCTCAAACTGTTAAAGGAAATATTGTTGATGAGAATCAATTTGGTTTAGCCGGTATTGATTTGAAATTATACGTCAACTCAAATGTTTATACTGCTGCTACAACCACCAATGGAAGTTTTATTTTTCAGAATGTTACCGAGGTGAGAAATGAAATACTTCCAACTGGATATGCTATTTCAAATAATTTTCCGAATCCATTTAATCCTAAGACAAGAATAAGCATAAAACTACCCGTATGCAGCGTAGTTAAAGTTGAGGTATTTAATATTCTGGGTCAAAGTGTAAATAATGCCGAAGAAAAATATTTAGATACTGACCTAAACTACATTGACATTGAGTTGAATGGCTTACCAAGCGGCATTTACATTACAAGAATAACCATAGACAATAAGTATGTTGCTCTTAGAAAAATGATGCTGATTTATGGAAGCCAGCATTTAGCAACCAATGAAGTTGTTACAAGCCAGACTCTGAACAAAATAGATAATGAAAAAATCACCATTCTAGAAACTCATCTTGATAGTCTTGTCGCCACAAGTACGATTATAGGAAGGAAAACGTTTACAAACTTACCGAGCTTGGTTGGAGATACCACAGATTTAGGAAATTTACTCATAGAAAGATTCTGCCTCGGTTTACCAACTGTAAATTATGGGGGAAAAGTATATCACACAGTAAAGATAGGCGACCAGTGTTGGTTAAAAGAAAATCTTAATATTGGTGAAATGATTCCTGGCAGTCAACTACCTTCTAATCCAAGTTTGATTGAAAAATATTGTTATAACAATGACACAACAAATTGTAGAACTTATGGTGGACTATATACTTGGGATGAAGCAATGCAAAGTGTAACTACACCAGGAGTACAGGGTATATGCCCCTCTGGTTGGCACATACCAGATCTAGGACAGTTATCAGATTTAATAAATGCTGTGGGATCGGATGGTAATGCACTAAAAAGAGAAGATCAAGGGATTGGACCAGGTCTGGGTACAAACACAAGCGGTTTTTCCGCCTTACTGGCGGGCTACCGTACTCCAGAAAGTCATTTCTTACATTTAGGTACGACGGCTTACTTTTGGAGTTCTACGGAGTACAGTTCGTCTCTCGCATACTACTTGGCCTTTGGCGCTTATAGTAGCATTATTGGCTTATCCAATAACGCCTTAAAGCCAGACGGTTTTAGTGTTCGCTGCCTCAAGGATTAGTCGTGTAAAATAATTTCTAGCAAAAAACCTCCAAGGTTTCAAAAACCCCAGAGGTTTGTATTCATCGTTTGAATATTCCTCCATCATAACTTAATTTTGAACTTCAAATTCATTTCGTATAAAACTTTTCTGGAGATATAGATGAGCACCTTAACTAAATTGATTGATTATGGTCAGAGTTATTGGCTTGATAACCTAACCCGCGGTATGATAAAATCTGGGGAACTAAAAAAACGCATTTCTAAAGATGGATTACGCGGACAAACATCAAACCCCGCAATCTTTCACAAAGCAATTTCTGATAGTTCGGATTATGCAAAACAGATTGAGAAACTCGCAAAGGAAGGAAAATCAGTTCTTGAAATTTATGATGCGCTAACGATTAAAGATGTTCAAGATGCTTGCGACTTATTCAAATCCGTTTACGATAGCTCCAATGGAGTTGACGGCTATGTCAGCTTAGAAGTTTCACCTTATCTCGCTCATAATACAGAGGTGACATTGAGCGAAGCAAGAAGATTATTTACAGCGGTAAACAAACCAAACTGCCATATCAAAATTCCGGGAACTCCGGCTGGTGTTTCTGCAATCGAACAAGCTTTATATGAAGGAATAAATGTTAACGTGACTCTGCTCTTCTCTATCAAAGCTTATGAAGATGTTGCAAATGCGTACATAAATGCTCTTGAACGCAGACTGGCTGAAGGAAAGCCGATAGATAAAATTGCATCTGTTGCTTCTTTCTTTCTCAGCAGAATTGACGTGCTTACGGATCAACTGTTGGGGCATTTAATAAATCCAGTAAAAGATTTTGGTGATTTACCACGACCCGAACATCTTCTCGGTAAGTCTGCCATTGCAAGTGCAAAGCTTGCTTATCAAAGTTATCTAAAAATTTTCAGCGGGACACGGTGGGAAAAATTAGCGGCTGCTGGCGCCAAAGTTCAACGTCCGCTTTGGGCAAGCACAAGCACCAAAGATCCATTGTATCTTGATACAAAATATGTTGAGCCGCTAATTGGTTACAATACTGTAAATACTCTTCCTGAAGTTACAATTTCGGCATTTGCTCATCATGGTAAATTGGAGGAGAATACAATTCTTAAAAATGTTGATGAAGCTTATCAAGTTCTTGCTGATCTTAAAAAATTAGGAATAGAAATTGATTTAGTTACAACCCAGCTTACGAATGATGGTGTTCAAAAATTTATTGAACCATTTGACAAGCTGATGAAAAAGTTGGCTCAAGAAAGATTAAAATTCATTGAAGATAAAGTTGGAACTCAAAAGTTTTTTTATGGAAAATCAGAAGCGTCAGTCAAAGCGGCAATTACATCCTTCAACGATAAACAATTTACACGAAGACTTTTTGCAAAAGATTCTTATCTATGGAAAGATGATCCTGAACTTACTCCCGCAATAAAAAATCGTCTTGGCTGGCTTGGTGTTGAAGATTTCATGAATCGGGTTGACGAAATAAACGAATTTGTAAAGAGTGTACGGGTTGACAACTATTCGTATGCTATTTTATTAGGAATGGGCGGTAGCAGTCTTTGTCCCGAAGTTGCAGTTCAAACATTTGGTGTGAAGAAAGGATTTCTGAAGTTATTAGTTCTTGACAATACAAGCCCTGAAGCAGTTAAATATGTTGAATCACAAATTGATTTGAACAAAACTCTTTTCATTGTTGCAAGCAAATCCGGTTCGACAATTGAATCGAACAGCTTTTACAAATACTTCTATAATCTTTACAAAGTGCATAAAATCGAAAGTGCCGGTAACCATTTCATTGCTATAACAGACAGTAAAACTTCACTAGAGCAAGAGGCAGGAGGCAGAAAGTTTAGATATATTTTCACCAATCCTGAAGATTACGGCGGAAGATATTCTGCTTTATCATACTTTGGATTAGTGCCGATGGCTCTGATTGGAATTGATATTAAAGAAATTTTGAGCAGTGCATATCGAATGAAGCAAAGTTCAAGTCCTTTCATTCCATCTGATGTAAATCCGGCAGTTTCGCTCGGAGTTTTTCTTGGTATTAACCAAAAGATAGGAAAAGATAAAGCGACTTTTATTCTTTCTAAATCAATAAAATCATTTGGGCTTTGGGTTGAACAGCTCATTGCTGAAAGCACCGGTAAAGAAGGATTTGGAATTTTTCCTGTAGAAGGCGAAACATTGGGATCAAAAGAGCAGTATGGAAACGATAGAGTGTTTGTCTATATGTTCACAAAGAAAGAGAAAGACTTGGCTATTGAGAAGAAACTTAACACTCTCGAATCAGCAGGATTTCCAGTTGTTCGAATTATGCTTCCTGATGTTTATGCTCTTGGCGGAGAGTTTCTGAGGTGGGAAATTGCAACTGCAACATCATGTGCGGTGATTGGAGTCAATCCTTTTGATGAACCGAACGTATCGGAAAGTAAAAAGAACACAAACGATTTGTTAGCCGAGTGGAAGCAGAACAGAAACTTTGCGGAAGCAGCGCCTCTTGTAAAAACGAATTCAATTTCTATCTACGCCGATCAATCTTTAAATTTAACTGGTCGAACAGTTAAGGATGTTCTTTATAAATTCTTTAAGCTTGTCAATCCATCAGATTATATTTCTTTCTTAGCGTACTTTTTACAAACTTCAGAGCGAGACAATCACTTGCAAATCATAAGAAATAATCTTCGTAAAAAATATATGGTCGCAACTACGTTGGGCTATGGACCAAGGTATTTACATTCAACTGGGCAGTTACACAAAGGCGGTCTCAACAAAGGACTTTATATTCTGTTGACAGCTGATACTGATCTTAAGCTTGATATTCCCGGTTCGGGATACAATTTTGCTACTCTTCAGCTTGCACAAGCTTTGGGTGATTTCAGAGCGTTAAGTAATAAAAATCGCAGAGTAGTGAGAATTCATATCGGCGAAGATTTGCTCAAAGGACTAAGGATACTTAATACAATGTTAAAGTGATAAGCACTTGATTTTTATTGTCCTTTGTTTAGAATTTCATTTCAAGTGTAGTTGATTCTTTTAAAATGTTAAAACCCGCATAACTTTTCAATTGACTGCTAACAGTTAAGGGTTTATATTCAAGCCAAAATTAGAATTATAATTTCACACAAGCTTCTGAAAGGATAAAGCATGAAGACAGTCCGTGAAATGTTGCTAAAAAAGGGCAACCGAATTTTTTCGATTTCTCCCAATCAAAAAATTTATGAGGCACTAATGCTTATGGCAGAAAAGGATGTTGGTGCGTTGATTGTTTTGGAAGAAGAAAGTGTGGTTGGTATCATTTCGGAAAGAGATTATGCACGTAAGGTTGCGTTAGAAGGAAAATCATCTAAGGATTCTCTTGTGAAAGATATTATGTCTTCCAAAGTAATTTATGTAGAAACCGACTCCAGTACAGATGAATGTATGGCGCTGATGATAAATAAAAAAGTCAGGCATCTGCCGGTATATGAAAAAGGAAAACTTGTGGGAGTTATTTCAATTGGTGATGTTGTTAATGCTGTTATTGATGAACAAGAATTCATGATTGATCAGCTGGTTCGATATATTACAGATAGCAGAAGATGATATTGCTAAGTTAAAATCAATATGGCTGTTTAGAGTTTGAATCGATGGCGATCAGCGGATCGCCATTTTTGTTTTAAAAGATTAGTTTTGTGTTATGATAAAATTTCTTCCACTCGGTGGTGCGGGTGAAATAGGTGCGAATTGCTATTATCTCAATGTTGCAGGTACGGGAATTATTCTTGATTGCGGAATGCACCCCCAAAAAACCGGAATGGAATCGCTTCCCCAAATTCAGTTGATAGAAAATAGACCCGTTGACTATGCTCTGATTACCCATGCACATCAAGATCATATAATGTCGTTGCCTTATTTAGTCAAGAAACATCCGTGCATCAAAATAATTACTTCTCGACAAACAAGAGATCTTGCAGAGCTAACTCTGCACAATTCTGTTTCAATAATGAGGAAAGAGCTAAATGCCGGCGACGATTTTCAACCATATACCCATGAAGAAATAGATCTTCTATCACAAACAATAGACTTTAAATTGCTAAAAGATGTTTTTGAAATAGAGGGCTACAAGCATTACGGTAGTAAACCGATTAAAATTTCTTTTTATGATGCTGGGCATATTCTTGGCTCTACAAGCATTTTAATCGAGCATAGTGATGAAAAGATTTTTTATAGTGGCGATATTAACTTAACTAATCAAACATTAATAAAAGGGTGTGAGCTACCCAAAGAGAAAATAGATACGTTAGTTCTGGAATGTACCTATGGAGCAACAGATTCATCTACCATCCTTCCTTGGACTAAGGAAGTCGAGAGGTTTGCATTGGAAGCTAATAAAGTATTGAATCGGGGAGGATCAATATTAATTCCGGTTTTTGCGTTAGGTAAAATGCAGGAAATTCTTGCAACAATTTGGAAACTAATGGAGAACAATAGATTAGTCCCAACCGATATTTACTCTGGTGGAGTTGGTACAAAAATAAATGGGCTTTATGATACAAACAGATACTTGGTGAATGTAGCAGACCCTGAGTTTCTGTTAAAATCAATTCCAATTAAGAATTTTAATGATATAGAAAATCCAGAAGAATTTTTTAAATCACCGTGTATTGTAGTTGCCTCAAGCGGAATGATGGTAGAAGGAACAACTTCTTTTAACTTGGCAAAAAGCTGGTTGAAACAAAAGGATTCGGCGATATTCATAGTAGGTTATATGGACGAAAATACTCCCGGTTATATAATTTCAAGAGCAAAGAAGGAAGATAAAATTCGGTTTACTAAATTCAGTCAAGAGCAAATCGTCAAATGTTCTATTAAGCACTTTAAATTTTCTGCTCATTCAAATAGAGATGGTCTGATAGAAATAGTCAAAAAACTAAAACCAGAGAAAGTAATTTTAGTTCATGGCGATGAAGAGGCAATTGGCTGGGTTGGAAATCAAATATTAAAAGAGTTTAAAAACACCAAAGTTTTCCAAGCTAACCTTGGAAGAGAAATTGAAACTTAGTTGTTCGGTAATATGGATTAACTTCCCTGTCATTTTTGCTTTTATCAGCACTTCAAGATTTTCCTTGCGTCTTACAAAACAGTTTTATAAGTTTTGCATTGAAAGGCGCGTCTCATGGGCGTACACGGCGTTCGATGAGATATGACATACTTATCATCATTAGCTGTCTTTCAAAAACTAAAAAAGGAGGCGGACTGAGTAGAGAAAACGAAATTCACATATTAGTGTATGTTTATTTCCGAACGGACTCCCTCCGTCCGGTTTAAGTATTGTAAAATACCTCGAAAAGACCTAAACTGGAGACGTTAGACGTAACGCTCTCCAGTTTGCTTTTTAAACAATCTTCAGCCATAATCTTAACATCTGAAGAAGATAGTAGAATAAATTCGATTAATTTTTTATCACTCTGTTTATTCTTAAATTTGAAATAACTTTTTGGGTGCTAAATAGTCTAATTGCATATAAAATTGGAAAGCATAAAATGGCGAACATAATATCCCTTCTATTATTGTTATTTTTTGCTAAAAATAATTATTACGAAACTGGTGATAAACTGCTTAAAAATCTCCAGGAGAAGTTTAACAGGGTTAATGACCTTTCTGCTGAATTCAATCAATCTACAAATGGCAAGACCATTTTGATCGGTAAGTTTTTTTTCAAGAAGGAAGACAAACTGAGAATAGAACTTAAGAACTCTATTCTGGTTTCTGATGGAATGACAAATTGGAGTTACAATCAAAAGGAGAATAAAGTAATAATTAGCAAGAACGATCACAGCAACGCATCGCCCTTTTCTCTAAAAAAAATTGTAAACGATTATCCAAAGGAATGTTTAATTAGTTCAGAAACAGAAGGCGGCAATGAAGTTTTAATTTTAACACCAAATAGTGGCTCAACTATTAGTTATAAGTCTATTAAAATTTGGATAAATAGAGAAAACCTGATCAGCAAAATTGTATTAAAGGACAAGGCGGATAATCTAACCCAGATTGATTTCTCGAAATACAAGGTCAATCAAAAAATTTCAGATGGCAAGTTTAGCTTCACACCACCGGAGGGAAGCAAGGTTATTGATCTCAGGTGAAAATAAAAATTTTTTTATGTCGAAGAGATTAGTAAGCTACTTATTTTCTTTTCTGCTTAGCGCAATCTTCCTATACATAGCATTTCAGAATGTAAACTTTAGTGATGTGCTTGAGGTTGTTTCAGGTGCTTCCATTTTTTGGATCATTATTCTCATGATTTCAATGACTCTATCTCACTATTTGCGAGCATATCGTTGGAAAATAATTTTGAGATCAGTTAAGCCCGATGTTTCAATGAAGAATTTATTTGGCTCACTGATGGTTGGGTATGCTGTAAATTGTGTTGTGCCACGTCTCGGTGAAGTTGCTCGCGCAGTTCTTATAGGAAGATGGGAAAATTTATCTCGGTCTTCAATGTTTGGCGCAATTATTCTCGAACGAATAATAGACGTTCTATTTCTTTGCTTTTCAATTTTCATTTCAGCTCTAATCTGGAGCGAAGATCTTTATTTTAAACTCCCATGGCTTCGAACAAGCTTATATGTTTCTTTTTTGGCAATAATTGCTGTGCTGGTATTTTTATTTTTAATAATTCGTTACAAAGAGAATTTTTATGGGGTGATAATAAAAATGCTGGGTAGGTTGTCTGAAAAACTAGCACATAAGACAGCACACATTTTCGAGATGTTAATAGAGGGATTTAAAAGCCTGAGGGGGACGAAGAACTATTTTTTAACTTTTCTTCTAAGCATAGTGATAATGCTTTTGTATGCATTTTCATCATATGTTGGGTTTTATACAGTAGGAATGAATTCATTAAGACCCGTCTCATACCAAATGGCATGGATTCTTATGAGCATCAGCGGAATAGGAGTTTTAATTCCTACACCAAACGGAACGGGTTCATATCATACCTTGATAAAAACTGCCCTGGTAATGTTATTTGGATTTAATGAGGTAATAAGTTTGTCGTATGCTTTCCTGACGCATTTTATTTCTTATGTGGTTTTTATTCTTATTGGTTTCATTTCATTTTGGATTTTAAATAAGCAGCATGAAAATATATTGAGACTGGTTAAAACAGAAGTTGATGAGTTATGAGGCTAATCCTTTTAATAACAATAATAATTTTGAAATTGGGCACCGCCGAAGCTCAATATTCTTTCAGAGTAAGTATGGGAATTGATTTTGCGAACACACCGTCACTAAATGATTATATTAACCAAAATTTTCCGGTTGGGAGCAATCTACTAAGTGATTTTAATACTGCCATAGACTTCTCTGGGGAATTTTGTTACTCTCTTACGAACTATTTCCAAGGAGGACTTGAGCTAAGTTATATTCTTAACTCATATAATTTTTCAAACGAACTTGGCAAGTTTGAATTTGACTACAATATTATTTCGCCATCGCTTCTTGGTTATTATGTATTAAATGGTGATGGCTATAATTTCAAATTTGGCGGAGGATTCGGAATCAGATTTGTGGATGTTGATTTAACTTTTCCCGGAACAACGGCAACAGATAAATACTCAAGTATTGGTTTAGGAATGATTTTGAGAGTTGAGGGTAATACGCTTCTCGGTGGAAATTTTTATGCAAATATTGGTGGAGATTTAAAGTACGATTCTAATGGAAAACCGCAAAGCGGTAATGCCGTTCTCGATGGTAAATTAAAAGGAGCAAACCTCAATTCGCTTGCCTTTGCCTTAAGACTTGGATTAGCTTACATTTTATAAGGAGTTATATTGAGTATAATAGAAGCAATAGTTTTAGGAGTAGTTCAAGGGGTAACAGAGTTTCTTCCTATAAGCAGTACAGGGCATGTTACTCTGGTTGGAAAGTTGATGAATCTAATTTCGGAGGAAAACCCAGAAAAATGGACCGCTTTTCTTGCAATTATTCAACTGGGGACTTTGTTAGCGGTTCTAATTTACTTTTGGAAAGACATAACAGGTATTATTAAAGATTTTTTATTGGAAAATATAAGTAGTAGAAAAAAATTTAGGGAACAATCACAAAACTCAAAATTAGGTTGGCTGATAATTGTTGGCTCAGTTCCAATTTTCACCCTTGGACTTTTATTGAAAAAATTAATTGAGGGACCATTAACTAAAAACTTATATGTTATTACCGGCAGTCTTTTGCTGTTCGCAATTATTTTGGCGGTTGCAGAAAAAGCCGCATCATTCAAAAAGGGAATGAAAGACATTTCAATACGCGATTCTTTGCTAATCGGAATTGCACAGGTGTTTTCACTGATTCCAGGCTCATCAAGGTCGGGAGTTACTATTACAGGCGGTTTGTTTACAGGGTTGAATAGGGAAACAGCAGCCCGCTTTTCTTTTTTGTTGAGTATTCCTGCTGTTTTTGCCAGTGGTTTGTTTCAACTATATGAAGCATTGAGTTATCTGGATAGTTCTATGATCATAAATTTAATTGTAGCTACAATTTTTTCGGCAGCCAGCGGTTATTTGGCTATAGATTTCCTTCTTAGATATTTACGAAAGTCCAGCACATTTATTTTTATCTATTATAGATTTGCACTTGGAATATTAATTTTTATTTTACTTTTTACAAATATTATTAAACCCTAGGAGGAAAAATGCGCTTAGCTCTTATTTTATTTTCGTTTTCATTAATAGTTTGCAGTGGATTGCAAGCTAACAATAAAAATTTAAATACATCCAACAACGATCAAAAGGAAACTACTAAGATGATAGAACTTAAAAAGGATACAATTACAATTGCAGTAATTAAAACTAACATGGGCACAATAGAGTTAGAGCTCTTTGCAGCCAAAGCAGTAAAAACAGTACAAAACTTTGTTGGCTTAGCACAAAAAGGATACTATGATGGCATTATCTTTCACAGAGTAATTGATAATTTTATGATTCAGGGTGGGGATCCTACAGGTACTGGAATGGGAGGAGAAAGTATTTGGGGTGCACCTTTTGAAGATGAGGTAAATACAGGTTTGAAACACAGTTCAGAAGGAATTCTTTCAATGGCGAACGCTGGTCCCAATACAAATGGAAGCCAATTCTTTATAACATTGAAAGCTACCCCATGGCTGGACGGTAAGCACACAATATTTGGGAAAGTAATTAAGGGTATGGATGTGGTTAAAGCGATTGGCAAAGTAAAAACTGGACAAAACGACAAACCATTAACGGATGTCGTCATGAAAAAAGTTACTATTGAAAAAAGATTGAAGAAAAAATAAAATTATAATCTGCAGTCCATGACTTCCATCATGGGCTGCAATCCGCACACAAACCAACCAATGGTACAAACTAGGAAAACAGCACCATCTGCATTAGATGTTATAAAAAATGTTAAGAACGGGAAAATCCTTCCGCTTTATTATTTGTTTGGCGAGGATACATACAGTCTTAGTTTAGTTGTTCAGGCGATTGAAAATGCTCTTAATCCCTTTATCACCACAGATTTTGATAAAGATATTTGTTACAGTGAAGATAGAAATCTCCAGGAGGTTATAGACAATGCGCGGGCGTTTCCATTCGGTTCACAAAAAAAACTCATTGTTTTTAAAGAAGTCGAAAAGGTAAAAGACAAAAAACTTTTAGAAACATATATCTCATCTCCTTCTGATTTCACAGTTTTTGTTCTCGTTCATAATGGAAAAATCACGAACCTTACTTCACCTCCGTTCAGCATTCTGCTTGAGAAAGGATTTCTGTTTGAAGGCAGGGAATTAAAATCCAACGATCTTGCAGATTGGATTATTGAACTAGCCCGGACTAAAGGAAAACAAATTTCCAATGAAAATGCGACACTGCTTGCCGATGCGTCCGGTGAAAATAGATTAATGATTGAAAACCAGCTTGATAAAATAATAACTTACCTTGGGGATAAAACAGAAATTTCTTTTGACTCAATAAAAGATGTTTCGGCTTCAGTTAAAGAATACAGCATCTTCGATTTGCAGAACGCAGTTTTTCAAAAGGATAAAGCGACGTCTCTAAAGATTGCGTTCAATATGATGGAGAAGGGTGTGGAAGCAACATTCATAATAAGTATGCTTACAAAATATTTTATAGGACTTGCACAAGTTAGAGAGCTTAAAGAAAAAAATATTCCCGATGCCGAAGCAGCAAAAATCGTTGGGTCTCATCAGTTTTATTATAAGAATTATCAACAAGCCAGCGTTCTTTTTACTTACAACAATTTGAGTAAAGCTTTTGAAGCGTTACTGAAGGCAGACGTTTCGATAAAAACTTCTTCTGCCGATTCCAAAACAGTTATCTCAATTTTGATCGCGGAACTGTTCTAATTTTTAAAAGGAGTTGCACAAAATCCGAGACTACCCCGATGAATATTTTTTGCTAAAACATACGACAAATATCTTCTCCGAAATATTATTATCTTAATCAGGTAGTTTTAACTAACTATTAACAAAAGTTATTTAGTGAGTTTTTATATGTCTGTTGGGCATAAAAAAATATTTACTGTGAGTTTGCTCTTCGTTTTAGTTTTGCCAATCAATTTTTACAGCCAGTCCGATTTCATTATTTCAAACAGTTTTCTTTTTCCCGATACATTGCATTTTGCTGAGTTTAAAGATCAGATAACAATGTATCTTGCTAAATTGCCGGAAGACATTGTTGAAGAAGTTAGTGCTGATATTTACGCCCCCTTTTTTGCATATCAAGCAAAGCTTGGTTTGATATACGGATTTTCATTAGGCAGCAGCGTAAGCACAAACATTATCACTCGCAATTTTCAGCTTGGGCTTCAATGGAGTTTACGGCTAAGTCGTTTTGCCTTTTCGCTTGGCTATGATGCGGCGTACATGTATGGCAAACTCAATGGCTTCGGTTTTGACAACAAGGTATCCGGCTGGCTTTTTTATCCCAACATTTCGCTCGGTGCGGCATTCGACAAATTTTCCCTTACAGTAAGAGGAGAACTTTCAACTATACCTAAATTAACTCAGACAGCTGATGATATTGTTACGACTACTGATCGGAAATTTCTTTCTGGCGGCTCAATCGGATTTTATATCGAGCAGCCATTATGGAAAAATAATTTTGTTATTCTGGGAGTACGGGCGAATTATGTTCGTTATTATTTTCCTGCGTGGGCTACCTTTCCAACATGGGATAGGTTTCACTTCATTCCCGAAGCTGTAATTGGATTAAATATATGAAAAAAGTTTTGATGATATTTTTGTTGTTATATATATTTTTTTCATCATGCGAACCAGTGTATGAATTGGTCGAACCCGAATTCAAAGATGGAAGCATATTAACAAGCACAAACCCAATTGCAGATTCAATAAAAACCAGGATCGAAGGTGTTTATAGAGTTATAAAAGGAGCAGATCAATTTGGAGATATAGTTGTTGCAAAATGGAGCGGAGAAACGCTTTCCCTTTTCGGACGCAAATTGGGTGCGTACTTCATTCTGAAAAGCGGATCGAAAGACACGTTGCTTTTGTTTGAAGGTAAATGGCGATATGCTGTAAGTACCGAAACAGGTTTAACAAGATTGGCTATCAACAAGCGTAGCGGTATTGATTCTTTATTCAATGATTCATTATCAGCAAAAACATTTTCAATCATCGGTACATTTGGCAATGAGAACGATTTTCGTTCGAATGAAATTCAGTTGACATATTTGAGACCGTTCAGCGAGACAGTTCGCAATACCAATTATTATATTCTTGCTCATAGGGGTGGAGGAAGAAATTCTGATTTTGTTGGTGCTTCAGAAAACAGTCTTGAAATAATTTCTCTCGCTGAACAATTCGGCGCAAACGGGATAGAGATAGATGTAATGCTTAGCAAAGACAATGTTCCATTTTTATATCATGATGCCAATATCAATTTACGCGAGACTAGAAAAGGTTTATTGTTAGGACCAGTTGAGAATTTCACAATTGCACAGCTAAAATCTTTTGTAGAACTGAAAAACGGTGAAAAAATTCCTACGCTTAGGGAAGCACTCGAACATGTTTTATACAAAACCAATCTGAAATTTGTTTGGCTTGATATGAAGTCCGAGAAAAACTCAATGCCCCAGGTTGTAGAGATTCAAAAGGACATATTAAACAGAGCAGCGCTTCTCGGTCGAAATCTGGAAATTATGGTCGGACTGCCCACTGAGTTTATGCTCAATAATCTTTTAGCGTATCCAAATTATCAGAATATTCCTTCGTTGTGTGAATTGAGCATTGACCAACTGCATTCTGTAAATTCGAAAGTGTGGGCGCCGAGATGGACGATGGGAACATTAATTTCCGATGTTCGCTCGCTTCACGGCGAAAGCAGGCGTACTTTTGTCTGGACGCTCGATCAAACTCTTTTCATCCAGCAGTTTATTAACGAAAGCGAGTTTGACGGCATACTTACAAATTATCCTACAATTGTTGCATCATTCTATTATGCGAAAGAGTGAGATGCGCTGCACCAAAACTTTTATTCCCATTTTAATTTCTGCTTTGATTGTGTTTTCCACCAAAGGATACTCGCAAAGTACCGACACGACTTATAAGGTTAATGCAATTGTTGGTTTAGGATACTCTTACTTTATTTCTTCGCTTAGCGAACTTAGTGGATTTAATCCTCATTCCTTTAATGCGACTGCGAAAATTGTGTGGCAGCCGGAGCATTTGCTTCGAGTTGGAATTGAATCCGGATATTTATCTTTTTATTCATACAAGCAAAGCGGATTCACATCTGATTATGGAACTACTGATGTAAAGTCTTCCTTATCCTCTGTCCCGATTATATTAATTTTTTCGATGGAGATTTTTAAGGAATTTGAAATTTCAACTGGCGTGGGAGTGTATTTTCTCTTTTCCGAAATAGATTCTTATGGCAACAAAGTATCAAGCTCGATTTTCAGTAACGGATATTATTCAAGCATGTCTTATTTCTATGCTCTGAACAAAGATTTAAGGATTGGCTGTGAGCTGAAGTATTACTACATTTCAAAAATTGAAGATGCAGACCTTTCGCTTCAGTTGGTTATGAAGTATAATTTTTTAGAGTACTAAGAACCCCTCACGTAATATTATAAAATACCTCGAAGAACAAATCGGAATCTCATTTCAAATGGTGAATGTATGGAATAAGTATTTTATCTCTAAAAGTATTGAATGTTGATATAATTTGTTCGACATCGAAAGATTTAACAGAGAGCCATATCGCTTCATTATCAATATCCAAATCTGGATGAGTAAATTCACCTTTAATATTATGAGGGAGTGATTTACAAAGGCTCGAATAAAAATTAGTTGAATGCAGTGTCCCAAATTTTTTGATATTCCAATTTTCAATCTGAAAATATGAGTAGGGTATGTTTTCATCGGTAATATCATACTCGAAAGTTAAATAAATTCCAAAAGATCCTTTACGAAGATGCCAAGCATAACGACCAGAATAAATATTAAAATCACCCCATAGACTAAAATAATTTTCTAATGAAACAATTTTTGTTTGATTAGTAATTTCTTCTGAGGTGAATGGATAAAAATTCATACCTCGGCTTCTTGGGGAAATATGCCAATTTTTTTTCTTCTTAAGTTCGCGCTTAATTACTTCATTAAGATCTTCATAAAATGGATCATAAAGTGATTTAATTTTATTAAATGTAGATGAAATTACGTCAACCATAAGAGGAAGCTCTTCGATACATTTTTTATCCAGCTTGTCGAAAGTAATATTTGGTTTAATTGTTGCCATAAATGATCATCCTTAGTTTTTCAATTGAATTAAGACTTTGATTTTTAATTTTCCCACTATATAGGTAAGAAGAAGAATCTCTCTTGAGATTTAACAATTCTTCGGGATTAAATTTTTTTAATGTATTTAATAATAAGCGATATTCGATTAGAATATTGTCGTCTGAGTTACTATGTGAATTTAATATTTCGATTAGATTAGAATAATCAGTAAAATGAAAAGGAAGATATTTATCTGAATCCTCTATTTCTGAATATGATAATAAGATATAAGCTTGCTTATAAGTTCTGGATGGAAATCTTTTGTTAATCGATTTATAGTAATTAGTTAATTGTGTTTTGTTGATAGAAGCGCTGCCATCATCTTCCGAATCTTTGCTCGAGACCGGAGATAGTATTTTGTTTTCAATAACAACAACAAATTTGTTTGTATCATCCTTGATAAATAAATCTATTCTCCCATTCTTACATGAATACTCTCGTTCTATCTTATAGTTTCTCTTTTTTATGAGTTCACTAATCGTTTCGAATTCTTGGCTTGTCATTCTTACAAACGAAGAGAGTATCTCTGCACCTATTAGTCCCATAAGTTTATAATCAAAGATATATTCTAAAATGTTTGAGTGAGTATTTTCATCAAAGTGATATTCCATTAAACTGAAAGTTGAGAGTCGAAAATTATCTTTGGATTTCTGAATTATCATTTGAAGTTCTTTTTGACGGGCAGCAATTACTTCTTTACTAAGTCCTTTTATTGAATTAATCACTTCATAAAACTTTGCTGCTTTTTCATTGACAGGAGATATTTTCTCGGCGCTGGATTTCTTTAGGGATCTTAATACAGAAATTAGAGAGGTCAATTTTTTTAATTTTTTTGAGCGCGAAACAGGAATAACGACCATAAAAATATTTTCAAAATATACTGTAAGTGTTACAATCAATCATAGAGCTAAATCCAAATGGTCACAAATTGCTTTGTGACCATCATAAAAATGTTACTGGGAACTTTTAAAAACTTGGACGCGTAAGGGCATAACCGCTAAACGCAATTGCCGAAACAATTGCTCCAACAATCACATAAACAAGTATTGCTGCAATAAGCACCACAACAAAATACCCAACCATTTTTTCCTTCGGAACACTTTTTACACTTTCCAATCCCATGTAAAGGAGTACAAGTCCATAGATGCTTGCTATAACTACAAGAATGGAAAGTGCCGGAAAAATATTTAGGATACCTGCAACCCAACCTGCAGTGGAAGAAAACACAGCAACTTTAAGTGATGCCGTCATATCTTTTGTTGAACCAAAAGATGGAGCCAGTGCATCAATTATAAAACCAAGAACAAAAACACCGACAAGCGACAAAATGTAAGTGAGAATTGCCCAGGTCAGCGATGCGCCAAATCCGAGTTTAATGGAACCGAACCCATACGAAATACCAAAAAAACTGTAACCGAGAAATCCTGCAACTACAGGAATTGCTGCCATAATTATTGCGTACTTTGTGAACAGGTCTGCGGTAGTCCAGCTTTCGCCTTTAATGACTTCCCATTCTTTGGCAGGGCTAAGAAGAAGGTTTTTTACACGGTCAACTAAGTTCATATTAATCTCCCGAATAATTTTTAGATGATGAATTAAATAATCCCCAAATTCGCTAATCGAAAATAATAAATTTTTTAATTGAACAAAGATTTTTTATTCTTCAAAAACACTTTTTATAAAATTGAACTCATCTTCGCTTAAGGGTTTATCAGCACCGTACAAGTTTGACATAACCTGCTTCAAATTTCTGAATCCGGGAATTACTGAACCTACAACTTTATAGTGAAGCATATATTGCACTGCCGCTCTTGATAATTCTTCGTTTGATGAGCCAAACATTTCTTTCAGTTTATTAATCTTTGGTTCGACCTTGCTCAAATTTTCTGCTGTAAAACGAACTGAGTTTGCACGGTGATCTCCAGGCTCAAATTTTGGGGGATTATTCTTATCATACTTTCCTAAAAGAATTCCTTGATGAAGCGGACCAAATGCAATAAACGAAATATTAAGTTCGTCTAACAGTTTTCGTGTGGGTGTATTTTCTCTAACAAAGCGATCATCAATTGCACTTGCAAAACTTTGTATGACTTCTGGCTTAACTTTCGGAATAAGCTTAACAAAATCTTCGTGCGAATAAGCAGATTGTCCTATTATTCTAATCTTGCCCTCATCTTTTAACTTATACATCGTTGCAATTGCATCATCAAGATAAATATCGTTCTCACCAAAGTTGCCGTTATGAAAATAGTACAGGTCAATATAATCTCGTTTAAGATTAATAAGCGATTGTTCACATTGATGGCGAATGTGTGCAGGTTCATAAGCATGTGATGCGGTTCCAGGAAACCATCCAACTTTTGTAGCGATGATAAATTTGTTTGTTTGCCTGCCAAGAATACGGGCAAGCATTCTTTCTGCACGACCGTTTCCATAAACATCTGCATTATCAAAATGATTGACTCCGTGGTCAATCGCGTAAAAAATTGCTTCTTTAATTTCGCTTTCATCTACATTAGCCCAGCCATTTGGATTTCCGTTGACCCAGTTAAGTCCGCCCATAGTCCAGCAGCCCAAGCTAATTTCAGATACTTCAACTGTCGTTTTTCCGAGTTTTCTATATTTCATTTTAACCTATGTTTGATTTCTCTGTCCCCCAAGAATTAATATTTACCGCAAACATGCGATGGTCTTATTCAAAAACAGCCTGCAGTTTTTCATATTTTGAATGCATGTTTTCAACTGCTGCATCAATGCTGACTTTATTATTTGTCTTTGCCCGTTTCTTTAAATCTTGAGTTGAAGTTAAAAGCTCAGCAGCGGCCAAATTGAAAGCATCTTTTTTTGATTCAAGTCTCGCAGGGAGTTTTGCAACCGTAATTGCCTTTGCTTTTTTGATTAATGTATCTGTTACCTTGCTAAGTTTTTTATAATTCTTGTTCGGCAGATAATCGTGGTAAACTATGTAAAGTGTTTTATGAAATTCATCCATTTCTTTGAGAACGGGGCGCAGCACTCTTACCAGCATCTCATATTTCGAATGAAGATTTTCTGCTGCTTTGAGAAGATTTTCATCATCATTTGCCTGAGCGAATTTGTTATAATCCTCAACTGCGGATTGAAACTGTATTATACCCTCATTCCATTTTAATTGTTTCTCTCTTTGGATTCCAGGCAAGTTCGCAGAGTAAATGTCTTTTGCTTTGATGTTTATTTCATCAACATACTTTTTTAGCGCTTCATAATCTTTTGCTGGATATGCAGTGTGCCAAATAGGGTATATAACTTCATGAAATGCATCAAGTGCTGGAACGCTCCAGACAGTATCTTGAGTCTGGCTGAATGATAATTGGTTTAATGCGAGCAGTGCAAATAAAGCGAGCAATAGTTTTGATCGAATCATTTTGATTTCCTTTCTTTTTGTTTTTTGATAATTTTTTTATTGTGTTGTAATTGGTGAGCTGCCAATTTTATTCTCTCTTTCTGGGTTAAACCTTGTACTACTGATTCATAAGAATGATCAATCCATTCTTTTAAAAGTTTAGGTAAAATACTTCCGTTCAGTTCAATTGTATTCCAATGAGTTTTATTCATATGATAACCTGGCGTTACGGCATCATATCGTTCACGAAGTTCAATGGCTTTCTCTGGGTCGCATTTTAAATTTATGCTATAGGGAGGAATTAAATTTACGATAGCGAAGATTTTCCCCAAGACTTTATACACAGGCGAATCTTCATCAAACGGAAGTTCTTCCGTTACTTTATTTTTCTTTAGACAATATTCTCTGATTAATTCAGGATTCACGTTAGATTAATATTTAATCAAACCTTAGTACTAAAAATATAAACAACCAAGGATTAATTGTAGTGATTACGGATTCAACATTTTCTTGGCAAAATCAAAAACTTCCTGAACTGAAATGTCATTAATATTGTCAGACCTTGCCTTAATGTAGAATTGATTTTCATCACGGGGTGCCCATTCTCTTGGATTTGTTGGTCCGAATAAAGAAATCATTCTAGCCCCAGAAAATCCGGCGATGTGCATTGTTCCAGTGTCGTTTGTTATAAAAAGGTCAACCATAGAAAGAATAGCCCCCACATTTTTTATATTGTGATCAAACAAAACTAAGTGACGAATTCCGCTTTCAATGAGTGATTTTGTAATTGCATTAATGATCAAGCTATCCACGGGTCCCTTTGTAATAAGAACATGAATATGAAATTCTGTAAAGAGGTTGGTGATTAACTCAATAAAATTTTTCTTTTTCCAAGAGTTTGCAATTTTACCAGCACCAGGATGGAATGCAATTACCTTTTTCGCTTTATCTGGGAAACTTTCAGTTAAGTATTTTTTTGCAAATGACAGCTCCTCGCTAGAAAAATTGAATTTTATTGAGGCAAATTCATCTTTTGTAAGATCGCAGCCGATTTGCCTTGCAACCTCGAGATTTCTTTCAAGCTGATGTTTGTCCTTCCAACAAAAATCACCCTTAACATTTAATAATTTGTGCGACGAGTTAATTTTTTCATCAATTGACTTGACACCAATTCGAAATTTTGCACCAGATAAAAAATTAAGGATATGTAAAGTTCTTGATACAGCTTTTGTTGATGGGACTATACCGATTTGATATTTTCTGCGACGGAGTTTCCGCAACAATTGTAACTTTGCTTTTATGCTGGAACTATCTAAAGTCAGAACCTCATTAATATAGGGATTGATTTCTAAGAGAGGAATGGGATAGCTGGTTTTAGTTGCTACGAGCGTAATATAGGAAGCATGAAATTTTTTTTTGAGGGCAGCAAACAGCGTTAGAGAACAAAGCGTATCCCCAATATGATTATGGTTTTCTAGAACTAAAATATTTTGCACATCATCAGGAATATTCAATAATTACTTTCTTGCTTTGTCTATCCATTTAGCGGCATCTTTCGCGAAGTAAGTTAGAAACATATCAGCCCCGGCGCGTTTAATTGCAGTTAAAGATTCAATCATTACTCTCTCTTCGTCTATCCATCCATTTTGTCCGGCAGCTTTTATCATTGCATATTCACCGCTGACTTGGTAGGCAGCAGTTGGCATTCCGAACGTTTGCTTGACTCGACAGATAACATCAAGATAAGGACCCGCTGGTTTTACCATTACAATATCAGCGCCTTCTTCAATATCTGTCTCAACTTCGCGTAAAGCTTCGTCACTGTTTGCAATATCCATTTGATGGGAGCGCCTATCTCCAAATGCGGGTGCAGACTCAGCTGCGTCTCTAAAGGGTCCATAATATCCTGAAGAATATTTAGCAGCATAGCTCATTATCGGAATATTTTGGAATCCATTTCCATCTAAAATTTTTCTGATGGCAGCCACCCTTCCATCCATCATATCTGAGGGCGCAATAATGTCGGCACCTGCTTGAGCATGTGTCAGAGCTTCTTTCGCCAGGAGCTCAACAGTTTCATCATTCAGAATTTCCTCGCCCTTTATAACTCCGCAATGACCATGTGAAGTATATTCACACATGCAAACATCGGTTATTACTAAAAGATTTTTCACTTCGTTTTTAATTGCTCGAACAGCATTTTGAATAATTCCGTTTTTGTCATATGCACCAGAGCCAACCTCATCTTTATGATCCGGAATTCCAAAAAGTATGACGGCAGGGATTCCAAGCCCAGCCACTTCTTTACATTCTTCTACAACAACATCAATTGACATTTGAAAAACACCGGGCATTGATTTTACAAGTTTCTTTATCTTGTTTCCTGGAACGACAAACAATGGATAAATAAAATCGTTTTTTGATAATTCAGTTTCGCGCACCATATCACGGATTAATGGATTGTGACGCAAACGTCTTAATCTTTTTATTGGAAAGGATGCCATGATTACCTCAAATATTTTTTAATTTGTAGCTCTTGATAAGGCAATAGTGATTATTTTGAAAACTGAAATTAATGATTTTTAGTTTCATTTCAGAATTTTCACATATAGATAGAGAGGGAATCTTTTTTTCATAAAAGGTTTGCAGCGTCTTTTATATATTTGTAAATATTTTAATTATAAACTGGAGATTTTATGCGTTACTTAGCAATAATATTTAGTGTGATAGCGCTATTCGTTTTTACTTCTTGTGAGAAAGAAAAAGAAGAATCAAAAACCACACAGCAATTACCGGCAGGTGTTCGCTTGGTTAAAACAATTGAATCAATGAATGCATCAAACTATACTTATATAAATGTGGATGAGAATGGCAAAACATTTTGGATTGCTGTGCCGCAAATGGAAGTCAAGGAAGGCGAGGCTCTCTATTTTTCTAAAAGCATGGAAATGAAAAATTTTAAAAGTGAAACACTTAATCGTACCTTTGAATCAGTTTTATTTGTAGAAGACATAAGAAAAGAATTGAGCAACAATACTAAGCAACCACATCCTGTTCCTACCACAGCACGGGAAGAGAAGATTAATGTTGATAAGTTACAAGATGGAAAATCAATCGCTGAAATTTTTAGCGATATGAATAAACTAAACGGTAAGAATGTTAAGGTAAGAGGAAAGGTTATGAAGCTTAATCCTGGGATAATGGGAACAAATTGGATTCACATTCAAGATGGCACGGCCTTTCAAAATGATTTTGATTTACTTGTTACCAGCGATACACAAGTTCAATTAGGGCAAATTATTAATGTTGAAGGTAGAGTCGTTACAAACAAAGATTTTGGTTCAGGCTATTCCTATAAGGTGCTGATTGAGAATGCAAAGGTTAAAGTTGACTAACTACTAGTAATAAGAGTTTCAAGAACTGTTCGAGAGATCAGCCGGGTCACGCTTTACTTTTCAGATATTTTCTTAAAGTCTAAAGAAACTGAATTTATACAATATCTTGTTCCTAACGGGGCGGGACCATCATCAAAAATATGTCCCAGGTGTGAATTGCATCTTGAACACAAAACTTCTGTTCTTATCATACCATGACTTTTATCCTCTTGAAGCCCTACTCTTTTATTGGAGATAGCTTGTGTAAAAGCAGGCCAGCCACAACCGGAATTATATTTAGCTTCAGATTCAAACAGAGAATTTCCGCAGGCCGCGCAGTAGTATGTCCCCGCTTCAAAGAATTCGTCAAACTTTCCGGTAAAAGGTCGTTCGGTTCCCTTTTCTCTCATGACTCGGTATTGTTCTGGAGTTAATTCTTTCTTCCATTCTTCTTCGGATTTTACTATAGTATTATTCATATTTTCTTTCTCATTATTTTTAACAGTATATTTTTTATTTTGTGCTGATAACGAATCTTCCCCGCGATTATTCTCCGTTGACCTATCAATACCACAAGAGCCTATGGTAAATACGAAAAGAAACGTCTGTACGAATAGAAGATTTTTCATTTTATAATTCCTTACCGATTAACCTATCAATAATACAGCACGACAACTGAGATTTTCTATTAGTTTAATTTATAGTGAAAGAACGATAATATAAGTTAGCCCCATCACAGTAATTACCGTGGGGAAATTTTGGTATGAGGCTCATTTAAAAAGAAAAACCCCGTCTGAAAAAGACGGGGCGTTTGTTTGAAAACTAACCAAGGTAAGCTTTTAAGCGTTTTGTCTTGGGAGCGTGCTTTAAATTTCTTAAAGCTTTTTCCTTAATTTGTCGAACTCTTTCTCTTGTGAGGTTAAAACGATCACCAATTTCCTCAAGCGTAGCTGAATGTTCGCTGTTTATTCCGAAGTATAATTTTATCACTTCAGCCTCTCTTTCACTTAGTGAAGAAAGAACATTTGCCACTTCATTTTTTAGTGATTCACCCATAAGCTTTTGGTCTGGATTTGGCTGTTGTTCATTTGGCAAAACATCAAGCAAGCTGTTTTTATCATCGTCACCTGAAAATGGAGCATCAACAGAAACATGCCTTCCTGCAATTTGTAATGCATAGGCAACATCTTCTGCTTTCATTTCAAGCATTCCTGCAAGCTCTTCAGTAGTGGGCTGTCTTTCGTATTCTTGCTCTAAATCTCGATAAGCTTTTCCAATCTTACTTAAGGAACCCACGCGATTTAATGGTAATCTAACCATTCTAGATTGTTCAGCAATTGCTTGCATAATTGATTGTCTGATCCACCAAACTGCATAAGAGATAAATTTAAAGCCGCGTGTTTCGTCAAATTTTTCTGCTGCTTTTATTAATCCCAGATTACCTTCATTAATCAAATCTCCTAAAGATAATCCCTGGTTTTGAAATTGTTTTGCTACAGATACAACGAATCGCAAATTTGCCTTCGTTAGTTTTTCCAATGCAGTTTTGTCACCTTTTTTGATTCGGATTGCAAGCTCAACCTCATCATCAGGTGTTAGCAACTCAACTTTTCCAATTTCTTGCAAATACTGATCTAATGACTTACTCTCCCGGTTCGTGAATTGCTTCGTTATTTTCAATTTGGAACAACTCCTATCTTATTATTTTAATTGGATTTATTATTTATTTAGATGCTCGTAGCCAGCCAAAGGTTTTCCCCATAAACGTTGCAAGTTAATAAAAAATTCCTTTCTATGATAGGAAAATTTTTTACCATCCACAGATTTTTTACAAAGTAGTGAAAGATAGTTGGATTTTGCAATAAATTGATAAGATTGGAGTTTTAATTTTTGTGTGCATGTTAAATGGCATAAAAAAAACACTAAAATTGATTAAATTTAACGACAATGAATAATTTTAGGTAGAAAATGGACATTTTTGAATCTCTATTAAATAGAAGAAGTGTTAGAAAATATTCAGATAAAAAGATTCCTAACGAGAAGATTACTAAGCTTCTAAGGTCAGCAATGTATGCACCCTCAGCGATGAACAATCAAGCGTGGCAATATATTGTTATAGATCAAAGGAATAAGCTAAATGATATCTTGAAAGTGATTTCACACGCAGAAATGTTAAAATCTGCCCAAGCAGCAATTTTGGTTTGTGGTGATCTTAATCTTGAGAAAAACATTGATTACATCCAGCAAAACTGCTCGGCAGCAACTCAGAATTTGTTGCTAGGTGCATATGGATTGGGTTTGGGTTCATGTTGGATAGGAGTTTACCCTGTAAAAGAAATTATTTCAGGATTACAAAAATTGTTCGATCTTCCAGAATTTGTGATTCCAATTTCACTAGTTTCTTTAGGTTATCCTGAAGAAAATCCTATGGCAGAAGAAAGATATAAAACAGAAAAAATCCATTTTAATAAGTGGTAGATTTAGTTATCATAGTTAACAAAGAATTACTAACTGATGAGTAAAGACTACGATCCTCGAATGCACAGCGCCGAACACATTCTTAACCAAACTATGGCTAGAATGTTTAACAAAGGCAGATCCTATAGTGCACATATAGAGAAGAAGAAATCTAAATGTGATTATCATTTTGATCGTGAGTTAACACCAGATGAGCTTGCTAAGATTGAAGGAAAAGTTAATGAAATTATTAATCTGAATCTTCCAGTAACCGAAAGTTTTCTCACGCGTAATGAAGCATTAAAGACTTTTTCATTAGACAAACTTCCCGATCAAGCAGGTGACAAAATAAGGATTATTGAAGTTGGAGATTATGATTCCTGTCCGTGTATTGGTGAACATGTTGCTTCCACTAGAGAAATTGGAGGATTCAGAATTATCTCTTCAAGCTTTGAAAACGGTGTTTTGAGAATAAGATTTAAGTTGAATGATTGAATATATGCCTGTCCGACTTTGGCAGAAACGCCTGACTACTTTGGTCAAAATTGATAGCCTGGCAATATTTTCTGTCCTGAAACAAATCTCTCTCTCAACGATGTCTAACGGTTAGATTAAAACTTTTCTTTTGATGCTTAAAAGTTTAACGCATACAATCTTATTTTATTTTCTGATTTCGGTTTTTGCGACTGAGGTTCATTCTCAAAATCTTCCGCCGATAAAGTTAGATTTTTCGTCCTACGTTCTTTCCTCTGATGGGAACTTAATAGGTTACATTGGAGAAAAACGAAGAGTGGATATAAAGAACATTTCGAATGTTTCCGGCTATGTTATTCAGTGTTTGATTGCCACCGAGGATAGAGATTTTTACGAACACGACGGCGTATCAATTAAAGGACTTGTAAGAGGTTTGTGGAATACAATTATCGGCAATGCTCAGGGCGGAAGCACAATGACAATGCAGCTTGCGAGGAATTTATTCCTTTCGTTCGAAAAGACGGTTTCTAGAAAATTAACTGAAATTGATTTGGCAAGAGAACTTGAAAAAACTTATTCAAAGAATGAAATTTTAGCTCTCTATCTAAACACAGTTTATTTTGGTCATGACGCATATGGAATTTGGACAGCTTCGCAAGAGTATTTCAGTAAGACTCCCGATCAGCTTTCGTTAACTGAAAGCGCAACATTAGTAGGTTTGCTTCAGTCTCCCAATGGTTATGATCCGAATAAAGCACCGCAAAAATTATTAAACCGAAGAAACGAAGTTCTCTATAACCTTGTTGAAGTTGGAAAGTTGTCAAACTCAGAATATCAGCGGATAAAGAAAACAGATATCAACTTAAAACTCCGCGAGGATGTTGGAAGACATTTTCTTGAGCATGTAAGAAAAACAGCCGTAAACATTGTACAGAAAATGGGGCTTACACTAAGCAAGGATGAGCTGAGAATTACCACCACATTAAATTATGAAATGCAAAAAGCTGCTGAAGATGCAGTTAGTTCTCAGTTTAGCAGTCTTCCTAAGTCTATGGAGGAATTACAAGTTGGTTTGGTCTCTATTGAGCCTGGTACAGGAATGGTTCGTACAATGATTGGTGGAAACGCAACTTCAGGATCAAGAGGATTAAACAGAGCAATTCAAATTCATCGTCAGCCAGGCTCATCTTTCAAACCTTTTCTTTACGGATCGTTGTTATCTCTTGGTTATACGCTTGGAACTCCGCTGCTCGATTCACCAATTGTTGTTAATGCGGGAAAACTATGGGAATGGGAACCATCAAATGATGACAACTCGTACTCTGGCAAAAAAATCCCAATGATTGATGCAATTGAGAAATCGGTTAACCTTGCTGCTGCTTATGCAATTACTGAGTTAACATCACCTGATTCAGTTGTTTCGTTTTCACATTTACTTGGAGTTAAATCCAATATTCAAAACTATCCATCTATTGCATTGGGAACAGGAGAAGTAAATCCTTTAGAGATGGCGGCTTCAATGGCAGTGTTTGGAAGCAGCGGAATTTACGCTGAGCCATATTCGATTATTAAAATTGAGGATAAAAATGGAAATGTTATTTACAGCAATCATAATGAAAAACGTTTTGTGCTAGATTCTGCAACTACATATTTGCTTACTCTCGCACTTGAGACTGTAGTCAATAATGGCACGGCAGCATCAGTTAGAAAATTTTTTAGTGGCGTTGCGGCAGGCAAAACCGGAACAACTCAAAATTACACCGATGCTTGGTTCATTGGCTACACGCCGTTCCTTTCAACAGCTGTATGGGTGGGATTTGATAATCCGTCTAAAAAATTATCTAAAGGATTTCAATACGGTGGAACAGTCTGTGCACCCATTTGGGGAAGGATGATGGCAAACCTTTCTAATAAGTTTTCTTATTTAAACACTGACTTTGTTAAACCGACAAGTGTTGTGGATACTTTGCTTTGTGTTGAGAGTGGTGAACTCG
Organism: uncultured Ignavibacteriaceae bacterium; assembly: GCA_964391015.1. GTDB lineage: Bacteria > Bacteroidota > Ignavibacteria > Ignavibacteriales > Ignavibacteriaceae > XYD12-FULL-36-8. The sequence goes on from CAYMKU010000005.1 coordinate 80,629, forward strand.
CGACTGAATATTGTAGGTTTACTAAATCATATCCAGTTAATTTTGAGAAACTTCCTCTACGATGCCACTTACATTTGCCGGAAGAGGAACGGTATGATGCCTTTTATGGCTGGTAAAGTTCACGAATCCAATTTCTTTGTATGATAATCCGATGCTAAGAAATTGGATTTATTCAGAATAGAAGCGGATCACTTTCAAAATTGCTTCTTCACAAATTCGGCAGAATGGCTTATCACCTTTTGAAAACATAATGCAATCGATCATAGGTCTGTATAAACCTTTCGGTAAATAGCCGGCACCTTCGAATGCACCAACCCTTCTGTAGTTTTTGGCTTTTTGTAAAAAGCGATCTACTTCCTCAGCATGCAGTTTGTCTTTTAAGTTGTACTCTTCTTCTGCTTCAGCTATTTCATGTTTAGGTGCGCGACTTTTTTTCAGTTCAGCAATTTTATTGTTAAGCGCTCTGCGTTCATCCTGCCACCTATAATCCATATCTTCATACTCTTTCTTTTCCCAAAAACTTGGCAATTCAATTCCTTTCGTCGACCATTTTTTCCACTTCAGATTTGTTGTATCGAGTAGTGCCGTGATGTTTGGTTCAACAGGCTCAACCGTTGGTTTGAAGAAATCTTCATAAGCTGTATCAGATGTGTAATATTCATCGGCTAATCCTGCAAAGGAGTGCCCAAACTCGTGAAGGAAAAGATATCTGTGCCATTGATTATCAACGGTAAAAGTACAGCACCAATTATATATTCCACCACCCCCGTATTTCTTATGATTTACCATAATAAACAGAGCATCGTAGGGAACATGTGCTGCAAGATCGCGCAAAGTTTTGTTGTCTTCGGTTAGCAAGTATCTTTCTGAACCAAGAGAATTAAAAGTTGAATTGAGCGCCGTGTTTTTGAAGATATCAGCCAGTGGTTCGTCAGTTCCGCTTTCTTCCGATGGTTTGTACACGCCATAGATGTTGAATTTATCCTTATTAGATTGAAAAGGTTCTTGTGTGAATAAAATTTGGCTGAACCTCTCAAGGTCGGCTCTAAATTTTCCGGGCTCGTCTCCGGCATAGCCCTCACCAATTATGGCAACGTCCACTTTCTTTTGAGGATCTCCATTGTAAACCGATTTGAATATTTTTACATCTTTGTAGGCAACTTTATCTTTGATAATTGAAACATCTAATGGATCGATTTCAGCGGTAAACATTTCTTTCAATTTATTTTCTGCATCTCTTTTTTCAATTGAGAACAGAATTTTTGCTTTTGGAGATGGAATCAAGGCAGATTCATGATAAGCTTTTTTAATTCCGTTAGAAGCATTTGCACTGGTTTGATACTCACCGAAGTAGCTGTCGAATCCTTTAGAAAATATTAATTTATTTGAGGCGGCATCATGAATTTTTATATAGTATTTCCCATTATTGAAGTTGTCAATCAAATTTTTTATGCTGCCCGCCCAAGGCTCGTATTTGTAAATCTTATCAATCGTAAAAAATTCTGATTTGGAATCGCCAAGATGGTGATAATCAATTCTCATGGTTTGGTTGGTGAAATAATCTTCGAAGAGGAGTATGTTCTGAGAATAGGAGGTTTTAAAAGTTATTAAAATTAAGATTACTACTAATACATATTTCATTTTTATTCCTGATTTTTATTGATTTAAAATACGCTAACTAAGAGTTAATAGAAAGATGACTTTTGCAAAGCATTGTTCAAATTTTGATTTCCATGACAGAACCATCTAAATTAACATCGTAACTAAAAATGGAAATTTTATGAAAGCCAAAATCATAATTCTTTTAATTTTAATTGTACTTTTTACAATTTTCGTTTCACAGAACACACGAATTGTACAGATAGATTTTCTATTTTGGTCTATTGCGATGTCCGCGATAGTGTTAATATCACTAATGATGTTAATCGGTGTGATTGCGGGCTTCGTAATTGCCAAAATATTTGACCGTCCCTCGAAACCACAGATTAGCATTTCGGGAAAGGACCAAACAACTACAAAATGACGGTTCTTACTTTATAAATTGCTGAGCGTAATACTTTGCTGTCAACTTCTCGCCAGTTGCTCTCTCGATCATATCGTTCCAATAAAGCTTATTTCCTAAAGCAAATATTTTTTCTCTAAGATATTTGCCAACCGTTTCTTTCCCTTTGAAACCTTGAGTCATCGGATCATCTGAGTTAAGCAAGTTTTTGTTTATGTAGAATGATAATTGAGAAGCCAACAGTTCTCCCAGCATGTAGTTATGATAGTATGCAGGATACAATGCAATGTGGATTTTAGAAGCCCAATCGGGTTCATTTCTATTCTCCGGTCGCTTGAGCAACTGATACCTTTCAACTAAATCCCACCAAAGTTTATTCAAATCTTGGTCGGGATTTTCGTACATACTTTTTTCAAAACGATAAACAACTTGTGCCCACCGGCTGAACACTAATTGCTCAAGTCGTAAGGAATTAAAACTTGCAACTACAATTTTTGCTTTTTCTTCTTTTGATATGCCGACAACATCTGTCAGCCATTGCGGATTTGATGCAAACCTTCCGAACAGCATTGCTATTGCTTCGGTTGTAAAAGTGTGTGCTTCCTCCCGCAATGACCATGGGAGGTTCTTATCGATATTTTTTGAATAAACAGCATGACCATATTCGTGAAGCATTGTGTTCATCCAGTTATAATTTGGTTTAACATTACATACGACTCTAACATCTCCATTTCGATCAATGTCCGTACAGTAGGCATGCTGATATTTCCCTTCCTTTTCAAACAAATCGCTTTTAGATAGCATATTGTCAATGTTCAAACCAATTCCATTGTAATAATTTTTGGTGAACTCAACCACGTCTTTGTTTTTATAATAAGAATCTAAGTCAACCTCGTAAATTTTTGGCGCTTCCTGAAAAAACCTGTTTTGGTAATGCCAGGGCATCAATTCATTTTTAGAAATATGATAACGCTTAGCCAAGAACGCATCCATTTCATTTTTTACTTGGGCGAAAACAACCTTTGTTCTTTCATAAAGATCATCAAATATTTTTTCAATCTCTTTTGGATCTTGCTCTGATAATTTTAAGCTCATTTCATGATAATTTGAGTAGCCAAGTTCGCGAGCGGTTTCATTCCGCATCCGCACTAATTTTAAAATGTCTTCCGAGACAACTCTTCCAATTTTTTTACTTGCCAGCCACGCCTCCTGTAAAATTTTGGAGTCCGTTGAACTCTTAAGAGCTTCTTCAATTTGATTATCAGTTAATTTTTTTCCATCTGCTTCCGCCCTAAAAGTTGAATAACGATTTTCAATATCGGTTCCTAACTTAACAATTGCCTCAAGTTTCTTTTCATTAACTTGGTATCTGCTGTAGGCACGATATAAAACATCAAGCTGACGTTTGAGTAATTCGTCTGTAATCAAGTTTGATTCCTTAATTTTTTTTAGAAGTGCAAAGTCTTCTTTGTTTGAAAAAATCTTGTTGTATTTGATTTGCAGTTCTGATGACTTATCGTAGTCTTCAGTTTTTCCCGAGATTGTAGCATTAAAGTATGCTAAAGCGTTATCTCTATAGGCAGATACAGCGTTACCTTCAAATTTTGTGATAAAATTTCTAAGTTCTTGAGTCATGCTATCCTCTGATGTTTTACAGCCATTCAAAATTATGATAAAGATAAAGATTAAAAATAAGCGGGTATTTTTCTGATAAGCAATAAAATTGTGATTTTTTTTCATTTTTAAGTCTCCCAATCTTTTTATTGTTCAAAAATAGAAAATTTGGGCGTTATTTCATGAGTTTCAGGCAACTAACCAAAACGTTCCTTGTTTATTCAACAAATAAGTGCTAAATTTAAATCAGTTATTCGCCCTGTATCGGGCGATTTTTGTTTGTATGATTTCTATTGACGAAAATATAAAAGATATTGTTGAAAACGTTGTTAGGAGAAACGGTTTTTTTATCATAGATATGATTTTAAGAGGAACGGGATATAATAAGATTATAGAAGTTTACTTAGATGGTGAAAAAGATGTTTCTGCGGATGATTGTGCAATAGTTAGTCGAGAAATTGACATTGAACTCAAAGAGCTGTTGACAACACACCCAGACTATAGACTTGACGTTTCTTCTCCTGGTATTGACAGACCGCTTAAATTTCTTAAACAATACAACAAGCATATCAATAGAAAATTTGATATTGATTACATTTCAGATGAAGTGAAAAAGAAATTGAGCGGAAAACTTATTAGCGTCGAAGGCGAATATTTAACTTTTATCTCAAATAACAAAGAAGTAATTATTAACTTTAGTAACATAATAAAAGCTAACGTTGTAGTTAGTTTTTCTTAATGGAGGAAAAATAAATGAATGTTGATATTGTTGAATCCTTTTCTCAAATGGTAAGAGAAAAAGGAATTGACAAAGATGTTCTTGGCGGAATCATTGAAGAAATTTTTGGTCTGCTTGTGAGAAAGAAATACGGCGAGGAAGCAAAGTTTGACGTTGTTGTTAATATGGACAAGGGTGATATAGAAATATTTTTAGAGCGTGAAATAGTTGATCATGTTGAAAATCCAAATCTTCAAATCAGTATTGACGAAGTGAACAGAAAAGGTAATGATGATGAGCTTGAGGTTGGCGAAGACTTCGTTGAACAGTTACCGCTAGCTTCATTCGGAAGAAGATTAATTACTTTAGCAAAACAAAGTTTAAATCAAAAAATAAGAGATATAGAAAAGGATATTGTTTATAACGAATATCAGGAATTGCTAAATGAAATAGTCGTGGGAGATATTTATCAGATAAGAAAAAGCGATATTCTTGTTAACCACAACAAGAACGAACTTTTATTACCTCGAAATGAGCAAATTCCTTATGAAAAATATAAAAAAGGAGAAACAATCAGGGCTATTGTCAAAGAAGTTAGAAAAGGTAATAGTGGGGGTCCGCAAATTATCATTTCGAGGTCTGATAATTTATTTTTAAGAAGGCTATTTGAAATTGAAATTCCTGAAATATATGACGGCATAATTGAAATAAAATCAATTGCCCGTGAACCAGGGGAACGCGCTAAGGTAGCTGTCGAATCTCAGGACAAAAGAATAGATGCTGTGGGTGCTTGTGTTGGAATGAAGGGTGTAAGAATTCATGCAATTGTCCGTGAATTAAATAACGAGAATATTGATGTTGTTAACTATTCAGAAGATGCGGCAGTATTTATTCAAAGAGCACTGGCGCCAGCGAAGCTAAAAAGTATTCAAGTTGATTCCAGTAATAAAAAAGCCACAGTGCATGCAGACAGCGATCAGGTCTCTATGATTGTGGGAAGAAATGGTGTAAATATTAGGTTGGCAATTAAGTTAACAGGATATGAGATTGAAATTATTCGCGAAGAGAAGCCTTTTGAAGAATATGAAGAAGATATAGAATTGATTGATATAAAAGAAGAACTTGGTGCAGAAATTTACGAGCTTTTGATTAACCACCGTTATGATACAGCGCTTGAAGTATTAACCGCAGGACCAGAAAAACTTAAGGAAATTGATGGGCTCGATGAGCAAAAAGTGAATGAAATTATAGAAATAATTAAATCTCAGTTTGAAGAGGAAGAATAGTTTTATAAGGTTTCCTAAATATGTCCGATACAAAAAGTAAAAAAATTCGAGTATATAAATTAGCTTCTGAGTATAATCTCGCTGCAGAAACCATTGTTGAATTTCTTCAAAAGAAAGGCCACGATGTTAAGACCCACATGTCCATGCTTACTGATGAGATGATAGTAGATGTGAACGATCATTTTAAAAAGGATATTGAAAAAGCAGAAAAGCACTATAAGAAAATCGCAGAGTTTAACAAGAAGCGTTCAGATAAGATAGAAGAAGAACCAGCCAAAGTAAAAAAGGCACTGCCTGTTGAGCCCGCTGTGGAAATTCAAGAAGTTATTACCGAAGAAATTGAAACCAAAACTGGAGAAGTTGAAGCTAAGGAAAAACCTGAAGCAATTACCGATGTTCCTATAGCAGAAGTCATACTTGAGCGAATTGCTGAAAAAGAAATAGAAGCAGAGCATATACTTGAGGAACCTGTCAAAACCGCCCATGTGCAGGAAAAGCATGTAAAAGGATTGAGGGTTCTTGGTAAAATGGATCTTCAAGAAAGTGTAAAGGTAGATAAGCAAACCCCCTCAGAGGGCGAAGCTCAAGAAAAAATTCTCACGCCGGGTGAGGTGGTTAGAAAGAAGAAAAAACCCAAAGCCCGAAAAAAAGCGGCAGAGATTCCGGTTGAAGAAACACCCGAATCAAAGAAAAGAAAACGTGTTAAGCGATTTGAAATTGATCAAAAAGAAGTAAAAGATGCAATTAGAAAAACGCTTCTTAGCATGGATGATACAACTCCTTCTGCACGTGCGATAATGAGGCGAAAAAAGAAAAAGGAGCGCGAGGAAGCTGAAGAAAGAAGAATAGAAGAAAAGGAAAAAGCCAAAAGCAAATTACTCGTTACGGAATTTATTGCTGTAAACGAGTTGGCTAATTTAATGGGCGTTCAGGTAAGTGAAGTAATTGAAAAGTGTATTGGACTTGGACTCATGGTTTCCATTAATCAACGTTTGGATGTTGAAACAATTACCGTAGTTGCCGATGAATTTGGTTATCAAGTTGAGTTTGAAAAAGAATATACCTCTGAAGCACTAGAAGACATTGAAGATTTAACGGAAGAACTTAAGCCGAGGCCTCCTGTTGTTACAATTATGGGGCATGTTGATCATGGAAAAACATCGCTTTTGGATTACATAAGAAGAACAAACGTAGTAGCGGGCGAATCTGGTGGTATCACTCAGCATATAGGGGCGTACAAAGTTGATGTGGGTAATGGCAAATATATTACTTTTCTTGATACTCCTGGTCACGAAGCTTTTACTGCAATGAGAGCGCGTGGGGCACAGGTTACTGATATTGTAGTTCTGATTGTAGCTGCCGATGATGCTGTTATGCCTCAAACAGTAGAAGCGATTAATCATGCACAAGCAGCACGAGTTCCAATAGTTATTGCAATAAATAAGATTGACAAGCCAGGAGCGAATATTGATAAAATCAAGCAACAATTAGCCGATAGAAATGTTCTTGTTGAAGAATGGGGCGGGAAATATCAATGTATCGAAATATCTGCTAAAACAGGTCATAATGTTACTAATCTTCTTGATTTGATATTGCTCGAAGCAGATGTTTTGGATTTGAAAGCAAATCCCGATAGACTAGCACGCGGTGCCGTTGTTGAAGCAGAATTAGATAAAGGAAGAGGAATTACGGGGACGATATTGGTACAAAAAGGAACTCTTAGAATTGGTGATCCATTTGTGGCGGGAATCTATTTCGGTAAAGTTAGAGCAATGTTTGATGAAAGAGGAAATAAGTTGTTTGAAGCTCCACCAGCAACACCGGTGTTAGTTTTAGGTTTTGAAGGCGCACCACAGGCAGGCGATACTCTTGTAGTTGTAGAATCTGAACGAGAAGCCCGTGAAATTAGTTTGAAAAGGCAGCAGTTAAGGCGTGAGCAGGATCAAAAACAGATTCATCATATAACTCTTGATGAAATAGCGAAACAGATTAGTATTGGTGGTGTTAAAGAACTCGCATTGATTGTTAAGGGCGATGTAGACGGTTCTGTTGAGGCTTTATCGGATTCACTTATGAAGTTAACTAATGAAGAAGTAATTGTAAGAGTAATTCATAAGGGGGTTGGTGGTATATCAGAAAGTGATGTTCTTTTGGCATCAGCTTCTAATGCAATTATTGTTGGATTTCACGTGCGTCCCAATCTCAACGCAAGAAAACTTGCCGAAACAAACAAGGTTGATATTAGGTTGTACAACATTATTTACGATGCTATAAATGAGGTTAAATCCGCGCTGGAAGGAATGCTCTCTCCTGTTTTGTCCGAGGAGGTTACCGCAACAGTTGAAGTTCGAGATACTTTCAAAGTCCCAAAATTTGGAACAGTTGCCGGTTGTTACGTTCAAGAAGGTAAAATTGCACGAAGCAACAAAATTCGTCTAATCCGTGATGGAATCATTGTTCACGAAGGCGACATAGCTTCGCTAAAAAGATTTAAAGATGATGTAAGAGAAGTTGATGCAGGGTATGAGTGCGGTGTAAGCATTGCTAATTTTAATGATGTGAAAGTTGGAGACATAATTGAGAGTTATAAAATAATTGAAACGAAGAAAAAACTCTCATAGGTTTTTGTTGATGCAAGTCTAAAATACAAAGGACTGCAAGTTTGAGCACAAAAGTTTTTTACACTCTATTGTTATAATGTTATGGGAATTGATAAATGTCGCATCGGATTGATAAAATAGAGAACCTTATTAAAGAAGAAATCAGTCTTATTTTTCTTTTCAAACTTCAAAACCTAAACTCGGGATTGATTACAATTACCAATGTCCGAATTACTCCGGACCTTAAAATTGCAAAAATCTATATTTCGATTTTCGAAAAAGAAAAAAGAGATGAAGTGTTAGAAAAAATCAGATCAAAAACAAAATACATCCGCTCAGAACTTGCATCTCGAATAACAGTCAAATTTGTTCCAGAGCTTAAATTTTTTCTTGATGATACTCTTGATTATGTCGAAAAAATCGAGGGTCTTATAAAAAAGATTCACGAGAATGATGATAAAAAAGGGAACGAATAATCTATCTGCTTGTGATTTCTATTCAGGCAAAATTATTTTACTTGATAAGCCATTGGGCTGGACATCGTTTGATGTTGTCGCAAAAATCAGAAAGGCAGTTAGTGTTAAAAAAGTTGGTCATGCGGGGACACTCGATCCCATGGCAACCGGGTTGTTGATAGTTTGTACGGGAAAAAAAACGAAAGAAATTTTATCGTTTCAAGATTTAGAAAAAACATATACTGGTTCGATATTGCTAGGTAAAAGGTCTAAATCAATGGATATGGAAACGGAATTATTCGGAGATGTTGATACATTTTCAATTACAGATGATGATATTTATAATACTCGCGATAAATTTCTTGGTGATATTTCCCAGGTTCCGCCCATGTTTTCTGCAATCAAGCATAAGGGCAAATCGCTTTATAATATTGCACGCAAAGGAAAATCAGTCGAGTTGAAACCAAGGGAGGTTCATATTTCTAAGTTTGAAATACTTGAAATAAATAACCCGTGTGTGAAGTTTGAAATCAAGTGTTCGAAAGGGACATATATTAGATCTATAGCAAATGATTTTGGCGAAGAACTTGGTTGTGGTGGTGTTCTAAGCGAACTAAGAAGAACAGCAATTGGCGATTATTCTGTAAATGAAGCTTTAAGTGTTGACGAATTTGTTCTGCTTTCAAAAATGATGAATGAACAAAAGGATAGAATGTTGCAAGAAGTTATTTAAGATAAGGCAAACAAGCAATAAATGAAAGTTTATAATCACATAGACGAAATAACGTATGATCCCAATACAGTTTTAACCATTGGTACATTTGATGGAATTCATCGTGGTCATCAAGAAATTTTAAGACAGCTTTTTGAAAAAAGCCGCATCTATAAGTGTCGAAACTTTCTTGTTACATTTTACCCGCATCCGAAGAAGATAGTGTCAAAAGTGGATGATGTGAAAATACTAAGCACACAGGAAGAGAAAATCTCTGTTCTTGAAAAATTAGGACTGGAAAATTTGTTAGTTATTAATTTCACCAAGGAATTTTCACAACAGTTGCCGATTGACTTTTTTAAGAATTTAATAATTAACAAAATTGGTCTAAAAGAAATTATTATAGGACATGATCATAAATTTGGAAAAGGAAGAGAAGGTACATCGGAAACCTTAAAAGCATTATCGGATGAATTCGTTTTTGATATTAGTATGGTTGACGAATTCAAAATTAACGGAGAAACAATCAGCAGCACTAAAATTAGGCATGCCATTATCAATGGCAATATGAACCTTGCCAATTTATATTTGGGCAGAACATATTCTTTCTCAGGCATTGTAAATTCAGGCGATAAAAGAGGGCGTCTCCTTGGCTATCCTACAGCAAATGTTAAGCTTGATGATAAAGATAAACTTCTTCCAGCTTTAGGAATTTACGCTGCTCAAGTAGTTGTTGATGAACAAAAATTTGAAGGTCTTTTGAGCATTGGAAAAAGGCCGACATTTTATGATAATGGCGACGTAGTTCCCGAAGTATATATTTATAATTTTGATAAAAACATTTATGATAAAAAAATAACTGTTTATGTTTTAGAGAAAATTCGAAAAGAAGAGAAGTTTTCTTCCCAGGAAGATTTAATAGTGCAGATGAATAAAGATAAAGAAGCGGGAATGAAAATTTTTAACAAAATTAATAGTAAGGTAAATTAATCTCGGTTGGTTCTGGGATTATATTGTTCAACAATAATAGAAAGGTCAACAAATGACTAAAGAAGAAAAACTCGAAATAGTTAAAAAGCACGGATCAAATGAAAAAGACTCCGGAAAAGCCGAAGTGCAAATAGCACTTTTAACAAAAAGAATTAATGATCTGACAGATCATTTTAATGCACACAAAAAAGATCATCACTCAAGACGCGGTTTGATGATGATGGTTGGAAAAAGAAGAAGATTACTTGATTATCTTATGGATAAAAACATCGAGAGATACCGTTCAATTATCAAAGAGTTAAATATTAGAAAGTAAAGGTTTATAATGGTTACGAAACAAATCGAAATAGGCGGTAAATTATTCACAATTGAAACAGGAAGATTTGCCAAACAAGCAAATGGTTCGGTTATGGTTAGGTATGGAGATACAATGGTTCTTGTTACTGCAGTTGCTTCTGCGGAAGTAAAGCCTGATCAAGATTTCTTCCCATTGCAAGTTGAATACAGGGAAAAAACTTCCGCTGCCGGAAAATTTCCTGGTGGTTATATAAAAAGAGAAGGTCGCCCAAGTGAAAAAGAAATTTTAAGTGCAAGATTAATTGACCGTCCTATTCGCCCTCTTTTCCCGAGTGATTTTAAAAATGAAACGCAGGTAATTGCATTTGTACTTTCGCATGATGGTGAAAACGATGCCGATGTCCTTGCAGCTGTTGGTGCTTCTGCAGCATTAACTATTTCTGATATTCCATTTGATGGTCCAATGGGGGAAGTGAGAGTTGGAAGGTTTGAAGGCAAATTTATTGTTAATCCAACTTTTCAGCAGCTTAAAGAGTGCGATATTGATCTCGTTGTCGGAGGGACCGCTGACTCATTAATGATGGTTGAGGGGGAATCAAAACAAATTAGTGAAAACGAATTGCTTGATGCTTTAAAATTTGCCCATGAGGAGATAAAGAAACTTATCCAACTTCAGCATGAATTGAAATCTGAAATTGGAAAACCTAAAATGGTCGTTCCGCAAAACCAGGTTGATGAATCTCTAAAAAAAGATGTTTATGAACTTGTATATGATAAGTTGAGAGAAGTTGTTCATTCAATTCTTACTAAAGAAGAACGAAGCCAGAGAAATAATGAGCTTTTGGGGTTTGTTCAAACTTCGCTTGCGGAAAAATATCCCGAAAAAGAAAAAATTATTGCTGAACTGCTTCATGATCTTGAAAAAGAATTTATGAGAGAGAGAATTCTTAAAGAAGGGGTCCGGCTAGATGGCAGGAACACGAAACAAATCCGTCCAATAACAATTGACTTAGGTATTTTACCACGTACACATGGCTCAGTATTGTTCACTCGCGGTGAAACACAAAGCTTAACGACATTAACTCTTGGCACAAAAAACGATGAACAAATTATTGATGGTTTGTTAGAGGAATATACTAAAAAGTTTATGCTTCATTATAACTTTCCTCCCTTCAGCGTTGGCGAAGTTGGCAGAATGTCCGGTGTTGGAAGGCGCGAAATAGGACATGGTCACCTTGCTGAAAGAGCATTAAAAGCAGTTGTTCCTGCCGAAGATCAATTCCCTTACACGATGAGAGTTATCTCCGATATTTTGGAATCTAATGGAAGTTCTTCGATGGCTACTGTGTGTGCTGGTTCGTTATCATTGATGGATGGTGGTGTGCCTGTAAAAAAAGCAGTAGCTGGAATTGCAATGGGGTTAGTAAAAGAAGGCGACAAGTATGCTATTCTTTCTGATATTCTTGGAAATGAAGATCACCTTGGAGACATGGATTTTAAGGTAGCTGGAACAGATGAAGGAATTACAGCTTTTCAAATGGATATTAAGATTCATGGCATATCTTTTGAAATTATGGAGAATGCATTGCAGCAAGCCAAAGAGGGTCGGATGCACATTTTGAAGATAATGAATGAGGCAATTAAACAGCCAAGAGAATTCTTATCGCAATACGCCCCACGGCTATTAACAATGAAGGTTGATACAGATCAAATAGGGTTAATAATCGGTCCTGGTGGAAAAACCATTCAAGGAATGCAACGGCTCTTCGGTGTTGAAATAGTGATTGATGATGATGGAACGGTAAATATTGCTTCGCCTAATAGAGATAATGCTGCTAAATGTAAAGAGTACATTAAAAAAATGACCGCGACACCTGAGGTTGGCGAAGTTTATGACGGAATAGTAACAAAGATTATGGACTTTGGAGCTTTTGTTGAAATTCTCCCTGGTAAAGAAGGTCTGCTTCATATCTCTCAGATAGATAATAAGAGAGTAAATAAAGTAACGGATTACTTCAAAGAAGGTGACAAAGTTACTGTAAAGCTTGTGAAAATTGAAAATGGCAAGTTTTCGCTTAGCCGAAAAGAATTGTTAAAAGAAAATACAAATGGAAACAAAGTAGAAGTAATTTCTTAACGGATATTTTTAAAAATTAATTTAAATAGGTTCAAGCTTGGCATTTAAAGAATTGAATATTTGGCTAGTATTTTGGCTGATTTTCTTATCTAGAATTAGTAAGACAAAAAATATTAACCCGAGCTTGAATCATTCATTAACAAAATTTTATTTGATGAAATACCTTATTTCATTTAAAGAGTTTTTCCTTTATGGTAAAAGAGATTGTAATAAATTCAACTGCGGTACAAACACGAGTAGCTATAACCGAAGACGGATACCTAGCAGATTTCTTTGTAGACTATCCTGAAAATCGTAGAACTGTCGGCGACATATATTTAGGTAAAGTTGCTAGGGTGCTGCCAGGTATTAAGGCCGCCTTTATAGATATTGGAATGAAGCACGATGCCTTCTTACATTTTTCAGACATAGGCGAGTCAACAAAACAACTTCAGGATATGATTGGCGATGATTCCGATGTTGATGAAGAAGAAGATGATGAAAATTTAAAACACAGCGATAACCAGAATAAAACCACTTCGAGCAATTTAACAAAACCCGCAATTCCCAAACTTCAAAAAGGGCAGGAAATCCTTGTTCAAATAACCAAAGAACCGGTTAATAATAAAGGTGTAAGGGTTAGTTCATCCATTTCTTTACCTGGACGATTTTGTGTGCTCCTGCCATTTGATGGCAAGGTTGGTATTTCAAAAAAGATTTTTGATTTCAAAGAACGCAAAAGATTACGTCACATTGCTAGAAGCATTTTGCCGAAGAATTACGGACTAATAATTCGTACAGTTGCTAAAGATCAAACTGAAGATGCGCTTAAAGATGACCTAAATATCCTAATGAAAACATGGCAGGAAATAGAAACTTCTGTAAAAACAGAAAAACCACCGTCACTGATTTACCAAGATATGAACACCACCTCAAGTGTTATTCGAGATCTGTTTACTACCGATATAACAAAAGTTTTCATAGATTCGAAGAAACTTTACAAACAGATAAAAAACTATGTTCAGGTAGTACAGCCAAGTTTAGCTGATAAAATAGAGTTATTCCCATCTGGCACTTCTATCTTTGACTCATTCAAAATTGAAGAGCAGATTAAAACTTTGATGAGCCGGAAGGTTCCCCTGCCAAGCGGCGGTTATTTAATTATTGAACATACCGAGGCCATGGTTGTGGTGGATGTTAATAGCGGTCGTTATGCGAGAAGTAAAGAACAGGAATTAAATTCTCTTAAAACAGATTTGGAAGCAGCCCGTGAAATTGCTCGCCAATTAAGATTAAGAGATATAGGCGGAATTATTGTTGTTGATTTTATTGATTTGGAAGAAGAGAAAAACAAAAAGAAGATATTTGATGAACTAAAAAAAGAATTTCGAAGAGACAGGGCAAAAGTTACAATTCTGCCAATGTCGGATTTTGGATTAGTCCAAATTACAAGGCAAAGAGTTAGACAGAATATTATGCAAACAATGAAGGAAGCTTGTCCTTATTGTCTTGGTTCAGGTTTGTTAACCAAGCATTCTCACATTGTTTATGATCTTGAAGAGTGGCTGAAAAAATTCAAGAAGACTTCAAACGAAAGACGACTTATTCTTAAATGCCACCCTCTTTTGGCCATGAGGTTAAGAGAGGGCAGAGATGGTTCTATCTTAAAATTACAACTGAAATACTTGATGAGAATTAAAATTGAAGAAGACAAAAACATGCAGATAGGGCAGCTGAAATTCGTATCAGCAAAAACAGAAATTGAACTTACTGAAATTTTCAATTAAAGAATTTATTTTTGTAAAGAAAGAAAATTTAGAGTTATGAAAAAAACAGCATTCTATAGAATTCACGAAAAACTCGGTGCAAAAATGGTTGAATTTGCTGGACATTATATGCCGATCCAATATTCATCAATAATTGCGGAGCACAAATCGGTCAGAAATTCAGTTGGTGTCTTTGATGTTTCACACATGGGGGAAATTTTTGTTACCGGAGAGAAGACATTGGACTTTGTTCAACACATAACTGTTAACGATGCCTCAGCTTTGTTTCCTGGAAGAGTTCAGTATTCGGCCATGTGTTACCCAGATGGGGGCATAGTTGATGATTTGCTTGTTTACAGATTGACAGAAAATAAATTCATGCTTGTTATCAACGCATCAAACATTGAGAAAGATTTCAGTTGGATGAATGAGAACAATACATTTAACGTTGAACTAAAAAATCTTAGTGACGAGTATTCATTGCTTGCTGTCCAAGGTCCAAAATCTAAGGATGTTATTCAGAAAATTTGTGATAAAAATCTTGACCTTGAATATTACCATTTCTTTTATGCTAAAGTTGCTGGGGTTGATATGTTAGTCTCAAGAACAGGCTATACTGGTGAACTGGGTTATGAACTTTACTTTACAGGTAATAAAGAAATTGCCGAAAATATTTGGAATGCAATTTTTGATGCAGGTAAAATTTTTGACATTCAGCCTGTTGGTTTAGCGGCAAGAGATTCTTTAAGATTAGAAATGGGGTTTTGTTTATATGGAAATGATATTGATCAGACAACAAATCCGTTGGAAGCCGGGCTTGGATGGATTACTAAATTTAAGAAGCAAGACTTTATTGCTAAAGATGTATTGTTAAAAATAAAATCTGAAGGATTGAAACGAAAATTGGTTCCAATGATAACAGATGAAAAAGCATTTCCAAGAAAAGGATATGAAGTAACATCGAAGACGAAAAAGGTCGGAGTTTTAACAAGCGGAACCGTTAGTCCTGTTCTTGATAAAGCAATTGCATTGGGTTATGTTGATACTTATTATACAGAAGAGAACACAAATATAAATTTTTTAATCAGAGGGAAAGAAATTCCGGTGAAAGTCACCAAGCTTCCTTTTGTGAAAAAGTGATGTGTGCTAAAATATTTTTTTGAAATTCGAAATCTTATATGAAGACAAACGTATTATTTTCTTATATAAATACAGATGAACTTGCCTATACAGGAAAAACTACTGTGGTGATTGATGTGCTTCGGGCATCAACTACTATTATTCAAGCTTTACAAAATGGGGCAAGGGAAGTAATACCAGTTGCATCTGTTGAATTCGCAGTTAAAGTATCGGGCGGGATGTTTGGCGGACAAACTCTTTTGGGCGGAGAGAGAAACACAAAAAAACTCGAAGGATTTGCCTTAGGCAACTCTCCACTTGAGTATTTGCCTGAGGTTGTTAGCGGTAAAACTATTATTTTGTTTACAACAAATGGATCAAAAGCAATTGTTAAAGCAAAATTCTCTGAAAATTTGTTTGTAGCTTCCTTTACAAATTTGAATGCACTTGCCACCCATTTGGTTAAACTCGACAAAGATTTTGACATTTTATGTTCGGGGAGAGGCAATAATTTCTCGATGGAAGATGTAATTTGTGCAGGTAAGTTAATTTCGGAGATTCAAAAAATTAACAAAGAAGTTGAACTTACTGATTCTGCAAAAGCCAGTGTTGCGTTAAGTAAATCATTTGGCAAGAGTCTCCTAACGATGATGAAACAAACCGAGCATGGTAAAATACTTATAGAAAACGGTTTTAATGAAGACATAAAATTTTGCAGCCGGATTAACACATCTGAAACAATACCCTATATGACTTCCGGCGTGTTGAAATCCCTTCAATAGGTTAATTTAATAAATAATCTAAGGCTAACTTTCATAATGGCGCTTCATAGAAAAACAAGACAACAAGCACGAGGTTCCGATGATAATCGTTTCTTTTCGCTTACAAATGAAAAAAAGAAAAGAATAATTGGCATCCTTCTACTTGTTTTTTCGGTATTGTTGTTTTTCAGCACTATTTCATTTTCCAGATACGATGAAGCTTTACTTGGATCTTTCTTTTCCGATCTTGTAAATGGGGAAACAAAAAACCCCACTAATTGGCTTGGTATAGTCGGCGCACATTTTTCAACATTTCTTGTTAAACATACCCTTGGATATTTTGCTGTTGCATTCCCCATAATTTTATTTTTCTGGGGGATTTCTTTTTTCAAAAAAATAAAATTCAGAACAATCATTTATACTTCCAATTTTATCTTACTTGCCGCAATTATTCTAGCAAGTTTGTTTGGCATTCTTAAAAGTATTTTTGGCGAATCTCCGCTATTTGTGAATCTCTCGGGATATGCAGGTGATTATTTTGGTGAAGCTTTAAGGCGATTATTCGGTGGCATCGGCGGGGTTATTTTTCTCATCACATCATTTTTACTCCTACTTATAATTGCGTTTAACGTTAAAATTGAAAGTGTAATATCGTTTATTAAAGGTTTGTTTGTTAGGACAACAGAGGTAGCAAAAGGAGCTTTCCTTGATAAAGAATCTAAGGTGGAAATAGATAAGAACCTTGAGAAAATTAAAGAATTGCGACCAGAGAGAAAGAAGAATAAAATAATTCCACAAGAAGAAATATTAGCGGAGGACGAATCTCAGCTTGAAGAAGAGGAAACGAAAATCAGAATTATTAGGAAAGATGAAGAATCGCCGCTCCCAATTGAAACGAATGAAATACTAAAAGAAGAAATTAAGAAAGTTGATCTTGAAAAGACGGGTGATATTCCACCAAGAGATACAACGGCTGAACAGGAAGCAAGTTTGCCAAACCAATGGGAAGAAATTATTAATTTCAAAAAACCAAGTCTTGAGCTTCTTGATCCTATTATAGATGAAGATTATAAGGTTGCCGAAGAAGAATTAAAACGAAATGCTGAACAGCTAAAGGAGAAATTAAAGCTTTTTGACATCTCAATTCAGGATATTTCGGTAACTCCAGGCCCTGTTGTAACGCTTTATGAAATTGTACCAGAGCCTGGTGTGAAAATTAGTAGGATAGTAGGATTAGAAAATGATATTGCCCTTGCTCTTGCAGCAAGGGGAATTAGAATTATTGCACCCATTCCAGGCAAAAGTGCAATCGGTGTAGAAATACCAAATGCTGAAGCATCAATTGTTAATGTAAGGTCGGTCGTAGGAAAGGTGTTAGATACTAAAGTTGAACTCCCGATGGCTTTCGGCAAAACAATCAGCGGAGATGTTTACGTTACCGATTTGGCAAAGATGCCGCATCTTTTAATAGCTGGTTCAACGGGTTCGGGAAAAAGTGTTGGTATAAATATGATAGTTGCCAGCTTGCTTTATGCAAAAGATCCTGCTGATGTTAAATTAATAATGATTGACCCTAAAAAAATAGAATTATCGTTTTACAATAAATTGCGCAGACACTATCTTGCTGTTTCACCAGATTTGGAAGAAGAGATTATCACAACTCCGCAAAATGCGGTTCTGCTGTTAAAATCTGTTGAATATGAAATGGAAAAGAGATATGATAGGCTTGCAAAAGCTGGAGTTAGAAATATAGTTGATTATAATCAGAAAATTGCCGATGTAAGTAAACGACCTAAAGATACTGACGAAATAAAACATCACCACCTTCCATATTTAATTGTGATAATTGATGAGCTTGCGGATTTGATGATTACAGCAGGCAAAGAAGTAGAAGAGCCAATCGCACGATTAGCTCAGCTTGCAAGAGCTGTTGGGATTCATCTTGTGCTTGCAACGCAGCGACCGTCAGTTAATGTAATTACTGGTGTGATAAAAGCGAATTTTAGCGCAAGAATAGCATATCAAGTTGCTACAAAAATTGATTCTCGAACTATTCTTGATATGAACGGAGCCGAACAGCTTTTAGGAAAAGGCGATATGCTTTTTCTTCCAACGGGTTCACCGAAACCAATTCGAATTCAGAATGCATTTATTTCCACGGATGAAGTTGAAAAATTAACTAATTACATTTATTCCCAGCCGGGCTATTCAAAACCATATTTTCTTCCATCGCTTTATGAAAAGAAAAAAGATGCGGGTGGAAAGTTTCTATCGGATTTAGATCCAATGTTTGAAGAAGCAGCGCGCGTTATTGTTCGTCATCAACAGGGTTCTGTCTCACTGCTTCAACGAAGGTTAAAGCTAGGATACTCCCGTGCCGCTAGAATCGTTGACCAACTTGAAGAAGCTGGAATTGTCGGGCCAAACGATGGAAGCAAAGCTCGATCTGTTATTATTGAGAGCGAAGAACAACTCGAGACATTGCTACGCAACTTATGATTTTTTGTAAAACAGCTATTCCTTTTGAATAAATCATTTTATTTTTAAAACCGAGACGTAATTCATATTTTAATTGAGAGTGAAAAAGCATATATCTTCGGGTGCAATTTGGGAAAACATAGTAGGTTATTCGAGAGCGGTTAGGGTAGGGAACGTAATTGAAGTGTCGGGAACTGTGGCATCAGACGGGAATTCGGTAGTTGGTGAAAATGATGAATACAAGCAGGCAAAATTTATTTTAAAGAAAATTAAAAATACTTTGGAGCAGGCTGGCGCAACTCTGAATGATGTGGTACGAACGAGAATTTATGTAAGAAATATTTCAAAGTGGAGCGAAGTTGCGAAGGCACATCAAGAGATTTTCGAGACAATTAAACCGGCAACATCAATGGTTGAAGTAAATAATCTTATTTCTCCCGAATATCTTGTTGAAATTGAAGCAACGGCAATATTAGGCAAATAGTTAATTATTAGAATACGAGGTAAAAGTAATTGGAATTCAAAACACACCCCAAAACTAAAATTGGACACATACATTTGACGGTATCAAATCTTGAAACTTCTTTGAAATTTTACCGGGATGTTTTGGGTTTTGAAATCACTCAATTTTATGGTGATCAGGCAGTTTTTCTTTCAGCGGGAGGATATCATCATCATATTGGTTTGAATACCTGGGCAGGAGAAGGCGCAACACCGCCGCCGAAAGGCCACACAGGTTTATATCATTTTGCAATTCTTTATCCGACCAGAAAAGAGCTAGCAAAAGTTGTTAAACGTTTATATGAAGTGAATTATAAAATAGATGGTGCCTCAGACCACGGTGTCTCCGAGTCAATTTATATTTCGGACCCTGATGGGAATGGAATTGAGCTTTATGTAGACCGCCGAGAAGAGAATTGGCCGGTTGATTCGAGTGGTCATTTAGAGATGACAACAAAACATTTGAACATTCTTGCTTTACTTTCTGAACTGGATGAAGAAAATTGAAATACTAAAAAAGATTTAAAATGAAAACAAAAAACAACTCGATCTTTTTTACGGATAAAGAAGCAAACAGCAGTTTTTCACTGTCAAACCAATTTGCCGAGCATCTTGAATTTGACTTAGTACGTGATAAAATAACCGCAACTCCAGATGATGCCTATCATTCTTTATCATTGTCAATTAGAGATAGACTTGTTCGCCGCTGGATACGAACTCAACAAAGATATAAAGAAGAAGATGTTAAAAGAGTTTATTATTTATCATTAGAATTTTTAATGGGGCGGCTTCTTGGCAATGCATTAATCAACATGAATTTTTATGATAAATGCTATAATATTCTAAAGGAAGATGGATATAGTTTGGAAGATATTCGCGACCATGAACAGGAAATGGCGCTTGGAAATGGTGGTTTGGGAAGATTAGCAGCTTGTTTTTTGGATTCAATGGCAACGCTTGAGCTGCCTGCTTTTGGATATGGAATTAGGTATGAGTATGGAATCTTTGAACAAGATATAATGAATGGTTATCAAGTTGAGCGTGCTGACAATTGGTTGAAGCTTGGCAATCCGTGGGAAATAATGAGGCGTAACCTTATCTTCAAAGTAAAATTTTATGGAAGAGTGGTTCAGGATAATGATAATCCTTTAAAATTTAATTGGGTTGATACTCAAGATGTAAATGCATTGGCATATGATATTCCTATTCCCGGTTATGGGACCAACACTGTAAACAATCTTCGCTTATGGGATGCAAAAGCCACAAGCTCCTTTAACTTTCAAGATTTTAATACGGGCAATTACGTTGCAGCAGTTGCAGAAAAAACAGATTCGGAAACCATATCTAAAGTTTTATATCCGAACGATACTATTGATAAAGGAAAATTCTTAAGATTAAAACAACAATACTTTTTCGTTTCCGCTACTTTGCAGGATATAATTCGCAAGTATAAAATCAATCATAAAACGTTTGATAAATTTGCAGACAAAACCGCAATTCAGTTGAACGATACTCATCCGGTAATTGCAATTCCCGATTTAATGAGAATATTAATTGATGACGAAGGTCTTGAGTGGGATAAAGCTTGGGCGATAACGGCAAAAACTTTTTCATACACAAATCATACAGTAGTACCTGAAGCACTTGAGGAATGGTCAGAATCAATAATGGGAGAACTTCTCCCGAGGCATCTTCAGATAATTTATGAGATCAATAGAAGATTTTTAGAATATGTTAAAGAGATTTACACTACAGACAACGCAATAATTTCTAAGCTCTCAATTATTAGAGAACATCCTGGCAAAAAAGTGAGAATGTCTAATCTTGCAATTGTGGGATGCCATACTGTTAATGGAGTAGCAGAACTTCACACGGAAATTTTGAAAAAAACCATTTTTTATCATTTCAACAAAATTTATCCCAATAAATTCAAAAACATCACAAACGGAATTACCCCCAGGCGGTGGCTACGAACCGCGAATCCACTATTGTCCGGATTGATTTCTGAAAGGATAGGAGATAAATGGGTTACAAAGTTAGATGAGCTAAAAAAGCTTGAAAAGTTTATTAGGGATAAAGAATTTTTAGAAAACTGGCGCGGGTCAAAATGGTTGAATAAAAAATTGTTGATAAATCTTATTGAGGGAGACTACGGAATAAAAATAAATCCTGAATCATTGTTTGATGTACAAATAAAAAGATTTCATGAGTACAAGAGACAATTATTAAATGTTCTCCACATCATTACACTTTACAATAGAATAAAAGACAACCCAAAGAAAGATTTTGTACCAAGAACAATTATTTTTGGTGGTAAAGCTGCCCCAGCGTACTTTACTGCGAAATTGATTATCAAGTTGATTAATTCAATTGCTGATGTTGTTAATAATGACAGAACTATCGGTGATAAATTGAAAGTTGTCTTCATAAAAAATTACTCTGTATCACTTGCGGAAAAAATTATTCCTGCTGCGGAACTGTCCGAACAAATTTCAACTGCAGGATTTGAAGCATCTGGAACAGGCAACATGAAGTTTGCATTAAATGGTGCTCTTACTATTGGTACAATGGATGGCGCTAATGTGGAAATTAGAGAGGAAGTAGGAGCAGAGAATATTTTTATATTCGGACTGCTGGCAGGCGAAGTAGTAAAACTTAAAAATAATAGTTATGATCCAAGAGAATATTATTTGAAAGATGCGGAGCTGAAAAGAGTAATTGATATGATTGCCTCCGATTACTTTAACAGAAAAGAGCCTGGGCTATTTAAATCAATTGTAGAATCTCTGTTAAATGTTGATTATTACTGTCTGCTCGCCGATTATCGCTCCTATATAGAAACTCAAGAAAAAGTAAATGAATTTTATAAAGATTTGGACGGGTGGACGCAAAAATCTATACTTAACGTTGCACGCATGGGTAAATTTTCAAGTGATCGCTCTATTCAAGAATACGCTAAAAATATATGGAAGGTCAGACCAATAAAGCTGAAGATAGAGTAAGTTTGAGTTAGCTCTAAATCATCACTCCGCTTTTTACGAGAATTAATTTTTCCAATTCCTTAGGAGATTGGGATATTCATTCTCATTCATTTTAGTTTTCTAGTCCCCAACTGAAGTTCAGAAGCGTCAATTATTTTTTTAAAAGCTTGAATGCGTGAGTCCAATTATTATATTTTAATCCATACTGAACCCAAAACATTGTCATGGATTCAAGCCAGTATGATTGAGATATATCTCCGATATCAACTATGTTTTCCCAGTCTAATTGTTCGGCTAAAGATTTAATTTTTTTCTTAGCATCTTCATCATTTCCAGCTATGAATAAATCGGGATTGCCTTCTTCTCTTTTGGGGCTAACCATTACATATGCATTTACAGTATTAAATGCTTTTACTACTTTTGCTTCAGGAATGTGATTCTGGATTTTTTCACCAAGAGAGTTTCCCAAAGTCGCAGCAAATTTTGGCGGCATTCCTTGGGAAAAGTCCAGAGGGTTGGTGGTATCAATAACCACTTTTCCCCTGAAATTATTCTTTTCTGCCAAATCAATTGCACCGATTGTAGCGACACCATGTGTTGCAAGAATAATTATTTCCCCGAACCGGGTGGTGTCTGCAAAGGCAGAGAGTTTTATTTCAGAATATTTGGAATACCACTCTTTGAAAGGCGGGCTTCCCATAGTGTCTGTACTTGTTTTTGACAATGTTTTGGAAACATTGCGTGTTCCAATTGTTACTTCATGCCCCAAGTCATTTAATTTAACAGCCAACGTTCTTCCCACAACACCCGTTCCCAAGATTCCAATTTTCATTTCGTTTATTCCTTAGATTAATAAAAAACCGCACCAATTGCGTGCGGTTGTTCGCTTATAATTTTTTTGATTTATTATTTACGCGTATATCTTAATTCCATGGCTTTATATTCTTTGCCGTCATGATCCATGAACATTTCAAAAAGCTGGTTGTTGTCATCAATAAAGGTCATTGTTTGGCGATAATTCATATCTGTTCCTGTCATTGGATTAACCATTGTTCCATTCATTTCACATGCTTTAGTTTTCGGATCATATTTTCCTTTCGCCATAGTCATTCCTGTTCCCATATTATCAATCCACAATGCGTAAAATTGACCCATGGCTTTATCGTATGCTAAAATGCTCATCCCTTCCATTTTCATATCCATTACATTTCCGTAGTTCATGGATTTCAAATATCTTCCACCCATAATCATTTCATTCACTGCACGACCTTCCGAAACAGTTGGTTCGGCTGACGGATCATCCCACCACTTGGATACATATGTCCACTCGCCAACAGACTTCGCCATCATTTCATGCATTTCACCTGGAGTCATATAATCCATCCATTTTTTCATCATTTCGTCTTGATTTTCTTGCTGTGCAAGAGCTGATGCTGAGCAAAGCAAAATAAACGCAATAAAAACAGTTAGGTAAGTTTTATTAATAAACATTTGCAGCTCCTTTTGTTTTAGTTGAATTGAAATTTTTGACAAACTAAAGATAAAATAAACCGTATATCACAATCAAATGAAAAAATATTCGGTGTGATTTTGATGAGTGTGATAGAATTATAAAATTTTTTCATCAGTTCGTATTATCGGGTAAATTTTTTCATTTTTGTCAAAATACAATGATTTACGATAGAAAAAATCTAAACGTTCAGAAGGATTATTCTTGAAGTTTTCGTCGGAGTTAAGTTTTGAATTAAATTCGTCTCTTAGTTTTTGATCATCTCGCATCATTTGTTTTGCAATTGGTTCCATAATATATGCTTCTGCATATTCTTTTCTTTCAAAAAAAGAGTTAAAGAATCCCCAACGAGCGAAAGAATCTGGAGCCATCGGCTCAAGAAGGTTTACAATCAAGCGCAAGGTTCTCTGGTTAGTTGGAATAATAAAAGTTCCTTTTTGAATTTTCACTTTTTCGTAAAACGGCATGAGATTAAATGTTACTTGCTGGCGTCCTTCATAAGGCTGTGGATTAAATTGATCGCTTATGAATTTGTATTTCTCAACAACCAATTGTTCTGATGAACTCAACACATGGTGTTTAACCCCATGCAAAGTTAACCTATCGATTAAATAAGAAAACTCCTTCGGAATTAGATATGCCTTTGGAACACTTACGGCATATTTAATTCTGGTTTTATTAAACAACGGAATATCAAATACTATTGGCCTATCGGAATAGCGTAAAATTTTGTTACCGGTGATTTCGCTTTCTTCTTCATATGATTCAAATGCCTTAAAAGCGAAATTTTCATATTCACCCGTATCTTCAAAATCTACCGGAAGAACTTTTCCTCTTTTGTAATGATAATTTATGGTGTGATTATCTGCCTTTTTATTTAAGGAAAGTAATTCTTTGTGATTTTTATTTATATAGTCTAAGGAGTGAGTCATTATTGACTTGGTTGAAAATACTCTGTTACCAAAAGGTTTTAAACTGTGAGTCTCAACAAGAAGACAAGTTCTGTTTTGAACAGCACAATATCCGGTTGAAAATCTTGGCAGCATGGGATAGTCAACAATTCCATCGCTTAAATTTTCACCTTTAAATTCTATGTACCTGGTTGTGAGGAATCCATCTTTCTCAACCTTCCGAACTATGTTAGGAAGATATTTTTTATTTATCCACTCGCTTAATAAAGGAGAGATATTCGCTTGCCGTTCGACTCCATAAGTGATATGATATTGGTAATCGGCTCCGTTAGTTGTATGGTTATCAATTACAAAGTCGGGGAGCCACTCGCTAAAAAAGTTTAACCACGCCTTCATTTCAGGAGATTCTGCTTTCATGTAATCGCGATTAAGGTTTAGATTATGAGATGTTGTTCGCCACCCCATCAGCAATGGTCCGTTTTGATTTGGCCTATTGAATGGACTTAATCGTTCATGCCCATCTACATTGAAAACTGGAAGGATAAGCAGCACAATGTTCTTTAGCAGATGAAATTTTTCTTTAGTCACAAGCATTTCACGGAGTAGAAGCATACAAGCATCTTTGCCTTCAATCTCTCCGGAATGAATTCCATTTTGTATCAACACAATTGCTTTTCCGCTTTTCTTTGCCTTCTCTGGTGAGAATTCTTGGTTACCAGAAATAATTAGGCATTTTAGTTCTCTGCCCTGGGGTGAAATTCCGAACGTAATCATTTTTGCATAAGGTGTCTGCTCTACAAACTTTTTGAAATATATGACTGTTTCTTGATATGATGGCGATTTTTGTTGATGTGATTTTTCAAAAAGCGTTAACCATTCGCTTGAAAATTTATTTTTTGAGTTTGTGCTTCTTTTCATAAAGAATTTATTGTATTGTTAATTTGTTACTCAAAGATAAAAAGAGAAATTGAGTTATATAAGTTAATCAATGGTACTCAGATGATACTGGTATGACAAATTTACTCCGATAGAAAATCAGTAACAATTTATTTAACATGCATCATCTGTATGATATTGATTTAACTGTTTTTGGATTAATTATTAAGGACGAAATTGATAACTTTGTATCGACAATTAATGAGAAATGGATGTTAAAAACTGCTATTGTGCTATTAAATCTTGGCGGCCCAGATTCGCTTAATGCCGTTCAGCCCTTTTTAGAAAACCTTTTTAACGATCCGGACATATTCAAGTTGCCTTTTCAAAAAACTTTAGCCAGATTTATCTCAAAAAAACGTGCTCCAAAAATCCAAGAAGAATACAAGCTTATTGGCGGCAAATCGCCAATAGGTATGTGGACAGAACTTCAACGGAAAAAGCTTGAAGACAAATTAAGAGAGAATGGCTATAATGTAGATGTTCATATTGCAATGCGTTATTGGAATCCACTTACATCAAAAACCGTAAAACTGGTTGAAGATAAAAACTACTTGAAAATAATTTTACTACCGCTATATCCTCAATATTCTATTTCAACTACGGGATCATCTTTTAACGAATGGAAAAGATGCTACAAAGGAGATAAATCAAAAGTGAGTTACATTGATTCGTACTATACTCAGCCGGGTTACATTCAGGCAATCAATCAACGAATAGACGAAAGCATTTTAAAGTTTCCTGAGCAGTCCCGGAGGGAGGTTCAGCTTGTGTTTAGTGCGCATGGAACGCCGATAAGCTATGTTAAAAAAGGTGATCCGTACTCAAACCAAATAAAGGCGACTGTTGAACATGTGATGAAAATGAGAAATCATTCACATGAATACCATTTGTGCTTCCAAAGCAAAGTAGGACCGATGAAATGGCTTGAACCTGCTATTGACAAGATGATTGAGGAACTTGCAGCGAAAAGTAAAAAACACTTGCTGATTATTCCGATCAGCTTCGTATCAGATCATATTGAAACTCTTTATGAACTTGACATTGAATATCGCCATGTCGCAGAAAAAGTCGGAATTGAAAATTATATTGTGATGGAAGGTCTGAACGACTCAGAAATTTTTATTAATGCACTTAAAGAAGTTGTTGAAGAACAGTTAATCGAACGAATATTATGAATAAGAAAATAATAATTATTGGTGCCGGGGTTTCGGGTTTAGCAACAGCATACTTGCTTAAGCAAAAAGGTTACGATGTTACTGTCTTGGAAAAGAAAAGTGAAGTTGGCGGCTCCATTGAAACATCTTATGAAAATGAGTTTCTTTTTGATCGCGGACCAAACAGCGCATTAGAGACAACTCCACTTATAGCAAAATTTGTTGAGGAACTCAATCTTCATAATCAGCTTGTTTATGCAAATAAAGAAGGAAACAAGCGATATATTCTGCGTAGTAATACATTGCATGCTCTGCCAATGAACCCACCGGCATTTTTGAAAACCAAATTATTTTCAACCCATGCTAAACTCAGATTATTGAAGGAACCTTTCGTTGGAAGATCAAACGATGGCTATTATCAAAGTATTGCCGAGTTTGTCACACGACGGCTTGGGAGAGAGTTTTTAGATTATGCAATCAATCCTTTTGTTGCTGGAGTTTATGCTGGTAACCCTGAAAGTTTGAGTGTGAAATCAGCTTTTCCAAAACTTTATGCGCTTGAAGAAAAATATGGTGGATTAATAGTTGGAACCATCAAAAGCATTAAAGAAAGAAAGCAACGTACTGAAAAATCAAAACAAAGTGCGAAGATGTTTTCTTTCCGCGATGGAATGATTGTTCTTCCCAAAGCATTCGCCAACTATCTCGGGGACAATTTGATTCTTAATGCAGATGTAAAAAAAATTGAAAAGCAAGGCAGTAAATTTTTGTTAAGCATCATCCACAAAGATGAAAACCGTTCTATGCAAGCAGATGTGATAATTTTGACCGCTCCTGCATTTATTACAGCAGAATTGCTTGCAGAGTTTGATGAGAAATTGAAGAAGCATTTGCTTGATATTTATTATCCACCTGTACTTGTTCAGTATTTAGCATATAGAAAAAAAGATATATTACAACCATTGGATGGATTTGGATTTTTAATCCCCTCGAAAGAAAAAAAATCATTTCTTGGTGCTATATGGAGTTCAGTGATATTTCCCAATAGATCGTCTGACGAATATGCCTCATTTACGCTGTTTGTTGGGGGTGCGCGAGATCCAGAAATTTTTAGCATAGACAAAGAGGTGTTGTTTATGAAAGTTAGAGGCGAATTCGAAACTTTGATGAAAATTTCTGGTGATCCAATTTTTTCTTCTTACAAATTTTGGCCCAAGGCAATTCCCCAATACAATATTGGTTATGTAGAACATGAAAACTACTTTGACCAGTTCGAAAAAAATCTTTCGGGAATATTTTTAAGTGGAAATTACCGAGGGGGAATTTCTGTAGGAGATTGTATAAAGAATTCAGAGATTGTTGCTGAGAAAGCGATTTCAATTTTAAATAAAGAGTTATAAAGTGAATATTAAATTATCTTCAATTGTGTTGCTTATTACCGGAACAATTTGTTTTTATGTAATGAATTTTATTTTCATACGGGGAAACAAAGTTTTGTTGAGCGAAACTGAAAGATTTTCCGATGCAATGGTTGCCTTGGATTTTTGGACAAACCAGCGAGCTTATCCTAACAAAATAGTTCCTGATGATGCCTACTATAAGGCTTATGAAAAATCTAGAGAGTTGGTGTTCAGCAAAAATCGTGAAATTCAAACTAACATGTGGACTCAGGTTGGGCCTCACAATGTTGGAGGAAGAACACTTGCCGTTACAATCAATCCTTTAAATCCGAACACGGTTTATGCAGGCTCAGCAAGCGGTGGTTTATGGAGAAGCTATACTAGCGGAGGTGGTCCTCTCGCATGGCACTATGTCCCCACGGGGTTTCCAGTTCTAAGTGTTAGTTCAATAGTTGTTAATTCCACAGATACAAATATAATTTATATCGGAACAGGAGAAGTTTATGCTTATCAGAATTCAATAGGGGGACTAAGCATAAGAACGACACGAGGCAGCTATGGTATTGGCATTTTAAAAACAACCGATGGCGGGATGACGTGGGTCAAAAGTCTTGATTGGAGTTACAATCAACGACGAAGTATTCAAGTAGTAAAAATTAATCCAAGCAATCCCAATATTCTTTATGCCGGAACGAGCGAGGGAATATTTAAAACTACGGATGCTGGAATAAATTGGAATCAAGTACACAATGTCGTGATGGCTACTGACATTATTATTAATCCGCAAAATACAGATATGATTTTAGCAAGCTGTGGAAATCTAAATAGCACGGGGGGAGGAATTTATCTTTCAACAAACGGCGGATCAACATGGACAAAATCGGTAACTGGGTTGCCAAGTTCTTTCGGAGGGAAAATCCATCTTGCAAATTTTGGATCAACACCAAGCATAGTATTTGCAAGTATTGGTCTTGGCACTTCAACTGGCGCAGGAACTTTATTATGCAAAAGTACAGATAATGGGGCTAGCTGGGTAACAATTAATACTACCGATTATTCAACTTATCAGGGCTGGTATTCTCATTTTGTAATTCCACACAGAACCGATGCACAAAAAATTCTCTGCGGTGGAATTGATATGTGGAAATCAACCGATGGTGGAGTAAATTTGATACAAAAGTCGTATTGGTATAAATGGTTTTTTGGTGTCGTTCCATCAGGGGGGCCCGAAGGACCTGCGGATTATTCTCATGCAGATCATCATTCATTTGCTGTTCATCCAACGAATCCTGATGTAGTTTATTTGGCAACCGATGGCGGAATATTTAGAACTCTTGATTTTGGGGAAACATTTGAAGGTTGTAACGGTGGTTATCAAACCACCCAATTCTATAAAAGATTTTCTGTTTCAAGAAAGGATACGTTATTAGCTATTGGAGGAATGCAGGATAATGCGACTGCGATTTGGGATGGAACAGTAGCATGGAGGAGAGTTATCGGTGGGGATGGCTGTTGTACCCAGATAAGCCCAACCAGTGCTGATACTCTTTATGGCTCATCACAGTATTTAAACATGCTTCGCTCATCAAATAGAGGGATTGATTGGCAATCCATTGCCCCCCCAAGCAGCAATGAAGCTTTTAACGGACCATTTGTAGTTGCGCCATCAAATGCAAAAATAATGTTTGCTGCCGGGGACAAAATATATCGTTCTTCAAATGCGGGTAGTAATTGGGTGGTGTTGAACAGTAACTCGGTTATCAATGGCGATCCGATCCTTTCAATTGCTGTCTCACATTCCAATCCCGATTCAATTTATGTTACAACTGCACCAAATATTGGGCGAGCAGAAATTTTTAGGTCAACAAATGGCGGAAACTCGTGGACAAACATCACCTCAACTTTGCCTGATAGATACCCGGTTGATATTTCAGTTGATCCCAATAGTTCTTCAACTGTGTATGTTGCGTTTTCAGGATTTGGAACTCCACATCTTTATAAATCTACAAATGGCGGTGAGACATGGGTAAATATTGGTCAGGGACTTCCCGATGTGCCTACCTCTGCTGTGGCAATTGATCCCAAGTACTCTTCGATACTCTATGTAGGTAATGATTTGGGTGTTTATATTTCTAAAGATAGTGGAAAAACCTGGAGTGATTTCAACAATGGTTTGGGAGATGCTCTGCTAACAATGGATATGGCAATCTCACCAGTAAACCGAATGCTTTATGCAGCATCACATGGCCGCGGAGTATATCGTATTAGATTGGAGGAACCAGATCCAGCAAAAGTGGATGAGGAAAATATCGCGTTGTTACAAGGATTTAAATTGAAGCAAAACTATCCAAATCCATTCAATCCCATTACGAATATCCAATTTGCTTTAAAAAACAAACAGGCTGTAACAATTAAAATCTTCGATAATTTGGGAAAAGAGATTGTTGAATTGATTAATGAAGAAATGCAAATCGGAGATCATCAAATTTACTTCGATGCGAGCCTCTATAACATGTCAAGCGGAGTATATTTCTATCGTATGGAAGGGGATAAATTTAGCCAATCACGGAAAATGGTTTATTTGAAATAAGTTTTAGACAGCATAAACAAAATATCCCAAATCTAAAATAATTTCAGCGGCTTACTTCTTACTAAGAAAATCAGAAATTCACCTCTAAAATCAACAAAGGAATAAACCACCAGAGAAATTTGCTTTTCTCATCACAAATCTATTGATTCAACATTAATCTTACTAATATGATCTAGAACATATCTAACTCATAAAATGACTGAGTTTGAACAATTGCACATTGTAATTGGAGTTATTAGTATATAACTTAAATCTGATATCAAATGAAAATTATAGTGCATGAGTTGAAAATGCACTGTAAACATAAAATATTAAATAATTATTTATCATAATTAAAAGGAGTAAGAAGATGAAGAAATCAATTCAGCCCTGGCTAATTATATTAACTGCTATAGTGCTCACGCTTACTTTACTAGCAGGATGTACCAAAAAGGTAAATGACGAAAAAATTCCTATTACATCATTATCGGAAGAGGCGAAACAACACTTTTTGAGTGGAAGAGATCTTTTTGACAAGTTGAGATTTCAAGAATCGCTCGTGCATTTTGAAAATGCCTTTGCAAAAGACAATAATTTTGCTTTAGCATATTACTATCACTCACTTGCTAATCCAACCACAAAAGGTTTTTTTGCTGATCTTGATAAAGCAATAGGTAAATTAGACAACGTTTCGGAAGGTGAGAAATTAATGATAATGGCGTTACAGGCAAATGTAAATGGGGATCAGAAAAAACAGGAAGAACATCTGAAAAAATTAGTTCAACTTTATCCAACTGATGAACGAGCACATGGTCTGTTAGGTCAATTTTATTTTGGTCAACAAGATTATAAGAAAGCAATCGAACATTTATCGAAAGCCACAGAGATCGCCCCGAACTATTCCTCGTCGTACAATATGTTGGGATATTCGAATAAAAATTTGGAAAATTATTCCGAAGCTGAAGATGCATTTAAAAAATATATTGAATTGATTCCAAATGATCCCAACCCATATGATTCATATGCTGAATTATTAATGAAAGAGGGAAAGTACGAGGAATCAATAAGTCAATATCGGAAAGCGTTATCAATTGATCCAAACTTTGTTGCTTCATTTCTTGGGATAGCGAACAATTTGGACTTTCTCGGAAAACATGATGAAGCCAGAAAAGAATTGACAACACTTTATGATAAAGCGAGAAACGACGGTGAAAAACGCCAGGCACTATTTGCAATGGCAGTTTCGTATGCTGATGAAGGAAATTTGGATAAAGCTTTAGAGGAAATGCAAAAGCAATATGATCTCGGTGCTAAAATAGATGATGCGGGAGCAATGGCTGGCGATCTTAATACGATTGGAAATATTTTATTTGAATCTGGGAAATATGATGAAGCCATGAATTATTATCAGCAATCACTTAAGGTAACATTAGAGTCTGATCTATCTAATGATGTAAAAGAAAACACGAGAAGATTTGATCTTTATAATACAGCTCAAGTTTTATTAATGAAGAATAATCTTAAAGATGCGAAGGAGAAGGCTGTTGAGTTCAGCGAGAAAGCAAATACAGCAAACAATACATTTCAGATTTGGTTGTCTCATGAGCTTCAGGGATTAATTTCTCTTCAGGAAAAAGACTACAAAAAAGCTGAAAGTGAATTCAAAATGGCAAACCAACAGAATCCCTATACATTTTACCGCTTAGGTTTGACTTATCAGGGAATGAAAAACAAGGAATTGGCCGATAAGCATTTCAAGATGGCAGCAAATTTTAATGCTTTGACTAACCTGAACCAGTCTTTTGTCAGAATGAAAATGAAAGACATGCTCGGTTCAATATAATATTTTACGAAGGGCGGGAATTATTTCCCGCTCTTTATGAAATCTTCAGCAATCGTAATAGTTGCGGGCTTTCATTTCTTTAAAATATTCCACAAAATCTTAAAGCTGCAAATAATTATTCTAATATTTTTACATTTTTGTGACAACTTTAATTTCATTGCCAAATATTTTTCGGTTGAAATTAAGGAAAACTACAATGGTAAAGAAAATTATTTCTGCAGCATTACTTCCCATTTTATTATTTCAGTTTTCTTCTTGCTACAACATGAGCGCAATAAGTCTTGAAGAGTTAATTAATCAAGAGGAAAAAAGCGACTTAAGAATCACCACATACCAATCTGAAACCTACGAATTCAAAAGCTTTAATTACTATATAAAATCGGATACGCTGTTTGGTATCGGTGAAAAAATTATAGATAAACACACAACAGCCCCCTTTTCGGGAAAAATAGGAATTTCAGATATTGAGTATGTTGCCGCGAGTAAGTTTAATACAGCATCAACCTGTATGGCAACTGTAGGCATTTCGTTGTTAGCTGCTACCGTTATTTTAGTCTTTTTATTACATGAAGTAAGTGAGGATTTTAACAGCTGTAATCAGAGATCTCGTTTTTAACTCACCTTAACCATCTGACACTCTAAGCATAAATTATGATTTCTAATTAATTTCCCAAATCTTTCGCTCGCTTTCGTTTCCGCATCTGTCCACAGCTGAGATTGCAATTGCGGATATGTTTTTACCATCAAGTTTTTTAGATACTGAAAATGTACCTCCGGGAATTATTTCATAGCTCCAAAGACCGTCTGTTTTAGTGTAGAGAACAAACCATGTCGGCTTTTCTTCGCTGACAGGTTCCCAATTTAATTTTAGCTCATTTCCAATTTTATCTGCGTTAACTATTGGAGAAGAAGGTGCCTCGCTATCTAGCCAAGGATATGCAGGAATAAGTGCTTGTGAATTAAATGGACCATTCCGCAATGCTATAAATATAATGCTGTCTTTAGACATTAATGATTTCATGCTAAATAACATTGTCCCGGGTGATTGTGGAATCATTCCTCTTGTAGTCATTATTTGATTTACAATTTCAAGGGACATTTCCTTCTTATTAATCTCTGGTCTAATAAATAATCCGGGCCACAGATTTCTTTTCTGCGAATTTTCAGATTCCCACCAATTAAGCAAAACAGGATAACTTAACTCGACCCTTGAGATTGGCCAATAAAGTTGTGGAGCAAAGTAGTCCAGCCATCCCATGTTCAGCCAAAGCTTAGCATCTGCATATAGGGTGGCATATTGATCGAAAGTTGTTCCGATGGACTCCGGATGATGCGGTCGGTAAACTCCGAATGGACTAATTCCAAATTTTATATACGGCATTTCTTTTTTAATGCCATCATAAACTCGTTGAATGAACTTATTCACCGCATCGCGACGCCAATCATCG
Organism: uncultured Ignavibacteriaceae bacterium; assembly: GCA_964391015.1. GTDB lineage: Bacteria > Bacteroidota > Ignavibacteria > Ignavibacteriales > Ignavibacteriaceae > XYD12-FULL-36-8. The sequence continues at coordinate 114,799 of CAYMKU010000005.1, forward strand.
CGTGAAAGCTGTCCTCCGTTATTTAAATATGCTTGATACAAATCATCATCAGGAAAATCTTTACCGTCGTTATATTCGGGATAGGGATAAAAATAATCGTCGAAGTGAATTCCATCAACATCATATCGCTTCACAATATCCATCACAACTTTGAGTGAATGATCTTGCACTTCCTGCATTGTAGGAACCAACCAATAGTAGCCCTCGTTTCCAAGCTTTCTTACACATTGTGGTTTTGTTTTCACTATTGAGTTGGGAGAAGTTTCCCCGTGCATTGCGGGATGATTGGCTCGATAAGGATTTAACCACGCATGAAGCTCGATACCTCGTTTATGAGATTCGTTAATCCAAAACTCAAGCGGATCATAAAATGGATCGGGAGCTTTTCCCTGTTCGCCTGTGAGATAATATGACCAAGGTTCAAGATTAGAATTGTATAAAGCATCTGCTTGTGGGCGAATCTGAAGAACTACAGTATTCATATTCAATTCTTTTACTTTCTCCAGAATTGCTATTGCTTCCTTTTTTTGCACATCAACTTTTAAACCTGGTTTGGATGGCCAATCAATATTGGCTACGGTTGCAACCCAAACGGCTCGCATTTCCCGCATTACGGTGGGGAAATTTTCAGGTTCAGCACCCGAAATAATTTCTGTTAAAAGAAATATAAATGATATGATAAAAAATATTTTATGAAATTTCATGGGGGAATCTCCGCTTACATAAATTTTATAATCTATATATAAAAATTAGAATTAAAGTACATCACGTCAAAAATCAGAATACATCTCCCCAAAATATTTTTTAAGTTTGTAATGGCATTTCCTTGTCGAATAAAAAACATTCATGGAATTCAAAATAATGGCGGATGTATCTACAAATCGTAAATATTTTCGAAAAATTGTTTGTTGGACAGCACGATTCACAAGCTTATTAAGTGTTGTCGTACTTCTTTTATTCTTCATTGGGGAAAGTTTTAATCCCGCAAAGTTGACAGCAAAGGAATGGACACTTTTTTTCTTTTTTCCAATTGGTGTAATGGTTGGATTGCTCGTCGGCTGGAAGAAGGAATTAATTGGCGGTTTGATTTCTGTGCTTAGTTTAGTGCTTTTTTGTTTGATAGAATCCACAAATGGTGGTTTTCCTGGATTGGCATTTTTTGTATTCGCTTCGCCCGGGTTTTTATTTCTGGCTTCACATTTTATTACTTAAAAACTGAAACAATCGAAAAATATTTGATCGGAAATTTCTTGAATGAGAGTTAAACTTTTACTATTAACAATTTTCTATTTCTCGGCTTCCATTTTTTCTCAATCTAACCTGAAAGAAAAAATTGCCCAAATGATGATGGTTGGTTTTTCTGGAACAACTGTTTCTGATTCATTGAGATTTGATATTCAAAATAGAAAGCTTGGTGGGGTGGTTTTGTTTGGTGCTAACATTACAAATCCAAATCAGTTATTATCGCTTACAACCCAGCTTCAATCTGCTGGCGCAAATCAATTGCTAATTGCAGTTGACCAAGAAGGAGGAAAAGTTGCAAGGTTAAATCAGACGACCGGATTTGCAGCTACAAACTCAGCATATAAATTAGGAACAATTCTAAATCTTGAAGACTCAACGCGTCAGACAGCTAAGATGATGGCAGAATGGCTAAACCAAACAGGAATAAATGTAAATCTCGCTCCTGTTGCTGATGTGAATGTTAATCCTAACAGTCCGGCAATTGGGAAGTTGGACAGAAGTTTTTCAAAATATCCCGATATAGTAAGCAGCCATATATTTTGGTTCATTGATGAGTTTCATAAAAAAAATATAATTACAACTTTAAAACATTTTCCTGGGCATGGAAGCGCAGCGACTGATTCCCATCTTGGCTTTACAGACATTACTTTTACTTGGGCGGATTCAGAGTTAGTTCCATTCCAAGCAGCCATTGATCAGAACAAAGCCGACATGGTTATGATTGGACATCTTTTTAATGCTAATATTGATTCCGTTCATCCCGCATCATTGTCATATGAAGCCATAACAAATCTGCTCCGAGATTCTCTGAACTTCAACGGAGCTGTGATAAGCGATGAACTTTTTATGAATGCCATCTCAGCAAATTATACTCTAGAAGAAGCAGTCGAGTTATGCATTAAAGCAGGTACTGATATTTTACTTTTCAACAAGAGCATTTACAACAACAAATCTCTTGTTGGGTATTTAGTTGATGTGATTAATTCAAAGGTCAGCCAGGGAATAATTTCCGCAGCATTGATTGATTCGGCATTCAACAGAATTCAACGGCTGAAGCAAAGATTCATAACAAATGTTGGAATTGCTGAAGCAGAAATTCCCGAAGATTTCATTTTGTATCAGAATTATCCAAATCCGTTTAACCCGACAACTAAAATACGATATGTGGTCCCCTTAAACGTGAAAGGTGAAATGCAAAACGTGAGTTTGAAAGTATATGACATTCTTGGAAATGAGATTACTGCTTTAGTTGATGAGTACAAATTCCCCGGAATTTATGAAGTTGAATTTCAGTCAACGATCGGTGGTCTTCAATTAGCAAGCGGAATTTACTTTTACAGATTACAAATGGGTGCCTATACTGAAACGAAAAAGATGATATTGCTGAGGTAGATTTAATATTACCCCAATAAGAATTATCTTTACTTAGTACATTTCTAACACACACAATAAACATGATTATTATCCATCGCATAGACGACTTTCTTTCTGAGTTATTTCCTAAAATAAAGGGAATTACCCCAGATTTAGAATCCTTGAAAAATGAAATTATAGACTATTACACCGAAGGACCTTACCGACCGCAGGTGGAAATTGAGAATGGAATAGTTACAATCAAGATTGATGAAGTAAAGATCGCAAATGAGAAACAAGACTTTGATAAAGTTGTTGCTCTTTGTGAAAAAGGGAAATATGATTTAGCTAAACCAATACTTAATAAGCTGATAAAGAACAATCCGGCAATTTCAGAGTATCACAGAATATTAGGTCAAATTTTTTCTGATGAAGGTGATCAAGAAAAAGCAATTAATTATTTGGTGGATGCATTGAAATGGGATCCAAGAAACACTTATGCTTTGATAATGATGGGCAATATTTTTGCAAGATTTAAAGCTGATATTAAAACTGCAATGAAATATTATGATCAAGCATTGGCAGTTAATCCCAAAGATGGTATCGCACTTAATAACATCGGAGCAAATTTATTACAGCTTGAAAAAACGGAAGAAGCTAAACGTTATTTCGAGTTGGCGTATGAGATAAATCCAAATTACCCCAATACGACTTATGCTTTTGGCCTGATTGCGAAAAACAACGATGATTATTTAATAGCATTTGATTATGGAATACAAAGCATTAAAAATGCAAAAACACATGAACCGATTCATAAACACGCTGTTGAACTTATTAACGAAAGTGTTATCGGATATACAAAAGTAAATAATGCTAAAGCACTTATAGAAAAATATCTTCAAAGAATTGAAAAGGAATCTCCTAAACAAATCCAAATTATTGAAGACAATTCAATTCCTACTGCAGCTAAACTTGAACTAGCTGAGAATCATCATAGGGATAATCATTTGGTTAAATACAAAACTAATTATCCTTCGTATGAGCATCTTGTAATGCATGAACTTGTCCATCTGGATTACTTCCTTCAGGCACGATTATTGGAGGGGGGGGTAGAAATAAACTATTCATCACCTCCAACAAACACAAAGAACTTTTCATCCGTGATAACGAACAATCTCTAAAAAAACTTGAACAGCTTGACTATTCAGATAAAGTAATTTCAAACTTTATCTCTTCCCTCTTCAACGGTTTATCACAGCAAATATTTAACGCTCCCATTGATCTTTTCATTGAAGAGTTTCTATTCGTTGAGTTTCCCGAACTAAAGCCATACCAATTCTTATCGCTTACAAAGCTTTTGCAGGAAGGCATTACTGCTGTAACAAAGAAAGAAATTGTTGATTTAACACCAGCACAAACACTAAACGCAAGCAAGATAATGAATTTTGTAGCGGCTTTGCATTTCAATGATTTGTTCGGTATAGATTATACCCAAAACTACAAAGCGACCGCTTCACAAACTAAGATCGCACTTCAACTGTACAAGCAATTTTTAAATGTAAAAGATAAAAGAACACCTGCCCTCGAATACGATTTGGTTGAAGCTTGGGGAAAGGAATTAAACCTCGACAAATATTTTGAGCTTGTTGATGAAAATGAATACAGAGCAAGAACAAATCTTAATGCAATTGTAAAGGAAATTGAAGAAGATCCGTTTGGGCTGAACAAACCACTGCCTGCTGATGCACAAAAAGTACCATTAAGTTTTGAAAAAGAGCCAGCGGGACAGATGGCGGTTACAATGTACTGCCTTTCCGCCTTGCAACTGTTTGAGAAAATGACAAAAGAACAAATACGAGATGTGGGATTTGAAATTGCAATGCTCGGCACACAAGGCATTGATCCTAAAAACTCAGAGAAGCGGTACAACCTTGCATCAATTCCAGGTAAGCAGTTTAGCGGGCTGCAATTGCTTGCATATATGTATGTGGCGTGGCAGGATATTGATCCTGCAGCTAATGTCAGTCTAGATTTTATAAAAGAATATGAAATAGCAAAAACAATGTTTCAATCTGGAAAATAAAAAGGAAAATCTAATGAGTGTGAGAATATTACATTGTGGAACATCTTTAGTTAATTATTACCTCTGCTTAAATGAAAAAGTCGCTGGTTTTTTATTGCGGGGACAAAAACCAAATGATATTGTTTATTTTTCTGTTAAAGTCGGTGGGATTATCTATGTTGGGGCACGCGCCGTTTTGATTGAGGAAACAGATTTTAAACCCTGGCCAGATGCGGACAGATATAAAAGCACCTTTGCAATTAAGAATATTGAATTTTGCAAACCTTTTGACCTCGCAATATTAAGGAAAGTCGGAGGAGGACAATGGTATCTTAAGTATGTTCAGGTCGCGAAGAATATTGGGCAGGAGGATGCAATTAAATTGTTAGATAATACTTTTAAAAAAAATAAAGCAACAATTTTATATCAGTTCTCAGTAGTACAAGAACCTATTGTTGACCAAACTGATGAGGAAGAAAGAGAAACCGAATCTGAAGTTAGCGATGATAATATAGATGATGTAATCAGAGAGATACCAGAATTGAAAGTAACTATTTTGGCAACTTTTCAAACAATAAACTTCGTGAATGAATCTGATAGATTCCGTGGGATTGAAGTTTTAGTAAACGATTATTTTTATTCACTTTTCCCACAATATAAGAAAGAAAGATCTTTACTTATTCCAGAGAATAGATTATTCAGAACAGCAGCACTAACTGGTGAAAACACTAAAGTAACAGGCATTAGAGCAACACCTGATGCACTACTATTAGTATTTGATAAAAATTCCAAGAGACCTTTTCAAATTAATTTAATTGAATATGAATGCTATGGTGAGGGCAAAGTAAGAAACCAAGAGAAATCTAATTACTTCAATGGGCATATTATTCCTCAATTAATGCGATTTGCTTCTACATTTAGTATAGTTACAGAAAAACAAATTAGAGAAGATACCATAGCTAGTTGGTCTGATAAAATAATTAATTACATTTTTGAGAATAATGAACTACAACACAAAGTCACTCACTGGGTTAAGGAATTAAATCCGGGTTTAAGTAATGAATTGATTGGCTTAAAGTTAAAGGAACTACTGACAGAAGCAATAAAATATAATTTGAAAATACTATTAATTATTGATGATCTTAGTATAGAACAAAAGGATACAATAACTAATGTAATAAAAGCGTTTAGGTTAGAAAATAATGAAAGCATCCAATTTACTGCCTATATTATTCGCTTAGAGCAAAGGATAAAAACTGTTGAAGAAAAGGCAGAGTATGCTTTATCAGTTCAGTAGTATCTGCCCTGGGAGATAATTCTACTCAATCCACGAAGAAATTTTACTGGATCTATTGACCATTTTTTTTGGTTTTTCACTCGCCAATCCACTTCTCATAACATCTCTCTCCCCAGAATTTGTAATTCTTTCCCTCATATTCGGTACCGGAGAGAATGCTTTGAATAAATCCATTTCTTTCCACTAAAACTGTGTGAAAAATTTCTGCATTAGGATTTTCTTTTAAGTGAAACTGTATTTTTCCATCCAGCGAAGTGTAGCGGGTAAATGAAGTATCACTCTCATCTATAAATTTAAAATCCTTCTCCAATCTTTCTTTCATCATTTTACTTCTGTAGTAAGTTCCGCCGGTGGGACTTACGATGTTTTTCCCGTTAATTTTTACACTGCTATCATCATAAGCAATTATACTTAAATAATGTTCATTCGATTCATTCAGCCATTCAACCAGCTTATCTCCATGCTTAAGCGAGTCTTCATAACCATAGTTACTGTCTAGAAAAGTTATTCGTTCTACATCATCGGGGATTTTTTCGATACTATTTAGAAATCCAAAGATGAAACTTCCTCCTCCGCTGTGTCCGCTTAGTACGATCCTTACATTAAACGATTTAAATAAATTTGTTAGAGAATCTACCAACGACTTAATGACCAAATGGCTATTTCCCGTTTCTTTTCTCCACTTCGGCCAACTTTTATCATCCGTCATAAGATAAGCAACCACAATGTTTGCATCAGAATAATTTTCTCTCAAGAATCTTGTCTGTGCTCCAATATGCTGAATATCAAAATGCCAGTCATCTCCCGCCACAAGTTTTTTACCAATTGTCCACTCGATTGAATTGCCGTTTGGTAGAGCGTAAAGGATAAGCAAAGTTTTCTTTGTTGAATCAAACATTTGTTTTGAAGGTGCATTGATGTGAATACTAATACCAGGCTCAAACCTTAAGTTTAAGATTCGTTCGCCAAAGTGTTCGCTTTGGATAAATCTTTCAAAGACATTGGTGGTTGTCATTTCTTGAGAATATGTTATTGCGGTAACGACAAGGAATATGAAAGAGAATATTGATTTTGTTAGGTTCATAAATAATTCTTAATCACATCACAATTTAAGAAATTGTGAATCTTATTTTATAATGAGCTAAATTTCGCTAAGTTTTCGGAAAAAATTCAGAACAAAATGAAATGCCCAGTCTGCGATGAACTAATGATAGTTCTCGAACTTGATGAAATTGAAATTGATTATTGCACAAGCTGTGAGGGAATTTGGCTTGATGGCGGTGAGTTGGAACTGTTGCTTGAAGAAGCATCTGGGAAAGGAGAATTATTGTCCTCATTCAAGGTAGATGGTAGTCCATCTGAAAAGAAGTATCGCTGTCCTATTTGTTCTAAAAAAATGGAAAAAGTCCTGGTTGGTCGAGAAACCAAAGTTCTGTTGGACAGGTGCAAAAATCATCATGGGCTTTGGTTCAACAAGGGTGAATTGTGCGAGGTGGTGAAACTCGGTAGCATAGATGAAGAAAATAAAATTTTAACTTTGTTCAAAGAAATTTTCAAACATAAACTTTCCGGAGGTTCATAATGACTTTCATAGTTGTGCTTGCTATTATAGCATTTGTGATCTTTTTTGTTATATCAATGTACAATTCATTGATACGACTTCGTAATCAAGTAAAGAATGCATGGTCACAAATTGATGTTCAGCTTAAACGACGGCATGATCTAATTCCCAATTTACTTGAAACGGTAAAAGGATATATGGTTCACGAAAGAGAAACTTTGCAGAACATTACTAACGCACGCGCTAATGCGATGTCCGCTACAAATATTCAAGATAAAGCTAAAGCCGAAGGACAGCTTACAGATGCAATGACTAAATTTAACATTGCAGTTGAAAATTATCCTGATTTGAAAGCTAATCAAAACTTCCTTGCACTGCAGGAGGAACTTTCATCAACAGAAAATAAAATTTCTTTTTCACGACAGAATTATAACGATCAAGTTCTATACTATAACAATAAGATAGAAATGTTCCCATCAAATATTCTTGCTGGGATGTTCAACTTTACCAAAGAAACATTCTTTGAAGTTGAAGATAAAGGTGAAAGAGCAGTTCCGAAAGTTAGCTTTAATTGATTTATAACTTAACAGTTTCATGTGGGAATTAATTAGAGCCAATCAGCGTAAGTCTTTCTGGCTTTTCGTGTGTATGGGAGTATTGCTGCTGCTTTTAGGATATACAATCGGTAGCAGTTTTATTCCTGATGGCGGAGGATCGTTTGGTGTAATCATAGCTCTAGGAATTTGGATTATTCTTTCTATTGTCAGCATAGCATTTGGCAGCAACATATTATTAGCAATCAGCGGAGCAAAAGAAGTTACACCCGACGTACACCCACAACTTTTCAATGTTGTTGAAGAAATGAAAATTGCTGCGGGACTTCCGACCATTCCTAAAATCTATATTATAAATGAAGAAGCACCCAACGCTTTTGCAACAGGCATTAAACCCGAGAACAGTGCAATTGCAGTTACTGCGGGACTTCTATCAAAACTTAATCGGGATGAACTTCAAGGTGTTGTTGCTCACGAAACGGGACATATTTACAACCGCGATATAAGATTTATGACTATGGCAGGAATAATGCTGGGTAGCATTGTTCTCATTTCCGAAATATATTTTAGAGGGATGTGGATTTCAGGTGGTGGAAGGAGGTATAGTTCTAAATCATCAAAAAGCGGCGGGCAGGCACAATTAATTATTATGATTGCCGCAATTGCTCTTGCAATCTTGGCTCCAATACTTGCGCGGTTTCTTTATCTTGCCATATCACGAAAAAGAGAATATCTTGCTGACGCAACAGCAGTTAGATTTACGCGGTATCCAGAAGGGTTGGCTTCAGCATTAGAAAAAATTTCAGAATCAAATTTAGATTTACCATCTGCAAACAAAGTAACAGCTCCCATGTATATTGTAAATCCTCTTAAAGCTAAAGGAGCAAAACTTGCTGATCTTACAAGCACACATCCACCAATTTCAGAAAGAATAAGAATTCTTAGAAACATTTCTCAAGGTGCGGGATTTATTGATTACCAAAATGCATTTGACATGGAGAAGAGAAAAGCAACACCGATTATTCCTGCGTCTGCATTAGCTAAGCAAGAAAAAGTTGAAATTAGAAATCCGGGGGAAGCAATTACCGCTCAAGAATCAACCAAGCAGCAAAAAAGAACGCTTGGCAATTTAATGATGACAGTGAACAACTACTCTTTCCTGACCTGTGTCTGCGGAATGAAAATAAAAGCACCAGCGGGGTTTGGAATGAACAAACCGCAGGTTATTTGTCCGAGGTGCGGACATAAGAATGATGTTCCAAGGGGAAATGGGACTTAATAACTACTATTTACACAAATATTTTTTTCTTACGGTTTATCACGCCAAAACATTTATGAAATCATTTTTTCAATCAATTTTTTGTATTTCATTAATTTTCTTTTTCACAAGCTGTGCAACAAAAGAGTTAGTTAAAGAAGAAGAAAAAACGGAAGAAACTAAAATTGATGAGACTGAAGTTATTTCAGGTGAAGAAATAATTGAGCTGAAACCTGTACTAAAAACAGAGGCAATGCCAATAGTTTTTCCTTCCAATGCAAAAATTGAAAACGTAACAGTTGACAAACGAAAGAAAGAGGTTAACATTAATCTAAGTAAAGAGTTTTCTTATGTGCCATTTAGAAGCGAAACAGTTCGAATGTTATATGACCAATTCCGTGAAGAGCTTGGTTCAGAATATTCAAATTATAAATTGAGTATCAATGCTTTAACCTATCCTATTGAGGAGCTTGCTCCGAATTATTTTAGAAGCGAGGTTGCAAAGTATGACAAAACAAGGATGCCTCTCGATGAACACTCCCGACCATTAGCAATTGTTAGAAATATAAGTTCTAAGAACAATCCTATAAACGGTTTGAATGGGAAAAATATCCTCCTTTGGCATAGTCATGGCTGGTACTATAACTCAAATTTAGATAGATGGGAGTGGCAGCGTCCAAGATTATTCCAGTCAGTTGAAGATTTGATCCCGATGTCATTCACACTTCCATATTTAATTCCAATGTTAGAGAACGCCGGTGCAAATGTATTTGTTCCGCGTGAGCGCGATATTCAGACAAATGAAGTTGTTGTTGATAATGACTCACCAACTAACCCCATCACAAAATCAAGATTTTTAATTCGAGATGGCGAGAAACTCTCGTGGCTAAAGGGAAACGAACCGGCATTTGGAATAGGAGATCCTCCCTACAAAGAAGATGAAAATCCTTTTAAAGCAGGAAGCTATGTATATACGTATTCGAATTTAATTGGCGATGCTCAATGTGAATGGATTCCCGATTTCCCTCAAACGGGTGAATATGCAGTTTATATTTCTTATAAGCACTCTTTGGAAAATGTTACAGATGCAAATTATAAAGTATATCATTTAGGTGGGCAAACTGAATTTGAGGTGAATCAGCAGATTGGTGGAAGCACTTGGATCTATTTAGGTAAATTTAAATTTGCTGAGGGCTATAATCCCCAAGTTGGTAAGGTTGTTCTTACAAACGGAAGTAAAGAAATGGGAGCAATAGTTTCTGCTGATGCTGTAAGATTTGGTGGCGGCATGGGGATTATTGAACGTAACGGAACAACGAGCGGCAGACCTAAATTTGTTGAAGGTGCTCGATATTGGCTTCAATATGCAGGAATGCCTGATACACTCGTTTACAATTTAAATCGAAATGAAAATGATTATAATGATGATTACCAAAGCCGCGCTGAGTACGGGAATTATCTTTTTGGTGACCCTTATGGACCAAGCAGAAATAGGCAAATAGATGGTCTCGGGATTCCAATTGATCTTTCGCTTGCATTTCATACAGATGCAGGAATATCAAGAAGCGACACAGCCATAGGAACCCTATCAATTTACAGTCTCGCTTCAATAGATTCACAATTTATTTTCCCTGATGGAATGTCACGTCTTGCTAACAGAGATTTGGCGGATATTATTCAGACTCAAATTGTTGATGACTTAAGACAAAAGTATGATTTGAATTGGACTCGTCGTCACTTAATGGAGGCAAGATATAGTGAATCAGTGCGGCCCAACTTTCCATCACTGTTGCTCGAACTTCTATCTCATCAGAATTTTCTTGATATGAAATTCGTTCTTGATCCAAGCTTTAGATTTGATGTTTCAAGAGCAATTTACAAAGGTATGTTAAGATTTTTGTCATCACAGTATAACTTTAAGTATGTTGTTCAGCCATTAGCCGTTACTCATTTTTCTACTGAGTTTGATATGAATGGTGCTGTGATTCTAAAATGGCAACCGCAAATTGATCAGCTTGAATTAACTGCTCAACCAACAAAGTATGTTGTTTATACAAGAATAAATGGAGCGGGATTCGATAATGGAGTGCTGGCAGAAGAAAATTATTATGTTAAAAAAATTGATAAGAACAAGATTTACAGTTTCAAAATTACAGCACTGAATGATGGCGGTGAAAGTTTTCCTTCCGAAATACTATCAGTTTGTAAGACGGATAATAATAAAAACCCAATCTTAATTGTAAATGGTTTTGATAGAGTAGCACCGCCTGCAACTGTAGAAGATACATCTTTTATTGGTTTTACAAATTTTATTGATGCTGGTGTCCCAGATAAATATGATGTTAATTTTACAGGCACGCAGTATGATTTCAATCCGAACTCACCATATGTCTCAAATGATGCACCGGGGCATGGTGCAAGTCATGCCGACTTCGAAACTAAGATTATTGCTGGCAACACTTTTGATTTTCCTTATGTTCACGGGCTTTCAATTAAAAATTGTGGATATTCTTTTGTTTCCTCAAGCGATGAAGCAGTAATGAACGGATTTGTTGATCTAAAAAAATATAAAATGATTGATTTAATTTTTGGCGAAGAAAAGAAAACTCACTGGCAAAAACCTTACGCAGATTCTATCAATGGAGTTCAGTTTGAAGCATTTCCAACAAAGCTACAAAAACAACTATCTGATTTTTTAGAGAAAGGAAGAAGCATATTCATTTCAGGTGCTTATGTTGGCTCTGATATTTTTTCAGATGGAGATGAGCAAAGCATTAACTTTGCAAAAAATATTTTACATCTCAATCTTGTTACTGATCATGCTGCTAAAACTGGAGACATGTGGTCTGTTCGAACATCTTTCCTGAAGGACATGTTGGCCTTCAGATATAATTCATATTTAAATGATTCTATATATGCTGTTGAAGCACCCGATGCAATTGCTCCTTCGAATGGTGCGGAAACAATTTTAAGATATAAAGAAAATCAATTCAGTGCAGGTATAGGGTACAAAGGGAATTATGGGGTGATTGTTTTTGGTTTTCCGTTTGAAACTATCACAAGATCCGAGGTGCGAAATGAAATAATGAAATCAATAATTAAATACTTTGGATTATAATTTAAGTAACCTCCGAGGTTTTGAAAACCTCGGAGGTTTTGTAAAGATTTATAAACTATCTACAACTTTTTTCAGCTTCCTTTGAACTTCATTTGCAACCTTACCAAGGTTTGGATTTGAAACCGCCTGCATTGATGCAATTGGATCAATTGCCGCAACTTCTATTTGTCCTGGTGCTTGTTCGATGACAATTACATTGCAAGGCAGCATTGTCCCAATTTTGTCCTCTGATTTTAACGCTTCAAAAGCAAAAGGAGGGTTGCAAGCGCCGAGAATTTTGTACTTCTTAAAATCAACATCGAGCTTTTTCTTTAGTGTTTCCTTTACGTCAATTTCAGTCAGTATACCAAATCCTTCTTTCTTGAGTTCGTCTATAACCCTTGTTATAACTTCTTCAAAACTTCCCTTTAATGTTTTGTTAAAATAGTAGCTCATA
>CAYMKU010000006.1:0-3998 GCA_964391015.1 uncultured Ignavibacteriaceae bacterium
AACCTGATGTTCCAACGTCTGCAGCGTTAAAACAAAGCGATACATCAGAACCATCGATGAATTCATCTCTAATTACATCACCACTGTAAATACACCACTTAGTGCCTTTTTGAACTTGATTATTTCCGTATGCTTTATTTTGGGTAGTTGTAAAGTCGTAATTCAATAATCCAGCTAAGAAAGTTTGTCCAGTCGCACTCCACGTTTCAATAGAATTTCTGTGTTTAATCACAATATAGTATGGTGTTCCATCTGTTACTATTGAAAATGCTCCTGTTCCCGTTCCTGTGGAATTTAGTACAACATTTTTAGATTCAATTAAATTGTAAGGAGATGCAGTGCTTCTGAGTTCAACATTTACTGTATCGGGAACCATATTTGTTCCATCATAGAATCCTTCAATCAATGTAGTAAGACTAAGGGTGGGTAGAGTCAAAGTTGTATCATTTGCAGTTAAGCCGGCGGAATAGGATGTCCCATTGTACGAGAATGCTTTATAGTAATAAGGTGTTGATGGATTCAATCCAGTATGATTCCTTGGTGAGGTTAATCCATAATATAATACAGTTCCACCTGCGAAAGGGTTTCCTGCCATAGGGGGTTCACCCGATGGAGTTGTAAATATTCCCGTATTATTCCAAATTATTAACACATTGTTGCTGCTTGCATTTGGTGTGAATGTTACATTCACTTGTTGATGACTTACAGCAGCAGCACCTAATGATGTCGGATTAAGTGCAATTGATTCATCCGTTAAGAGCGATACTTTGAATGTGCTTTTTGAAGGATCGTTATTTGAAATTTGCATTACTGCACTTTGAACAGATTCGAAATTTATTTGATCTGATTTGGAATTTTTGAGCAGTGCAGTATTTAATCTTACTCTGAATAATCCGCTGTCTCCTGGAGCTATGGAACTAGGAATAGACGTTATTAAAGAAAATAATGATGCATTAGTGCCGGTGAAACTAACCCCACTCACAAGAAGATTACTTGTTCCTGTATTTTTAAGATAGAAATCTTTATCAACTAGGGATGGAGGATTAACTGCACCAAAATTTAATATTGAATCTTGAGGTGAATTTAACCTCGCACAAGGACTGGTTGTACCATTTAGTTTTTTCAGTGTAATATCTAAGCCAGTAAATGTTGGTGCATCACTAGATGCCTGATCATAACTAATAAATTTCCAGTTACCGAGTGAACTTGTTCCATGTAACCCTGACAATAGGTATTCAGGCTTGAATGTTCCATTCGAATATGGTGGTGAACTTTGACGCCAGAACATTGTCGCAGAATCTTTGACAGTAGCATTAGTTATATTGTCACCGCTTCCACCATTGCCTGAGAAAAGACAAATTCTGTTGTTATTTTCATCTGAATTTGGTGACCAAAGAATTAGCACTTCGTCTGACACATAAGTATGAGTCAAATTAATTTTTACACTTGCGTCAAGAATTGAATAATTAGTAGGAAAGTTTATATTTGAAGAAATTCCAGCATTGCCGTCAGGTGCACTCCAATTTGAAGACAAACCGTGTGTCTCATAGATTATATCACCTACAGCGAAATAACATAATGTATAGATGTATGATGTATTAGCGTTAAATGGAAATTTTGCAATATTTCCTACGTTATCTAGTGCCTTTATATAATATTGAACCTCGGTTTGTTTTCCGACACCAGGTATTTGGAAATAAAATATGTTACCACTGTAAGAAGTAAAATAAGATGAATCAAAGGCAGACCAGCCGCCTCCATTTTTATTAAATCTATAAAAAATGCGTGGACGATTTGCTCCTACATTTGGAACCGCAGAACCATCTTGATCATAAATTGTGGCGCTTAAAATAGTTGGATAAGTGCTTGAATGGGATAAGATATTATTATGAATAATTGTCGGTGGAGTAATATCAACACCCATTGCTAAACGGACTGAGTTGTAAGCATTTACTCTTCCGTATCCATAGTATTCATTCCAACTGCCATAAGTCTTGGTTGTATTGTAACCGATGTTATCAATCTTTTCACAACCCCTATAGAGATAATCAATCACTTGAGATCTTGTGAGATTAGAATTGACTGAAAAAATTAATGCTACGACACCTGCAGCATTTGGACATGATGCTGAAGTTCCATTGAATGTTGCATAATAATCACCTGCTGTACCTGCTGAAGTGTTATAGCCACCAGTTCCTTGTTTATCGGTTGTATAAACAATTGTTGGGGCAACAACATCAAGATCTCCATTTGCATCTTCTCCATAATTTCCCCCCCACCAAAATTGATTTCCAGTACCAGCAGCTTTTTTCAGATCATGCCTTGTTGAAGCACCCACGCATACAACGGTAGAAAGATATGATGGATAATTTGGAGGATTCAAACCATCATTTCCAGATGAGAATAAAACAACCCCACCTAATCCACCTCTTGTATTATTAGAAAAATTAGAGATTGCTGTATTTAGTGTAGAGCTGACTGATCCACCACCCCAGCTATTACTAGAGATATAGACATTGTTAACTCGAGCTGTGTCAAATGCTCTTGCAATATTTGCTGAAGTTGTAAATGTGCCAGATGCGTTTACTAGTTTGAATGACATAATCTTACAATTGCTGTTAGCTGTATTGTCTCCACCAGCAATTCCCGATACGCCTAAATTATTATTTGTTCGAGCACCTATAATTCCAGCGGTACAAGTTCCATGGCTTCCCGGATCACTTGGAACTGTGTAAACATTACTGCTTGCATCGTAACCTCGAATCAAATTTTGGGAAAGATCTGGATGACTCGAATCAACTCCTGTATCAAAAACTCCAACAATGACATTATTATTTCCTTTGACGTAATCCCAAGCTAAATAAACATCCATATCCGCACCTGGAATTCCGGCTGAAGTAGTTACATCTCCATATGTCGTATATCCTTCAGTTGCTGTTGATTGGCCAGTATTTTTCAGCGCCCATTGGCTTGTGAAGTAAGTGTCATTTGGAGTATAATTGAAAAGACATCCGTCAGGATACCCAAAGTTTGGTTCACAGTATTCAAAATATCCAGTTCGATAATAAATATCAGATAGTTGAAGTGCATTTGAAGAGACATCATTTTTAGATTTGAGTAAAAATCCTCTTTCATCCTCAATATTTCTGATAACTTCGCAACCATAAAATTTATTCAATTCATCTAATTTACTCTTGTTTTCAAAATTGGCCAATCTTACAATGAATTCATCGGTTGGTATTTGAGTTACTTTTTTTGATTCGCCATAATAAACCTCCGTTGCAAACTTCACAATGTTTTTTAATGAATTAAGACTGGATATTTTTTGCTCTATATAAGACATATCATTTTTAGTTTTGAAGTAAACCATATAAATATTCTCTTCAACTCTTTTTACTTCATCGTTACTGCTCAGAATTGATTTCAATCTTTGTTCAACATACGATTCATTAAAATTTGTTTCATTGGTGATAATAGCCATTTTATCTAAACGAGGAATCAAATCAATTCTTCTCCCCTCAGCATAATAAAAATCTTGTGCAAATGATAATTTTGAACAAAAGAAAATCAAAAAAATGAATAGCAATCGTTGAAAAATAAATTTCATTGTCGTCCCTTCTTTTTAAATTAAATTCAAAAACATTTTTTAATATAACAAATTCTTCTGATTCAAAATGATTCAGTAAGATAATGTTGAAATGAAAAAAAACAATTGAATTATCTACTATTTTTAGGCCACTTCAACAAAGACTTTTCAACATAAAAAATTGAGTGTATTAGGTAGTTTAAGTCTTTTAAAAAAGAGGGAAAATCGCCCTTACTGATTATTTCAACTAAGAGACATGACAAATGTTATAATGGTATTAGAAATAGATTTATTTCTATCTCTACTGAAATATCAAACTATGAAAGGTAATTATTGCTAGGCTGATATGAGTTTCAGTGATTTTACCTTTATTAAATTTTAATAAAAAATCTTCAAAAGCAAGCGGTATTTT
>CAYMKU010000006.1:4098-115838 GCA_964391015.1 uncultured Ignavibacteriaceae bacterium
AACCTGATGTTCCAACGTCTGCAGCGTTAAAACAAAGCGATACATCAGAACCATCAATGAATTCATCTCTAGTTATATCGCCACTGTAAAAACACCACTTAGTACCTTTCAATATCTGATTACTTCCCCAAACGCTTGACTGAAAAGTCGTAAAGTTGATACCAGTGTATGTGAGGCCTCTTGCAACTGTCCCGGTACCGCTGCCCCATGTATCAATAGTATTTCTGTGATGCATTGATAAATAATATGTACCGCTGGGAGCTTTGTAAAAATCGAAAGAACCTGTAAATGTAAGAGAATCGATTACGCCTTTTGCAGAATCAATTTTAGCGTAAGGAGATGCAGTACTTCTCAAGTATGCTTTTACTGTGTCTCTCATATTTAATCTGTTTAAACCGACATCATAAAAACCCTCTGGTATAAGAGTTATTTCCAAAGTAATTGGGATAATTATATTACCCCACCAAGTTCCCCAATCATGTGCTGTACTTGATCTTGCCCATTCGTGTACTACCCAAAACGTACTATCACTTGGATCGGGTGTAACTGAGGCATAATCACCCCATCTATCGCTATTCGTATAACTGGGGCTTGCTTTGAGCAATTGTGGAGTATCCCAAGTAGATGCAGTTGATTTTCGGGTTGTGAACTTTATCTGAGGGTATTTAGAGGATGAGGATTCTGTATATACTAAACATATATCTCCTCTACGGTTTGCGCCTATAGATGGCTGGTATGTCCATACCCCTGTACCGCCATCAATGAAACCAGATTCAGCCAATGTGGGATTGGCATCGGCGAAATCATTTGTATTAACCTTATAATAATAAATCTTAGCTTTTCCTGAACTGCCACCTGCCGTATTACAAAACCATAATGCCCCGTTATACCAAAATGCGTTCCCTTGGGTTCTTGAGCTAAGAGTTGGCACGGTAGTAGCCGTACCCAACTGGGGCGCACCTGTCCCTATAAATCCTCCATTATTTGGAACCTGAAATTTATATGATGTGAGAACTGGTGTGCCAATTGGATCAGATAATGCCCATATTCTAATTGAATCAGAGGCAGCAAGACAAATTTCTCCGAAATATGCTTTATTTGTAGGTGCTGTAGTGCTTAACACTGTTCCTGGTTGTAAAGTGAAAGCAGAATAATATGTGTAACCCGGAGTATAAACTTTTCTAACATAATTCAATGTTCCGCCAATTGCCGAATCCTTTCTGGCAATTATTATTTGACAGTTTTTAGATGACCCGGAAAGAGGGAGCGGATACATATTAAAGGTTGTATATATAGCTTGACCATCGAATCCAAAACCCGGATAATCGGCTCCGTATTTAGTTGCTCCAATTGTTTCCGTTATATCGAATCTATAAAACCACCACTCTGTAGTTGTGCTGGTCGATGGGTCTGAATCCTTAGAAACAGCTAAATCAAGAAATGCCTGAGTTGTGCTATTTTCTTGTACCATAACATAAAACCTGCCGCTGTTATGATCATAAAGTGCCCGCGGATCTGAAAGGTTAGTTCCAGTGGAGGATGGGAAGAAATTTCCTGCTCCACCCATATCATCTATCCATGTTTGAGTACCTGTTTTCGTCCAATATGCAATTCTTAAATTTACTGTTTGAATTATACCACTTGGTCCAGCACAACCGTGTGGGTCAGGGGGGCGATAGGTGCTGTTATAAAACATGCCTGCCCAAGATTGATTGATGAGAGACGCTTCAATTCCTTCAATATTTCTAAATTTAACTCTAATGGATTCATCTGACGGGACTTTTGATTCAGGTATTGAAGAGTCATCAGAAGGACGAATAAGTTCTTGTACGCTTGTAACTACGTCGGGTGGGCGAATCATTTCTTGTGAAAATGTGTTTGCAGCGGACATCAATAATGCTACAAAAAGCAGAAAATTTTTTTTCATCATGTCACTCCTTAATTGATAAATGTATTTTATAATTTTTTCCAAAGATGGCATTTATTGTCTAAAGTTACAACTTTTTTTTTTCTAATGTGCGCAGAATAACAATTCTAAGATTTCAATTTTCTCATAATAGGAAAAAAATGGTATTACCTGCATATTACAATACTTGTTCCAATGTTGATTTCATGAATTATCTAACAAAGTAGAATTGTGATTATTTTACTTGGCTTGTACTATTCATATAATTTTATTCTTTTTGACCATCAAATTATTTTGATAAGGAAAAAAATTAGACTCTCGATTATAATATCATTTTTAACGCTGTTTATTTCCCCAACCTTTTCGCAGAGTGAGTGGATAAGAGTTGATTCTCCAACGAGTAAAAGAATTTGGAGGATTCACTGTCTTGATAGTCTTAACTGTTGGGCTGCGGGTGATTCCGGATTAATCCTTCGTACGATAGACGGCGGATCAAATTGGGAAATACAAAATACTACAATTTACAATAACATTTTGGATATATCATTCCTAAATCATGAACTTGGTTGGGCTGTGGCAATAAAGTTTGATGAGCCATCGGGTTCGTATTTTTTAAAGACAACTAACGGGGGAACAACTTGGTCAAGCATGTTATTCGATTCACTTAATGTTTATTTTTTTACCGTTAAATTTTTAGATTCATTAAATGGTTTCCTAGCTGGTGCTCCTTCATACATTTTTTATAGAACAGGTGATGGGGGAATGTCATGGAATATAGTGCAGTTTGACAGCAGCTTATATGCAAGTCTTCCAATAATTGATCTTGAATTTTATTCCAAACAATATGGATTTGCATGTGGAGGTCAACGAGATTTAATTGGTGTTATCTGGAAAACAACTAATTATGGATTGTCATGGTCTTCATATGAATTAGGTCCCGAACCATTGATTGAGCTTTACATAGTTGACTCATTAAATATTGTTGGTGTGGGTGGAGATTTTGAATATGGAACTGGTGTCGCTCGTTCAACAAATGGGGGAAATAGTTGGACGTATGTTGAACCTGGATTTTTCGGTGTTGCCACTGGACTTACATTTAGAAATGTAAACGAAGCTTGGGCGTGTTTGGGAGGGGAAGGCAAATTTATCTTTTCATCGAATGGGGGACTTAATTGGGAAATTAAAATAACTCCTGAGCAAAGCGGTATTAATGATATTACATTCACAGATTCTTTACACGGTTTTGCAGTAGGGGACAATGGAGTTATTCTAAAATACATACCACCCCCTGTTTCTGTAAACGATGAACCAAAAGGTAATATTATTGAGGGAAATTATTTACTTCAGAATTTTCCTAATCCATTTAACTTAAAAACAAAGATACATTTTGCTCTTGCTAAACAATCATTTGTTGAATTGAGTATTTATGATATTCTTGGAAACGAGATAGTGACACTTCTTAGAGAAGAAAAAAGAGCAGGCAGTTACGAAATTGATTTTGATGCGAGTAATTTAGTTAGTGGACTTTACATTTGTACTTTGAAAACATTGAGTAATATTAAATCAGTTAAGATGATAATAGTCAAATAAATGATTAACAATATTTGAATTATTCATATTTGTTTGGTTACTGTCAGGAGCTAATAACGTAGTTGAGATTATAATTTTATTCGTGAATTTCCTAAAAGAAAAAATGGATCAGGGAATGGTTTCATTGGAGTTTAATTCAATGTTTCTTCATTCAAACAAATTCTCAAACTTCTACGCAAGAAATTCTATCAATCAGGGATGCATTGTGCCAATTCCACTGTTACTGTTGTTGAAAACCAGTGATACATCGGTTCCATCTATAAAATTGTCACCAGTTAGATCAGTAACGATATAACCAAACAGACCTAAAGTTGCATCATTAAAACAATCTGATACGTCAGTTCCATCTATAAACTGATCCTGATTAACATCACCATTATAAATACACCATTTTATTCCCTTCTTAATCATGTTATAGCCAAATGCTTTTGATGAATCCGAAGTGAAATCAAAGTTCAATGCATGACTAGAAAATGATAATCCAGATGAACTCCATGTCTCAATACCATTACGATGCTTTATAATAATAAAGTAAGAATTCCCTTCTGATAATGAATTAAATGTTCCAATTCCATTACCGATTGTGTCCAAAATAATCTTCTTTTCTCCTACGAGCAAAAATGGTGAAGTGGAATTTCTTAGTAACAGCGAAACGGTATCCGCTGCCATTGAGATGCCATTGTAAAATCCTTCAATCAAAGCATTTATATTTAATGTATAAATGGGATTCAGTGGGTCAACAATTAAGACATTACTTATAGAACTCTCATTATAATTTCTGTCAAGTGAAGTGACAACGTAGTAGTAAACTCCAGTCGGATTAGGCGGAATTGGGGGAATATATTCTTTTGAACCAATAATATTTAAAATATTTATTGGGTTATTTAAGTCACTTGATTGAATATTTGAGGAATTAAATCTATACACAACATAACGAGAAGCAGTATCGCCATCTACAGCAGTTTGTGGAAGATCCCAAATTAATTTTATCTGATTTCCGGTTAAGTTTTCATATCGCAAATATTTTGGCGGATTGGGAGGAATAGTATCTTTCCAACTCATTATAGGTAAGAGTGCTTTATATTTGTATAAATTATTTTTTAGACTATCTGTTACACCCTTATAATTTGCGGTATAGCTTTTGGCTCTAAAAAATACCCCTCCTTGTACCTTTGGATTTGCTCTGTCAAATCTAATTTGATTTGGAATTTCGCTGGCTGACCAGTTGGCACCGCTTGGGTCAACATTATAAAGAGCATGGCCTGGATAATAATGTCTTCCATAAAATGCTGCTGAATCTGCCCACCATGGTTGAAGTTTAGCATAATCTTGACTTCCTCCAAATTTCCAATAAAGTTGAGGAGTCAAGTAATCAATTGAGTGGGCTTTTAACCAAGCCATTGCATCGCAATAGATTGTTGAGTACGCATCCAATCCTGTGATCCCAGGCGGTACGCCATTTTTCCAAATACCAAATGGGCTGATTCCGAACTTAACCCAGCGTTTAATTGATTGAATTGTATCATTGACTTGCTTAATAAGAACATTAACATTGTTTCTTCGCCAGTCACCAATGTTGGTGAAACCATTTGGGTATTGAATAAAAGTAAGACTATCCTGATTAGTAATTTGATTAGAAGGGTAGGGATAAAAATAGTCGTCAAAATGAACACCATCTATATCGTATCTATTCACAACATCATAAATCACGGAAGAAACATAATTCCTTACTGATGGTAAACCCGGATTTAGAAATTTGAAAGTTGAAATCTGAATAACCCAATCTGGATGGAGAACCGTTACATGATTTGAAGCTTTAGGATAATTGCCAACTACTCTTTCTGCCCGATATGGATTGAACCATGCGTGAAGTTCCATTCCTCTTTTATGTGCTTCACTCACGGCGAATTCTAGCGGGTCATAAAAAGGGGAAGGGGGAGTACCTTGTGAATTAGTTAACCAGTAGGACCACGGATCTATTGCCGAATTATATAGAGCATCACACTCGGTTCGTATTTGGAAGATAACGGTGTTAACACCATAAAGTTGCAGGGAATCTAAAAGTTTAGTTAATTCTAATTTTTGATTTGCGGTAGAAAGCGTTCTTGAACTTGGCCAATCTAAATTTACAACAGTTGCAAGCCATGCTGCTCTGAATTCGCGTTTTGGAGAAACTGATTGGGAGAATAAATCAGTTATTAGCAAGATCAAAATTGCTGTTGTGATAAAATTTTTCATTATCTACTCCCTATAAATAATTTTACAAAATAAAATAATCAACTCTGTGAATAAGTGAAAATGAAACATTTTTATTTCCTAAAGCGAATGTTTAAACATAAAATTGAAGGGAGTTGGAACTCCCTAAAATTTGGTTAAAAAAATCTTTACTTATAGCTTTTATTTATCTTAATCATAGTATTTTTTTCATCATTAATTTTACTGCTGGGGTGTAAAGCTTGAATTCCTAAGTTATTGTTGTTGAATGCTAATGCCAGATCTGATCCATCAACAAAATCATCTCCAGTTAGATCGAAAACAATATAACCCGATTCTCCCAGATTTGCACTATTAAAACAACTGGAAACGTCAGTACCGTCTATAAATTCATCTTTGTTTACATCCCCGCTATAAACACACCACTTAGTACCTTTTTGAATAAGATTGTTTCCGTATGCTTTATTCTGTGCGCTGGTAAAATTGTAGTTTAACGTTCCTGATGTGAAGAGTTGTCCTGCAGCACTCCAGGTTTCTAATCCATTGCGATGCTTTAATACAATGTAGTATGGTGTTCCATCGGAGACAGTTGTGAACGTTGTTGTTCCGGTTCCAAGGTTATTAAGAAAAATTTTCTTGGATTGCACAAGACTATAGGGTGATGAATTGCTTCTCAATTCTACTGTAACTGTGTCAGGAACCATTGTTGATCCGTCACAAAAACCTTCAAGCATAGCAGTTAAATTAAGTGAGAAATTTGTTAGTGTGCCGTTAGTAGAAACGTACAATAAAGCTGCATTTAGGAATCTTGGGACAGGAGAACCTGTTGGACTATCAGAAGCTCTTCTCAATGATCTAATATCAACTCCAAAGGTAGCAACATTAAAGGTACTGCCAATTTTCCCGATTGCATTTATTGAATTATCACCTCTGAATTTGTATAAATTATGTGTTGTTGCAGTATCGAATCTTGATAACACATCTGGCCAAGTTCCTACCGTGCTATCGGTCAATCCAGTATTTAAGTAAACACCGACTAATCCCTGGCTTGCACCGGATGAGGGTCTATCAAGAACATAATTCGCACCGAGATATTGATTCATAAAGTTCAAATCATAATATGAAGAAGCTGATCTGCCAAACTGATAACCAATATCCTCAGAGAAAATAATTAAATTAGATTTTGTTCCAGGCAAAGGATTGTTTAGGTATGCTTTGATTGAATCTTTTTGAATGGTTGACATGACTGATGTTGCTTCACCAACCCAGATAACGGTTTGTCTTCCTCTGAATGTAACTACATTTGTAGAAGTCTGGCCACCTTTATTGAATAAATCATAAGTTTTGCCTATTGTATTCAAATAAGTTACAACTGAGTCTTTGCTCGTTCTGCCATTTGTGCTGGACGAATCATATGCTACAAGTATTTCTGCCAGCGCTAAGATATTGAATGAATGAAATCCTGATGCAGGATTGTAACTAAAATTATTTTGCAGGGAATTATCTGTTGCTTTAATTTTATATTCAACAAGATCACCAACATTAACAGTTCCTGGGAAAGTACCTTTATAGGTGTTTCCAGAGTTTAGTGGCAAAGAGAATGTCGATATCGAGCCTCCATTTATTCTGAATTCGCATTGTACTGATTGTATTCCAATATTGTCAGTTACATCTGCTTGTACGTCGACTGGCCATCTTACTTGTGGAGTATTGCCAATTGGAGAATGTGTAATTGAAGGTGGAATAAGATCTGTAGCTGCTGTAAAAGAATAATATGTTAATGGTGCTCCGCCTGGTGATGTAGTTACAAACCCCATATTGTCCGCTGCTTTGATATAATAATTGTAAGTGTTTGGCAAACCATTCCCCGGAATACTCGCCTGAAAATTGTCACCTGATGTATTTGTCATAAGAATAGAATCCGATATAACTCCAACGCCTCTTCCCCAATAAACTTTAATTGAACTTGGAATTAATGTATTCTGCGAAGTAATTGTGGCATTAACTATGTAGGGACCATTTTGATCTTCTGTATTTGGGAGTGCAGTATGAGTTATTGAGGGACCAAAAGTAACTTGAGTCATCCATGCTTGATAATTTCCGGTTCTATCATCAGACCAAAATGGATAAGTTTTTCCATTTGCCGCTGTAATTCCAATATAATCTCCTTGGTATCCAGAAGCTAATCCGGTAATAGGTTTAGGTTTAAAATTAGCGTCACTTACCTTGAAGTTTTCGAAAGTTAATCCTCCATCTACCGAAGTTGCCATCCAGACACCTGTGCTGTCGTTTGTGGTTGTATGACGACTATCATAAAAGACAATGCTTAATCTACCATTTGATTGGTCAACGGTGCACCACGGGTAATATTGATCTCTACCATTATTAAGAGCGTCATTATTTACTCTAACGGGGGAACTCCATGTTGTTCCTCCATCTGTTGATCTGATTAAAACTATGTCCGGATCGCTGCCAGCAGGAGAAACATTTTTTTGCGGCCAAACGATGTAAATGTATCCATTATATGCACCTCCAGAACGATCTACAGTCATAGATGGGAAAGAGGAAACTCTAATTTGATTTGTTTTTAAATAACCTCTTATTCCAAAATTAAAGTTACCATTGGGTGTTAATGCTCCGTATATTCTTGCTTTTGTCCATGTTGCACCTCCATCAGTTGATTTTGCGAACCCAATAGCATCTTCTGGTGCGGTTTGACTTGGAAAGTTGTCGTAGATTGCAAAAGTTGCATACACTTGGCCAGCAGGACCAGTATTAATATTCACTCCTTGGGCATGACTTCCAGGTGAAAGCGAAGCTGAGAGATCTACAAAAGAACTCCAGCTTGAGCCAAAATTTGTCGAGTAATTTATTACAACCTGGTTATTGCTTGCACTTCCTGTTACAAAATTTGACCAAGCATCATAGACTCTATTTTGATATGGACTGCCATTTTTTTTGTCAACCCACAAATGGTTTTTATCTAAAAGATCGCTGGATGAGGAAGGATCAGCACCAGCTGTGTAAGAAGTCCAATTAACTCCATTGTTAGTTGAGACAGATACTCCTTGGCCTCCTGCATTGCGAATGTAACCCATATAAAGGTAACCATTTGGTCCAATTACAGCGGCAGGATCTCCACTATTTGTACTACCAAAAAGAGAAGATGGATTATCAGAGCCTGACCAATTTGTACCAGCATTGGTTGACCAATAAGTTCCTGTTCCCCATACAGTTGAAACAGGCCATGGCGTAGCATTTGCACCAGCAAATAATATATTTGAATTCGTTGGGTGTATATCAATACTCAATTCAGATTGAGTACTATTTGTAGTTGGCAGAATTCTGTAATTTGGATTTATTACGGCATCTGTTCCATTGAGTTTGTAATATTGGTATTGAGGATTAGGGGTGTATTTATAATCGAAATTAGGTGTACTAACTTCAGTGGAATTAAGTTGTATTCTTGACCACTTTTTATCTATCGGCTGTGATGTTTGGGAATAAAGCATGTCAAGTGAAAATATAAAAAGGATAGTTGTAAAGAGAGAAAATAATAATTTTTTCAAGACTCCTCCTGTTTGATTAGAAATAACGGGGCTAAAATATGCTTATTGTTTGTATATATCAAATTAAATGGGAAGTACTTTCTTTTTTTTATTTCATCAATATCATTTTCTTTGTTTGAATAAAATTTTCAACTTGTAGCTTATAAAAATAAACGCCGCTTGGCAAATCATCGCTTGCTGAAAATGAAATTTCATGTTGACCAGCGGTTGTAAATTTATCTGATAGCACTTTAACTTCATTTCCCAGCACATCATATACCTTGATTGTTTGCCAAGAATCTATTTGAGATTGCCAACTTATTTTTGTAATTGGATTGAAAGGATTAGGGAAATTTTGGTTCAAATTAAAACCCTTTGTCAGACCCATTTGGGAATCCTCGTCGACATCTGTTTCTATATTTATTATCTTCATCCAAATTTGATAAATGCCAGAAAAATCATCCATCCAACAAGCATATAGTTTTTGCCCAGATGAAATCAAGGATATGTAATCACCCTGGTAGTTTGAGGAACCTCCGATAACAGGTTTAGGTTTAAATCTATGATCACTGATTGGTTGGTCTGTCCACGTATTTCCTCCATCGGAAGAACGAGATAAATACACCTCAGCTGAATCTGAAGAGGTATTACGGTCGTCGTAATAAATGATATTTAAATTACCTTGCACGTCAACATCAATGGCAGGGAAGTATTGAATTTTTCCGTTGTTGAGTGCATCTTGGTTAACACGGATTCCACTTGACCATGTTTGGCCTGAATTAGAAGAGTAACGTAAAATGACATCAGGATCAGAACCGGCAGGCAAATTATTTTTTTCAGTTGTTACTATATAAAGGTAACCATTACGTAATCCATTGCTTTTGTCAATTGCCATTCGTGGTAAGCCATTAACTCTTATGTTGCTCTTTGCTGTCAAAGTGCCATTAATTCCGTTAACATCAATGATATTATTTGTTACTGTCCAGGAATTCCCTCCATCAGATGAAACAGCAAATCCAATATAATCTTCAATGAACGGTGCAAGGGAAGTTACCCCGGCCCAAACCGCAAAAATTTTTCCGTTCGAATCAATCACCATAGTTGGCCCTGTACAGCGGGCAGGTGGTTGATTATTAATGATAGTGGGATTTGACCAATTGCCTGCACTGTTACTGGAATAGGAAAAATAAATTGGATAGGGAGAAATTAATTTCACAAATGCCGAATAAATCCTTCCGAAGTAAGGGCTGTTAGGATTGTCATCAATTAATGTGGTTCCCTTATCATCAGTTTGCTGATTCGTAATTGTAAGTGCATTTGACCATGTCACTCCAAGGTCATCTGAGAAATGAGAATATACACCTGGGAATACCGAACCAATGTGGGTCAACACTAATCTTTTATTTGCGGTAACTACAATTCCAGGATCACCACCATGGTTAAGGAGAATTTGTCCTTTGCATGTATCGGATCCGAACCAATTTGCACCGCTGTTTGTTGAAACATAAATTCCCTCACTCTTGAAACCATTGGAGGTATTTATTGTAACTGCGCTTACAAAAAATAATTGTGGATTAGCGTTGTTGATTGCTAATATTGGCTCAGTTTGCGTTACTGAACTTGGAAATATTCGAAAGTTAATTGGATTTAATTGAGGGGAAATAATTCCTGGGATCATCAAAAAAAATAAATGTATTTTATACATAATTGTTACAATTTATAATTTAGATTTATGCCAAAATAAAATGCGCGAGGTTCTCCTGTTTCATAATACTTTCCATAATAATCGTTAATGTTGATAAAACTTGCATATCTTTTATCGAAAATATTATTCATACCGATAAATCCTGTAACATCAAAATTCTCATTACTAAAGGTTAACCCTGCCATTAAATTACCATAAAAATAGTCATTGTTTTTCTCTGAGTTTGAGTCGTTTACAAACATTTCACCAATGTAATCACAATCCCAGATTATTAATCCAGAAATTTCTTCGTTCAATTCCAGTTCTTTAACAAAAATGAAATTAAAAATATGTTTGGGAATAGAGGGAACCTTTTTCTCTGTAAAATTTTCTTTAGACATTCCCGATGGTGTAAAAACTTCTGTCAAATAACTTTCGTAGTAGAAATTTGTATAGGTATAATTAATCGTCAACTCAGTTTCTTCGAATGGCTCACTCATAAACCCAAGTTCAATTCCTGTTCTTCGTGTTCTGGGAGCATTTTTAAAATATGTTTTGAGATTTATTGCAAAAGGTACAATTTCATCATGAATGAGATAATTAAAATATGTTAACTCAAAAAATACTTTCCTTAAAAATTCCGATTCACTATTTACAAGATTTCCCTTTATACCAAGTTCAAAGTTCATTGATTTCTGTGGATTGAGGTCTGGGTTGAGTGTATATGAAAAATTTGATGATAGAGGATTATTCGAAATTTCACTTAATGCTGGATAATCAAAACTAAGTCCATAAGATGAGTAAATTGCAATAGTGGGAGTTAACTTATAATTCAGTCCTGCTTTAGGTGAGAATCCACTCATTGTTCGTAATGTATCTATGAAGCCAAATGGTATATATGTGTTTCGAGAAAAAATATTATTATCAAATCTGCCTGAAAGAAAAAAGTCAAGTTTAGTATCAATAATTGTCATGTGTTCGAGTACATAAACTCCAATATTACTTAAACTTTCATTATACTGATTTAAAACTGAAATACCTCTTTGACCCGAGAAATTTTCGAATTGAGTTATCGGTCCAGATTGATAAGCATAATCAGTTCCAATAGTAAGAATGTTTTTCTTTTTGAAAATTTCATTTTTACTGGTTAATCTCAGATAACCACCTAAAGAATATCTTGTGTTTATGGTGTAATATTCATTGTCCGCTTTTTCAAGTTCTTTTATTCCGCCATATCCAATCAATTCAAGTTCATACTGTTCCATTTCACCAAAATGTGTTACAAACTTACCAGCCACCTTCCCCTTTTTTGTTAATCTTTTATAATCTTGTGATATTGCCAGTGGATCAGCTGCAAACGGGTCCAAATTAAATTCTTCCTTTGTTAATGATCCTGGAAATCTGTTGAAACCATTTACAAAATTTGTGTGAACAGATAAAGTTGAATGTGTCCCAATGAAAGCTTCATAAATTGCATTAATTAAATGTTGATATTCAGAACTGTGTTTTCTATAACCGGTAATATTTCTGTATTTGTAAGTGACAAATAAACGTTGATTGTTATCTTTAATTCCCAATTTAATCCCGTTTTGTTTCAGACCAAATTCTCCGAATTGATTTGACGTGCCTAAATAATTTTTAGGGAAGTATTTGTCGGTGACAAAATTAATTAGACCGCCAGGAGAATTCGCATAAAGTGAGGATAAATTTCCTTTTACAACTTCAACCCCACCAAGCGAAGTGAAGTCAATGGCATCTATGACAGATTCTCCGTCTGGTTCTGATTCCGGAATTCCATCTTGTAAAATTCGAATACCTCTGATTCCTGTGCTGGATCTGGTTCCAAATCCTCTTATTGACACACGTAATTCACTATTACCGTAACGATTCTGGAGAAATAAGCCTGGTACATCTGCTAATACATCACGGGCAGATACTTTTCTTCCGTAAGAAAGTTCTTTTGAATCGACGCGGAAGACTGAGTAAGGGATATCAATGATTTTTTCAGTGCTGCGTGTTCCGACTACAACTACATCTTGAATTTTAAACTTAGTTGTATCGTTAAATTCAGGATCTTCTTGAGAATAAAGAAATGTCGAGACAGATGACAAAATTAAAATGGATAGGGTTAAAATTTTTACTGTTGTCTTCAAAGTATTTCCATCCCTTGAAAATTATTAATCACAATTAGATAATTCAATTCACATAACAAATATACGATTTCTATATTCATTAAGGGGATGGAATTTGCAAGTTTGGTTCTATGATAAATATAATTTATAATAAAAATCACGCTCAGTAAATCCCAAGCGTGATTTTTTTTGTGATTAAATAAGAAGTGTTTATTTGAATCCAATTGAAATTGAAGCGACAATATTTCTTGGTAACCCTGGTTCAAGAAAAACCGGTTTCCCGCTGACAATATCGGGATTTATAAAAGCAGAGGCAGCATATTTTTTGTCAGTCAGATTGTTGACACTTATAAAGCCGGATACTGAAGTATAATCATTTATCTTTATAGCATCCTTAATTCCTACTACTGCGTTAATTATATTATATGCTTGGGCTTCGATCGAATTTGCATCATCAACAAAATAATTCCCAATCCCATTCATACTAACACCGACGTAACCACCATAAAAGAATTTTGGAGCAAAACTAATTCCGGCATAATAAAATATATCTGGAATTCCAGTAACTTTCTTATCTGTATAATCTGCAAAAGCGCCAGGTTTACCATAGTGAACCGAATCAACTAAGTAATCTTTGTATTTGTTTTGAGAGTATGTCAAAGCACCTTGAAATGATAAATCTTGTGCCATTTGCAAATTCAAGCTTGCTTCAATCCCCATTCTGTTAGTTTTACCTGCTGTAAAATAGAATCGTCCTCCGCGGTATGGAATTATGTCATTTTTAACGATGATGTAATAAAGAGCAACATCATAAGTAAGCGATTTTACTAGTGATTCGTCTCCGATAAACATTAAATGTTTTGTACCGAATTCAAATGTTGTAGATGTGATGGGTTCTAATAATGGATTTATTAGATAAACTGTATCTTGACCATATGTTGATGCTGGATCGGTTTCATTGCCTGCTGGCACTTCAACGCCACCACCTAAGTTTGCATAGATACTGTGAGTTGGTGAGAACATAAAAGTAATTCCAGCTTTTGGAGTAAATCTTTCAAAAGTTTTGTTCTGCAATCCGAATTTAGGAGTAATATAACTTTCGCTGTAATAAGTAATCTTGTCGTATCTTCCACCGGCAAGAATACTTAATTTTTCATTTATCCTTATCTCATCCTGAACAAAAGCTCCAAAAGTGTTCGCTCCCTCGCGTTTATTATCACGTAATGTACTTCCTCGTCCATTTGTGGCAGAAAGTGAATAAAATAATATTGCTCCATCTTGATATGCTTCATCTATACCAAGCGTTAGCTGATTTTTTATTTTTGAACTTAACTCAGCATTATTGCGATACAAAAAGTTTCCTCCCAAATGGTATCTGGTAAAATCTCTGAAAGTTCCTCTTTCGGATCTTTGAAGATATTTTGGATTTCCATATACCATCGCTGAGATCTCATTCATATCATCAAACGAATGATCAAGACTAACACCGAATCTTCCAAGTCTATTGTATCTTCTTTCATCCCTGGATAAATATGTTGAGTTTGATTGTCTCGGATCTTTATTGAATTCATCTTGAGTTAGTGGTCCAGGTATATGAAATAAATTTCCTGTTCCGACAAGATACACGCCGAGTCGAGTTTGATCGCTTAGTTTAGATTGTAAATTGACATTGACAACTGTTCGCTTGGAACCTGAGTGCTTACGCCATCCTTCAAAATTAATGTTTGAAACTGCAACAGATAATTTTCCCACTCCAAGAATGGCACCACTTTGCATTGTAAATTTTTGAAGTCCAAAACTGCCTACAAGTCCTCCAAGTGAAATAAACGGAGTTTCAAATGAAGGGGTAGTAGAGATATTAATAATACCTCCACCCGCATTACCCCACAATGCTGAAGAATTTGAACGAATAACTTCGATGTTATCTGCAAGGGTAAGATCAATATTGTCGAATGATGTTCTTCCGTCAGGTTCAGTTTCTGGAATACCATCAAGCATGATTCTTATACCGCGTGAAGTACCCGAATTTGATCTATCACCTGCACCTCGTGCTCCAAAACCTCGGATAACAATGCGAATATCTTGATTTCCGGCTCGTGATTGTCCAAGTACACCAGGAATAGTTGAAAACACCTCATCCATTCCATAACCCTTGATGTTTTGAAATTGCTCTTTTGTAAGTATTGAAACTGCATATGGAATTTCTAAAATATTTTCTGGATATCTTGTAGCCGATACAGTTATCTGGCCTAATTGATATTTAAGTGTATCCTCTGATTTATTAATTTCATTCTGTCCAAAGGATTGTATAAATCCACAGAACAGGAATGAAAATAAAATGACCTTTTTTTTCATTTGCTAAATCCTTTTTTAAATGAATATAAGAATCTCTTAAATACGAGATTGAGTAAATCGTACTAATGAATTAGTTGTTGTTTGAGATTCTTCCTGTTATTGGGATTAACAAATTGTAAGAGGAGGGGGAGTTGGTACCTCGCAATTATATGAATTGTATCGAATTGTGGGGAATGTTGTGTATTCAACTATTTTCTCAGTTGAGAGAGTTTCAGAAGCTAAGTTATGTAATCCGTCAATTATCAGTAATTTTAATATGGTTTTAATTGGTAATGTTGATTTATCATTATTGCTGTTTTCAATATAGTTAATAAATGTTCTTTCAAGCTTATCTTCATTTTCATCTGAAATACATAATAAAATAATTTTATCATCAACCTTATAACGCTTTACGATATCATACATTTTCCCATTAAAATTAATTTCATAATCATCAATAAAATAATACTCAGAAGTATTTTTAGATTGATTAGTAGTGATTACTATCTTTGTTAACAATTCGGAAGGATTAAAATTTTGTGACTTAATTAATCCTTGTTTTTTAATTAAGTATTTAACTTGCCAATAGAAAAAAACATATACTCCTGAATTAAATATCAGCAGAGAACAAATTAGTATTGAAATAAATTTTTTCAATTGAATAGTTTCTTTTGTATATAAAAATTATTTCTATTTAAATAATATTAAAATAGTTAATTGAAAATAAAAATCATCGCAGCAAAATCATCTTTTTAGTTTGTATAAAAATTCCAACTCTTAACTGATAAAGATAAACACCCGAAGGATAATTAAAACTTAATTCGCTTTTTTGACTGATTTGTTTTGCTATGTGGTCAGAATTAAACTCAACCTCGTATTTGCCAGCAGATTTGTACTCATCAACTAAGGTTGCTATTTCATTTCCCAGTATGTCATAAATTTTCAACGTTTGCCAACCATTTACAGGCGACTGCCAGCAGATCTTCGTAGATGGATTATAAGGATTTGGATAATTTTGATATAGGATGAAATCATTGGGAATTGAGGTAATTCTATCATCAACTGATGATGGGCCAAGCGGCTTATATTTAAAAACATATCCTTTTTCACCGACTGCGAATCCTTTTGATGAATCAGTAAATGCTAAATCAAATACGAACAAACTATCTGGTGTTGGAATGAAGTCCCATGTTTGACCTTCATCCGTACTGACTATAAAATTTTTTGAATTAGCGATTGTTCCCCAAATTTCATTGTGTGTTCTTTTGTCCAATCCGGTAACTCGTCCGTATTTATCTATTTCTGTATAGCTCCATGAATTTTGAAGCAGATTAAATCTAAGCACACCTATTGGGTAAAGATTTTCAATATCTGCCGATAGCGAAATAACATTTATAGAATCTAAGAAAAGAAAATCGGAAAAGATATCAGGGGCTACGATATATCCTTTCCAGGTAATACCGGTGTTGATAGTAAACCAAACAACTCCTGCAAAGTCAATTGAACCTCCAACAGCAAATCCATATTTTGATGAAGAGAATTTTATTTGGTAAATAGGAAAATAAGCAGGTGATGTTGTGTCAATATAAGCTGGGGACCAGTTAACTCCACCATCATTTGTATATGCAAATTCATAAGGATTACCACCGACCCAACCGTTGAGTGAATCTACAAAATAAATAGTTGTAAGAATTCTATTTGAAATGCGATAAGTGCTGATTTGCCAGTCATTTCCTCCGTTTGATGTGGATAAAATTTGACTATTGAAATTTATTCCATCCGAAGACCAGGAAAGTGCCCAGCCAAGTGAATCGTTCAGAAAAAAAATATCAACTATACTTCTTTCAAGTCCGTTGCTTTGAATTTCCCATGAGTTTCCTTGGTCACTTGAAAAAATAATTGTTCCACTGTCTCCAGCGGCCCAAAGATGAAGTGAATCAAGATATATTACTTTGTGCAAATCAACATTTACAGGGGTTGGGAGTTTCTCCCAAAAAACTTGTGAGTGTGTTTTGATATTTACAAAAATGAAAATTAATACTATTGCCGTATTGTAGTAATTCACTTGAGTTTAACTTATAATTTTCTGATGGAAAATTACTTTTTAGGTGAAACAATTACAATTAAAAGGAAGGGGGTATTTAATAATACAAAAAAGGGAGCCGAAGCTCCCTTACTGAAAAAAAGGCAGGCGAACCTTATTCTTCTATTTGACTACTGACGGATATTTTCTTTGTAGGAAGAGATTTTTTAGTTGGATAAAATGCACCGACACCAGCATTGCTATTATTAAATGCAATTGATACATCTGTTCCATCAACAAAATCGTCTCCAGTCAAATCAGTAACTATATAACCGCTAGCACCTATATTAGCGTCGTTGAAACAATCAGAAACATCTGATCCGTCAATAAATTCGTCTCCGTTAACGTCACCGTTGTAAATACACCATTCCGTGCTAACTTGAACCGCATTAAGTCCATAAGTTTGAGCTTGTGCGGTTGTGAAATTATAATTCATAGTTCCTGCACTAAATTGAGGAGTATTTGCGCTCCAAGTTTCTAAGGAGTTACGGTGTTTTATTGCGATGTAATAATTTACTCCGTCCACAGCTGAATAAAATAAAGGTGAGCCGCTGCCGCTGGAATTTAGCACTACTTTAGCCGAATCAACTACTGCGAAAGGAGAAATTGTATTATGCAGAACTACTGTAACAGTATCAGGTGCCATTGAACTTCCATCATAAAACCCTTGAATGAGGGCAGTTAGGTTTAATGTGCGAACAGATGAGGGTATCCACGTGGTTGCTATTCTTAAACCACTTATTGTTAACCCGGCTGCACTAGTGGAAGAACCTTGTCTGAGAGCAACCATTCCAAGACTCGGAGCAGAAGCTGATGTATCTGTTTGAATTAAATCATATACTGGCTCAACTCCATTTAGAACCGGATTTATCCATAGTTTTACGCTGTCATCATAAGCTGCCGCAGTATTGAAATCATACCTTGCAACAATTAAATAAGTGGTGCTTAAAGAATAATTAAAAGGAGTGTAAACTACAGATGCACTAACATTTTTTGCAATACCAAATGCAATATTAGATGAAGTAGCATCTTTTTTCACAAATACTCTTGCATAATATAAGGTTGTTGAGTTTTCAGGAGCTACATGTAGAAAGTAATCGCCGCCGGTTTGTGCGGATGCTACGTTTACTAAGCAAGAAGTATAGATGCTTCCGGTGAGAACTTTATTAAATGCTCTATTATCATCTTCGCCAGAAGTAGTTAGTGAAACCGATTTCCCGACACCTGAAGCGGGATAACCAGAATAAGTCAATGGTGACGCATTTACTTGAATTGGATTTGTACCAGCACCGCTGTGTGCAATCCATCCATTACTCGTTAAATTAGAGCCTGTGGTGTATTCAAAATTTTCTGCTAAAGGTAACGATGGTGCATTTGCTGTTGGAAGACTGAATTGAGGCACACCGCCATCTATTTTATAATTAATGAATGAGCTAGAGTTTGTGTAAGGATAAATTTTGAAGTAATAAGTTGTTCCTGAATATAAACCGGAAAAATTATATACTTGCACACCCTGATTGACATTCTGAACTAAACCAGAACTTGTTTCCGGTGTACCGTCAATAGGATCTACAATACTTGCAAAACTAACAGTACTTCCTTTAATTAAATATCCATCTGGAACTACTCCGCTCGATGCATCAACCCAACTTGAATTAATATAATAATAAGCAGGATTACCCAAAACACCCGCAAAGCTCGTAACATGGTTTGTAGGTTCAAGTTTATTAACTGCACCGCTGCAAGTAACATCTTGAGTAACAGCACTGCCACCGCTATTGCCTATTGATTCTCCGTTGTAAATCCCTGCTGCTAATCCGGATTTTAGTCTTACATAGATAAGCGTATCCGCTAAAGCTCCACCGGAATAAGCAACATTAAACCCTGAAGAAAAGTTTATATTATCCGTTGATACTTCATAATTTGTTGACCCAGCAACCGCGATACTACCCGAAGCGGGAGACAAATTATTTCCGCTTAATGTGTAACTCTGAGAGGTGGATGGTCCACCGCCAAGTAAATAATTAAATCCTGATAGTGCTGAAGGAGTTACAACAATAGAAGCTGTTCCTGTTGAAGGAAACATTTCAGCCCACGATGTACCAATTCTAATTCCATCAATGGATGCATTTGCTGTACCTGATGCTTCTCTTAAATTAAATGCAGTTAATTGAGTAAGATCAGTACCGGATGATAATGTTGCATCAGGTGTGGGTTCTCCGCCAGTCAGTACTGGATTTACCCACAGTTTTACAGGATCGTTATCTACTCCAGCAGTGAATTCATAACTATGAACAACTAAATAAGTAGTTGCATAATTATACACAGTACTACCCCACACTATTGTAGAAGTGGTACTTGTTTTTGAAATACCAAGATTAAATCCGGAACCTGATGTTCTTATCCATATTCTTGCATTAAATGTAGTCCAGCTGCTTGAGAAATGTGCAAAATACGCACCGGTGGTGCCAAGCCCTGTACTGTTTGCAACACTCATTAGAAATGAAGAA
This sequence comes from uncultured Ignavibacteriaceae bacterium, assembly GCA_964391015.1. GTDB lineage: Bacteria > Bacteroidota > Ignavibacteria > Ignavibacteriales > Ignavibacteriaceae > XYD12-FULL-36-8. Next base: position 24,100 of record CAYMKU010000006.1, read on the forward strand.
TATACCTTTCCACTATTGGTTGTTACAAGAGTATCACGAACATCCTCGGAATTAGTACTGACAAGGTTAATCAATCTACCACTCGGTGCCATATATCCGGTGTATGATAGATTTCCGTCTGCTACTTGTATTTGATTAGTTGTACCGCTGATAGTAGCCCAATAGCCGTTGCCAACTAAATTTCCTGCAGCGTAATCGAAATTTTCTGTGTGTAGAAGAGTAGCTTGTCCCCAAATATAAGATGGAAATACCATGCTTAAGAGAAGCATGAACATTGAAATAGCTAGAATTTTTTTCATGTTAGCCCTTCCTTTAAGAAATGAAATAATAGTTTGTTATTTAAAAAATTTTTTAAATCTTTAATGAAATGTAAAACAATTTGACAATGTATTCAATAACACTTTTAAATTTAATACTGAATTAATATACGTTGGAAAAACATCTCAAGTTGTTATATACTTCTTTAATGTTTATTAAAAATAGAAAAGGGCTCGCTTAATACCGAGCCCTTTTAATAAACCTCCAATAAGAAATCCTGATATTACTTAGTTAACATCAATTTCTTTACTTGAACAAAATTTTGATTGTTTTGTCCTGTTGCGTTCATTCTATAGATATATACACCGGATGCTAAATTAAGTGCACTTGCATTGATATCTAATGTATAATATCCTGCAGAAAGTTCATTGTTAATAATTGTTGCAATCCTCTCTCCAGTTATTCCATATAGCTCGATGTTAACCTTTGAGTCGAATGGCAGTTGATAATCTATCCTTGTAGTTGGGTTGAATGGGTTCGGATAGTTTTGGCTTAATCCAAATTCTTTTGGCAATGCAACTTCGCCCTCAACTTCTTTACTATATTGGAAACTGCCATCTGCATCAACCATTTTCAATCGGTAAACATATTTTCCGCTTTGTAATTTTTTGTCAACAAAGTTGTAGCTCTTTGGGGAGTTTGAGTTACCACTTGCTGCAACTTCACCGATTTTAGCAAAAGTTTTTACATTATCCTTTACTAATGCTCTTTCAATTTGGAACATAGAAGTATTAACTTCAGTTTTTGTTTCCCAAACCAATTCTACTTCTCTTTGCTTTATGTTAGCAGTGAAAGAACTTAACTCAACAGGTAAAATTATATCGCCGCCAATTACTACATAGTTAATGTTCGCATCAAGTAACTGGGTAGATGTACCAGAAGCATTATACCAGATTTTAGTAAATGGATTTGGTGTTGCATGTCTCCATGCTGCATTTAAAGCTACTGCACTGAAACCAAGAGTGTTGTTAACAACGTATGTTCCAATTCTGGCTTCTGTTGGAGAGTTTGGAATAACAGCACCAGGTAGGTTATCTAATGGAGCAGTAACATATAAAGCGTATCCGGAAGCGCCGCCGGCATAATCTATACAATTTGTGCTCTGTTGTCCCGCAGGCAATTCAGAACTGCCGCTTAAAAAAGTCATTGATAAGGTTGCAGTGCTGCTGCCAACTGGTAAAATGTTTTGATTATAAGTGATGCAGAATTGTCCCTTGACAAAGTTTTCAGTTCCACCTCCTGTTCTTGTTATGTACATATCGAACTTAAATTCAGAAGCGGAATTCACTACGAAATTTTTGGCAGTAAGAGTGTAATTAGGTTGAGCATTGACAATGCTAACCGAGCTTAAAACAAGTAATAGAACACATACACTGCGTAGCAAATATTTCATTGTATTACTCCTTATGTTAATGATAAATAGATTATTTTTTTCTCCACAAAAATTGAAATTAAAATTACTATAAACCTAGCCTAGTAATTTAATTCGATGACTGTTTTCACCCACATAAAAATATAGCAAAAAAATATTGAAATCAAAATTAAATTACTCATATCACAAAACATTTTTTTGTGATATACCAAGATGTATTAGAGTGAGAAAGTGCCTCACACTAAATAAATGAGGTTGTACCATAACCTTTGAAATCAATTTAGTTTGTAAATTTTTTTACAAAGAACATTCTTATGGTACAACCTGTATGCCTAAATTACTCTTGAATTTGCTCTACTTTCTTAATTTCTATGCTATTCTTCTTCATAAGTTTTTTAGTTGGGTAATATGCACCCACACCGGCGTTAGCATTGTTGAAAGCAACCGAAACGTCAGTACCATCAACAAAATCATCACCGGTCAAATCAGTTATAATATAACCGCTTGCACCAATATTGGCATCGTTGAAACAATCAGATACATCAGAACCATCAATAAATTCGTCAACAACAACATCACCATTGTAAATACACCACTTTCCAGAAACATTAACAACATTTCCTCCAAATGATTGTGCTTGAGCAGAAGTGAAATCATAAGTTGCAATTCCTGATGGGAATGTTATTGGTGAAGCGCTCCATGTCTCAATGGAATTACGATTTTTAATTGAGATATAATAGCTTGCTTCATTATTCGATTTTGGGAAATAGAAATCCACACCTGTAGCAGAGGATAATCCTTTTAGCGGGAAATACTTTGTATAAGGTGAAGAAGGTTTTGCCAAGCAAACAACTAAAGTATCATCTGTGCCGCTGTTGGCATATATTCCTTGAATCAGGGCTTTGAGCGTTAATTTAAGTGTTAGTGGGGAAGCAGTAACTTCATCCACACCCATGTATGGCCAATAAGCATTTCTTGTATCACCATCTATATCGGTTGTAAATCCGATAATTGGTGCTGCAGCAAGGTTGCCGTCTCCAATTGAACCGCCGCTTAAATGTAAATCATTTACAGCAGAAAAAGTAACAGATACTGATTTTGAATTTGCATCTTGTGAGGAAGCTGATTGCCAAAGTGCTAATGTTTGCTGTGCTGTACCGTTCCAAGCTCCGGCATTTCCGCCTGTTCCAGGTGTATAGATGTCATTATAATCTGATACGAAAGTACCGCCTGCATTAGCACGGTAAATGCCAAAGCAAGTCGGGTTATTACTTACCATAATTATATTGTTTTTAATAGTTGCACTTCCTGCAAATCCAGCATTAGCTAATGCAATACCGGCTATTCCACCGACATCTGCACCAGTCAAGTCTGCATCTTCAGGAATAACAATTGTGTTATAATAAATGTTCAATGTTAATAAAGCGCTTGATGAATTACTTCTAATTCCTTGGAATATCCCAAGAGTGGAAGCAGCAGTCTGATCAAAACCGCAAATCATATTATTATAAATGTTATATGTTCCCGGATTATCTATTGTGATTCCTGTAGTACCGCTTCCTGCAACTAGGTTGGCTGTAGCTAACTGTATAATTTTATTGTTATAGATATTACAGGTGTGGCTGGTAACTCCATTAGTTGAAACCACGTAAATACCCTGACTCAAAAAGCCACCTGAGGTCTGAGTTAATTGAATAGTATTATTATAAGCGCTGAATGCTGAACCAACATTAACAAAAATACCACGTGTTCTTGCTTGTATCAGGTTATTGCGGAATATCATTCCTGTGGAAGTCAATCCGGTACTCGGTGTAGTGGAAGGAGTGATTGAAATTCCTTGTCCTGTTGGTGACTCTGTAACTGTGATGTTACAGTTATCAACTATTCCATTATCGGGTATTAAACTGCCGCGTGCTGCGAAATTAATTCCATAAGTAGAGTTTACAGTGTTGCCAGCTTCAGTAATTGTAATATTGAAGTTTTTAAGTGTAATATTGTCAGCATTTCCTACAATACGAATACCGTAGTTGTAGGTTACATCGTTCTCAACATTGGTGAATGTTAGATCTCTTGTTGTACCGCCATTTGTATTCGAACCGTCAATAATTACATTCGTTATTGCGACAAGTGAATCCCATGAGCTAGTTGATTTACTTCCGATAACCCATTGTCCGCTTGGACCTGAGTTATCCGAGGTCTGTGTAAAATTGATAGTTGGAGTAACACCAGTATATGGTTTAAATGTAATTGTGTAGCTGCCCGTGTTCACTCCAAGAGCGGCATTAACTGGTTCGGTAATATTACTTGTAATATACATTGTAACATTGCCAGTAATTTTACCTTGATTGAGAGCATTACATGCATCTTTTATTGTTGAGAAATTGGGATCGCTCTCACCTGGTCGAGGTGCAGTACCAGAAGCACCAACATAATATGTTCCGCTGTACGAAATCATTTGAAGTGTTGTGAGAGTAATAGTATTTGAATTGCCGGAAGCAAGTCCATTATAAGCTCGAACTCTGTAGTAATAAGGTGTATTGTCGTTAAGACCTGTAATGGAATATGTAGTAACATTTCCGACATTAAGATTATTATATCCACTCACAAAGGAGGTGAATCCATTGTCTAAAGCTACATCAAGCTGGTAGCTTGTAGCACCGGCAGAAGAACTCCAATTAGCAGAGAAATTTGTATAGTATATATTTGTAGCAGCATTAGCAACAGGTGCCGGAGGAGCAGGAGCAGCTTGATATTCATAAGCTCCAATATCATACAAAGTTCCTGATGGTTCCGGTCTCGGATTTCCATCTAAGTCTGTAGCTATACCTGCATTAGTTCCAGCATTAATACAAGGACTTGAACCTTGTAAGTGAAAATCTGCTGATGCAACAAATAGAGGATCAGAACTTATACTATTTGCATCTAAAGAAGCGTTAGTTTGCCAATCTGATAATGCATTACAATCTGTAGCATTGTAAAGTCCAGCTTTTCCATTTGTAACAAATGATAAATCATTATAATTGGAAGTAACAGCTTCACCCGAAGTTGTATCTCGCCATACCATAGAATATGATAGAAAATCATCTTCTTGTGAAGCAAAAATATTATTTTTTAAATCAGCGGCACGTGTTCCAGAAGCACCACTGAAGTTAAGATAGAAAGCTTTCGGGATTACAGTTCCAGTACCTGGAACAATAGTTAAATCCGGTATCACAACAGTATTGTGGTAAAAGTTAGTTGTAATTCCATTAACTGTTGCAGTTGAAACTCGAATACCTTCGACAACGCAGCTAGGATTAGCAGCTACAGTTGTGGTCGAAAAATTTGTAATTAAATTATTATATATATTATAAATTCCTTGTGTACCAATAAAAATTCCAAGAATACCCCAATCACCTACTGCATTATTTGCTGTTTGTAATTGCATGAATTTATTTTTATAGATATTTATAACTTTGGTGGGACTAGCCACTGAAAATGCATATATACCCTGACTTAGTGTACTGGTATTTGTCTGGTTAACATAAATTTCATTGCCATAAATATCTACATCGCCGGTACCTGTGCTAAGAAAAAAACCGCGGGTTCTGGCAGTAATTTTATTGTTTCTGAAAACAATTCCGGTGGGATAATTCGGTCCAAGTAAAGTTCCTGAAGCACCAATTGACATACCCTGGCAAGCACCGCCACCAGTAATAACAACTTCGCAATTATCTACGGTAATATAATCAGGTATATAGTCCGTAGCTGATTGATTACGAGGTGTAACAAGTACTCCGTAAGAACTACCGCCGCTTGTTTCAGAAATAGTAATCTTCACATTTTTCAGGTTGAAATTATTAACATCTCCAACAAATCGAATTCCGTATTGAAATGTTGGTGTATTGTTAACTTCTGTAATAGATAAATCGCGGGTTGTACCGCCTACAGTGTTTGAACCATCGAATGTAACATAATCCATAGTTACCAAAGTATATGCAGCTATAGTATTACTTCCGAAAACGATTCTTGCGGAAGGTCCGGTGTTATCTGCAAGCTGTGTAAAATGAATGTTCGTTACAACACCAGTGTAAGGTTTAAATAAAATTGTATTTGTAGCACTTGTACCTGTACATGCAAGTGCAATATTTGCAGCTTCTGTATAGCTGGCGTCCAAAAAATAAAATGTACATGGTCCGCTGACTCCAACGGTATTTAAAGAATCAAATGCTTTTCCCAATCTTACGAATTCAGGATCGCCGCCGCCTGGTCTTGAGCCAGGAACAGCACCGATATAATAAGTACCGCTCAATTGCGCAAACGACAATGAACTAATTATCGTAAGCAGAAAAACAATAAATAATTTTTTCATAGAGTCCTCCAAAAGATATTTTTAGAAATGTTAATTAAGATTTGCAAAATTTAGCCCTCACTAAATTATAGTCTCTTTACCCCAAAATAATAAATATTAAATTATTCAGCTAAAATCTAATAAATAGGATTTCCCTTCGCAAGCTATTTTTGAAAAAAAAAGGCAGAGTCTTAATTTGAATCACGACTCTGCCTCATTCTAAAATTCCTAAGTGAATTACTTAGTTAATAATAGCTTTTTTACCTGGACAAAGGGTTGAATATTTGCATTTAAGCCATGAGCGCTAATTCTGTAAATGTAAACTCCTGATGCAAGATTTAATGCACTTGAATTTACCTCAACAGTGTAGTATCCAGCCATTAGTTCGTTATTAACTATGGTTGCCACTTTTTCACCAGTTATTATGAACAACTCTACTGTTACCCTGGAATCAAATGGTAATTGATAGTCAATTCTTGTTGTTGGGTTGAATGGATTGGGATAATTCTGGCTGATTGAATATTCTTTTGGCAATGCAACTTCACCTTCAACTTCTTTGCTGTATTCTATTTTGCCAAAGTTATCAATCATTTTTAAACGATAAGAATACTTACCGGAATTCAGTTTCTGATCAACAAAACTGTAATCCTTTGGTGAATTACTGTTACCGCTTGCCCTAACTTCTCCAACCTTAGACCAAATTTTATCAGTGTTTGGTTTAACTAAAGTTCTTTCAACTTGGAATAGGGAACTGTTAACTTCAGTTTTTGTCTGCCATTCAATTCTAACATCTCTTCCGTCTGCAATAGCAACTAAGGAAGATAATTCGACCGGTGCTATCATTTCACCGCCAATTACTACATAATTAATATTAGAATTGGAAAGCTGAACGGATGTTTTTGCTGCGGTGTAGTACCATATTTTTGTAAATGGATTAGGAGTTGCGAATCTCCATGCAGCGTTTACTGGTAAATTAACAAATGGTAATGTGTTGCTTACTCTGTAGGTTCCCACTCTCACTTCTGCCGGTGCATCTGGTATTGGCGTTCCTGTGTTATCCAATGGTGCAGTCATATATAAGGCATAGCCAGCAGCGCCTCCCACATATGTTATACAAGTAGTGCTTTGGTTTGCAGTTGGTAAACCTGAACTTCCAGCAACATACGCCATTGATAAAACACCACCGACTGGTAAAATCGCTGAATTGTATATTAAGGCAAATTGACCCTTTACGTAGGGCTCGCTTCCGCCGCCAGTTCTTGAAAGATAAATATCGAACTGAAACTGGGTTGTGGAATTTGCAATAAAGTTTTTTGCAGTTAGTGTATAGTTTGGCTGTGCGTTAGTAATACTGATTGCCCCCACAAACAACACTAAAGAAAAAAACAAATAGAAAAAAGATTTCATATTACTCCTCCTTTTTTTGTGTATAATAATTTATTAAAATTTTCTCTTACAACATAATATAAGGCAGCAAAATATTTGCTGCCTTATTTGCTTTATTATTTTTACTCTGCTTCCGGTCTCTTCGTTTCGATTTTTGTTGGTACAAAAAGTTTTTTGGTTGGATATGATGCTCCAACACCCAAGTTACTATTGTTAAATGCCAATGATACATCTGTACCATCAACGAAATCATCTCCAGTTAAGTCAGTAACTACATAACCGCTTGTACCGAGGTTAGCATCATTGAAGCAAGCCGATACATCCGAACCATCAATGAATTCGTCTCTCACAACATCACCATTGTAAATACACCATTCACCACCTACATTTACTGCATTGCTTCCATATGCTTGCGATTGCGCAGTAGTAAAGTTATAATTTAAGGTGAAGGCAGCCCAGCTCTCGCCACCAGATTTACTCCATGTGAAGATTGAATTGCGGTGATTAATTGCAATATAATAATTTGTGCCAATTACTGGATCTCTGAAATTGAGCGTAGCTTGACCTGACGCATTCAAAACTGGTCTAAGGGTTTCAATTGCCGTGTAAGGAGAAGTGGTATTGCGTATAGATACGTCAACTGTATCGGAAACCATTGTACCGTTGCCGTCGTAGAAACCTTGAATATATGCAGTTAAGTTCAGTGTCATAAATTGTGTTCCAGCGAACTCATCTGCGCCAACATCAGGTGTAACAGCATTTCTAAGGTTGCCATCTATGTCATCCACAACAGCAGCGACTGGTGTGCCTGCTGATTCGCATAGAGTTCCCGTGGTTGTAAGAATGTGCAGATCACCCGTTGCAGGGTTTGTATATTTAGGATTACCGCTTTGCGAGTTGGCATCTTTACCGGTGTTTGCTTGCCATGATGCCAATGGCAAATTAAATCCTAAGTAACCTAATCCATTTATGTGTCCAAAAGATTTTGAACCCCATGTCGGATTTATATAGTAAACATTATTGCTTAAGGTTGTAAATTGAGCTAAAGTTGATATAGCATAAACTCCCATCGCACCGTTTACTAATAGTCGAGCCGCCCACTTTGGACCTAACGAATTGGATATTATGTTATTCCGGACATCTGCATAAGTTCCTGTGCCTAAGCAAATACCACATGAGAATGCTATGCCTGATGACGCGACATTTAATAAAGTATCCACCAGATATATGGAATTATTGAAAACCCCCAGATTTGTTTGTGCTCCAAAAATATATATACCAAGTGGGTTTGAACCTAGTGTCGTGTTAGAACCTGTTCCGGTTATCCGATAAATAAAATTATTTTTAACTACATTGTTGCAGCTTATTGAGCTTGAAGAAATTGCTATACCATTTCCGCCCGAACCTGTCGCTGTAGTTCCTATATCGTGAATTTTATTCTTTTCGACAGTTGCATTTATGGTACCAGCAGCAACCCAGATGCCTCTATCATTTTCTGCAGTTGCCACTTCAAAATTACCAACATCGTTGTTTATAATTACAACTCCGTTACAACCTTGAGTATAGATACCGTAGATCTTTAACTGATCTGCACCAGTTGCATTCAAAATATTGTCTTGAATTATAATATTGCTCCCATATTGAGGTATGATACCACCATTTACATAGATACCCTGCCTACCTTTCTTAAGCTCATTGTTTTTTATCATTATTGTTGAAAAATATCCAGAGCTTCCCGATGTCGTACCATCTGATACTATTATAGGTGTTGAACCAGTAGTTTCTCCCGTATAAATGTTGCAATTTGTCACTGCAATCTGTCCGATTGTTGTTGTGCCCAAGGAGCCTATCCAGACAGCCGGTCCTGCAGTTGCACCTGAACGGTTTATAGTTAAATCCCTGGTGGTTCCACCTGCGGTATTGGAGCCATCAATCGTGAAGTAACTTGTATTAGTAATTTTAATTTGAGCAGCCGCATTTGAAAATACAGGTTGTACACCAGCTTTCGGTTTAATTGTAATTGTGTTAGCGGCACTTACACCTGCAATAGAATTGAAATCAATTGGATAAGTTTCACCATTGTAAACGGCATCTCTCAATTCAATTGTTACCGCACCGGATATGCCGTGTAGATTAAGTGAGTCGGCAGCACCTTTTAGTGTTGTCCAGAAACCAATTAGACCTTTCATGTCTTCGGTATATCTGCCTTGTTGTTTTAGTTCTTCTACGGTTACATATTGTGGACCTGTATATACTTGTCCATTCTCCATGAAAAGAACATATTCTTTAACGACATCCCTCCAAACAAATTCAGTGGGCGAATATTTAGTTTCATCAAAAGAGTATGCCTGATCCATACCGGGTTTAAGTGAAAGGTCAATTAATTCAGAACTTGATTCTTGAATAGTGTTTTGTACTTCAATATTTCTTTCAGCTCTAACTTTCTCTCTGACAACTTTAGTTAAAGTCTGTGGATAAAGTTGTCTGCCGGTTACCTCATTAAATTTAGTCCAACCAACTCCATAAGTACCCCCGCCATATGGAGGAGCAATTATGTTGAAAGTATTAGGAAGTGCAGGTGGAATTAGTCCAGGTGGAGGTGTACCACCACCGCCAGTTGGGTTAGTTCCGACATTTCCGGGGAAATCTTGTGCTCCAATATAATATTGTACTACATCTCCAACCGTAACGGGGGGAGCGGGAAATGCATAGTTAAATGGAAATGTGTAATCATTAGGTCCTGGACCTGGTACCCCAGGAACTGGTACCCATGCAAGATCAATAGTTCTTTTATGCCATAAAGTAGGAATGCCTGGAGGAATTCCTGAGGGATCAGTTATGGTTGCGACCAGCACAGGTGGAAGGGGAGTATTTTGGTTTGGTAAAGGAGTATAAAAAATTTGAGGCGCTATCACATCAGCAACCAAAACTCCGTTATATTCATCTGCTCCAATATCTGGGAAATTAGGATTTCGTACATTACCATCCCAGTCTGTCCCAACACCTAAAATAGGTAATGCACCGCTTTCAGCTTCCGATGGAACCGCAGGATTTAGGTGAAGATTATAGGGAGGGGCTCCACTGAAAAATGGAGGAAATACTCCTAATAAAGTCACAGCTTGAGCATCTCTTGGTCCGCCTAAGCCGCCAGTTGCAACTGCCGTTTGATATGCAGCTAAAGTTTGATAAGCAGGAAATGTCACATCATATGCGATTGGTCTATTTGGAGACGGACCGTTCGCAAAGAGGTAATTATTATTTGTTGTTGATGCTAACCTTAGCAAATTTGTATTAGCTGATGCATATATGCATGTTGCTATTCCTGTACCTGCTAACCCTGCACTGCAATCGGTCACCAAGATATTGTTTCTAAGATCAAGAGAGGAAGTTCCAAAACTTGCTAAATACAAACATGTTGAATATTGACTGGCAAGTTGCGGCGGTGAAGTCCAACTATCTAAATAGACAGTATTATAATAAACTTGTGCGGTTAGTACATTGTTAGATGATTGAATATCTAATCCTCTTATACCTGGATTACTCGTGGATCTTGGAGCGCGTAAATCATAAACATAATTATTGTAAACCATCAATCCAGAATTGCCTCCAGCACCAAGTGATAATTGCATACCAACAGCTCTGCACGTTGTACTTCCGTTTGAAAAGATATCATATACTTTATTATTATAAATAACTACAGTACCCTCATGGTATGGAGAAGTAACCTCAATTCCGCATGCAAATCCACTAGTGACTTGAGCACCTTGATTCTCAACATTATAAACATTACAATGTCGTATTATGCATGTACCAGAAGTTCCATCACCTGCTGACGGATTTATTCTAATTCCCCATGGACCGTTAGTCACAAGTGCGGTCGCAATAATATTATATACGTCGGTGTTCTCTATTAAAAGATTTTTTTGATCATAAGCTTCTATTGCCCTGCAATCCTGAATATTGGCGCTCAGCGTTGCATCATGGAATTTGCTGTTGGCAACTCCCTGAAAAAAAGTACCTGTTATAGTATTACCAAAATCAGGCACAGCGCTTGAGAAACCAAACATGTAAACGGCTGCTCTATAGAAGTCAGTTATTTCGCAATCGGAGATTGTATTATTGCTATTGGCTTGTAAAGGGTCTGCATTTGGACCATTAGTCCCAAATCTAATTCCGATTGCACCTCCATTATTTGCCGCAAGAAGAGAATTATTCATATCAATGTATAGATTGTGAAAGACATTCCACTGAGCGCCAGTAATGACCGAAGGATTGTTGAATGTAGTAACAATAGCATTGCCGAGAAAAATTCCCATTTCGCACTGGGTAATCGTGGTACCATTTTGAGTATTATTTACAAGACGAATTAGCCCATTCATTCCAGTTATGGTTGTGTATCTTGTTCCATCTAATCTTATCATTGCATCACCGGCAGTTGCACTGGGCGAATTTGTACTTACTGTTCCATTTCTTGGAGAAATTGTTACTTGCCCGCCATATTGCGGATCGACCTGAACCGTGATATTATTGATTGCACTTGTTCCCGTAACATTTATTAAGTGAAAAATATCGTCCCATACAGGAGGTGCTTGACCAGGATCAAGATCGGGTCCAGGCCAAAGATTAAGAATTACAGGACCTCCAACTCCATTCAAGTTTAGCGCTTCTGCTGCATCGCTTAATCTTGCAAACCAGAAGGGTGGAGTTGGTGCACCACCAACTTTATAAGCCCCTACCATTGGAACTGGAACTTGAGGCATGAAAGTAAAAATGGTTGTATTGGCAGGTAGTGGTCCTACTGGATCTGGTCCAGCAGTTATGCTGAAATATTCGTATCCGTATGACCGATGAAAAGTCCTAGCTGCCGGGGTTCCGCCAAAATTAATGCTTAAGAAAGTTCCTGTAGCTTCTACACCGGATGTAGTTGAGGATATTGGTGTTCCATCGTTCATACCTACAGAAGCTGAAGCGGACGTCGGAGCATTTGGAAAATTTCCGTAATGGTATTCAATCCAACTATTATTCTCGTAAAGTCTGATTTGGAAACCAGCACTCACAACTGCAGAAGTCCAACTCCACTTTACATTGTTCCATTCGATTGTTAAAACGCGATTTCCGGGAGGACCTGCAAACTGATAAACAATATCTACGACAGCGTTATTTACTGCATTATCATCCCACAACGGTGCTAGTACATTTCTTGTAAATGCCATTAATCTATTTGTGGCACCGGTTGTTTTTGAAGTTGATAGTGTATCACCAGTAAGTGAATTACAGAACTTCAAAAAACCATTACAAGAGACTTGTATCTCTTTGAATAGTACCCCATCGTACGGGAATGGATTTAGAAAGCCGTTTGGGCCCTGAATTGTTAGAGGGAAAGTAAAATCTTCATCGTTAGGTGAAGTAGTTACTCTCCAATTAAATGGCAACGTCCCTGGCTGTCCAACAATTGATATATAAGCACCTGCTGATGAAGAAAAGTTATAATTCGGTTGTGCCAGTAAGACATCTGAAATCGTTACAATAATTGTAACCAATGCAAGAAAAGACTGTATTAGTTTTTTCAAGTTGACCTCCTATTTTTATTAGTTTGGTTATTAATTATAGAAAAGCGTATGCGGCAATTTTTGCTGCTATAGCCGATGGGAAATGTGCTCTTAACAAGGTGAGAATAAATAGTTTCCATGAAAAAAGAAACTGCTTCCAACCTAGTAAAATATTTTAATTAAATGGGTAAAATATTGTAATACCGAATACCCTCAACTATTAATGTAATACATTATTGTATAAAAGTAAAGTTTAAAATAAAAAAGGGTGGATATCTTTCCACCCTTATGCATATTTATACGATCAATTACTTCGTAAGCATCAATTTCTTAACTTGAACAAAATTTTGTCCACTCTGATTGTTGGCACTCATTCTGTATATATACACTCCAGATGCTAAGTTTATTCCGCTCGCATTTACTTCTGTTGTGTAATATCCAGCACTCATCTCTGTGTTAATCAATGTTGCTACTCTCTCTCCGGTTATACTATATAACTCCAATGTTACCTTTGAATCAAATGGCAACTGGTAATCTATCCTTGTTGTCGGGTTAAATGGATTCGGATAGTTTTGACTGATTGCATATTCCTTTGGTAAGGATACTTCTGCTTCCACTTCTTTGCTGTACTCAAATGTACCATCATTATCAACCATCTTTAACCGATACAAATACTTACCGCTTTGTAGTTTGTTGTCTACAAATGTGTATTCTCTAGGTGTTGTTGTTGTTCCAGATGCATTTACTTCACCTATCTTATTCCAAGATTTAGTCGATGTGCTGGTATTGAGCAACGACCTTTCAATTTCATATTTTAAACTGTTTAACTCAGTTTTTGTCTCCCATTTCAAAACAATATTTCTGCTATCATTCATAGCAGTAAATTGTGTTAATTCAACCGGGACTATTAAATTTCCTCCGTTAACTATAAAATTTAGATTGCTATTAGCTATCTGAACTGATGAACCAGGAGGGGTAGCATTATAATACCATACTTTTGTAAATGGGTTTGGTGTTGCTATTCTCCATGTTGCTTTTATAGTATCTGCAAGAAATGGCAAACTGCAAGTAACACGATACCTCCCAATCTTTGCAACTACTGGTGAGTCTGGTATTACGCAGCCGGGGTTATCTAACGGTGCTGTCATATATAGTGCATATCCTGAAGCTCCGCCAGTATAAGCTATACAATTGGTGCTCTGATTGGCAGCTGGTAATTCAGATGATAACGAATCATATTTCATCGATAATGTTGCACCGACAGGAAGTATAGCTGAATTATATGTCAGTGTGAATTGTCCTTTATTATAATTATCGTTAGTGCCGCCGGTCTTTGAAATAAATATTTCAAATGTGAATTGATTTGGAGCAGTTTGTGTAAAATTATTGGCAGTAATTCTATACCTCGGTTGAGCATATGAACTGCCAATAATTATGAATGCTGTAACAACAATGTAAACGAGTCTGAGGGTGAATCTCATTTCTTTTACTCCTATTTATTTGTTTTGTTGATTATTGTGGTTTGTGTGAATGTAATTATAATTTCCCTTTTAGCTATTTATAACTAAATCGTTTAAAAGAAAGTGGTTTAAAATCATAACCCAGAAAGAAATGTTTTTCCTTATGTTAAACTATGAATTGATGAGTTAATATACAATAGAAAGAAAAACTTTATTAAAATATTCAATCAAATGAAGTATAATGATTTTAAATAAACAGTTATGAAATATTAATAAAAAAGGCTGTCAAATATTTTGACAGCCTGTAGAATATTAATTATTTCGAAGGATAAAAAGCACCGACACCAAGATTGCTGTTATTGAATGCTATAGATACATCTGTACCATCTACGAAGTCGTCTCCCGTCAAATCTGTAACTATATAACCGCTTGCACCTAAGTTAGCATCATTAAAACAATCAGATACATCAGACCCATCAATGAATTCATCTCCATTTACATCACCATTGTAAATACACCATTCACCTCCTACATTTTTCATGTTACTGCCGTATGCTTGAGTTTGTGCTGTTGTGAAGTTGTATGCCATTACTCCACCGCTGAATGATGGAGTTGTATTGCTCCAAGTTTGTAACGAATTACGATGCTTTACAGCAATGTAATATGGAACTGAGTTTGCAGCAGCATAGAAATTAACTGCAGCAGCACCACTAGAATTGAGCACTACTTTAGCTTGATCCACCAAAGTGTAAGGTGAAGATGAAGAACGCAGTTCAACAGTAACTGTATCTGGAACCATTGTCGAACCATCATAAAATCCTTCTATAAGGGCAGTTAAATTTAGAGTCTTAGATGTATGTCTTTGAATTTCAACTAAATCCAATCCAAAAAAGTCAGAGCTGTTTCCTAATGCACCGCCATCAAAATGCAGATATCTGAAAGCGATATATCGGGTTGCAGCATTTGGTAATGCGTATGCGAATCTTGTCCATCCGGTTTTAGGAACATTGATGTAAGCAAGAAGAGTTGTGAAGCTTGCACGTGCTGTATCTGTAGTTGATACCCTAATTTCAATTGAATCGGCATATATTGAACTAACAGATTTCACCCAGAACACTAATGAATCTTGTGTTGCATCTGTTCCTTTAAGTCCTCCGGTGTTTGGAGTAATTAACCAATCATCAATGTGATAACCATTTGCACGTTGATAATTGTTACCAGCATAACCATACATCTCCAATGGAGCAACTGGGTTAGCAGGGCTTCCCCAGAACCATGGAGTAAAAGAGCCACCATCAGCGTTAACAGTTAACCAGCCAGTTGGTGGGAATACAGCTCCATCAAATCCCTCTCTGAAAACCGTATTTGCAGTTGGTACTTCAAAAGTTACGAGATAAGAAGAATCATCAGCTGCATCAATATCACCGGCCATGATAGTCCATGATTGTGCAGTATGGAAACCTGTTGTTGGAGAACCCCAAGTGTGTGTTAATGTATCTGTATCACCAACGGTAAGCGAATCAGAATTATTTACGTTTGTTTGTGCAACGCCGTCAACTTTCCAGCCAAGCTGATACGTATTTTCAGTAAAGTCGCCATAATTAGCTGTGATTGTTTTGAATATTCCTGATGATTTTGCTGAACCTAAATTTTCAATTCCACTGAATGATAATGAAAGATTTCTTTTTATAATATTCTTTAATTCGCTGCTTACAGAAAATTCACGATTCGTTTCAGCGTTTGAAATCATTTTTTCAAGGAATGAACCATCATCAATGTAGTATGCGCCTATATCATGCATCAAAGTAGTGGCATTATCTGTTACACCAATTGAATAGTTACCAACACCATCATAAGAAAATGCTTTATAGAAATATTGCACTCCTGATGATAGCGGAGTGTGATTTCTTGGAGAAGTTAGACCATTATATAATAATGTGCCTCCAGCAAAAGCACTGCCTACTGAAGGCGGCGTTCCACTTGGGGTTGAAAATGAACCGGTTAAATTCCAAACTATAACAACATTATTGCTGCTGCCGTTCGGTGTAAACGTCAGATCAATTTGTGATATGCTAACGGCTGCTGCTGAAAAACTTGCCGGGTTTAATACTGATGGTGCAACATAAGTGTACTCATCTGCTCCAATATCTGGAGTAGTTAGTGACCTGGCTTGCAAATCAATGTCATCAGTGATATAGGCAACCGGTGAAGCGCTCCCATCCACAGGTGAAAGTGCATTTATATTAATATGAGGATTAGTCGAACTTATAAAAAATGGATCACTTCGATCAATAGAACTTGCATCTTCTAAAGTATTTGTCTGCCAAGCTGCTAAAGTATCTCCCGAATAAAGTGATAAAAAGTGATCCCCATCTCCATAAGCATACCAATATAAGTTACGGTCAGCTTTTAACCGTCTATTAGCAACACCACCGCTGCCTGATGCATGAATGAAATCACCATGTGGATAATCACCGTATCCAAGTGTCGGGGAGGATAACATTTCATTCGATACAATGTTATTATAGAATTTAACCGTATCTGCTGTTTGAGTAGAACTAGTTATTAAAGCTGCAGAATATGCCGATGCGCTAGCGCTTAAATTACCAGTTAAATGAATTGTATTATTATTAACTTCTACAACATTAAATGGATTAGGACTTGTAGAAGAGAGGGCAATTCCCTCAACAGCTTGAGTAGCAGCAGATGGAAGACCAGAAGGATTTCGAAGATCGTAAATCATGTTATTATAAATTTTTGCATTGGTATAAACACCCGGTCCATTTGTTTGAAAACGAATTCCTGTAGTACCGCCTGCAGTGGTTCCATACTTTTCGAGATCGTGTATCATATTATGTGAAATAATAAAATTATTCATGCCTCCGAAAGCTATTATTCCAGCAGGGGCTGAAGTAGCAGCAGGGAAATTTTTACCACGTCGAATATCATTCTTGTATATTGTTAAATTGTCAGTGAATGATAGTGAAAAACCTCTGGAACTAAATGTTTCGATATAGTTAGAGCTACCAAAATCACAGTTAGAAACAGTAATATTATTATCTCGAATGACAGTTGAAATACCGCCAATATTAAAACAAGTAGAACCTCGTTTAAGAAGAAGATTTGTATATACGATGTCATTATTATTATCCGTGCTTCCGGTAAAGAAAGTTTGAAAAAGAATACTTCCTGCAGAAGCATCACTATATCTTCTATGTCCAATTAGTTCTAGTCCTTCAAGTCTTATATTATTAGAACGAATGACCTGGAAAACATTTCTGGTTGGATTTCCGACTGTGGTATCAACTTCAAATGTTATTGGTCGTGTACCGACAGTTGTTGATCCGATAAAACTGACGTATTGAGTTGAATCAAACCTGATACCCCAAGTACGAGTGGTTATACCGCCCGTGAAAAAGATCTTTGCACTTGGATTTCCTCCAGCTAATTGAAAAATAACGGGATTAGTTGAACCTTGTCCTGCAAAAGCACTGATGACTAAGCTGGTATCCGTATAGTTAGCATCGGTAAAACTAAATGTAACCGGACCTGATACACCTTGTGATACTAATGCATTGACGGCATCGCTGAGTTTTGTATAGCTGCCACCAACACCAATTGTGTAAGGTCCTGAAAGCGGAGCTTCAATTGTGTTCCCATGTCGTACTACTGGAAAATATTTAACTGGTGTATCGGCTGAATTATCTTGTACTCTGACAAGTTCTGCCTCAGTCACTTTTTTCCCAACAGAATTGGTATTTCGCTTTGTTGTTTGTGCTGATAAACTTGGTATCATCAGTAGGACAACAACGAATAAACAGAAGATTTTTTTCATAATGTGCCTCTTATTAAGTGTGAATGAATAAGTTGATTAATTGATAAATCAATATTTTTTAAAATTACCGACCTCTGCATTGCAATTGCATTTAATTATATTAACTTTTACCCTCACGAAAGAAATGTTTCAATTGATATGTCAAACTATAAATTGATTATTTAAATATCAATAGGGGAAAGTAATGAATATTCAAATTACTCTCAGGATGTGACATAGATTTTCAATTTAGTAAGTGATACTGCAAACATTCAATTTATAGAAAGATTATAACTTTTCAGCTTCTTGATTAAAAATGCTGATTAATAAAAAAAGGGCTGCCCAAATTTTCGGGCAGCCCTTAATGAACTATCGCTTATTGTTGTATGGTATCCTGTTTATCTATTTTTTGAATCTTTGTAGGCAAAGATTTTTTTGTAGGATAAAAGGCACCAACACCAAGGTTACTGTTGTTGAATGCAAGAGCTACATCCGTACCGTCAACGAAGTCATCTCCGCTCAAATCGGTAATAATATAACCGCTGGCACCTAGGTTGCCATCATTGAAACAAGCGGAAACATCAGAACCATCAATGAATTCGTCAACAACAACATCTCCATTGTAAATACACCATTTACCGCTAACATTAATTGTATTTCCTCCAAATGCTTGCGCTTGTGCAGAGGTCATATCAAAAGTTAATGGGAATGAGGCAGTTGCAACAGTTGATGCACTCCATGTTTCGAGTGAGTTACGGTTCTTAATTGCAATGTAGTAACTTGTCTCGTTATTGCTCTTTGGGAAATAGAAATCTGTACCAGATGCAGATGTTAATCCTTTTACAGGTACATATTTGGTATATGGCGACGTAGGTTTAGTAAGATACACAACAAGAGTATCCTCATTACCGCTGTTGGCATAAATACCTTGTATTAAAGCTTTCAATGTAAGCTTAGGAAGAGCAAGAGGTGAACCAGTAATTTCATCTGCTCCCATATATGGCCAATAAGCATTACGAGCATCACCATCAAAGTCAGTTGATACTCCAACATATGCCGAAGCCAAATTACCATCTCCAACAGAACCACCGCTTAAATGTAAGTCGGTTGCACTGGTAAATGTAACTGAAGTATTTTGAGAGGACTCTTCTTTACCAGTTGCCGTTTTCCATGCGGCAAGTGTGGTATAACCTGTTGTAGCAATTTGACCAAGGTTCTTTACACCAGAACCAGTTGGTGCGACAACTATGTCGTTGAAATTAGCTTGCTCAAGTTGTGATGATGCAGATTGTAAGAAAATTCCAGCACTGCCATAACCAGTAGCAGATAATAAACCAAGGTTATTAACAATGATGTTATTTCTTATATCAGCAGAAGTACCAGTGCCTAATACAATACCACATGATATAGAATTAGCAGAATAATTAAGTGTATTTCCGGAAAGATAGATTGAGTTATGATATACTTTCGCTCCGCTCTGGGTACCATACAAGAAAATACCCATCGGATTATAGATGAGCAGGGATCCAGTATAATCATCACCATCGCCGGAAAGATCAGAGATCATATTATTCTTGATTACGTTAGTCGAGACAGTAGCTGAAGGGAAGTAATTCGAAATTCCATAAGCAGCATAACCTGATGTTCCTGTATATTTTAAAGAATAGATTTTATTCTTTTCAATAAGGGTATTATTCGTATTGTATAAATGTATACCCTTATCATTTTGACCGCCTGCAGTTTCGAAATTTGCAAAAGTATTTCCTGAAACTTCAGCACCTGTGATATCCTGTAAGTAAGTACCCATGTATGCGATTGCATTTGTGCCAGATGTGCTTAAGTCATTACTTAATATTTTCAACCCGCTTCCATTACCGCTTTGGAGTACAGCTTTGTTGTAAATACCAATGTATGCTTTTTGTATGCTGTTATTTTGGATGGTAATATCATTAAAGTAACCTGGACCACCCAAAGTATCTCCATCTCCAACAACAATTGCAGAAGCGGAGACAGTATTAATCACAATACAATTCTTTATGATCACATTTGTAATTGCTGACGTTCCAGGGGAACCAATATTAATCGTAGTTGGTCCTGTTGTACTTGTATTGCTTATTAATAGATCTCTTGTCGTTCCGCCTGAATTTGAACCATCAATAATAATATTACTGCTATTAATGTTAAATATTGTTGAATTTGCAGCTGAACCAATGATTGTATCCGTAAGTCCAGTGAAGGGTTTAATCGTAACTGTGTTAGTAGCACTTCCGCCTGTAACAGGATTAATAGTAAGCGGGAATGTTTCGGACGCTGAATATTTGGTATCTTTTAATACAAATGTTACGGGTCCATTTACACCTCTATTATTCAGAGCAGAGATCGCTGCAGTAAGGGTTGAAAAAACTTCAGTTTCAGTGAATTGTGAACCGCCATTTTGATTTTGAACTTCCTCATTTATTCTGATTGAGTATTCTCCAGAATAAGGTTGTCCATTTTCCATTAGGATATAATAGTCTTCATCAACCATTTCGGTGCGAGATGGTTTTTCAGAAGAGAACGGCAGTTCTTCCAACAATGCTGTATTGTCGGATTTAATAATTTGTTCATTTTTCACTTTTTCAAAAATCGGCTGTTCAGTTTTTCTTGTAAGTTTTTGAACAGTAAGATTCTTGCCTGTTGCTTTGTTGAACGGTGTTAAGCCAACATTATAAGTTCCAGACATTGGCCCTTTTATTGTTCTTGCACCTGCTGGAGCTTGAATTGTAGGAACATAATTGCTGCCAACAGATATTTGATTGCACTCTGCATCAGCAAGGTTTCCATCTGTTGCGCCAGAAGGAATATCATATGTCAGCCAGAAATAATTTGTACCGGTTGCCAATGTTTGTGAACCGGAAATTGCAAAGGCGCCGCTTGGAGAAGCAACCGTGCTGCCGAACTGACTGGTTGCAGCAAACGTTCCGCTCGTTCCGGTATAAAATAATTTAGCATTAGTTATATCAACGGCTGCATTTGTTGTGCCGTTTGTATTGAGATTAAAATTGGTAACACTTAACGGTGTTAAGGAACCAGAAGTATAAATCTTAATTCCAATAACCTGTTGATTGGTTTGGTTTGTACCAACATCAGTAGTGTTTTGTGTTGTAGTTGATGAGTCGTAAACCATCGCTGTTAGCGGTTCCCAGACAACATCATCTATATAGATATAAGAATATGTTGTTGTTAAAGGATGTTTGAAAGCTAAATACGTATCTGAACCGCTGTACGAACTAAAATCAACTGAAAATTGTGTCCAGGAAGAAGTACTCAAACCTGTAACTGTATCGAATGCAGTAAATGTTGCACTGTTAGCAGGGTTAGTCATCGTTCCAACTATCACGGATAAATTGGTACTTGCTCCTTTAGCATAAAATTTTAAATGTACGGCACCAGAGCTCAAGTTTGATACTTGGGGTGTTATCAATAATGGTGCATCTGATGAAGCAGTTGCTCCAGAACTATATAATTGTACACTATTTGGTGAACTGTTAGGTGATGTTGTGTATGTTAGAACAGTTTGAAAGCTCCATGAGGGGGAGGTGTATTTACTCCAGCAATTTGGCAAAACTGGAGCAGTTACTAAGTCAAAATTCTCATTGAAAGCAGTAACACTAGTGCAAAGGGTCGTAAAATTATATGGTCCTGCCCATGTACTGTAATTTCCACTTCCGAAATTAGCCCTTACATAATATGCGTAATTTGTAGCATCGTTTAATGGTGATAAAGTAAATGGATTTGTAACCCCAGTATTTGTTGGTGTACCGGTTGGCGAAAATGGTGTCGCTCCATATTCAATATCCCATGATATAGGGCTTCCTGACTGAGTCCAACTTAAAATCGCAGAAGTATCTGTGATACCTGTTGCGGTTAGAGCTGTTGGAGGTGGATAGGTCGGAACATTTTCAACAACGAATTCATCAATTCCCTGATCACAGAAACTTGAACCGTAATTTGACCTTGCTTTGAACCTAAATTTAACGGTTTGGCTGGCATAGGCTGATAAGTTAACCGTATTTAAAGTCCAAAAGGAAGTTGAGTTACTAGTTGCAAAAACTGAATTAGACGTATCATGCACAAATATATTTGTCCAACTAACGCCATTATTAGTACTAATTTGAAGTGCTAAAGTACTGTCACTAGGAAGTTTATAACCATCAGTACCTAAGTAGTAATAATATTTAACCTGCTTTGGTGTTGCATCCAATGTAAATTCTGGGCTTGTTAAATAATATGGATTATAGGTTGTGTTTGCAAGATAAACATATAGGAACATAAAATGAGTACCTGCTTGTGGTCCTGAAACTCCATGAGTACCATCGGCTGTTGTAGTTGCCCAATGATATGTGGCTCCAGCAGAACCTTCTGAATAAGCCCAGCATGATGGGAATGTAGCGCCAAAACTCTGAGTATGTGGAAATGTGGCGATTGCGTCGCAAAATGTTGTAGCATTTACTGGCACACCAGTAGAATAATTGGTTCCATCATATGAGAATGCTTTATAGTAATATGGTGTTGCACTAGTTAATGATGAATGAGGTTGCGGTGAAGTCAATCCGTAATATAATACAGTTCCACCCGCAAATGGACTTCCAACCGATGGTGGAGGTCCTGATGGAGCTGTGAATACTGATGAATCATTCCAAACTATCAGAACATTATTGGAGAAGATATTTGGTGTGAATGCAACATCTATTTGTGATGAACTTATTGGAGTTGCAGTAACACCTGATGGATTAATTACTGTAGCAGTTGTTGCAAAGGCAAAATATTCTCCATAAGTGGCTAAAGGCGCAATAGGTCCTGGTGCAGGTACTGCTGTAGTCCTTGCATAATCAGTGTTGTTAGCAATAACTCCGCTGCCGGTTGTTGCGGAGCGTTCAGTCCAGGCACCAGTCAAGTTGGGAGATTGTGCAACTCTTAATTCTCCAATATCTCCATAGAGATTATCGCTATTACCAAATGTGGAATTTCTACCTCTAATACTAACAGTTGCAGTACCTGGCAAATCACTTCCACTGATTAATTGTAAACGATATGCTCTTATACCAAACAAATTTGTTAGAGGACTGTTAACCGTTCCGCTTGGTGCTCCAACTATGCTTGCTTTAATAACTGACCCTGTCCAAGCAGAAGTTGATGCAACTGCAATGTATTTAAGGACATTGGAATTAGGTGTGCTTCCATTAAATCCTGTTCCAACACCAAGTGGAAAGTTTCTAGTGGTAGTTCCTGATGCGGGGAAATTTATTTGCACAGGTCCAACTACATATGATCCATGTGTCGTAGAAGGTGTAGCTGTACTTGGTGCAGTTCCAGTTGCTCCGCCAAAAAATGTGTTTATTGTTAATAAATTTGTGTCATCTGTTATTATAATACCTCTTGTTAGCGTCATCGAACCAGTTGTAGCGGTTCCAACAGTTAATGGATAGTTAAGTTGGAGATTGTTATGAGTATTCATTGAGAATGTACCGCTTACTGTTCTTACACCAGCAATACTTTCAATTTCGTTTCCAGTTAAAAGAGTTGTTTGTGTAATAGGTACCCAATTGGGGGAATAATAATAATTGCTTCTGGAGCTTATATTTGTATTATTCCAGGTTGGATTACTCGAAAATGTACCGTTTGCTCTTTCCACACTTTGAGCAACAGAACTTGGTGCATTCCCGAGTGTAAGATTACTATTTGGATTAACAGAGCCGAGATATAGTCCAAAGGTTCTGTAACAATTTACAGTGTTATTATAAGTAAAATTACCTTGACCTAAGTGAAGAATATTTTGAATATAGTTATTTGTTAATGTTCCGCCATTTGTAAAGCTTGCGCTCTGATTGTTTAGGAAGGCAATACCGGCAGCACCTGTTGAAATTGCGGTTGTTCCTGTTGATTGAGATGTTGTTCCGGCAGAAAAATTAGCTGTTCCACCAGAATTTATTGTGAAGTCGCCGCCGCAATAGATAAATCTTCCGCTTGTGCCGTTGTAAGCATTAAGAGTACCATTCACAGTTATAGTGCCGTATGCATGTATTAAATTAGCTGTTCCAGTACTATGATTTAAAATACCAGTTGCATCTATTGTTAAGTTTTGACAACGACCAATTATTCCAGTTGTAGTTGGCATTGTAACAGTATGACCGGCAGCAATAACAACATTGTTGTCAGCAGTTGGAACAACACCACCCACCCATGTTGCACCAGCGTTCCAATCGCCTGTTGCAGTAGAAGTAATTGTTGTAGGAGTGAACTCTTCAACGGTAACCAAATCAATAAATGGATTGTTGGTACCGTATCTATTCGTAATTTCAAAAGCAAATTTAAAATTTGCTGTGCGATAAGGGGCGGGTATAGCAACACTTATCCGATTCCAAGTTGAAGCTGTAACAGTAAAACCATTAACTATGGGTGTTAAAACATCCCATGTCGTTCCACTGTTACTTGATACCATCACTCTTAAATTTAAATTGACCCCAACTCCCTGGTTATTAAAATACCAAAATCTTAAATACGGACTAGTAGAACCGGAGAGATTAACAACTGGAGATTCCAGTCGACTAGATGCTTGCGGAGTTGATGAACTCATATAGTTATAATCATCAATCCAAGCCACTCCAGTACCTGAATAAGCACCTGTGGAAGGATTTGTTCCAGAACTAGAAACAGACCATGCAGAACCTGTCCATGTATTTTGCAACCAATCTTTTTCTGCAGTAGCATGGTTTATAGCACGAATTCTTGTTTGAGTCCAACCGGATGGTGCAGATGGTGTGCCCGTCCAACCAGTCTCAAAGTCTTCGGTAAGGTATTGCGCAGAAATTGGCATTGATACCAAACCAATAAGAATAAGTAAAAGCAGCTTTTTCATAAAGTAGCTCCCTTGATAGTTAATAAATAAGGTTTATTAAAGTAGTTATATAATTACTATTGTCAGAGAAAATTGCCGTAGCAATTGCGGAGGGTACAAAAGATGATTTACTTGCAATTACTCTCTCAAGCAATATAGATTTAGAAGCAGCAGTAAAGATCATATTCTATAATTTAGCACTCCAAAAATTTTTAAATTTTGAAAGCAATTAAATAAAAATTATAGCAAGAATTATTAATACAACCAAAATAAAGAGCCCTCAAAAAGAAGAAATGTGAATCCCGCATCGAAACTAAATAACACAAATGTAAATTGCAAGCGGTTTTTAGCAAAATCAAAAAAAACTTAAGCTTCTCTACGATTGTGATAAAAAATGAGACAACTGAAGAATTCAAAGTTGTAACGCGATATAAAAGAAAGCGCACTTTTTGTAGTAATGAGCGAGTTCTCTGTAGTTTTTGTTTAGATAGGTAATTTCGGCTTATTTTGCCAAAGTCATTTTCTTGGTTTGAATAAAATTACCAGCTTCGATTCTATAAATGTATGTTCCACTTGCGATTGAAGAAGCATCGAATTTGTAGGAATAACTTCCTGCATTCATTATTTCATTAGAAATGAGTGAAGCAACTTCTTGCCCGAGTAAATTAAATACCTTCAAATTAACATTTGATTCTTGCGAAAGTGTGAAATTAATTACTGTACTTGGGTTAAATGGATTTGGATAATTTTGTTCTAAGCTAAATTGTGTAGGAAAAGCATTTTCATTTTTATTGATTCCAACAATGGCTAAGGGGATTGTAGGTATTGTTCCTGAAGACTATCAATTCGATCTCGATTTCAATGGGAGGTGAAATGTTTATTTCCGTCATAAGGAATCCTTCTGAGATTTGTATTGTTTATCTCGTTTCGTAGTTCCTTATAGATTATTATTTATAGCAATTTAAAAATCTCAGAGGAAAATGGCAGAATAAAAAAAGGGCTGCCCAAATTCTCAGGCAGCCCTTAATGAACTATCGTTTATTGTTGTATGGTATCCTGTTTATCTATTTTTTGAACCTTTGTAGGCAAAGATTTTTTTGTAGGATAAAAGGCACCAACACCAAGGTTGCTGTTGTTAAAAGCAAGCGATACATCTGTACCGTCAACGAAGTCATCTCCCGTTAGATCGGTAATAACATAACCACTGGCACCTAGGTTGCCATCATTGAAACAAGCGGAAACATCAGAACCATCAATGAATTCGTCAACAACAACATCTCCATTGTAAATACACCATTTACCGCTAACATTAATTGTATTTCCTCCAAATGCTTGCGCTTGTGCAGAGGTCATATCAAAAGTTAATGGGAATGAGGCAGTTGCAACAGTTGATGCACTCCATGTTTCGAGTGAGTTACGGTTCTTAATTGCAATGTAGTAACTTGTCTCGTTATTGGTTTTAGGCATATAAAAATCAACACCAGTTGATGAAGTTAATCCCTTAACAGGAATATATTTCGTATATGGCGAAGTAGGTTTAGTAAGATACACAACAAGAGTATCCTCATTACCACTGTTAGCATATATTCCTTGTATCAGAGCTTTAAGTGTCAGCTTAAGTGAAAGAGGAGAAGCAACTATTTCATCAGCTCCCATATATGGCCAGTAAGCATTGCGAGCATCACCATCTATGTCAGTTGTTATTCCAGTAATTGGAGAACAAGCAAGATTACCATCGCCAATTGAACCGCCGCTTAGGTGTAAATTGCCATTTGCTATATCAGAGTAGTTGACCGTTATTCCTGATTGACTGTATCCATCACCACCGCTCGAAGATTTCCATTCGGTGAATGTTCGATCAAGTGTGCCCCACAAACCAACAGTACTTGCCGATGAACTGTTGAGAATATTATAGTTGCTTGCTGTGCTGCTCCATCCTATCGCACCACCTAAATTAAATTGATTTGCGATAGCATAATGACCCGCAGATCCTCCTGAACGTGCATTATCGAAAATGTTGTTCTTAATAAACATCTGTGTTTTAACAGTATCGGTAGTAGCATTGCTGCCCCGTTGAAATGCTGCCGTTCTTAACCCGCCGCTTGTTACTGTACCTGACAATCTTACGGAGTTGTAATATGTGTAAAGACGATTTCCAGCATCTCCGACAACTTGAATTATACCTACAAACATATTGCCGTTTGTTTGCCCACTTCCAAGAGAAATAAAATTATCTATTGCATTTGCAGAATCTGCGCAGAAGCGATAAAAGATACCTGCAGCTATTGGTGGTAAAGTAGCGTCACTTCCAGTTGATAAATTTACAATATCATAAATTTTATTTTTATTTGTTGTCCCGGTATAGTTAGTTGCTGTTATACCGGCTACCACTGATGCATAGGCGCCTGTATTAGTGCCCTGGATAGTGTGAATTGTATTCCCAGATATCACTACACCAACTTCCATGAAATTGCTTGCACCGGTCCAAGAATAAATACCGACAGCAATAGGGCTCCCAGCAGCTATACCTGTTCCTGAACTTGCCGACGATAGATTATTAATTGTATTATTCGTAACATGACAGTATATATTAGTACCGTCTATCATAATACCGCGTACTTTTACACCTGTTCCTGTTCCGCTTGCAGTCATATTTGCAACTGTATTATTTGTAATTACTATAGGAGTCGTATAAGATGTGCTTGCGGTACGGATACCATGTGTTGTGGAACTCCCTGCTACTTGAATACTATTAGCAGTTGATGAATGACCTACAATATTACCACTAATAGTCGCCCGGCCGCCTACAAGATTGATTCCGGTAAATGGTGAAGAGCTGGTGCTCGTCATACTTATGTTTTGAATTGTATTGTCTGAAATTGTGGATGATGTTATCGTATCTATAGAAGCATAAATTCCCGCAAAAGTTACAGCCCCACTGTTAGTCCAAGCTGTTCCTCCGCAATTTGAAGCGCTTCCTCCAATAAAGTTTTTATATATTGTATGTCCACCAGCACCTCCCGCAAAAATACCAGGCGCTAAGTAAATTGAATACTGGGAGGATGACGGAGTTAACGAGTTATAAAAGTGATTATCAGAAATAGTCCAATTCGAGCCGTTACCGGTGCTTGTAACATAAACTCCGTAATTTGTGAAATTTGTAATTTCATTATTAAGAATAGAGTTATTGGCATTGCGGGCTGATGTATTACCAGCAGAATATATGGCGGTGTAGTAAGGGGTTCCATAATCCTTGATCTTGTTGTTGTAGATTGAATCATTAGAATTACCAGATGCACCAGTTGTGCTTAATAAAACAATCGCACCGCTTGTTGAACTTGTATTTTGAGATTCTAATATTAAATTCTTGATTACGTTATTTGTGGCATCGTTTTCGAGTCTGAATATCGGTATGCTGGCACTTGAATTTGTCAAAGTCCAGTTACGAGATGTACCTGAAACAACGTTTGATCCATCAAAAATAATATAATCGGCGCCATTCAAGTGGAACATTGCAGTTGCCGCTGGTGTACCCGAAACAGAAGTTGTGATTGTTGCATCGGGTTTAAATGTTACAGTATTGGTTCCACTCGCACCAGTTACTTCGGTTATAACAATTGGAAATGTTTCTGTATAAGAAGTGGATCCTAATAAGAATCGTACTGCACCACTTATGCCTCTTTCATTTAAATCAGTGACTGCAGCTTGAATTGATGGATATGTAGTTTCTGTAAACCCTTCCAAACCAGCCACAATAGTTCTCCAATCCACTTCAATTCCATTTTCACTAAATACATAGTACTCTTCATCCATCTCGATTTTTTCATATCGAACAACAACTTTTGTCTTGGGTTCGGAATCATTACCTTCTGCAACATCAACACCGGCTAATGATCCATCACTCGCCGTATAGACCTTCTTGTTTGAAGAAACAATATTCGTCTCAGGTTCTAAATCAGCCTGTTGAGGAGTGTCAGAATTCTCAATTGATTTATTCTTTGTCCCTAAATTTGTACTTGTCTGGTCTTTATGCGTTGATGGATTAATGGACACTTCCTCTACAACGGAAACTTCGCGCATTACCTTACGTGTACGTTTTTCTAAGACAACGTTTCTGTTGAACTTCTGGTTAAATTCTTTCAATGGAGGAACTATAATATTATAATCTCCAGAAAGCGGAGCTCCAACAATTTTGTATTGGTTAGGTGTTGTTGGTGCCGAGCTTACAGAACTTACACTCGTTCCAACAAAACCAGATGAAGGATTAGCGCTCACGTTAACACTAACATCTTGTGCAACAACAAAGTACTGGATATAATCTCCAACAGATACGGATCCACCATTAATGATTGAATAATTAATTGTAAAATTAGTTGGAGAAGAACCTACATTTGCAGTAGTCCACTTCCAACCGTTATCGGTGCTTGTGTTACCACCGAACACATTTGCATCAGTTGATTTCTTAAAGTAAATTCTTGGCAAATTCACCCAATCAACTCCAGTTGCATCTGTAATTGTTACAGAGGATAGCGTTCTATTCGAAGTGGAGGATGTGTTAGTTAAAGCTGCATATGTGATGTTAGGTCCAACAAAATCGCCACCGCCTTCCCAGGCACCCATTGAAGGAGTGGAACCGCTTCTTGCTGCATTGGTTATATCGGTGGTTATGCCTGCAATTGGCACACCTGCACCAAGCACTGGTGAACCGGTTTGAGGTTGTAAGTTGGTTGAAGTATTGAATAGAGGATCAGAACCAAGAGAGTTAGAATCCTTGTTCGATGCAGTTTTCCAATCTCCAATAGTTGACCAATCAGATGTCCAAAAACCAAGGTATCCACTTGTACCACTTGCATAGTAATCATTATAATTCATATTTAAGTTAGTAATTGCAGATCCATCATAATAAACACCATAATGTTTACCACTGCCTCCTGAGCGAGCATTATGTACAACATTATCGTACTGCCAGTAATCAGTAGCAACATCATTAATCCAGATACCATAGCTTGTTCCAGAGGTTGCAGTACCTCCAACATATACAGAATTATAATTGATATAAACTGAATTACTCGAACTGCCAATATATTGGATGCCTGCTACACTTCCTGTCGTAGTAGGTGATATAGAAATCGAATTGTTCTCAATCCAGCATGTCACGGGTCGGCTGGTTGAACCGGAATAATAGATTCCATTTACTGATGAGGAGGAACCGCCAGTTAAACCAGAAATTTTATTTTTAACAATTCTAGTCCCTACCGCATTTACTAAGTAAATTCCATAAGCAGTTGTAGAACCTGCAATATTCATATATAAGTTACATGAATCAATTAACGTATTTGTTGTAGTAGATAAATAAATGCCATATTGATTAAAATCATAAACGTTGCAGTTCATGATTTTATTACCGTCATTAGCAATGTTGCCGAAGTAAATTCCAACATAAGGTCTTCCGGCAGCATCACTGCGATCTCTAATATCACATTGCAATATGATATTATTAGTGTTATCACCTGCACCGAAATTAATTACTCCATCAGCTGTTGAAGTAGCAGCACCTTCAATGTAGCAATTTCGAATAGTATTATTTGTCGCACCGTTTTGAATTCTGAATGTCGGATCTGAGGTATTAATATTTCTAAACCTTAGGTATCTACCTATACCACCGAAACGACCATCAAAACTCACTCTATCTGCTCCATTTAAAATTATCATTGTCGTTGCAACATCACCTGAGAGTACCCTTTCAGTAGTTCCATCGGGTTTAATTGTGATAGTATAAGTTCCACCGCCATCATCATTTGTTTGATTAAGCGCAACCAAACCAGGTTCGGTTATATTGCTTACAATTGTAATAGTAATATTCCCAGCTACCGCTCCATTGTTTATTGCCCTGAAGATTCCGGTTGTATCAGTTAAAGTAGTATAAGTTTGTCCACTTCCGACATTATAATTACCACTGAAACCGTTTACAATTACATAATAGTTAGGCGAAGATGGAGGAGTTGATGCAGCAGGCGGATCATATGTAAAACCGCTTGCACCAGAAGGCGATGAACCTATATTTGGCGTACCAGCTGTATCCCTTGCAACAAGGTAATAATAAACTGTATCACCAAGTGTTACCCCCGATCCAAAAGAATATTGGTATTGGTTACTTCCTAAATATGAAGGAGATACCGAACTGTAGGAACCGCTGTAATTTATTTGCCAATAAAGTCTCGGCATACCAGCACCAGAGGTCGGAACACCGGTTCCATCTGTTATTGTGGCGACTAATGTTCGCGCTGTAGTTAAACTAGTATTTAACAATTGATCGTATGCAAAGGTTGGCGGAGTTAAATCCGCTCCAATTCCGTCAAATTCATCTGCTCCAACATCTGGAGATGCTCCATTTCTTACGTTACCATCATAGTCATCAGAAATAGCTAATGGTGATGTAACTGGGGCACCACCTGATTCCACTTGAGTTGCAAAGGTAGTATCTATGTGCAAATTGTAGGGTGGAGTTGATGCATTTTTAAACGGTGGATTTTCAGAAAAAGATGCACCGTCTACTGGATTCATGCGTGTCTTAAAATCCGTGATAGTCGAATCACCATTGGTACCATCAAAGAAGATTGATTTTGCAGATAACCCTCCATCGACATAATAGTCGTTATTATTTGATGAACCCGAAGTATAGTTTGTATATGTTGTCCCACCTTTCCTAAATGCAACCGTTCTTGCAGCCAAAGTTCCATTCCCCGAATTGGAAGAATTAACTACAATATTATTCCTAAAATCGAGGGTTGTGGGCGTCGTATTTCCCGCATAAATTCCCGAACTTCCGAATGTTGTACTTGAGTTATTTTTTTCACTCAGATATATCGTATTGTAATAAAGTCCCACATAAGTTCCTCCTGTAACATGCATTCCTGAAAAAGACGTTGAGTTGGTTGAATTTGGAGCTTTTAGATCTGAAACAAAATTGTTGTAAACATAATTTGCTGTCCCAGTTGTAATATAAAAACCATAAAGGGTTTGGGTTGCATTATTCCCAGTTAGATTATACACGCGGTTTTTATAACAATTAGTTGTTCCTGTACCTGCATCATAAATTCCATAAAAAAGTGAACCAGATGTAGTTAGATTGTAAACATTATTATTGTAAACACTTGGCGTTGTCCCTGAGAAATATATTCCATAGATTGTACCGCCCGCAGAAAAACCGTAAACATTGTTATCATTAATTTGGTTAGTTCCTGAACTTGCCATATACATACCGTATGTACTTCCGGTTCCGCCGGTAAAATTTGAAATGACATTGTTGTTTGCAACTCTGTTTTGTGCTACTGCCGTGCTCGAATATAATCCATAAAGGGATGATGTACCAGAAACGCTAATGTCGGAAAAAGTATTATTTGTTAATGTTTCTGTCCCACCTGTTGGTCCACCACCACTATTGTAATAACAATAAAAACTTCCGCTTGCACCTGTTCTTGTAATTGTTCCGGTTGTCGAGTTACCCGAAACTGTTACTGAATTTGTCGCACTGCTGGCATAGATTAAATAAACAGTCCCTGTTGATGATATTGTTCCAGCACCAAATTTATTATTGTTAAACGTGTTTGAGGTTATATCATTGCTATTATATATGTAATATGTGGAAGAAGATGCAGAGCTGTTGGCTAAGGTAAACTCGTTATCATTACCAACCACATTGCCTTTTACAGTTGAGTAAAAAATGCCGTATAAAGTTGATCCATGAGAGGAACCCCCGCCGCCTGCATTGTTGATATTGTTGAAACTAACTGAAGGATCTACTACATATATAAAATAAACACCGTAAGTCGTGGTAGCAGAACCACCACCAAAATTTTGTATTAAGTTTCCCGCACTTGCTTGACCAATAACAAATAAGCTGTCATAAAAATTAGATGCACTAGATCCTCGACAATAGATTCCAGCATGAACATTTTGAATTGTATTAGAAATAATGGTAATATTTTTATTCCTACCAGGTTCTGATGTTACTGTTACGCCAGTTGCTGTTGTTGTTGGTCCATTGCTTATGTAAATACCCATTACTAAACCGCTGGTACCTTTAGTCATTGTAATCACACAATTCTTTATAGTCACGTTTTGGCTTCCATTAGTTGCAGTTTTGAATGTATAATAGCCAAACTCTACACCCTGATTTGATGCCGCTAAATCAATGGCATCGAATGTTATATAGTCTGTCCCATTCATCTGAATAATGGCATCGTTGTGTGCTGCAAAGGTTGTGTTTGAGATTGTGCCTCCGTCGGTTCTAGTAATTTTTGGATTAGCACCTCCACCACTTTTTTGAAAAGTAATAGTGTTTGAAGATGTGCCTGTTGCTGTAATTGTTATAGGCGCTGTAATGCTTTCAGTGTATCCAGCAGCTACATTAAATATGACACTGCCTGAGATTCCAACAGCATTTAGAGAATCTACTGTGCCTTTGATGGTTGCAAAAGCAGTACCTGGAGTACCGGGAATTGAATAGCTGCCTCCACTTATTTGTGCTAGACTTATTCCCGCAGTAAAGAAGAAAAGAAAAAGTACCAAAAGCTTTTTCATAATAGAACTCCTTTTGAGTTTTTAAAAAGATATTTGTATAACTGAAATAGCGGGTAATTGTAAGAAATGTAAGAATGTAATTAGAAATGGATAACACAAATCGATTTTTCCATATTCCTTTTTTTAAGTTCATTTTTTTAGTAGTAAAAAACATATGATGACATGCTTTGTAACTAAAAAAGGGAATATTGCACCCACCTAAAAGTTGGTAGCCCCTAGTGAACAAAGAAAAAGTGAAAATCTACCCAAGATGATGGAATGAAATTAACTTATTTCAAGTTATCAAATGCTCGATTAAAAAACAAGTGTTGTTAGACAAAAAAGCCGAACATTTCCAGTTCGGCTTTTTTTGTTTTGTTTGTTAGATAGTGAATTTCGCTTATTTCGTCAAAGTCATTTTCTTGGTTTGAATAAAATTACCAGCTTCGATTCTATAAATGTATGTTCCACTTGCGATTGAAGAAGCATCGAATTTGTAGGAATAACTTCCTGCATTCATTATTTCATTGGAAATAAGTGAAGCAATTTCCTGCCCAAGCAAATTAAATACCTTCAAATTAACATTTGATTCTTGAGCAAGCGTGAAATTAATTACTGTGCTTGGGTTAAATGGATTTGGGTAATTTTGAGCAAGACTAAATTCATTCGGGTTCATTGTAACTTCAACAATGTCAGAATAGGAATTTCTTCCGTCATAATCCATTTGTTTCAAACGATAGCTGTATGTTCCAGTTTGAACATTATTATCAACAAAGGAATAATTTTGAGACTGAGTTGTTGTACCTTTACCTTGTACAAATCCTATCGTAACAAAATCACTTCCAGCAGCTTTTCTTTGGATCTCAAAACCTCTGTTGTTAGTTTCGGTTGCAGTTGACCAATTTAGATCAACAAATCCATTGGTAATCGAAGCTGAAAATGATTTTAGTTCAACAGGTAATTGCCCTTCGCTATCAATGATTACAATAGGAGCTTGTTCGCCAGTACCTTCTCCGTATAACACTTCAGCCCTTGGATCACCATCAACATTAGCAACTGCAACATGCATCCATCTTCCCGTACCTCCGATAGGTGTAATATATCCATAATCAATAACTGATGTTGCATAACTTGCAGATTGAGTGATATCACCGCCCAAATATTTTAATCTGAATATAGAAGCATTATTTGGGTTAGCATCTCTTGAACCGAACACAAAATCTAATTTGCCGTCGAGATCAATGTCACCTGCGGAACCGCCATAAAGTCTTCCACCGATTCCTGCTAATGTGCCAAAATCGCCAATAGTAGAAGAAACTAAAGTATCACCTTGTTGACGTAGTAGAAAGATCTGTCTTGCGGTGCTTCCATTACCAGCAATAACAATTTCCTTGGTTCCATCATTATTAATGTCAACTACACAAGAAGAATTCCATGAACCACCAGGAACGAGTCCTACCTGTGCTGGTAATGCACTCCATGAACCACTGGCGTATTTAAATGGTAACACATTTCCATTCGAAAGAAAAACATACACTACTTTATTTCCAGGAAATGCAATGTCGTAAGCTACACTTGCAGCTGGACCACCGGAATATTCCAATGTCCATGTTTCTGTACCGCCGCCAGCATTTGGAACAGTATTTACTGAAACAACACCAAAAGCATAGTTACCGGCACGCGTGCTAAACATTAATTCCTGTTTTCCATCACCATCTGGATCGCCGACGATCCAACGGAATGGTCGTAAATTTACACCCGCAGCAGTATCAATTGCCCACTTTGCATTAGGAAGCCAATTGCCTGGATTAGCTAAATCGGGCACACCCAAGTTATTTGATCCATCACCAGGATATTCATAAACAAATATACGAGGAGTATTAGACGGATATGGAGAATAATTGATAGGTCCCCAAACTATTTCTTTCCTTCCATCATTATCCAGATCTGCATCAATTAATGCTGGCCAGGTATTTTGCAAAACTAATCCGGGCGCGGTTGTCGCTTTCCAAACCATGTTAAACCCTGTTGCACCATCATATTCGTATTTATAAATGGTAGGGATTAATTCTTGACCGGCATCTGCCCAGTTATCATTAGGAAGATAAATTTCCCTTTTACCGTCACCGTCAAAATCATAACCAGCGATCATATTTCCAAAGCCAGCGTTTTCCGGTGCTGGAAGAGGAAGTGTTCCAACTCGAGTGAATAATTGTCCAAATGCAAATGGAGAAATGCAAAGAGCAATAAGTAAAAGATTTCTGAACTTCATAGTAACCTCCGAATTGATTTTTAGAAATTATTTAATTAAAGTCATTTTTCGAGATAATTTCAAATTATTATTTGTAAGAACATAAATGTAGTTCCCTGAAGATAACTTTGTAGCGTCAAACGTCAGTTTGTAATTTCCTTTTGAAAAATCAACATTGTTAATCAGGGTCGTAACAAGTTCACCGGTAACCGAATATATGCTTAATGAAATTTGAGCATCCTGCGGCAATGAGAATTCAATTGTTGTCGATGGATTAAATGGATTCGGATAATTTTGTTCTAAGCTAAATTGATTGGGAATTGTATTTTCGTCTTTATCAATTCCAACGATAGTTAAGGGGATTGTAGGTATTGTTCCCGAGAATTGCCACTTGTTAATTGTCCATGCATAATTTGAAACGTCGTAGAGATTAAAGTTTTCATCATAATCAATATTGTAGCAGGAGGCATAACCAGGAACATTACCTGGAGTATAATTTGTATAACTGCCGGTGTGAGAAAAATTCCAATAGGCAATATCTATAGTATCAAGTATTACTCCTGTGTTTGGATTCAGAGCATATATTCTGCTGTATTCATATCCATCAGCGCTCAGAGAACCAGTGATATAACTTGCTGCACATGCTACGAAAAGCACATTCTTTGAATTCATAAAGTTTAAACCCCATGGTCCAACATTTAACGGTAAACCTGATTGTGGAATCGGTGCATCAGTTAAAGTAAAGTTGAAGCCGTTGTACAATGTGTAACCTGTAGTGGGGCTACCTGTATAACAATAAATTTTATCTTTACCATAGATTGAAGCATACAATACTGTACCTGCTGCATTTACGGTGACACCACGAACTTCACCTGCTTGCGGTAAAGTTACAGTTGTTATTGGCGCTGTATTATGATCTACACCCCATCCACTAGGATCTGCAGTAATACCTTTATAAACTAAGATTTGGCTCGGAGTAGTAGCTGTATCTTTTATTGATGAAACATAAACGTAACCGTTTCCATCAACATCAATTGCCCATAGAGAATCTTGCTCAGTAGCCATTCGGTAGTCAGTTGAGATCACTGAATCTGCAGACATTCTGAAAACAAGTATGTTGCTGGATACATCATTATTTGCAACATAAACAAATGAGTCTCTTGTCGTTTCAATATCTTCTGCATACCGCATTTCGACTTGGTCAAACCCACTTGTCCATGGTTGTCTATAGCCGGCGGGGGCATAGGGATAATTTCCCATTCTGCCATTAAGTGAATCTGCGTTGGTATAACCAACAAGATAACAAGTATTATTCGTTAACCTCGTTACTAGAGCAACAAAAGTATTCTCCTTAATAGCACCTACTGATGGATTATTATAGCCCGTTGAATTAGGTTGATCATCTAGCGTTCTATAAAGACAGCTCCATTGACCATTAAAAGTTTGTGAATGTGAAATAGTAGAGGGAATTAAAAAAGAGAGAGAAAAAGC
Organism: uncultured Ignavibacteriaceae bacterium; assembly: GCA_964391015.1. GTDB lineage: Bacteria > Bacteroidota > Ignavibacteria > Ignavibacteriales > Ignavibacteriaceae > XYD12-FULL-36-8. Next base: position 61,510 of record CAYMKU010000006.1, read on the forward strand.
GAGAACTAAAAAAGTATAGAATAATTTCATAGTTTCCTCCAAAAGTTATTTTAATTGTTAAATCAATTTTTGAATTTTTTTTACCATTGTCAACGGTTTTAGCAAATTAAATTTTTATTGAGTTTCGTATCACATCTAGTTGGTTATTAAACTTTATATCAGAATAATGACTTTGAATTTAAGTCGAATGATGATGTTAGTATTCACTCCTTAATTTTTAGAATAGAAATAAGCGTTATCATTAAAAAAAAGAATGATGTGATTGCGAAAGAAATTCTAAATCCCAAATATCCTGCACTAAAACCTCCTAATACTGGACCAATCATGTTTCCCAAAATTTGGAAACTTGCACCAACACCTAAAACTCCACCTTTCCTTTCAACATCTACATTATTGCTGATGGCAGTAAATAGAAGTGGTGATAATGCTCCGTAACCGAATCCGAGTAAAATCCTAATAGGAATTAGCAGGTAAACATTGTAAACCACTGAATGTGCAGCATACATTACTCCTGTTATAAGTGAAGCATAAATAACATTTTGAGTTATACCTGTCTTCTCAACTCTGCGTCCCCACCATGCAGCAGATATAATAGAAAATATACCAACAATACTGTATAAAGCTCCGGTAATTGTCGGGAGAAATTTGTTTGAGATTGAAAATGTTTCGATGAACAAAACAAAGGTTGGTCGAATATAGGAAATACCAAAAGAAGTCAACATTATCATTATTGCTGGGTATAGGAGCTTGGAGTTCCCCAAAAGGTATTTCCAGTTATCAATGAATGTATATTTACTTTTTTCAATTGATGCTTTTTCTTCATGAACAAAAATGATAACAGCAATTCCGGTTATGACTAACAATCCAGCTACAATAAAAAATACACTTCTGAAGCCAAAGAGATCAGAAAGCAATCCACCAAGCAGTGGACCTAATACAGTTCCACCCGCCGTTGCAGATTGTAGTAACCCCAGCGCATAACCGGTTTTTTCTTTAGGAGTATTTGTTGCAACCAATGCCATTGCAGCAGGAAGAAATCCGCTAAGTAAGCCCTGAACTAATCTTGCAAGAAAAAGGTGCGTTACATTTTGTGAAAATCCAACTAACACTTGAGCTAATGCCAATCCTAAAACAGCACGTACAGTCATCATCTTTCTTCCATATCTATCGCCGAGGTTTCCCCACACAGGTGCAAGAAAAAATGAAATAAAAAATGGTCCTGCGAAAACTAATCCGCTCCAGTATGCTGTTTCTTCGAGATTGGTTATTCCTAATTCACGAACAAATAATGGTAAGAAGGGAACAATTGCACTCATGCCGATCATTGCAACGAATTGGCAAATCCAAACAATAATGAGATTTCTTTTCCAGTTTTCCATCAATTTTTATCTGTATACTAAATTTAATAAGTTTTCGTTTAGGTTGGCTAAGAGATTAAATTTTAAAATATTTTTAATATGAGCTTGACTTTCAGCAAAACACAAAATATATTTTCACTATGAAAAAGACCGTTTTCCAACTTTTACTTATCTTATCAATTATTGGGACTTCTTTGGCAGGAGCGTTCATCGAATATTTTCATGCAAGAGCAGATGGCGAGAATGTTAAACTTGAGTGGAAAACAGCCGAAGAATCAAATCTTAAAAATTTTGTAATCGAGAGGAAAACACAGCAATCTTCTTATATAGACCTGACCACAATTCCCGCCAAAGGTAATAATTCATTTTATAGTTACATTGATGAATCTGTTTACAAATCAAGCAGCTATATTTTTACTTATAGATTACGAATAGTTGATCTGGATCAAAAAATTTCATACTCCTCAGAGATTTCAGTTTCTCCAAGTATTTCGGGTGTTAAACGGACTTGGGGTAGCATAAAAGCGATGTTCCGTTAGTTCTTTCTGATGTTTTTCAAGTATTACTTCATTTCAGAAAATTCAGCATAAACTTCATTTTTTTAATTTTTAAAGTTAATTATTAATGAAGTTATGATTGAAACCAAAATTCCCATTTATCTTGCATCAAAATCTCCAAGAAGAAAAAAATTACTTAAACAACTTAATTTAAAATTTAAATGTGTTGATCTTCATTTCCATGAGAAAATGCGTAATGGCGAAGATCCTGCTTTTTTGGTTAAGCGATTATCTATTGAGAAATTGAATAGGGCTTTATTGAAGATTAAGAATGGAATTATCATTACTGCAGATACAATCGTGGTAGTTGATAATTACGTTCTTGGCAAACCTAAAAATAAACTTGATGCGAAACGAATTCTAAAAAAACTAAGTGGTAAAACTCATTGTGTTTATACGGGCTTTGCAATTTATAATTCTGTAAACAATAAAGTTGTAACAAATTTTGAAAAAACTTTTGTTACCTTCAGAAGGCTTAGTGAAATTGAAATTGATGATTACATTTCTACGGGTAGTCCGATGGATAAAGCTGGTGCTTATGGGATTCAAGATGATTTTGGTGCTGTATTCATTGAAAAAATAAATGGATGCTATTATAATGTAGTTGGACTTCCACTTGCCAAATTGTACACTTCATTACTAAGGATATTGTAATTTGTTAAATCAGATTAAAAAAAGAATCCTGATTTCATTAGTTCTTGCTGGGATTCTTTATTTATCATTTACAATTTATGCTGATTTTACAAATCTATCCAGAGTACTTTCGGTTTTTAGTTGGTGGCTTCTTCCGCTTGTTTTAATTTTATCTTTTCTTAATTATATCTCAAGATTTTTCAAATGGGATTATTACCTATCGGTACTAGATGTGAATATTAAAAGAGTAGATTCATTCTCTATTTTTATGTCGGGATTAATAATGAGTATAACTCCAGGTAAAATGGGCGAATTACTCAAAGCATATCTTGTTAAGCAAATTTCCGGAATACCAATTAGTCGAACTGCCCCAATTATTTTTGCCGAAAGAATAACTGATTTTATTTCTTTAGTGATGATTGCCTTAGTTGGTGCTTATGTTTATGATTATGGTCGAAATATAGTCCTCGGTGTTGGATTATTCTTTTTTATTGTTGTTATTATTGTTAGCAATAAAAATCTAGCACTTCCAGTAATTAATCAGTTCGAAAAGATAAAATTTTTAAGAAAATATTTTCTTCATATTCAAGCGGCTTATGAGAGTTCATACTTATTACTTCGCCCTACTCCCATATTTTATATGACGATGTTGAGTTTAGTATCATGGTCATTCGAATGTTTGGGATATCATCTTATTCTTACTAATTTTGATATGGAATTAAGTTACCTCTGGGCATCATTTAGCTACACATTTGCTACGATCGTTGGGGCAATTTCTATGCTTCCCGGTGGTTTAGGACTTACAGAAGGATCATTGACATACATGCTTATTCAAAAATCTTATTCTAAAGAAGTTGCAGTTGCATCAACTTTTATTATTCGAGCTGTAACACTTTGGTTTGCAGTTCTGGTTGGAATTATTAGCGTCAGCTTATACCAAAGAAGATTTGGAAAATTTACAGATGAAAATTTTAAAAACAATAATTTGGGAGATTAACTATGTCTAATTATCAACACATATCAATTCCAAAAGATGGAGAAAAAATTAGAGTTGTAAATAATAAGCTTAAGGTTCCAAATAACCCCATCATTGCTTTTATTGAGGGCGATGGAACTGGGCCAGATATTTGGAAAGCATCTAAGAGAGTGTTTGATGCAGCAGTTGAAAAAGCATTCAATAGCAAAAAGAAAATTGCTTGGATGGAAATTTATGCCGGTGAAAAAGCGGTGTCGGTTTATGGAAATAATACATGGCTGCCAGATGAAACTGTTGAAGCAATAAGAGAATTCAGTGTTGCAATCAAGGGTCCCTTGACCACACCTATAGGCGGTGGAATTAGAAGTTTGAATGTAGCGCTCCGTCAGTTGCTTGATCTTTTTGCATGTGTTCGCCCAGTGAAATATTATGCGGGAACTCCGAGTCCGATGAAAAATCCTAAAGACATGGACATAATAATCTTCCGTGAAAATACAGAAGATGTTTATTCAGGAATAGAATTTAAAGCTGAAACTGACGAATCAAATAAACTAATTGACTTCATTAATGAATCCTTCAACAAGAAAATTAGAAAACCATCAGGGATTGGCATTAAACCCATGAGTGAGTTTGGCTCAACTAGACTCATTAAAAAAGCAATTGAATATGCCAGAGATAACAAGAGAGGCAGTGTTACACTTGTCCACAAAGGCAACATCATGAAGTTTACAGAAGGTTCATTTAAAGAATGGGGATACAAGGTTGCTACTACAGAGTTTCGTGATATAGTCGTAACTGAAGATGAGCTATGGTCACAGTTCAACGGTAAAATGCCAGAAGGAAAAATATTAGTTAAAGATAGGATTGCTGACAGCATGTTTCAGCAATTATTACTCCGACCATCAGAGTATGATGTAGTTGCAACTCCAAATCTAAATGGTGATTATCTATCTGATGCTGCGGCTGCACAAGTTGGTGGATTAGGTATTGCTCCTGGTGCGAATATGAGCTATACAACTGCAATTTTTGAGGCAACTCACGGCACTGCGCCGAAATATGCCAACCAGGATAAGGTTAATCCTGGTTCCGTGATTTTATCGGGTGTAATTATGTTTAATTTCCTTGGATGGGGTAAGGTTTCGCGCATGATTGAAAGAGCAATGAAGAAGACGATAAAATCAAGAGTTGTTACGTATGATTTTGCTCGTCTTTTGAAGGGTTCAAAAGAAGTTAAGTGTTCGGAGTTTGCGAGCGAAATAATTAAGAACATGTAAATTGCAGTTGTAAATCATGTTTGATTCTTAAAATTTTATGTTTTCTTGATTTTCAAGGAAGCCGTACTTAAATTTCGAATGAAATTAATATAAAAATGAGAGAAAATTATGTCGAAGGAAAAAAATCTTAGTAAAGGATTAATTGTTGGTTTTTTGGCTGGTGGGATTGTAGGTGCAGTTATCGCATTACTATATGCTCCTAAAAGCGGAAAAGAATTACGTAAAGATATTAAAGATAAAGCCGATGAGTGGAAAGGTGAAGCTGAAAAATATATCTCGGATGCCAAAGATAAAGCAAAAGACTTGATTAACGAGGGTAAGCAAAAATCTGATAAAATTATTTTTGAAGCAAAAGCAAAAACAGATGAAATCTTAAAGGATGCTGAAAAATTATTTCACGATGCAAAATCCAAAGTTGGAAGTGCGGTTGCTTCTGGTAAAACAAATGTTGAGAAAGAAGCCGGCGATCTTAAATCTGCCATTAAAGCAGGTATAGATGCATATCGCGAAACTAAAAATTCTTAAAGTGGAAATTCTGAATTTGAATTATTCTTTTTAATTATATGAATGTCGTTACAGTTTTAAATGTAATCCTGCTTATTTCTGCTTCTTTACTATGCCTCGCACTAATATATTATTTAAGTAAAATCACAAGATCATTCGAAGAAATTAAAAACAACGTTCGGGACCTTACTGCGAACGTAAAACCATTAATTGCATCTACAACTGAACTAAGTGAAAAGTTGTCGAGCATAACTTCCGAAGCTCGCGGACAAGTACATTTAACACGTGATATGCTGATGAACATAAAGCAACGTGTTGATATGGTTTTAGGATTTGAAGAGAAAATACGACGAGGAATCGAAGAACCAGTTTTAGGTTTGTTAAGAAATGTTTCGGCAGTAGCCAATGGAGTAAATGCTTTTTGGAATTCCTACAAAAAACACTAAAGACAAATAATTATTCACACCCTGCATTTGAGGAGGAACTTACTTGAAAGAATACACAGCTGAATCTATACGTAATATTGCATTCATCGGTCATGGTGGAAGCGGCAAAACAACATTGTCGGAAGCACTTTTATATCAGGCAAATCAAATAAATCGAATAGGAAGTATAAATGAAGGGAATACAGTTTCTGATTATTCCCAGAATGAAATTGAAAAACAAATTTCTATCTCCACATCGCTGCTTCATCTTGAGTGGAATCATACAAAAATAAATATGCTTGACACTCCTGGCTACACAGATTTTATTGGAGAAGTCAAAGCTTCAATGCGAGTTTGTGATGTAGCTGTTATGCTTCTAAAGTCCGCAGAAGGTGTTGAGGTTGGGTCAGAAACAACAGGTGCATTCATAAACGAATATGGTTTACCGTCAGCTATAATTATTAACAAGATTGATAACGAACATTCACACTATAAAGAAACGGAACAGCAAGCCAAGAGCCGCTTATCATCTGGAGCAATCATTGTCACCTTTCCTGCCAATGAAGGAATTAATTTTGACACAGTAGTTGATGTAATAAAAATGAAGGCGCACACTTACGGTACACCTGCTAGCCGTAGTGTCACGGAAAAAGATATTCCTGATAATTTAAAAGACCAAGCCGAAGCATATCGAACAGAGTTAATTGAAAAGGTTGCTGAAACTACTGAAGAGTTAATGAACAAGTATTTTGAAAATGGTTCACTAACTGAGGATGAACTGAAATTGGGATTGAAACATGCAATTATAAAACGAAATCTCATTCCAGTTTTTGCGGTCTCTGCTACTAAGGGAGTTGGGTTAAATAACTTTTTAGATTTTGCCAGTTTATATTTCCCTTCACCGCTTGATAGGGTAGTAGAAGAAGGAGTATTAAAAGGAACAGACAAACCTTTGACCATCAAACCTGATGATAAAGGTGAACCAGTTCTTTTTATCTTCAAAACTATATCTGAACAGCATGTTGGTGAATTATCTTTATTTAAAGTTTACTCCGGTACTGCAGTTCCCGGTTTAGATTTAATAAATCAAGGTAATAGCAAATTTGAAAGATTAAGTCAATTATCAATTCTTAATGGAAATAAAAGAACTGAAGTGACTAAGATCCATTCAGGAGATCTTGGTGCAGTTGTTAAATTGAAAGACACTCATACAAATAACACATTAACTTCTAAGAATTTCACTGTTGTAATCAACCCCATCGCTTTTCCAGATCATGTAATAACGGCGGCAATCATTCCGAAGGCAAAGGGGGATGAAGATAAGATTGCATCTGGACTTCACACACTTCACGAAGAAGATCCTTCGTTTAATGTAAAGTACGATCCCGAAATTTCTCAAACGATAATTTCCGGACAGGGTGAACTTCAGCTTTCGTTAGCAGTAAAACGATTGAAAGAGAGATATGGGGTTGAAGTTGATTTAGTCGAACCGCGCATTCCTTACCGAGAAACAATGAAAAGTAAAGTTACAGATATTGAGTATAAACATAAAAAGCAATCGGGAGGACGAGGTCAATATGGTCATGTTCATTTTAAAATGGAACCATTGCCAAGAGGTAAAGGATTTGAATTTGAGGATGCAATCGTTGGTGGCGTAGTTCCTGGTAGATTCATTCCGGCAGTTGAGAAGGGAGTTGTCGAGACAATGCAGAAAGGAGTATTGACAGGAAACCAGGTGGTAGATGTGAGAGTGACTTTGTTTGATGGAACTTACCATACTGTTGATTCCGATGAAATGTCTTTTAAACTAGCCGCATCTCAATGTTTTCGCAAAGGGTTTTTAGAAGGAAAACCATGTCTGCTTGAACCAATTTACATTCTTGAAGTTAAAGTGCCTGAAGATTACATGGGAGATGTAATGGGTGATATCTCAAGTAAGCGCGGTAAGATAATCGGCATGGATTCAGATGGTAAGTTTCAAATAATTAAAGCTTATGTTCCATTAGCCGAATTGTACAAATATTCTTCGCATTTAAGAAGTCTTACTTCAGGTCGTGGTGCACATAAAATTAAATTTGCTTACTATGAAGAAGTTCCTAAAGAGGTTGAACAAAAAATAGTCGAAGAATATAAAAAGCAAAAAGAAGAAGGGAACTAATTCAAAAAAAACATACTTGGTTTAATTAAGTATGTCACACCGAGCTTGTCGAGGTGTGCAATAATATTTTTCGGTCAGTCTTCGATTGGCTCAGACTGACAAACAAAATTTTTTTGTTTATTGCTTCCTTACAATGGAAAAACTTTGGTCACCCTGGCGTTCACAGTATATCGATTCATTCAAGGACAAAGTTACTAAAACTGAATGCTTCCTTTGTGATTGTGCTAAACTAAATATTGATGATGATAATCTCGTAGTTAGCAAAGGGGTGTTAACTTTTACAATTCTCAATCTCTATCCTTACAATAATGGACATTTAATGATTGTTCCTTACAGTCATAAAGCTGATTTCCTTTCCTTAACTATGGAAGAAAATTTAGAGATAATGCAGCAGCTTAAATTATCGGTTAGGGTTCTTGGTGAAGTGATGAAACCCGAAGGGTATAATATTGGCGTCAATTTAGGGAAAGCTGCTGGAGCAGGTGTTGATGATCATATCCATTTTCACATTGTTCCTAGATGGAATGGTGACACGAATTTTATGCCTGTTCTTGGAGAGACAAAAGTAATTTCACAAGATTTGCTTGTCACAAAAAGAAATCTACAAACTGAATTCAAAAAGTTAAAAGCTAGTACCAAACTGTAGTTACTGATCTTTACACTTCCTAAATCAAAATAAAATTATATTTTTCTTATCGAAAAACAAAAGCGATTTATATGATTTTTTATTTTCGCACACTTAAGAAATATATTTTATTGATATTGGTTTTTTATCTTTCAGGTTGTGCGCCCAGTAAAGAAACAAGGTATGAGCAAAAACCAAATGAAGAAAAATCGGAGATTAAACCGACAATTCTATTAAAGACTATGGAAACACGTGAAAGAGAATTTATAAAAGAGAAAAAAATATTATCAGTGGATAGGATTAGCTTTGGATACGACTCAAACGGAAAATTGACAAACAAAGGAAAAATTTCAACTGCAAAATATGATCAGAAAGGATTCCTAACTGAAACAATGATATTTGATGAAAGGGGAAGGGCACAGAATCGTTATGAATATAAGTATGATAATAAAGGATTTCGAATTGAATCGTTAAGATTTGATGCACAGAATAAGCTTGATAAAAAATACACTTATAGTTACGATAAACTGGGTAACAAAATTAAGTCAACTCGTTTTAATTTAGAGAGCAAAGCCGAAAAATATTATGAGTATCAGTATAACTCTGATTTAAATTTAATCTCAGATGAATGGTACAATATCAGTGGAGAACTGGAATACAAAATAGAAACAGAATATGAAGGTGGTTTCAAATCTGTTTCCTTCAGTTATAATAATAGAAATCTGGAATACAAGTACATCTTTAAGTATGATGACAAAAAAAATCTAATTGAAGAACAGAAGTTTAATAATACTGGTAAGCTAGTAGGTATTATTCAATATTTGTATAAGTATTATCAATGAATGATAAAATCAGATTTGTATTAGGATACAAAAGAAATATTTATTCTCAACGGGACTATGCCCGTTGAGAATTAGAAAAGATTTTTACATGATAGGGTTAACAATTTTTTATTAGCTACTTCAACAGTTTTTCAATTTCATCCATCACATTGTTCATTCGCTTCATTGTGAGTTCAAATGGCTGCTGTGAAAGCGGATCAATTCCTGTATCTTTTATTAAATCTATTGGATATTTAGAACTCCCGCCTTTTAGTAGATGATAATAATCATCGACTGCCGGTTTCCCTTTATCAAATATATTTTGAGCTATTGCTGTTGCGTATATTATTGAAGTTGAATATTGATAAACATAATAAGCATAATTTATGAAGTGAGGAATATAAGCCCATTCATATTGAATATAAGGATCAACTATACAAATACCTTCGTTATTCCCATAATATTTTTTTACCAACCCGTAATAAGTATTACTTAGTGATTCACCTGTTAGTGGTTCTCCGCTTTCAATCATTTTGTGAACTTCAAGCTCAAACTCTGCAAATAAAGTTTGTCTAAAAATTGTAGTTCTGAGCAAATCGAGATAAGAACCAAGAATAGAAAGTTTTTCTTGTTCTGTTTGTGCATGATTAGCCAAATAGTTATTTAGTATAGTTTCGTTTACAGTTGAAGCAATCTCTGCGACAAAAATTGAATAACCAGCATCAACAAAAGGTTGAGATTTATTAGAATAATAACTGTGCATGGTATGACCAAGTTCATGGGCTAAGGTTGAAAGCGATTCGTAATCATCATTCCAATTTGTTAAAATAAAAGGATGAACATCATATGCTGATCCAGACGAATAAGCACCACTTCTTTTTCCAGTTGTTGGATAATAGTCAATCCATCTATTATTGAACGCAGTTCTAAGTGTATTTTGATAATCGCTTCCTAAGGGATTTAATGCAGTTAAAATTAATTGCTGTCCTTCTTCAATAGTATAATGTTTCTCGAACTTCTTTACCAAAGGAGTGTATAGATCATAGTAATGAAGCGTATCCACACCAAGCATTTTTTTCTTCAAAGCTAAAAAACGATGAAGTGTTGGGAGACTTTTATGGATTTGATTAATTAAGTTTTCATAAACGCTCGTTGGAATATTATTTGAATTTAAAGCATACTCAAGAGATGATTTAAATTTTTTGTTTTTTGCAAATGTAAAATCATTTTGGATTTTGCCGGAAAAGTTAGCACCGAGCGTGTTTTGAAATCTGCCATAATTGTTAAAAAAGCTTTCAAAGATTTTTTTTCTGTCATCTCTGTTGTCTGTTGATCTGTAGCGAGTATAAGAAGATGGAGTTAGTGTAACTTTTTCGTTATTTGATAAAGTTACTTCTGTAAAGGGCATCTCTGCATTGTTGAAGATACCATAAACATTTGAAGGGGTTTCTGCGGTGATTCCGAAACTTGCGAGTAGCTTTTCTTCACTCGCAGAAAGAGTATGATCCCGCAGTCGCTGAATATCTTCAATAAACATTTTAAATTCACTAAGCTCTTTCTTCTGAGCGAAGAAATTTTTAAGTACTTGGGGATCAATTTGTAAAATTTCTGGGTTTATAAAAGCAGTTTTTTGAAATAAATCCGAGCCAAGATTAGATGCAATCTGTGCTGATGCTTGGTTGTCGGAATTTTTTAGATCTTCATCTCGCATTTGATTTGCATAGCTGGAAAACTTGTAGAAATCTTTGAGCAAATTCAGATAAGCTTTAAGACCAGCATATAAATCATTGGCGCTGTTTCCGAGTTTATCCTGATAATCAGCAACTTTTTGAATTTCAGCGGTTATTTTTTCCTTATCAACTGACCACTCTTTTTGTGATTTATATAAGTCCTCCAAGTTCCATTTGTATTTAGTATCAATATCTTTGCGTTCCAAGGTTTGACTTAGTGCAATTTCGTTTGATGAAAGAAAAAAGATTGTTAGTGACAAAAGCGCTCCTTTGATCATGTTTATAACCTTTCTGTTTAATTTTTTGCAAGAAAGTTATGGAAATTACTGAAGAAAAATAAAAAAAATGTGATAAGCGGTTGTTAAAATTTTTGCGAGCAGTGTTATTGCAAAAACAGTGATTAAGTATTATTTTTCCACTTGTTAAATGGGCTCATAGCTCAGTTGGTTAGAGCAGCTGACTCATAATCAGCGGGTCGGAGGTTCAAGTCCTTCTGAGCCCACATTAAAGATGCGGAAATAAAATGTTTTCGCATTTTTTGTTTTAAAGGATTCGAGAAAATCCCGCTGACAGTGTATGGAGCATGTATGGACTTGGTATGGGGTAACACCACACTTTCAATTGATTTATTGATAAAAAATATTGATTATTTGAAGTGAACATAGATACTAAAAACTAAAAAATTCTAGTTATCAATTTCAAACTTTTGCAACGGTCGAACTTCCGAACACATCGCACCGCAGGGCAGTTCACCGCCGTAAAAACATTTTTTGCCTTTATTAGGTTGGAAAACATGACAAGTGAGGTTAATGAATAAGAAAATGTTAAAACTGTAAATAGCAAATTGAATAATGAGGTTAAAAAATTTATTTTTGTTGAAAGAAAAAAGGATATTGATTATGGTAATTAAAAGAAACTTAATAATTATAGTAATAAGTGTGATAATACTTTATGCCTGTGAGGAAAAAAGCATAATAAAAAAAGATGAAATCGAATACGGAGAGTTAGACACTTTTTATAACAGAAAACCATACAAAGAATACGGGAAATGGGGATTCGTAAATAGTAAAAATGAGGTAGTTATAATGGCAAGGTTTGATAGCGTTTTTAATTTCAATGAAAATAGGTGCCCCATTATAATTGATAAAAAATATGGTGTGATAGATTCAACAGGCAAAATGATTATAGCTTGTAAATATGATGCAATAAGTAAGTTTAAAGATGGATTTGCAATCATAGCAAAAAAAGAATGGGATGACTTAGAAAGGGGACACCATTGGAAATATGGAATCATTAAAAGTGACGGCGAATTATTTACAAATATAAATTATGAGGACCCAAGGTTTTTTAGAGAAGGATTGATTGCGTTTAGAGTGGAGATGGAAAACAAAAGATATTATGAAGACATAGAATTATTTGAAAAATATGACCTGGATAAAATAGTGAGTAGAACCCAAACCCACTGGGGATATATGAATAATAAGGGAGAAATAATAATTAAACCCAAAAACTATTATGAAATAGACTGGACAAAAAAGAAAACAAATGGTTACTATTTTAGAAATTATAATACATTAGACATGTACTTTATTAAAGACTGGATGAAATGCTTAAATAGTATAGTGGATGGTAAAACCGGACAAAGCGAGCCTGTGGATGATTTTAGAGAGGGATATGCACTGATTACAACGTTTGAAGCCTGTGGATGGATTAATAAAACTGGTAGATTTATTATCCCATTGAAATATAAAAATGCAAAGTATTTTACAGAAGATCTTGCTGCCGTTGAATTAAAAGGTAAATGGGGTTACATAGATAAAAAAAGTAGAATGATAATAAATAATGAATTTGATGATGCGGAACAATTTAATGAAGGGATCGCAGGAATATGCAAGAAAGGGCTATGGGGATATATAGATAAGGAAGGTAAAAGCATAACACCCATAAAATATGATGAAGTGAAAACATTTAATAATGGAAAAGGCGAAGCGAAAATGGGCAATTTAATAATCACAATTGATAAAAATGGAAAAGAGATAGGTACTATTGAACACATAATGTAAAATATATTTGTTTGTGAGAGGCGGAGATTAAAGTAAGATAATTGTTAAGATAAAGAGAATAGAAAAAAACAGTTATAATGAAGCGAACAGAGTAATATAAACTTTAATGAAAGAATCGGAAAAGCCGTTTGCGAAACTTGAATGGCTTTAGATACAAAAAGTTTTACGAAGTAAAGCTCTTGCTGAGTCTGTAAAATAATTTGTGTACATGGGAAAGGGCGTCAAAGAAAAGTCTGCGTCTTTGATACTATTTATTCTCTTCTATTCTTGGTTCCGATTTTCATCTGGATAAACTCCAGAAAAACAGAAAAAGAACATGTAATGAAAAATCTTAAATGTGTTCTTTTGTCTTGATACAAATAAGAAACTTTTAAAAAACTATGGCTAAAGGATTATTTAATCGCAGCTTTAATTTTCTTAACAGCATCCTTCGAATAATAACTGCAAACTCCTTTTTTCAATTCAGGTTTGAGATTGAGTGCTTTAATTGTCTTTGATATGATTGGACCAGCAACTCCTAATTCTTTAGCAATTGCGCCGGTAGATAATAAATTTGTTTTTTCTGCTGCCATGATATTACTCCCTTTGTTTAGGAAATGAAACAAAAATTACTAAAGCAAAATAAAAAAAGAGAAGGAAAGAAAGTAGCTAAGGTTTACTTGATGATTATTAATTTATATGGTTTCAGGAATAACCAAGTGCAAAGATAAAATTCGAGCAATTTTATTTAAAACTATTTCCTGCTTTTCAACTTGTGACGTGCAAACTCTGAGATTGCTGGTATGACTGATATTACAATTATCACTACAATTACCAGTGAAAAGTTTTTTTGTACAACCGGAATGTTTCCAAAGAAATAACCGCCAAACACAAAAACTGAAATCCAGATAATTCCACCGGCTACATCATTTAGTACAAAGCGGGAATATTGCATTTTTCCTAACCCGGCGACAAAAGGAGAGAAAGTTCTAATGATAGGGAAAAAGCGTGCGAGGATTATTGTCTTTCCTCCATGTTTTTCATAAAACCTTTGTGTCTTTTCAAGATATTCTCTCTTCAAAAGTCTGTTGAAGCGTTCAAATAATTTTATTCCGAGTTTTCTTCCAATCCAGTAGTTTACATTATCACCAATAATAGCTGCTGACACTAAAAGTATTGCTAATAAATAGATATTGAACGAACCCCTTGCAGCAAATGTTCCTGCAGCAAAAAGTAGTGAATCACCTGGAAGAAATGGAGTAAATACGAATCCGGTTTCAGCAAATATGATGAAGAATAAAATTCCATAAGTGAGTGTTCCATACTGTATGATCATTTCATTCAGATGGGTATCAATATGTAAAATAAAATCTATAGCTGTCGAAATAAATTCCATGTTGCTTTCTTGTTAATTCGATTTACGTAAAGGTCATTCCGAATTTATTTCGGAATCTACACTTAGCAAATTATCAGATGCTGAAATGAATTCAGCATGAATTCAATAACTCCATCATTCAACCATTCAACAAATCAGTCATTCAGTTAATCATCAATCTTTCCTTTCCAAAGGTATTCATTGGTTTCTTTCACAATAATTTTGTTCAAGAAAATCAATGAAATCAAATTTGGAATTGCCATCAACGCATTTGTAATATCTGCAAAAGACCAAACAGCCTTAAGAGAAAGTACCGAACCAACCATCACAAACACTACCCAAAGCCATCTATAGGTTTTTGTTACTTTATTTCCGAACAAATATTCTGCTGCTTTCTCTCCATAATATGACCAGCCCAAGATTGTCGAAAAAACAAAGGTAAGTAGTCCAACAGTTAGGACTATCGGACCAACCACAGGTAGATCTGAAAAAGCTGCTTTGGTTAGAGAAGCACCATTTAAACCTTGTGTCCATTCAGTTGAATTAACTATTACAATTCCAGTGAACGCACAAACGACAACTGTATCCCAAAATGTTCCTGTTGAAGAAACCAATGCTTGTCGAACAGGGTTTTTTGTTTGAGCGGCTGCTGCAACTATCGGTGCACTTCCAAGTCCAGATTCATTTGAGAATAATCCTCGCGCAATTCCAAATCTGATTGCTTCTTTTACACCTGCTCCTAAGAATCCACCTATTGCAGCTTGACCTGTAAATGCAGTGTTGAAAATTAGATTAAATGTGTTTGGCAAGTTTGAAAGGTTCATGAATAAAATGATCAAGCAGCCAAGCACGTAGAAAACAGCCATGAATGGTACAAGCGCTTCACAAACTTTTGCAATTGATTTTATTCCTCCAATTATTACAACAGCTGTTAATACCGTCATGATAATTCCAGTTATCCATGGAGAAATTTGAAAAGTCTCATTCACCAGATGAGAAATTGAATTTGCTTGAACCATGTTTCCAATTCCGAAAGCAGTCACTGCTGTCAGTGCTGCGAAAGCAACTGCTAATAATTTATTATTCATCCCTCGTTCCAATACATACATTGGACCGCCTGCCATTAATCCATCCTTAGTTGTTACACGATATTTTACAGAAAGCAGTGCTTCAGAATATTTAGTAGCAATACCGAAAACACCTGTTAACCACATCCATAAAACAGCACCCGGTCCGCCACTTGCAACAGCAGTTGCAACTCCTACAATATTTCCTGTTCCTATAGTTGCAGCTAATGCAGTTGTCATTGCACCAAACTGACTAATATCGCCTTCTCCTTCTTTGCTTCGGCTGAATGAAATTTTAATTGCTTTCCCGATAAATCTTTGAATGAACTTGAGTCGAATGGTTAGAAAAATATGAGTTCCAAATAACAATACAAGAAGCGGAATTCCCCAAACCAAATCACTGATTTGACCGAGAAGATTTTCTAAACTTTCCATAGTGTTAAATTTATTTTGTGAATTTATTTTAAGGCAAAAGATAAACTTATTTTCCTAAAAAGAATAATAATAATTTGTGAATTGAAGTCAGCTTTCAGGCTAAGTACCAAGAGGCATCTTTATGCGAACACAATATGCTGTGGCAATATTTCTTGATAATAAAAAATGATTTTTCACAAATAAGAAAGTCTAATTTTTACTTTTTAATGATTCTCTGATAATTCAAAAAATATTTGCTTTTATTCATTTAACGCTTACCTTTTAAGTTTACAGTAACAGATTCAAATGGCACATTTTATGTAACTTAAAGCCAATAATTAAAAATAAAATAAAGTCATTCACATGCCTCAAATCATATCTGCAAAATTTTTAGCTCCAAACATTAAGCGATTTGATATTTATTCTCCTAAAATTGCTCAAAGAAGAAAACCTGGACAATTTGTAATCATTCGTATAGATGATAGTGGAGAACGAATTCCTCTGACCATTGCTGATTCAAATGTTGATGCTGGAACAATAACCATTATTGCTCAAGGTGTAGGGAAGACCACGAACGAATTAAATCTACTCGAAACCGGTGACAATATCCTTGATGTTGTTGGTCCGCTTGGTAAACCATCGGAAGTAGAAAACTTTGGAACAGCAGTCAGCATCGGTGGTGGAGTTGGAACCGCGATTGCTTATCCAACTGCAGTTGGGCTAAAGCAAGCAGGCAATTATACCATTTCAATTATAGGCGGACGTTCAAAAGAATTTGTAATTCTTGAAGACGAAATGAGAAAAGTTTGTGATGAGGTTTTTGTAACTACTGATGATGGCAGCTATGGTAAAAAAGGATTTGTTACTGATAAGTTAAAGGAACTTATAACCACAAAAAAAATCGATTTTGTTTTAGCGATTGGTCCAATACCTATGATGAAAGCAGTTGCTGAAGTTACGCGTGAGAAAAATATTAAAACAGTTGTGAGCCTTAACCCAATTATGGTTGACGGAACTGGAATGTGCGGGGGATGCAGAGCAACAGTGGATAACAAGACTGTGTTTGTTTGTGTTGATGGACCTGAGTTTGATGCTCACAAAGTTGATTTTCAAACTTTGGACAGAAGAAATCGAACTTACTTGATGGATGAAAAAATCTCCAGAGAAAAATTTCAATGTGAAAGTGAAAAACATTTTCACGAGAATTAATTCAGATAATTTTATTAATAGAAAATACAGAAGTTAAAATGCTGACCAACAAAGAACGAATGAAAATCGCACGCCAGGAAATGCCTATGCAAGAGGGACAGGCAAGAGTACACAATTTCAGTGAGGTTAATCTTGGTTTTACAGAAGAACTCGCGAAGATGGAAGCACTGAGATGTTTGCAATGTCCAAAACCAACTTGTATTGAGGGTTGTCCTGTCGGAATTAAAATAAGTGATTTCATTTCCCTGGTTGCCGAAGGAGATTATTTGGGTGCGGCAGCAAAAATCAAAGAAGACAATTTGCTTCCGGCAATTTGTGGTAGAGTCTGCCCGCAGGAAGAACAATGTGAAGTTAAATGTGTTGTTGGTAAAAAAGGTGAATCGGTTGCTATTGGGAGATTGGAACGATTCGTGGCTGATTATGAAAGAGAGCATGTTGGGATAAGAACTCCAGTGGTGAAACCTAAAACGAATAGAAAAGTTGCAATTGTAGGGAGCGGGCCTGCAGGATTGAGCTGTGCAGGTGATTTGATCCAGCAAGGGCATGATGTAACAGTTTTTGAAGCACTTCACAATTTAGGTGGTGTTTTAATTTATGGTATTCCTGAATTTCGTTTGCCTAAGGAAATTGTAAAAGCAGAGATTGAATCATTAAAAAAACTTGGTGTAGATTTTCAAGCTAATGCTGTAATTGGCTTGACCGACACAGTTGATGAACTTCTTCAAAATGGATATGATGCTGTATTTATTGCAGTAGGCGCTGGCTTGCCTTACTTCTTAAGTATCCCAGGTGAAAATTTAAACGGAGTTTATTCTTCGAATGAGTTTTTGACACGTGTTAATCTAATGAAGGCTTATCGCTTTCCGGAATTCGATACACCTGTCTTCAATTGTAAAGATAAACGAATCGCTGTATTTGGTGGTGGTAATACTGCAATGGATGCGGTAAGAACTTCTAAGCGATTAGGTGCAAAAAATGCTCATATAATTTATCGAAGATCTGATGCAGAAATGCCTGCAAGAAAAGAAGAGATTCATCACGCAAAAGAAGAGGGAATAGAATTTCTTTACTTAGCTAATCCTCTTGAGTTCATTGGAACAAATGATGGCTGGTTAAAAGCTGTGAAACTTCAGAAAATGGAGTTGGGTGAACCTGATGCGTCTGGAAGGCGAAGGCCTGTTGCAATTCCAGGCTCCGAATATGAGCTTGAAATTGATATGGCTGTGATTGCAATTGGTAATGGCTCAAATCCTATTATACAAAAAACTACACCAGAGCTTCAATTTAATAAGTGGGGAAATATTATAGTGGATAATGAAACCATGAAAACATCTAAAGATGGTGTTTTTGCTGGCGGAGATATTGTTACAGGTGGTGCAACTGTAATTCTTGCTATGGGTGCTGGACGAAAAGCAGCTGCTTCAATCAATGAGTACTTGGTGAGCAAGAGCTGAAATTGTTTTACAGACTATTTTTCTAAAAGTTTGGTTACTAAATTTTTCTGATCTTTTCATTTGAGGGTACATAAATGGTAAACTCTTTCCTGAGGAGAATTTTTTTGATTCTCTTCATCTTATTTTTTACAGCCAATCCCGAATTATTTCCTCAAGACTCGAAAGATACGTTGAGCTTGACTCTAAATCAGGCAATTGCGATTGCGTTAGAAAAAAATTGGGATATTCAGATTGCAAATGAAGATATTAAAAAAGCCGAAGAGCAAATAAGTGAAGCTTATGCAAATGCATTTCCGCGACTAGAATTTAATGGGCGGTATATTAGAAACATAAAATTTCCTGTGCTATTTATTCCGCCAAATAATCCCTTTAATCCAACTGATCAAACATTAACGATAGAGCTTGGATCAAAAAACAGTTATGACCTCGGATTCTCAGTCAGCCAGGTAATTTATAACCAAAAAGTGAATACAGCCATACAAATTGCAAATGAATATTCGGAATATTCTAAGTTCGGAGAAAAAACTACGAGGCAGCAACTAATTAACTCCGTGAAGAAAGCTTTTTACAATGTACTGCTGATGCAAGAACTTTTAGTTGTGAGTAACCAAAACTATGGTGTGGCAAAAGCAAATCTGGACAATGTTGCTGCCATGTATAGACAAGGTGTTGTTTCCGAATATGATTTTCTGCGTTCCGAAGTTCAGGTTGCAAATGTACAGCCATATGTGATTCAGACTGAAAATGGTTTGGAGCTAGCGAAGAATTATCTAAAAAATTTGCTTGCTTTAGATCTGACTCAACCAATTAAGTTGATTGGCGAATTCAGTTTCGAAGAAATATCTTCAAATATGATTGATCAGCTTAGTGCTGAAGCAATAAACAATAACCCGCTTGTTAATCAATTAAAAGTTCAATCGTCTTTGCTTGGAAAAAATATTGCAATACAGCAATCAGATTATTTCCCAACTTTAGCTCTTTTTGGACAGTATCAATTCCAATCGCAGGATAACACGTTCAAGTTTAAGGATTACAATTGGGCAAAAACATTTTATGTCGGATTACAATTATCTTATACTTTGTTTGACGGATTCAGTCGAGGTGCAAGAATTGAACAAGCAGTTATTGATAAACAAAAAGTTGACCTTTCAAGAATGAAATTGGAGGAAGGGCTTAAGATTCAAATCCTCCAGGCAAAAATGAAAATGGAAGAAGCAAAAAAAAGAATATCTGCACAAGAAAAAAGTTTACAGCAAGCTGAGAAGGCATTGAAAATTGCACAGAGCAGATATAAAAATGGTGTGGGTACTCAGCTTGAATTGATTGATACCCAAGCTGCTTTAACGATGGCAAAAACTAATTATGTCCAAGCTATTTATGATTATCTCATAGCAAAATCAGATTGGGAATACGCTGTGAGTTCGGAATCATTTTAATCATTGGAAATCAAATTTTTTCATAGGAGTATTTTTCAACAAATGAATAACATATTTAAAACAATTTCAAATATTATTTCAATTTTCTCAGTTGTAGTTATAATGACTGGCTGTCAAAGTAAAACAGAAGAAAAAGTTGAGGTTAAGGATGTTTTGGAACTTGATACTATTGCAGTTCATGCAGCAAATGTAGAATACCGAGAAATAAATTTATCCAAATCATTTACTGGATCAATTGAAGGCGAAGAACAAGCATATGTTGTTGCCAAGATATCTGAAAGAATAATTGATGTGAAGGTTAAAGTAGGAGATTATGTTGAAAAAGGAAAATTTCTTGTTGAATTAGATAAAGTTGGTGCAACCTCTCAATATTACCAGGCAGAAGCGGGATATCAAAATGCAAAGAAAGATCTTGAGAGAATGAAAGCATTGTACAACGAAGGAGCAATCTCACAGCAAATGTTGGATGGAACGCAAACAGCATTTAACATTGCTAAAGCAAATTATGAGGCTGCAAAAGGTCTTGTAGAACTTATTGCGCCAATATCTGGAGTTATTGCCGAACTGAATGTGGAAGTCGGTGATCTTACAATGCCAGGAATGAGAATAATTACGATTGCTAAAATAAATAAGGTGAAGGCACTCTTTAATGTAGGCGAACAAGATATTATGAGCTTAAAGGTTAATCAGTCTATCGAAGTATTTTCTGAACTAAAACCGGATTTGGTAACGGGTGGAAGAGTCACTCAAATTTCTAAATCAGCTGACATTGATTCAAGAACATTTGAGGTAAAAGGATTGATAGGAAATACGAGTGATAAATGGTTTAAGCCTGGAATGTTTTGTCGCGTAAAAATTAATTTACAAAATCAAAAAAAATCGTTAGCTATTCCATCATTAGCAATTGTTACAAACGGAAGCGATAAAGGAGTATATGTAATTAGTAGTGGGAAGGCACAATTCAAAAAAGTGACTGTTGGTATTACGGATGAAACCTATACTGAAGTCCTGGGTGGGTTAAAGGAAAATGAAAAAGTTGTAACTGTTGGTATAAACAATTTAAAAGATGGAATCCCAATCAGAATAATAAACTGAAGTTAAAATATTCTATTCAGAATTTGTAATACTTTTTAGGTAAATCATGAAACTTGCAGATGTATCAATAAGACGGCCCGTATTTGCTACAATGATGATAATGGCATTAGTTGTATTGGGACTTTTCTCACTTGTCAAGCTTAATGTTGATTTATATCCTGATGTTGATATTCCATATGTGATCATCACAACCGTGTTACCTGGTGCCGGACCTGAACAAATTGAAACCGATGTTACCAAAAAAGTCGAAGATGCTGTTAACACAGTAGCAGGTGTAGACTGGATTCAATCATATTCTCAAGAGAGTGTATCGCTTGTGGTAATTGCTTTTAAGCTCGAAGTTGATGGGAAGGTTGCGGCTCAAGATGTCCGCGAAAAAATTTCCGCAATTAGGGGTGATCTTCCTACCGAAATCGAAGATCCAATAATTCAACGATATGATCCTGCAAGCTTTCCAATAATGTCTCTTACAGTTTCCGGCAGCAGATCGGAAAAAGAAATTACAGAGTTCACTAAAACCACAATTAAAAAAAGACTGGAAAACATTCCGGGCGTTGGTGCGGTCAATTTAGTTGGTGGTGCAGAGCGAGAGATCCAAATTGAAGTTGACGCTACAAAGTTGAGAGCATTTAATTTATCTATTCAAGATGTAATTCAAAATGTTGGGGCTCAAAATGTTGAAATCCCCGGAGGCAACTTAACTGAGGGATCGAGACAAGTTCTACTTCGTACTATGGGTAAGTATAAAAATGTTGAGGATTTTAATGGAGTTATTGTTGCTACTCCTCAAGGCAAACCGGTATATTTATCTGATGTTGCAAAAGTTATAGATGGAACAAAAGAACAAAAAAGTTTAACTAGGGTCAACGGAAAAATTGCTGTTGGTCTTGATATTATCAAACAATCAGGCAGTAACACAGTACAGGTTGCTGGTGAAGTAAATAAGCAACTTGAGAAACTGAAGATTGAAATTCCTTCGGATATTAATATTTTTCTAGCTCAAGATAACAGTGTGTTCATCAAAGATTCTATCAACGATGTGTTGTTTGATATTTTGTACGGCGGGTTATTAGCTATTCTGGTTATTTATCTTTTCTTAGCAAATTTCCGGGCAACCGTAATTAGTGGATTAGCTCTTCCGTCCTCAATCATTGCAAGTTTCATCATCATGTATGCCTTAAACTTTACACTTAATATGATGTCCTTACTGGCTCTTTCATTAGCGGTTGGATTGTTAATTGATGATGCAATAGTTGTGATTGAAAATATCTATCGTCATATGAGTCAAGGTGAAACTCCAATGGAAGCAGCTAAATCAGCAAGCCAAGAAATTGGTTTGGCCGTTATGGCAACTACATTTACTGTTGTAGCTGTTTTTGTACCTGTTGCGTTTATGCCGGGAATTGTCGGTAGATTTTTCTATCAATTTGGAATTACAATTTCTGTTGCTGTCTTAGTATCGCTTTTTGTTGCATTCACACTAACTCCTATGCTTTCATCGCGTTGGTTGACGCAAGAAGATGAAGCATTATCTAAGGAGGGAAATATTCTTCAAAAAATACTCTATTACTTTAACCACTTTTTTGATATTCTTAATCGGAATTATAAATCGGCGCTCGGATGGTCACTTAATCATAGAAAGACCATTGTATTTGGTGCTATACTAATCTTTACTGTAAGTTTCATGATAATGGGAATGTTAGGTTCGCAATTCTTCCCCGAGACAGATAGAAACGAATTTATGATACACGTAAAAGCCGCGCCAGGAAGTTCTCTAGAACAGACTAGTAGTTTGTCTTTTGAGATAGAGAGAATATTGCGTGAGAGGTCAGAAGTTCAAACTGTACTTACGACAATTGGATCCGGAAATAATCCTGTGACAACCGGAACAATTTTAGTAAAGTTAGTTAACAAAAAAGAAAGAACTAAAAATGATAAAGAGATTATGGCAGAGGTGAGAGAAAAATTAAAGTACCTTCCTGGGGGAAACTTTAGTTTTACTGTGCAAACGATGGGTGGTAATGATAAGCCTGTTTCACTTAGTATCAGAGGAGAGAATCTTAACAAATTATCTGAGATTGCAGATAAGGTAGAAGCAATTGTTAAATCAACTTCTGGAACAGTCGATGTAGAAAATAGTTTAGAGATTTCAAAACCTGAAGTACGGGTACAAATTGATAGAGAAAAAGCATCTGACTTGGGAGTTAATCCATATTTGATAGCTTCTTCAATTAGAGCGATGATTGATGGTTATGTAGCTACGCAATTCCAAAAAGGTGATGAACAGTATGATGTTAGAGTTCGTCTTCAGAAATCAGATCGGACAAAATTGAGCGATGTAAATTCCATGACATTTAAAAGTAATAAGAAACGCCAAGATGGAAGTACTTTGATAGTTCCTCTTAGCGATGTGGCAGCAATAATGCAGGGGACAGGCCCGTCTCAAATAAACAGATATTCAAAACAAAAGGAAATTAGAATTGGTGCAAACTTATCTGGCAGATTGCTTGGTGAAGTGTTGGCTGATATAAATAAAAAAATAAAGGTTCTGAAATTAGAACCAGGCTATTCGGTTGAAGTTGTTGGCGAGGGTCAACAACAGGAAGAATCTTTTGCCAATATGTTGCTTTCATTAATACTTGCAATTGTATTTGTCTATATTGTATTAGCCGCACAATTTGACAGTTTTGTGTATCCATTCTCGATAATGCTTGCACTACCCATGTCAATTATTGGAGCGGTGATATTCTTACTAATTTTTGGAAGTTCTATTTCAGTAATTTCATTGATAGGAATTATTATGTTGATGGGATTAGTTACTAAAAATGGAATTTTATTAGTTGATTATACGAATGTATTACGCGAAAAAGGATTTACTAGGTTTGAGGCTTTAATTCAGGCAGGTCCGACAAGATTACGTCCAATTCTAATGACCACATTTGCAATGATATTCGGAATGATGCCCGTTGCATTAGCACTTGGCGAAGGATCGGAATTCAGGGCGCCGATGGGGCAAGCAGTTATTGGAGGTCTGATTACATCCACTCTTTTAACACTGTTCATAGTTCCTGTAGTTTATACTATCTTAGATGATTTATCTGTTAAAAAGATGTTCGGGTTCATCGGAAAACTTTTACATATTAAGAGAAAAGTAAAACCCGTAGAACTTGAAGAAGTAAAATGACAGCTAATATTTGACAAATAAGCATTAGGAATTAAAATGAAGTTTGCATTCGTAGTTTATCATGATGTTCTCGATGAAAGAATTTCAACTATTCTAAGTAAGACAGGAATTGATTATTATACTGAATGGGAAGAAGTAAAAGGTAAGGGCCACCTTACAGATGCACATCTTGGAACAAGACCTTTTCCCGGTTACAATTGCGTTCGTATGATTGCCTTTGAGGATGAAGTTAAATTGGAAAAACTCATTGAAATTCTCAAGGAGTTCAATAAAGAAATGGTGAAAAAGATGATCAAATTCGTTTATTTCAGTTACCACTTGAAAGAATAATATAGGTTAAGATACGCTCCGATTTTTATTTATTCTCTTCAATTAAGCAAGAGTAGAACATTCTCTCCTAAAATTCCCTCTGATAATTCGTAAATTTTACTTATCAATTGTCAAATTGATTGAAACTATTTCAAAAACGAGGGGAAAAAAAACAATAAATATTAAACTAAATGGCACATTACTTGTCTTAGCTGACAGAGATAATTAAGTAAGAGTGATAAAATGAAAAAAATTCTTGTTGTTTTGTTTATAGCTATTTTGACATTTGGGGGTTGCTCATCCAAATATGAAACAAATCTCACCCTAAAAAATATGGCAGCTGGTGCTATTTATTTGAATTTTAGAGGTGAAGTGATTACAGTACCTGCTGGTAAAACGGTAATTTTAAAGGATTTGCCGAAAGGTACTTATGCTTATATAACAACATATTCAGTTCCTGCTAATGCTTCAAGCAGTTCAGCCATAGGAGATTTAGATGGTGAAATTGATGTTAAAGCTGGTAGCAAAGTTTTTATTCTCTATTCGAGTACTTTTGAAGAAAATAGATATATAATTTATGCTTCGAGAACAAGTAGTGATGATTTAAACGGTACCGGAAATCCGCTATTCCCATAAAAAATTTTAAGTTTCCTAGCCTCCTTTCTGTTAATGATGATAAGTAAAACCCCCAGATCGATGATGGGGGTTTTTATTTTTTATGATCGTGTTGATATAGAATATTCGACAGCTGCAAACACAATATTTACAAATACTAACGAGAAATAATTTTCATTTTCTTCTTTCTCTATGTGAATAAGTCTTTATCAAATTCTTGATCGTGAACTATCTGACCATCTTTAAAAAATAATTTTCTTTTGATATTTCCTTTTTGGTCGTATATCGTCCAATTACCATTTTTTTTACCGGCTTTGAAATATCCTATTTCTTTTATATTCCCACTCTCGAAATACCATGTCCATTTTCCTTCTGTTAAATTGTTCTCAAAATTCCCAACAGATTCCAATTGTCCAGTGGAATAATAATAACGCCATTGTCCTTCATTTAAATTATTTCTTATTTTTCCAACCATTTCAATGGAGCCATTAACTGAACTGATTTTGAATTCACCATTCTTCTTACCTTCGATAACCTCATACTCAATAATTTTTTTAGCTAATGTATCAACTATCTTTCCAGAAAACAATTTATTTTCTCCAAGTGTATAAAGTAAGCCATCTCGTTCTTCTACTTGTGCAGACTTATCATTTTTTGCACACCCAACACTGTAAAGAATATTAATGGAAATAATTATTCCTAAAAAAATATTTAATAACATGTATTTTCTTGTAGAATTCCCTCTGATCATTCAGCCCTCGCTTGTGAATTAATATCTGCAATTATACTTTGACAATGTATATGCCACCCAAAAACTGTGAAATAATAAAATATTCATATCCTTTTATCTCAGTTTGAGAGGTGATACTAAGAGGTGACGAAAACGAAACAAATAAAAATATTAAATTGATTTGAAATTTTCTTAAGCTTTGAACTCAAAATTTCTAATCACTTAGCGATGAAAATTATTTAGATAATAACATGTTCATTGTATTCACCAAAAACACTTCGCATTGTGTTGCATATTTCGCCGACGCTTGCGTAGCTTTTAACCGCAGATAAAATATAAGGTATCAAATTGCTCGATTCTTGTGCAGCAATTTTAAGTAATTCCAACTTCTTGCTGACATCTTCATTATTCCGTTCAGATTTTATTTTGGTTAAAAATTTTATTTGTTCTTGCTGAACATTCATTTTGATTTTTAGTAATTTCTTCTGTTGCTTCTCTTTTATTTGAAACTTAGTTACTCCGACAACGATTTTATTTCTGTCTTCTAATTCTTTCTCATATTTATATGCAGCATTCTGAATTTCTGTTTGAACATATCCGGATTCTATTGCAGAAACCATCCCACCCATAGCATCAATTTTACTGATGTATTCTTCGGCTTCATGTTGTATTTGATCAGTAAGCGATTCAACAAAATAGGAACCGGCTAAAGGATCAATCGTATTGGTTACCCCACTCTCATAGCCAATAATTTGTTGAGTTCGTAATGCGATACTAACCGATTCTTCAGTAGGAAGTGACAACGCTTCATCTCTTGAATTTGTATGAAGGCTTTGTGTGCCGCCTAATACTGCTGCCAATGCTTGAATAGTTACACGTACAATGTTATTATCAACTTGTTGTGCAGTTAGCGTTGATCCGGCAGTTTGTGTATGGAATCTCAACATCATTGACCGAGGATCTTTTGCGTTGAACCTTTCCTTCATGATTTTTGCCCATAACCGACGAGCTGCTCTAAATTTTGATACTTCTTCAAGAAGGTCATTATGAGAATTAAAAAAGAACGAAATTCTTTTGGCAAAATCCTCTAACTCCAATCCAGATTTAATAGCTGCTTCTACATATGCAATCCCATTTGCCAAAGTGAATCCAACTTCTTGAGCAGCAGTTGAACCTGCCTCGCGAATGTGATAACCTGAAATAGAAATTGTATTAAATTTAGGAACTTCTTTGCAACAGTACGAAAAAATATCGTTGATAAGTCTCATTGAGGGTTTAGGCGGAAATATATAAGTTCCTCGTGCAATGTACTCCTTTAAAATATCATTTTGAATTGTTCCACAAAGCTTTTCTTTTGGCACATTTTGTTTTTCTGCAACTGCGATGTAAAGTGCGAGCAAGACAGATGCCGGTGCATTGATTGTCATAGAAGTTGAGACTTTATCTAAAGGAATTTTATCAAATAAAATTTCCATGTCTGCAAGTGTATCAATTGCAACTCCAACTTTTCCGACTTCACCATAAGCGACAGGATCGTCACTGTCGTACCCAATTTGTGTTGGAAGATCAAAAGCTACAGATAAACCCATTTGTCCTTGATCGAGAAGATAACGGTAACGTTTATTTGATTCTCTTGCAGTTCCAAATCCTGCGTACTGCCTCATTGTCCATAACTTACTTCGATACATTGTTGGTTGAATTCCACGTGTGAAGGGGTATTTACCAGGTAATCCTATTTTTGATTCGTAGTCTTCGTCAGATATATTCGAACCGTATAAGGGTTCTATTGGTGTGAATGAAATACTTGTAAATTCTTTTTGACGTTCAGGATTTTTTTCGATTGATTTTTTATAATCTGAGTTCTTCCAATCATTTATTAGTTGACTTATGTCTTTTCCCAATTTACATTCCTTTCTTACACAAGTGCTTTTCCGAAATAGGTTTCAGCGACATGCCGATCTAAGTCTTCTCTAAAATCAGGGTGTGCAATATCAATTAAAGCTTTGGTGCGTTGGCGGATAGTTTTTCCGTAAAGGTCTGCTACTCCATACTCAGTTACGACATAATGAACGTCACCACGAGAGGTCGTAACTCCCGCGCCTTCGGTAAGGAAGGGTACAATGCGTGATATTTTACCATCCTTAGCTGTAGAGGGAATTCCAATAATTGGTTTTCCATCCTTGCTTCTGGAAGCACCACGAATGAAATCAAGCTGTCCACCGAAACCGCTATAAAATTTTGGACCCATAGAATCTGCGCAGACTTGTCCTGTCAAATCTACTTGTAAAGCAGAATTAATTGCGACCATTCTATCATTTTTAGCAACTATAAAAGGATCATTTGTATAGTCCGAAGGATGAAATTCCATAAGTGGATCATTATCTATAAAGTCAAATAATCTTTTCGTACCAAGAACAAACGAAGCAATTATTTTACCTTGGTGCAGAGTTTTCTTCTCATTTGTCAATATTCCTTTTTCAACTAATTTAATAACTCCATCAGAGAACATTTCTGTATGAATTCCTAAGTCCTGTTTATCATCAAGATAGTGCAACACAGCATCTGGAATGTTTCCAATTCCCATTTGCAAAGTTGAACCATCTTCAATTAAACTAGCAATGTTTCTTCCAATATTTTCATAAACTTCTTTTTCATCATCTTCTAATGTGGCATAATCTGTACGAAGTTCGACTAATGGTGCATCAACTTCAACACAATAATCAATTTTGTCAATGTGGATGAAAGAATTGCCTAGTGTTCTTGGTTGTTTGGGATTGATTTGGGCAATAATAACTTTTGCACACTCGGCTGCTGGTTTAGTAATTTCAATGCCAACACCAAAGCTGCAAAAGCCATATTTATCGGGTGGGGATACATTTATTAATGCAACATCGATCGGGAGAATGTTACGATAAAATAGCCCCGGAATTTCTGAAAGAAATATTGGAGTGAAATCAGCCCTCCCTTCGTTCACAGCCTTTCGAACATTAGCACCAATGAACAATGCATTATGTCTGAAGTGCCCTTCATATTCTGGATCTGAATAGGGTGAAATTCCAAGTGTGAGTAGATGAATGATCTCAACATTTTCAAGTTCCTTGTAACGTTTAGTTAACGCTACGAGCAATACCTCTGGACTTGCGGCTCCAGGATGAACATAAACTCGTTGATTTGATTTTATCACCGATACAGCTTTTTCTGCTGAGACAACTTTGGACTTATAATTATCAATCCACTTCATAATATTTCCTATTATTTAGAACTTTTTTAACACATTTATTTATGTTTTTCAAAGCATTCATCTTAAACAATGTATATGCCATAAATTATAATTTCACTACTTAAAAATAGGAACTATTTCTTAGTAGAAAAAGAAGAGATAATCCAATTACCTTCATTTATGGAAAAGTCATTAAAAAATTTTCTCAATTATTAGAAACTTCAATTACTATAGGTGTCTTAAAATAATTTGGTTGAGTGGAAGTTATAAATTATTGCAAAGCAAAATGGTTTTCTCTATATTTGTGCCTTAAAACGCAAGTTTTTGTGTGCCGGGGTGGCGGAATTGGTAGACGCACAGGACTTAAAATCCTGTGGGAATTACATTCCCGTGCCGGTTCGAGTCCGGCCCTCGGTACTGGTTAAAATTCTTAATAAAATTTTCATCACAGAATTTTAACTAGAGGGCTTTTAGCTCAGTTGGTTAGAGCGTCTGCTTGACGTGCAGAAGGTCAAAGGTTCGACTCCTTTAGAGCCCACTTTGTCGGAGTTTGCTCCGATTTTTTTTATAAGAAATAAAAATGCAAAAAATAAAAATAACCTTACCGGACAATTCAAGTAAAGAATTTGAGAAAGGAATTTCTGCATATAAAATTGCAGAATCTATTTCCTCTCGGTTGGCTGAAGATGCTTTAGCAGTGGAAGTGAACGGAATAGTTAGAGATTTAGCATTTAGGATTGACAGTGACTCTTCAATAAAATTTCTAACTTTTGATGATGTTAAAGGTAAAGAAGTTTACTGGCATTCTACTTCACACTTGATGGCTCATGCAATACAGGAAATTTATCCTGAGGCAAAATTTGGTGTTGGTCCTGCAATAGATTCTGGTTTTTATTATGATATTGATATCAACTCACAACTTTCCGAAGAAGATCTGAAAGTTGTTGAGAATAAAATGTCTCAGCTTGTTCAACAGAATTCATCTTTTGTAAGAGAAGATTTATCTAAAAACGCTGCGATTGATTTTTTCAAACAAAAAGGTGATAATTACAAATTAGAGATACTTTCAGAGATTGACGAAAATTCGGAAGGAATAAGTATTTATAAAGAGGGTAGCTTTACTGATCTTTGCAGGGGTCCACACATTCCTTCATCTGGAAAGATAAAATATTTTAAGCTGCTTAATATTTCTGGTTCATATTGGCGAGGAGATGAGAAGAACAAGCAGATGCAGAGAATTTATGGCATCTCATTTCCTAAAAAGAAAATGTTGGATGATTATCTTACATTTTTGGAGGAAGCTAAAAAAAGAGATCACAGAAAACTTGGAAAGCAATTAGATCTTTACAGTGTCCACGAAGAAGCAGGAGCAGGCTTAATTTATTGGCATCCAAAAGGTGCACGTATTAGATTAGAAATTGAAAATTTTTGGCGCGAAGCTCATCTTAAAAATGGTTATGAAATTCTTTTTTCACCGCATATGGGTAGAAGCTGGCTATGGGAAACAAGTGGTCATCTTGGTTTTTATAAAGACAGTATGTATTCTGAAATGAAAATAGATGAGCAAGATTACTATATCAAACCAATGAATTGTCCGTTTCATATAATGGTTTACAAATCTCACTTACGTTCTTATCGAGATTTGCCTCTTCGTTGGGCAGAACTAGGTACTGTTTACAGATATGAAAAGAGTGGGGTTTTGCATGGACTTCTTCGCGTTCGTGGTTTTACACAGGATGATGCACACATTTTTTGCAGTCACAGTAAAATTGAAGCGGAGATAATTGAAGTAATCCGATTTGCAAAAATGATGTGGAATGCATTTGGTTTCGAAAGTTTGAAATATTATCTCGCTACCAAACCTGAAAAGGCAGTTGGAGACGTTGAACTTTGGGATAAAGCCATCAGTTCACTTAAATCTGCTTTGGAAAAAGAAAATTTGGATTATGAAGTTGATGAAGGTGGCGGGGCATTTTACGGTCCCAAAATAGATATTAAAATCAAAGATGCACTTGGAAGAGAATGGCAAATGAGTACAGTTCAATTTGATTTTAATATGCCCGAAAGATTTGATATGAAATACATAGGGGAAGATGGAAAAGAGCATCGTCCATTCATGGTTCACAGAGCATTGCTTGGTTCAATTGAAAGATTTTTTGGTGTGCTTATTGAGCATTATGGGGGGGATTTCCCAGTTTGGCTTGCCCCAATTCAAGTTGCAGTAATTCCAGTTTCAGAGCACTTCAAAGAATATGCCCAAAAAGTTACCAACGAACTTAACATGCATAATATCCGAACAAACTTGGACGAGCGAAATGAAAAAATCGGTTATAAAATTAGAGATTGGGAAACTAATAAAGCTCCATACATGATTATCATAGGCGAAAAGGAAGTCAATGCACAAAACATTTCGATAAGAAAACACAAAGTTGGAGTTCAGGGTGCTTTGTCTTTGAACGAATTTATAACTAAAATATCTGAAGAAATTAAAAACAAGATTCACACAACAAATTAAGGAGAATATCAATCGCTCAAAAAGAAGAAGCTAGAGTAAATGAGGAAATCAAATCATTACGTGTTAGAGTAATTGATATAGATGGTACTCAATTAGGAGTTTTCGGTATTGGAGATGCTCTAAGGAAAGCTCAGGAACGAGGGCAAGATTTAGTAGAAATTGCCCCTCAAGCACAGCCGCCTGTTTGTAAAATAATTAACTTTGGAAAGTTTAGATACGAACAACAAAAGAAAGAGAAAATTCAAAGGAAGCATCAACAAGTTACCGTATTAAAGGAAATAAGACTTCACCCCAACACCGATACTCATGATTTTGATTTTAAAGTAAGACATGCAATTAGCTTTTTGGAGGAAGGAAATAAAGTTAAAGTTGCAGTGATATTTAAAGGTAGGGAAATGGCTTATGTAGAGCAAGGTGAAGAGCTAATGAATAAATTTGTTGAAAATACTGCCGATGTTTCTAAAGTTGAATCGCCAATGAAGATGGAAGGAAGAAATCTTTTAGTAATTCTTGCTCCACAAAAATCAAAAGGAAAAAAATCGAATTAAACTATATAGAATGGATTAAACAATGCCAAAAATGAAAAGCAATAGAGGTGCAAAAAAAACTTTTAAAGTTACCGCTTCTGGAAAATTCAAAAGAAAAAGCGCTTATAAAAGTCATATACTTACATCAAAAAGCACAAAGCGAAAAAGAAAACTTAGACGAACCACTATTGTGGCAAAGTCTGAGCTAAAACGCGTAAAAACAATGCTTCAATAATTATAAAGGAAAACTAGAATGCCACGATCAAAGAATAAAGTAGCTTCTCACCGCAGAAGAAAAAAAGTTCTTGAACAAGCAAAAGGATATTGGGGTAGACGCAGCAAAGTTTATACTGTTGCAAAAAACCATGTTGAGAAGGGATTGCTACATTCCTTCCGAGACAGAAAATTAAAGAAAAGAGTATTCAGAAAACTTTGGATTACCCGTATAAATGCAGCAGCAAGAACCAATGGAACTACTTACTCAAGATTAATCCATGCTCTTGATGCAAAAGGGATTTCAATTAACAGAAAAATTCTTGCTAATCTTGCAATTGAAAATCCAGCCACATTTACTGAGCTGGTTAATTTTTCTGTAAATTAATTTATTACCCTCTCAAATTGTTTTGCAGAGGGTATTATTTTAAATTTTCTAGTTATTGCTATGCTTACAAATAAAATAAATTCCGTTCGAGATGATTTTAACAAAGATACTAGCGGGGTAGCAGATTTAAAAACCTTAGAAGAAATCAGAATAAAATTTCTCGGTAAGAATGGATTCATTACAAATCTATTTGAAGAATTAAAATCTGTTCCAAAAGATGAGAAACCATTGCTTGGTAAATCTCTCAATTCATTGCGAGATCAGATTACATCTACGATTGAAGAAATTAAACAAAACTTAACCTCTCAACAAGAGAAGGAAAAATCTTACATTGATCTTTCACTTCCGGGCAGACATAAACAATTAGGCAGCAACCATCTGCTCACACAAACGCTAAATGAGATTAAATCAATCTTTCGTAGCTTAGGTTTCTCATCAATTGAGGGACCGGAACTGGAATCAGACTATTATAACTTTGAAGCGTTAAATTTTCCCAAAGACCATCCTGCACGTGATATGCAGGATACATTTTTTATCAGCAAAGATTTTCTTCTTCGCACACATACAACCCCTGTTCAAGTAAGAATAATGGAAAAACACCAGCCGCCAGTTCGGGCAATCATGCCTGGAAGAGTATATAGAAATGAAGCTGTGAGTTCAAGGAGCTATTGCATGTTTCATCAAGTTGATGGAATATATGTTGATACTGATGTCACTTTCGCTGAACTTAAAGGTACTCTCGTTTCGTTTGCTAAACAATTTTATATGGAAGATTTGAAATATCGGTTCCGCCCAAGTTTTTTCCCATTTACAGAACCGAGCGCAGAGATGGATATTACATGTTATTTATGTCATGGCAAAGGATGTAAGGTTTGTAAGTATAGTGGTTGGTTGGAAATCCTTGGATGTGGAATGGTTGATCCGAACGTTTTTAAAATGGTTGGTTATGATCCCGAAAAATACTCCGGTTATGCTTTCGGAATGGGAATTGAGAGAACTGCTATGCTGAAATACGGAATTACAGATATCAGAATCTTTTTTGATAACGATTTCCGATTTCTCACACAATTTTAGTCTGGAGAATTAAAATTGAAAGTACTTCTAAGCTGGTTAAAAAAATACGTTGATCTTGAGGGAATTTCCTCCGAAGAAATTTCTGCTAAACTTACTATGGCTGGACTTGAGGTCGAAGATGTTTATTCTGAGTTGGAAGTGTACAAAGGATTCAAAGTCGGATTAGTAAAATCGAAACAAAAACACCCAAATGCTGATAAACTATCTTTGTGCACTGTGTTTGATGGTACAAACGAACTTCAAGTAATTTGTGGTGCTCCCAATGTTGCTGAAAATCAGAAAGTAGTTTTTGCCCCAATAGGAACAGTCATTCCTAAGGGGCAATTTAAAATTGAAAAAGCAAAAATTCGTGGTATTGAATCATTTGGTATGATATGTTCCGAAGCCGAACTTGAAATTAGCGAGAGCCATGAAGGAATTATGGTTTTGTCTGATGATGCAGAAGCTGGCACTCCAATTACGGAAGCATTGAAATTAAATGATGTTGTTTTTGAAATTGGAATTACCCCTAATCGTCCTGACGCACTTTCGCATATAGGAATTGCGCGAGAACTAGCCGCATTATATAAAAAGCGGTTAAATCTTCCTAAGATTGATTTGAAGGAATCGATGAACACTGTAAACGAGTTTGCATCAATTGAAATTGAAGACAAAGTAAATTGTCCGAGGTATTCTTCTTTAGTTGTTAGAAACATTGGGATAAAAGAATCTCCAGAATGGTTGAAGGTTGATTTAACGAAAGTTGGATTGCGACCAATTAATAACGTAGTTGACATTACGAATTATGTAATGTATGAAACTGGTCAGCCACTTCATGCATTTGATCTTGACCTTCTTGCTAGGAATAAAATTATAGTTAAAAGTACAAAAGAGGAATCGACATTTACAACACTTGACTCAAAGCAAAGGATTTTACCTGCAGGAACATTGATGATTTGTGATGCTGAAAAACCTGTTGCTGTTGCTGGCGTAATGGGTGGAGAAAATTCTGAAGTTAGCTATAAAACAAAAAATATTTTGATTGAAAGTGCTTACTTTAATTCATCATCAATTAGAAGGACCTCTCGATCTTTAGGTCTGTCAACTGATGCTTCATATCGTTTTGAGCGTGGCACTGATCCAAACAATACGTTGTTTGCTGCTCAAAGAGCTGCGCAACTAATTTCTGAGATTTGCAATAGTGAAATTGCAAAAGGGAATATTGATGTTTATCCTACCAAAATATCTCCAAAAGAATTGATACTACGTTTTAGATATGTTGAAAGAATTCTTGGCTATAAAATTGAATCAGAAAAAATTATTGAAATTATAGAAAGTTTAGGTTTTGGAATAAAAGTTCAAGGTAATGACGAACTAACTGTAATAATTCCAACCTTTAGACCTGATGTCGAGAGGGAAATAGATATTGTTGAAGAAATTGCAAGGATTAATGGATATGATAATATTCCTACTATTTCAAAAATATCTGTAACACTTCAAAAGAGAATTGATGAGTCTGAATTTGCGGATCAGCTACGTAATACCGCTACATCACTCGGCTTTTTCGAAATGATAAATAACCCTCTGGTGAGCAAGAAGTTGTCATCTTACTTAAGTAATCCGATTCAAGTTCTTAATCCGCAAAATATTGATATGGAATATTTGAGGAATTCACTCCTTCCAGGGGCATTGGCTGTGGTTGCTAGGAATATAAACTCTGGCGTGAAGGATATTCAATTATTCGAAATCGGAAATATTTTTTATAAAAATAGCTCAAGCGACATTAATTCTTTTTCAGATTTTACTGAATCTCAGAAGATGGTATTTTTGATTACAGGAAAGGCAAATGAAAAAGAGTGGCATTCTGATGAGAGAAATTTTGATTTTTTCGACTTAAAAGGTGTGATTAATAGTCTTCTTACCAAAAATTCGCTTGACTATTCATTAAATGATTCATATTATCACGGTGGGAATAATTTATTTGAATTCCTCCTAACTAAAAGTTTTAACAATAAGGTTTTAGGAGAAGGAGGTAAAGTAAAAAAAGAAGTTCTTTCAGAATTCGGAATTGATCAAGAAGTTTTTGCTTTTGAATTTGATGTTCAGGCATTGAGTAGAATAGAAAGAGTTGGCAAAAAATTTATTGAACCAGGAAAATTTCCAAGAGTCTTTAGAGACTTTGCGTTTATTTTCGATAGAACGGTCTTGACTGAGGAGATTACTGCTCAAATTAAACGTGAAGGATCAAATTTGCTTAGAGAGGTTAAACTTTTTGATCTATATGAAGGAGAGTCAATAGGGAAAAGTAAGAAAAGTTTAGCATTTTCTCTTGAATATGGTTCAGATGAAAGAACTTTGACAGAAATGGAAGTTGAAAAGGATTTTACAGCATTAATTAAATCAATCACAAAAAAATTTAATGCAACCTTAAGAGGAAAATAAGTGAACGAACTCTCGAAATATGAAAGTCTAATTAATGATCTTAGCCTCATAGAAACTCAGGCCGGAGTTCTGAAGAATAAAGCGAAGGACGTTGAATCTAGAAACGTTCAGATAGGCCGAACTATCGAGCAGCTTAAAACTGAGAATGTTGCTCTTAATCAGAAAGTTGTCAAGCTCGAAGGGGAAATTGATAGGTTGATAGGTAAAGCAGAATTGAATATTTTTAATTCACTAAATTCAAAGGAGAAAGAGGCATTAAAAACTAAAATTGAAAATTTAATTAATAAAATTGATTATCACTTAAGTTCTTAAAAAATATTGATCGTTTGATGGAAAAGGCATAATGTCTGAAAAAAAGAAGCTGAAAATAAAAATATTTGATAAAGAATATTCTTTGCTGGTTGAAAATGAAGAAATAGCAAAGGAACTTGCTGTTTATGTGAATAAAGTAATGGAAGAAACCAAAGATGAACTTCCCGACCAGCCGCCGCAAACAATAGCTATAATAGCATGTTTGAATATTGCTTATGATTTATTTCTTGAAAAGAATAAAAATCGAGAATTCTTAATTCAAGCTTCCGATAAAATCAAAAAGCTAAAGCTTCTACTCAACGAACCTCAAATGTCTGAACCATCTTAATTAAGTTAAACTGCCGCCTGTCAGTTAGTACAAAAAGAAAAACTAACTTTCTATAATAGGGATTTTGACTTTCGGCGTCTATTGCAGGCCTTACCTTGAGTAATCAGGAATCCGATTTATTTTGGAACAGAGGAAGCAAAAACCGTTCGGGCGATTTCCCACACTGATTTATTTGGGTTTTTCCCATTAGTCAGTAGCTGACAGGCAGGCTTATTTTATTACCGTAATGGAGGAAACATGGATGTTGCAAACATTAGTCTTGTAGTGTTAATACCTGCGGTAATTTTTCTCATCGTTTTGTTTTTTTTCGCTGGATGGTTCATTAACTCTAAAGTTGGTAAAAAAAGTTTATTGGCTTCAGAGGAGAGAGCTAAACAAATAGTAAACGATGCTCAAAAGGAATCTCAAAACTTAAAGAGAGAAAAATTACTTGAAGTAAAAGATGAATGGTACAAAAAGAAACTTGAATTCGATAGTGAGGTTAACCAAAAGAAGCAAAAGTATTCAAATATTGAAAAACAACTTTCCGTCCGAGAAGAAAATATTGAGAAAAAATTTGATCTCGTGATCAAAAAAGAAAAAGAGAATAAACAGCTTGAAAGGGAGTTACAAAACCTAAAGAAAGATCTTGATTCAAAATTTTTAGAAGTCCAA
The DNA here is from genome assembly GCA_964391015.1 of uncultured Ignavibacteriaceae bacterium. Lineage (GTDB taxonomy): Bacteria > Bacteroidota > Ignavibacteria > Ignavibacteriales > Ignavibacteriaceae > XYD12-FULL-36-8. The sequence continues at coordinate 99,153 of CAYMKU010000006.1, forward strand.
AAGCTCGAAGCTGAAGAAAACGAAAAGCTAGAAAAAATTTCAGGATTGTCAAAAGAAGAAGCAAAAAAAATGTTAATGGATAATCTTGTTGACAATGCCAAAGCAGAAAGTGCGAGACTAATTAAAGATTTGCACGATAAAGCGAAAGCTGATGCAAAAAAAGATGCTCAGAAAATAATTGTTCAAGCCATTCAAAGAAGTGCTGCAGACTATGCAGTTGAAACCACTGTTTCAGTTGTTCAAATCCAAAATGATGAAATGAAAGGTCGAATCATCGGTAAAGAAGGGAGAAACATTCGTTCCTTTGAAGCTGTAACCGGTGTTGATGTAATTGTTGATGATACACCAGAAGCTGTTATTCTTTCCTCATTTGACCAATTTAGACGAGAAGTTGCTCGGCTTTCCCTTGAAAGATTAATCGCAGATGGCAGAATCCATCCTGCAAGAATTGAAGAAGTTGTTGAAAAAGTTCGTCAAGAACTTGAGGAAGAAATGATTCGCGAAGGTGAAAACACTATCATGCAGCTTGGCATTCACAACATGCATGCTGAATTGGTTAAAAGTGTTGGCAGAATGAAATATCGTTCCAGCTTTGGACAGAATCTTTTACAGCATAGTATTGAAGTTTCGTATCTAACTGGAATAATGGCAGCTGAACTTGGATTGGATGTCAACTTAGCTAAACGAGCAGGCTTGCTTCATGATGTTGGAAAGACACTTGATAAAAGTATTGAAGGACCACATGCGTTACTTGGTTATGATATTACAAAAAAGTTTAAAGAGCATCCTATAGTTGTTAATGCAGTTGGCTCTCACCATGAGGATATTGAAATGGAACATCCAATTGCTCCCTTGGTGCAAGCCGCCGATGCTATTAGCGGCGCAAGACCCGGTGCAAGGCGAGAACCTCTTGAAAGTTATGTTAAACGACTTGAAACTCTCGAAGCACTTGCTAAGTCCTTTGAAGGTGTTGCAAAAACCTATGCCATTCAAGCAGGAAGGGAAATTAGGGTTGTAGTTGAACATGATAAAGTTGACGATTCGCTTGCCGACAGACTTGCAAGCGAAATTGCAGCAAAGATTGAAAGTGAAATGGAATACCCTGGTCAAATTAAAGTTACTGTTATAAGAGAAGTTCGAAAAATTAGTTATGCTAAATGATCAAATAATTCGAACTATATATTGGAATATTATTATGCCCATCATTTTGTATGGGCATTATTATTTATTACATTTTAGTTAGTGAATGCTGCTGCATAATTTTTTCTAAAGTTTTATGATCGGACATTTTTATGAAAAAAATCAAGGTTGCTGTTACAGGAAATATCGGTTCTGGAAAGTCTACTTTCTGCAAATTTTTAGAAGAGATGAATTATGTGGTAATCAAAGCGGATGAAATTGCAAAGGACTTGTTAGCAAATGATGATGAAATTAAAAAGAGAATCATCAAGCATTTTGGGAAAGATGCTTTCACTAAAAATGGAATTAATAAGAATTATTTAGCAAGCAAGATTTTTGACAACCAAAATAATCTGGATAAAATAAATTCGATAGTTCATCCCACAGTGATCAAGAAGGTTGAATTGCAGATGAATAGACAACTGCTGAAATCAAATATTGTGTTTCATGAAGCAGCATTGATTTATGAAGCTGGTATTGAGGAACTATTTGATTATGTTGTTTTGATCTCTGCAGATTTTAATGTTAGGAAAACAAGAACATTAAGACAGCAAAAGTTTTCAGACGAGGATTTTAATAGGAGGGAATTAAATCAGATTCTGGATGAAGAGAAAAAAAAACAAGCAGACTTTGTGTTCTTAAACGATGGAAGTTTCGAAGATCTTAGAACCAAAGCTAAAATGCTGGTTAAAATCTTGGAAGCTATGGTACATGGTTAATTTTCATTTCTTGCGATAATATTTTTTCGAAAATATTTTGAACCTGTAATTAAAAAATTAAAAAACTTCGCTAATTTTACTTAATAAGAAATTAATCTTTTACTTCCACCTCCAAAAGGAATTCTAAATTGTCACTTTTGAATACGCTTATCGTAAAAATCACGCAACTGCTTCCAAAATCTGTAGTGAGAGTTTTCGCCGGAAAATATATTGCCGGTGAAGAACTTCAAGATGCAATTGATTTAGTCAAGACATTGAATGCAAAAGGTATTTTAGCAACAGTGGATGTTCTTGGTGAATCAATAAAAAGTAAAGAAGAAGCAATTGAAGCAAAGAAGAAATGTTTTGAAGTGCTCGAGGCAATTGAAAAAAATAAGCTGATGGCAAATTTATCCATTAAACCAACACAAATGGGTTTAGCTATTGATGAAGAGTTTGCATATCAGCAAATCTATGAGATCGTGCAAAAGGCAAAATCTTTCAACAACTTCGTCCGAATTGACATGGAAGATTCGCCTTATACAGATTCAACAATACGGCTATATAAAAAGCTGCATGAGAATATTGGATATGTAGGAATTGTAGTTCAGGCTTATTTGAAGCGTACCATAAATGATGTTGAGCAACTGAATAAGCTGGGAACAAATTTTCGCCTTTGTAAAGGTATTTATGTTGAGCATGAATCTATTGCATATAAAGAACGGCAGGCGGTTAGGGATAATTTTTTAAAGGTTTTGCAACATATATTTAAAAGCAACAATTATGTCGGAATTGCAACGCATGATGATTATTTGGTAAATAATTCTTATAAAATGATTAAGGAGATGAATATTCCGAAAGATAGATTTGAATTTCAGATGCTTCTTGGTGTAAAGGAAGAGTTATGCTATAAAATAAATTCAGATGGATATAAAGTACGTGTTTATGTTCCGTTTGGAAAAGACTGGTATCCATATTCAATTAGAAGACTAAAAGAAAATCCCCAAATAGCTGGATATGTTTTTAAGAATATTTTTTCTTTCGGCAAATGAATGTATTAGGAATCGAAAGCTCCTGTGATGAAACATCTGTTGCAATCATCTCAAATAATAATCTCACTGCAAATTTAATTTCCTCTCAGGATTTCCATTCTAAGTTTGGAGGAGTTGTTCCCGAACTATCAAGCCGCGCCCATCTTCAGATTATTATTCCACTTCTTAAGCAAGCATTGAAAAAATCTAATTTGGAATTAAATGATATTGATTTAATTTGTGCTACTGCTGGTCCTGGTTTAATAGGTGCTTTGTTAGTTGGTTTAACTTTTGCGAAAGGACTTTCTTACTCGCTCAATAAACCGTTTGTTGGTGTCAATCATATTGAAGGGCATATTTATTCGGGATTTTTAATGAATGATAAACCGGAGTTTCCGTACTTGGTTTTGGTGGTTTCAGGTGGGCATACTTTGCTGTTGTTGGTTGAGAGTTTTACTAAAGTTCATAAATTAGGAACAACGGTTGATGATGCAGCTGGAGAAGCGTTTGATAAAGTATCAAAAATGCTTGGCTTTGGTTATCCTGGCGGTCCACAGATTCAAAACTCAGCTATGAAAGGTAATCCAGAGAAAATAAACTTTCCTATTGCAGATTTAAAAGAACCTTACAATTTTTCATTCAGTGGATTAAAGACCGCAGTGTTAAGGTACATTCAGACGAACTATGAAGATGCAAGCTCTATTTCATCGGAAGCAAAAAATGATATTGCTGCTTCATTTCAATTCGCAGTTGTTTCAGCGTTAACTAAAAAAGTAGAGAAAGCATTGAAACAATTCAATGTCAATTCGATTTCATTGGTTGGCGGTGTTGCTGCTAATAAAGAGTTGAGGAAATCATTTGAAAAGCTTTCATTAAAATACCGAAAGAAATTAGTTATACCTGATTTAGAATTTTGCGGAGACAATGCAGCAATGATTGCGTTTCGTGGTATGAAATCTTTTGAAAATGGTTTAATTCACGATCTGGATTTTAGTCCTTACCCAGGATTAACTCCGGATTACTTTTCATAAAGTTTTATCTTTGAGAACATGGAAGAAAAGTTCAACGAAAATATTGATAAACTTAAATCTCTAACTCAACAGCAGAAGAATGAACTATTGTCTGAAATCAGAAAGCAGGTAGAGATAATTGACAAGGAAATTGTTGCTCAGCTTAAAAAGAGATTTGAGCATTCAAAAGTAATTGGTAAGATCAAAGCGGAGTTAAATCTTCCTTATTATTCTACTGAGAGGGAGAAGGAAGTTTTTGATAATTTGTTCAAGAATTTAGATTTGCCCGCTACAAAAAAATCCCTAATTCGAATCTATGAAAGAATATTAGACGAATCACGCATTATTCAGCGTGAAGAAAGAAATAAGAATACCAAAAGCTGATGCAAAAAATTAGTTTCAAAAACCTCCTCTCGAAAAAGCAGTTTATTGTTGTACTTGTTTTTTTCTTTGCGGTGATATTTTTGCTTTATAATACTTTTTTTACTTCCAATTATTATCAAGGAAAATCACCAAAGCAATTCGAAATTAAACAAGGGGAAACATTAAATTCTATTATTGACAGCTTGTACACGCAAGGAGTAATACGAAGCAAAACCAATTTTAAGATAATTGCATTCATATATGGTGCTGAGAAAAAAATAAGAGCTGCAAGGTATTATATTCCCAATGGACTTAATTATCCTAAGCTAATGGAATTATTTTTATATGGCAGTGCAGATTTTCTAAGGAAAGTAAAAATTTATGAGGGTTCAACTGTAAGATCTGTTGCTGCCACTTTGAAATTAGATGCATTGATTGATTCATCTGAATTTGTTGAGACGGCAGTTAATAAATCATTTCTGGATTCCTTAAATATTCCCGCACAATCAATTGAAGGGTATCTTCTTCCAGGTGAGTATTTTATTTATGAAAGAAGTAATCCGCGTGAAGTGATAAAGACAATCAACAATGAATTCAAAAAGTTTATCAGCGATTCCATTAACCAAAACTTAATTAAGCAGAAAAATTCTCTGCATCAAATCTTAACGATGGCTTCTATTGTGGAAGGGGAGACTAACAAAGTTTCTGAAATGCCGACTATTGCCGGAGTATATTTTAATCGTCTTAAAATCGGTATGAAACTCCAAGCTGATCCTACTGTCCAGTATCTTCAGCCAAATGGATGGCATCGGCTTAATCATCAAGATCTTAAATTCGATAATCCATATAATACATATAAGCATTACGGACTTCCGCCGGGACCAATTAATAATCCTGGTAAAGATGCAATACTCGCAGCAGTAAATCCGCAGGTTCATAAGTATTTATTTTTTGTTGCTGATGGGAACGGAGGACATAATTTTGCGAGCAATTATTCGCAGCACCTAAAGTACGTTAAAGAATATAGAAGATGGTTAGCATCCCAAAATTAAAATATAAAAATATTTTCTGGCTAATAGCAGCATTCATTTTTTCTGAATGTGCAAATCAGCTTCCGCCAAGCGGTGGTGAAATTGATACCATCCCGCCAAAGATTATGGAAGCTTATCCTGAAGATGGAACGGTTAACTTTACAGATGATTACTTTGAACTCGGTTTCTCAGAATATGTTGAGAAGCGTTCTGTTAAAGAAGCAATTTTTATTTCACCTGCAATTGATGGTGATCTTGAGCTTGATTGGAGCGGAAAGTATGTGCGTGTTTATTTCCCGAATACATTAAAGCAAAATGTTACTTATGTAATAACGATAGGAACCGATGTTGTGGATTACAATAATAAAAATCCAATGTCTAATGCTTTCACTTTTACTTTTTCAACGGGACCGGAAATAGATAGGCGAGTGATTACCGGAAGAGTTTTTGATGACAAACCTAAAGGTGTAATGCTCTTTGGATATATACTGAACGACAGTATTCTAAATCCGCTTGAGAAAAAACCGGATTATATCTCTCAATCAAATGCGGATGGAACATTTAAGTTAGCTGGTCTTGCGGCTGGATTGTACCGCATTTTTGCTGTTCGTGATGAGTTTAGAGATTTACTTTATCAACCCGACCAGGATGAAATTGGAATTCCTTACAAAGATGTAAAGCTCGAAACAACAGATACTCTCTACGCAGGATTGGATTTCATATTAACTAAAATTGATACCGTTAAGCCAAGATTATTAAGCGCTTCAATGACGGATAGAAATCATATTCTTGTTGGCTTTAGTGAAGTGATTGATCCTAAAATTATTAAGCCGATTAATTTTTATTTGTTCGATTCAACTAAGAATGCACGAACTCAAATTACTTATGCTTTCAAAGGAAAAACCAAAGCGAGTGAGATTGTTTTAATTCCATCCCAAGTATTGCCGTTGGAAAGCTCGGTATTTCTTTTTGTGGATTCAATAAAAGATAAAAGCGGAAATATTTTTTATAATGATTTCACACAAGTAACTTTAAGCGATAGGGCTGATACTGCAAAGACAGAACTTTTCAAATCGTTTCCGTTTCTTGGGAGCAGGGAAGTGGATTTTCTAAATCCTTCTTTCACTTTTGAATTTACCGATGCTTTTAGCGCTGGTTCTGCAAAGGAAAGCATAACATTTTCGGACACCTTAGGAAAAACAATTCCTTTCAATATGGAAATGCTGGATGATGCTTCATTTAAGATTTCCCCGGTAAGAAGATTGGATATGTCTAAAGAGTATATCATAAAAATTGACTTATCAAGATTAAAAGATTTTTCAGGCAACTATTTGGATTCAATTTATCAATACAAGTTTAAAACAATTACAGGTTTAGACTTTACTGGTGTTACGGGTGTTTTAATTGGTGCGGATGGAAAGAAAAATCCAAAGCTTGAGCTTAAAAGTGTTGAAAGAGATAATGTAAATTACACAACGGAATTAACGGCAAACAATCAATTTAATTTTGAGCGGGTAGTTTCCGGAAAGTATTTATTGTTTTCATATTATGATAAAGACAGCAGTAACACTTATTCAGTTGGAAGCGTAAATCCATTTATTAAGTCCGAAGAATTCTCAATCTATCCCGATACACTAAATTTACGTGCTCGTTGGACTGAAACGGATATTGAGTTTAACTTTAATCAATAGCTCACTGATCTAACGGCTTTGTCCCTGTCAGTCTGAGCTATTCCGCTTTAGCGGGATAAGTCGAAGACTGACAATTGAGCAACCTGTCACACTTCGACTTGCTCAGCGTGACACAATCCCTTCCTCTCACAAGGAAAGCGTCTCACTCCTAAAACCTAATGCTTCCCCTCAGTTTTATTAAGCTAAATATCAGACTGTTCTTGCTTATTATCACAATGTTTTCCCTAACTTCCTTTGACATTAGGCACGAAAAAAAGGATAACGAGTGATTGCAAATAGATAATGAGCATTTGTAAATGGATAACGACCAATTGTAAAAGGATAATAAGCAATTGTAAATAGATAACGAGCGATTGCAATTAGATAATGAGTGATTGTAAAAGGATAATGAGCAATTGCAAAAGGATAACGAGCGAAAGAAAAAGGAGAACGAGCTCCAGAAAAGAGATAATGAGCGAAAGTAAAAGGAGAATGAGCACCAGTAAAAGGATAATGCGCAAAAGTAACATGCTGTCTGCCATTTTGAATGACGAACTTAGCTCGGTTGCATAGATAAGCATGATAAACCTCACCCTGTATCCTCTCCTTTTTATCGGCCTCTGGTGGAAGTAAGGAGATGGACGAGGGGAGAGGTCTTTATCCGGTATCAGGCGACCGGAATCTGGCATCTGGCTGACTCGTTGATTTTAGCGTAACCAAACTACATGGCTGTCATAGGCGATTCCATGACAGATTATACTTTGTCACGATACGACCGTGACAACCTGGAAAATATACAATTTATGTTACCTAACCGCCTTTGATTTTTGCGCCGCCAAATTGTAAGTTACAACTGGTAAATACAAAACGTTTCTATAAATATCCTCAGTGGGCACTGTGATTGGGCTAAACAGATTCGATTCGATAGAGCTTCACGAAAAAGTATAATATACTAATGGCAAATGGATGATCTATATGCAGATGCTATTTTTAAATAGAATAATACTTAAGGTGAAAATGTTAAAAAAAATATCTAATTTGCTTCAGAACAAATCAGATTTTAAATGAGTTATAAAATAATTAATGATAGTTGCATAAATTTTCTTAAGTCACCGATACTTGAGAATAAAATTTCCCTTACATTTTTAGATCCACCGTTTAACCAGGGAAAAGATTATAATTTCCATGAAGATGATATGGAAGCAACAGAGTATTGGAATATGATGACAGACATTTGTAAAAAGACATTCGACAATACAGTTGATGGTGGTTCAATATATTTCATGCAGAGAGAAAAAAATACAGAGAACGTTTTGAGATGCCTAAGAGAAAGCAACTGGACTTTTCAAAATTTAATTATTTGGAAAAAGAAAACATCAGCTGTCCCTGGAATTAATAGATTTGGTAAACACTATCAAGTTATAGGGTTTGCAACTAAAGGAGAAAAACCAAGAGTGTTTAATCGGTTAAGAATTTCTCCACCCTTACCACCAAATTACAAGTATGAAAGAGACAATGGAGTTTTTGTTACTGACGTATGGGATGATATTCGTGAATTGACATCAGGTTATTTTGCTGGAAATGAAGCAATAAGAAATGGAAATGGTGAAAGATTGCATAAGCAGCAATCTCCAATTTCATTGCTTCTGAGAATAGTTTTAAGTTCATCCAAAGTCGGTGATACTGTTTTTGATCCATTTGCTGGAACGGGAACAACACTTGTCGTAGCACATCAGTTACAGAGAAATTCCTTAGGAATAGAAATCGATCCTAAAAATGCAGAGTGCATTAAGGGAAGGTTAAAATATATTAGAGAGAGCGATTTGATTCAGAAATATTACAAAGATTATGCTTTTACTGAGAACCTTGAACAAATCTGGGGAGATAATTTTGAAAATGTAGCAGAAGTCAGCCAGAAATTATTGAACTTATTTGGCGAACAATGAATTCAATATTCAATTTTTTCAAAGCCATTCATGAGCAAAGGTCGAAATTAAAATCTGTCGAAAAATTAGAAGATTTCCCTTTTCCTACAAACATGATTTCATGTATCAACAAGGGTATCTTTCCTGATTTAGCACTAAAACTGAATAAAGATAAATCCACATTTAGTGGTGGAGAACTTATTGAACTTAAAGATAGTGATAGCTATTCAGTATCCTCTTTCAATTCGACAATTCCTACAGGTACAAAAAATATTTCTCAGATAATTTCTGGTGAAACAAGTAGGATAAAGCGACAAATGGAAGAAGCTGGCGATGATATTAACTCTCTACCTATTAGGGAAGTCTTTTATTTAATCAGAGGTAGAAGGAATAATAATGTAAAAGCTGTGCTTGTGCATGGTAGTTTTTTTGAAACCATTACTTATGATGAATTAATTGGAAAGTCATTTAGTCAAGTTTTCGAAGAGATGATAGAGCAGAGTGGGATTGAAATGCCGGGTGAATTAAAAACATTGTTATCCCAAGTAAAATCCGAGCAAGACAATTTTAGTAAAGTTCGTGATGTAGAAAAAGCCTCTGTAAAGTTACGGTTTAGAATAATGACGGAAGTAAAAGCTGAAGGGAATATTCTTAATGATGAAAAATATTCTAAGATTCTGGACAACACATTAAATCTAATAGTACCTAAACATGATGAAACCGAGCTAAAAGTTATTAATAAAAAGTTTAATAGTGTCTTTAGTGAAACTGAAAGAAAAAATATTTCCTCTTTTGACATCAAGCATCATTTCAATGGTTACTTTAGAGTATTTCAATCTAACATAGATTAATAATACGAAGCAGAGTATATTAGAACAGATTATAGGTGTTGTACTTTTTTCTTTCTATTCCTTTGTCCTCAAAACTAACTTTCTTACTTCCAATCCTTTTCTAACTTGTGTAAGGTTCTTTTTAATAACTGCAAGAGCTAATTTCTCACCTCTAATTTCAACAATCTCCAAAGAGGAAATGCTGACATCACTAAGCCCTAAAAACTCATTCGTAACAGGATCGAATAGTGAATCTGCGGGAGAGTAAATTGATAGTTCGTCTCCAACTTTAATCTTGTGGTATGATCCAAGGTTAATAAATGCTTCGCCGCTTGTTTCATCAAGAGTTAAAATTTGTCCTTTAATTACCTCAACGTTAAGGTGTATCTCTGTTGCTGCGCTGTCTGGTAGTTCAGTTTTGCTAATCTGCTTTTGCGGACGAAGCAGTGCTGTATTTTTTATTTTAATATCGGTAGCTAAGTCTTCGCACAATTGAAAAATTGTTTCGCCAACAATCGTCTTGTGGAATTCTTCGCTTCCGAAACGGATATTGTTCAAAGCTAAGTACTGCTTCTTTCCATCGGATGGAATGCCGAACAAGTTAACTCCCAAACCTCTGTTGCTTATTGAGGATTCAACATTTCCGCTGTAAGCTGTGCTGTTAGTGGAAAGGTCATAAACTTGAAGTGAAATACTGATGTTGCAGCTATAAGCTTCATACCCGGCAAGATTGGATTCACCTGCACTGAATCGGTCAACGGTAAAGTCATCAACTTTGCCGGTAACCACATAAGTAAAGCCAACCTTATTCGCAACTACAGCATAAGTTTGGAAATCGCTGTAGCTGTCGCTCGGAATATTTTCTTTCTCGGCTAAGGAAACAAATCCTGTGGATGATAAAACATTTACTTTGTAGAATTCTCTGAGATATGCGGCGATGTAGTTCGGTACTTCTTGAGAGAGATTCCATGCTCCTTTGAATGAGGATTCATTCTCAAAAGGTGTGAACATGTATTGAGAATAGCCGGTTTCTGCAAAAAGCAGACTAATAAATGTAATACTTCTTAGAAACTTCTTTAAACTTTTCAACGTCTTTCTCTAAATAATCTTTAATATCATCATACTTCATTCGCTTAGTGAATAATTCTCTAATCTTTGAAGTACCCATTACTTTGTCAAACATTCTAAGCGCGGAATCTTCAGCTATCTTGAAAGGATTATGCTCAGGATAAAGTTCATTGTTTACCTGCATGAATAAAAACTGCAAGCTTACAAGATTAACTTTATCGGAATTTGTTATGTGAATTTGCACTCCGTTAAGTTCTTTGTCAACATCACCGCCGTAATATGGTTTGATTGTTATTGGTCGGAAGATTACACCATCGAGATTAAGTGAATTCATTTTATCAGCAATAACATTCGTCTTTATCCACTCAGCAGCAAAAATCTGGAAGGGAAGTGTGTAACCAACACCTTCAGATATTACACCAAGTTCACCTAAGATTCCTGAGGAAACATAATACTGCGGTGAATACTCATGAGGAACATGAGGAGAAGTTAATACCCACTCCAAACCGGTATCACTGAATTTCATTTCACGTTTCCAGTTTTTCATCGGAACAACAGTCAGCTTACATTTAATTCCGTTCTTTAGCATTTGTTCTTCATTCAACAGTTTAGCTAACTCACCGCAAGTTAAACCATACACATAAGGAATTTTAAATTGACTTACGAAAGAGAAATAGCCCGGTTCTACAAGATTGCCTTCAACCTTTAATCCGCCTAAAGGATTAGGTCTATCGAGCACAACAAACTCTATATTATTTTCTGCGGCGGCTTCCATTGCCAACCCCATTGTACTTATGTAAGTATATGAACGGCATCCAATATCTTGAATATCATAAACAAGCACATCAATACCTTTCAGCATTTCAGATGACGGTTTTCTTGTGTTCCCATAAAGGGAATAAACAGGAAGATTAGTTGTTTGGTCAGTGTAAGTTTCAACTAAATCACCCGCGGCAAAGTCACCGCGTACACCATGCTCTGGACCAAAAAGCGCAGCAAGTTTTACGTTCTTTGCGTTATACAGTAAATCAATAGTTGATTTAAGCTTCAAATCAACTCCCGTTGGATTAGTTATTAGTCCAACTCTTTTGCCTTCTAATAATTTGAAGTTGGATTCCTTGAGAACTTCAATACCTGTTAGTACTTGAACCGATTGTGCGAGCGCAAGCTGTTGAATTAAAAATAATAGAGCTAATACGATTTTTATTTTTGAGAGTATGTTATTCATGTGGACGATAAATCACTTTCCCATTTTTGATTGTTATTACGTTTAAGTTTTTCCCTACATTGTATATTATATCAGCGTAATCTTGTGTATCGAATACGGCAAAGTCAGCTTTCTTTCCTGTTTCAATGCTTCCAACATCGCGGTTTTTCATTACTGCTTTTGCTGCATTTATAGTAACCGAGGAAATTATTTCTTCAATAGTCATCTTCATCTTAATTGCGGCTATGCTCATAATCAAATTTAGATTGGCAATATGCGATGAACCTGGATTGTAATCAGTTGAGAGTGCAACTAAAGCATTATTCTCGATAAGTTTTCTAGCGGGTGCATAATCATAATCCAAAAAGAATGAAACTCCTGGAAGCAGCACGGCAACAGTGTCGAATGGTGCTAATTTATACGTTTGCTTTTCAGTCAGCACTTCAAGATGATCAACAGAAACTGCCTCAAGACCTAAAGCAAGCTCTAATCCTCCAATATTGTTGAACTGCTCAGTGTGAAGCCGAAGATGAAATCCCAATTCCTTAGCTTTAGTAAAGATTATATTTACTTCATCAGCGGAGAAAGCTGTCTTTTCACAAAAAGCATCACAGAACCGAGCAAGTTTTTTTTCAGCAATCTGAGGAAGCATCTTCTGAGTAATTAAATCCAAATATGCTTTATGATCATTTTTATATTCGGGAGGAAAAGTATGGGCGCCAAGAAATGTGGGAATAATATCAATGGTAAAGAACGTCTTAAGTTTATTGATAGCTTCTAATAATTTAATTTCATTTTCAAGGTCTAATCCATATCCGCTTTTTATTTCAAGTGTTGTAATGCCCTGGCTGATAAAATATTTAACTCGTGGAATTAGAAGCTGCACCAGCTGATTCAAGGATGAATTCCTTACAGCAGATACTGTGGTTAAAATACCTCCACCGCTTTTGGCAATTTCCTCATAGGTTTTACCTTCCAACTTCATTTTGAATTCATTCGCACGAGAGCCTGCGTAAGCTGCATGTGTATGGCATTCAACTAACCCAGGTAATATCACTTTATCTTGAACATCAATAATATCATATTTGCTTGGGTTCTTAATAGATGAGTTTGGTATTAAATCTTTAATCCTTTCATCCTCAATAACTACTGCATGGTTAGCAATTATACCAATATCATTTAAGCTATTTCCACGTTTTGAATTTTCGCCGTTAGAGTTAACCGTTATAATCTGTGAACTGTTAGTCAGTAGTTTCATGTATTGATTTTTACTTAAAAATATTGATTAAATCGTTTACTACTTTAGTTCCAGAGAAACCTAACTGATTAAGCTTAAAGCTTGTTGCTTTAGCATCATTTATGTTTTTATAATCTCCAACCCGGACAATGTAAAATGGAGGTTCAAATAGGATATAGATTGCTTTTTCATTTGTCTTAAAGAATATTTCTGAACGAACTCCATTTGCTTCGTCTAAATTATCGGTAGATAAAACTTGAACTCGATAACCAGGTATTGTGTCCACAATGGTTTTTTGTGGTTGTACCTCGGAACTATCATTCGGATAATTGAACCACAAGTCTAGTTGCTTTTCTTCAGAATCTTGAATCTCGGTGGGCAATTCTATCTTTGTTTGATATGGCTTAATATCAAAATCATCTTCAATCAATTTTTCCTTATCTGGTGTTTTAGGAGTTTCTTTATCGGAAATTTTCCCATACCTGCTATCGGTAGAAGCAGAGCATGAGTAGAAGAATACAATTAGAGGAATGACCAAGAATAAATAATTAAATTTTCTCATATCATTAAGATATAACGGAATATGCTATAAAGAATCCAAAGTACACATATAAAGTTAAGTTTTCGATTTTTTTTATCCAACTCGTCAGCGGCTCTATCTGTGTATTAGTCGGAATTTTTGGGATGTGCCATATAATTTTGTAAATTTGCAATGTTTTTTGCAAAAATTTCTTTAATAACAAAGTAAATTAGCCATGCCACCAAGAAGATATAAAATTTTATTTGTTACATCTGAAGTTATGCCCTTTGTTAAAACTGGGGGTTTAGCAGATGTGTCTTCAGCATTACCTCAATATTTATCGGATTTAGGTAATGAAGTTCGAATCGTTGTGCCGAAGTATGGTGCAATTGACCAACGTAAATTCAAAATTCATGAAGTTGTAAGACTAAAAGATATTCAAATTAGAATTGGTGATAAAGACGTTGTGTTCTCATTAAAATCATGTTTCTTACCTGGACCTAAAGTCAGAGTTCAAATATATTTTTTAGAGAATCATGAATATTTTGGCAGCAGAAATAGTCTTTATATTGATCCTAAGACAGAGAAAGACTATCATGACAACGACGAAAGGTTTATTTTGCTTGCACGATCCGTTCCCGAATTGATTACAAGATTAGGATGGATTCCAGACATAATTCATTGTAATGATTGGCAGTGCGGTTTGATTCCAGCGTATCTCAAAACTCTTTACAAAAACAATGAAAACTTTGACAAGTTTAAGACTCTTTTCACCATCCATAACATTCAATATCAAGGTGAATTTCCTAAAGCGATTTTCAAAAAAACTGGTTTACCGGAAGAATTAAATTCCGAGCGCGGTATTGAAATGAATGGGAAAATAAATTTCATGAAAAGCGGATTGAAGTTTGCGGATGTAATCAATACGGTTAGTGAAACTTACGCCAAAGAAATTTGCACTGATGAGGAACTTGGTTCCGGTTTGAAGCAAGTTCTTGCTAAAAGAAAAAATGATTTATTCGGAATTGTAAATGGAATTGATGCAAATGTTTGGCATCCTGAAAAAGATAATCATATCGTTAAAAAGTATTCGGTAAAGGATATTGAATATAAAGCGGAAAATAAAGTTGAGCTTGCAAATAAATTTGGATTTGATCATAATCTCCAAATACCGATTGTTGGAATTATTTCCCGTCTCTACAATTCAAAGGGAATGGATCTCATTACAGATGCTTTTAAAGAAATAATGAAACTTAATCTTCAACTTATTCTTCTTGGAACGGGTGATAAGAAATATCATAACTTTTTTGAGAAGATGAGTGAAAAGTACTCGAATAAATTTGCAAGTTATTTGGGATTTAATGATGAACTTGCACATCTTATTGAGGCAGGGGCGGATATTTTTCTTATGCCATCTTTAGTTGAACCATGCGGGTTGAATCAGATGTACAGTCTTGCATATGGTACAGTTCCAATTGTTCGAGAGACTGGCGGACTTGCTGATACGGTTATTCGTTATGATGATAAGACTGAAGAAGGGAACGGTTTTGTATTTAAAAAATATGATGCCCAAACGATGCTTAAGGAATTAAAACATGCTTTGAAATTATTTGAAGATAAGAAGAAGTGGGTTAAAATCATGCGGAATGGAATGAAGATGGATTTTAGCTGGAATGCATCTGCAAAAAAATATGTGGAACTTTACAAAACCATTCTAGATAACGATTGATGTCCAACTATGCAGTTTTTCTTGATAGGGATGGAACTATTAATGAGGATCCTGGTTATTTAGGTGAACCTTCTGATGTAAAGCTCTTTCCCGGTGCAGCAAATGCTTTAGCAAACTTAAAAACAAAATTAACCTGCAAGCTGATTGTTATATCTAATCAATCTGGAATAGCTCGTGGATTGATAACTAAACAAATGGTGGAATCCGTAAACAAAAAAATAAACGAATTGCTTAATGCTGAACAGACATCCATTGATGCATTTTATTATTGTCCGTATCATCCTGATTACAGCACTGATGAAGAATGTGAATGCCGCAAACCGTCTCCTAAGCTTATTTTTGATGCAGCAGCAGATTTTCAATTGGATTTAACCAAGTCATATTTTATTGGAGATGCTTCATCTGATATTCTTTGCGGATATAATGCCGGTTTAAAAACTGTATTGGTGAAAACCGGATATGGAATGGATAGTATTTCTATATTGCAAAAGCAAAATAAAATTCCCACTTTTGTTGCCGATAATTTAGAACAAGCTTGCAGTTTCATAATTAATGATTTTTTCGGAGAAAACTAATTTGTCAATTCGCACCGTCTCATTCACTTTACTTATTTTAATTTCCTTATTCCATCTTTCATGCAGTGAGTCACCTTCATCGCTTGGTAAAGGATTGGTCGATCCAATTGAAATTTTAGTGTTGGATTCGGCTAAAGATTCTTTATATCAATCTTCAAATGTATATAAACAAGTTATTCCTTTGAGTAATGCAGATCGACTGCTACTAGGTAAAAAAAATAATATCAAAGCCGCAGTATTAATTAAGTTTTTAATAAACTTTGCTGATTCCATTAAAACACAATTAGATAACAACGAACTGATAGTTTCTTCTGCTTACGTTGAGTTTACCAAAGATTACACTTTTGGTGATTCAATAGCACCCCTTGATTATTCTGTTTATAAAATTAGCAGTAATTGGTCAACAGGATTTACATCCGATAGTTTGTCTCTTTTAACTTATGATGCTAATGATATCAGTTTTAATAAAAGTTTTTCAGATTCAGTTAACAGCTTTCATCTTAATAATGATATTGCTTTCAGTTGGTTAAAGGCATTTGCTGATTCGGATTTTACTAGCAATAAAGGATTGTATATTGAACCTTCTAATAACTCAGAAAAAATAATTGGTTTT
>CAYMKU010000007.1:0-97484 GCA_964391015.1 uncultured Ignavibacteriaceae bacterium
CGTGTCTCAGTTCCAGTGTGGCTGATCATCCTCTCAGACCAGCTACTGATCGCAGCCTTGGTGGGCCATTACCTCACCAACTAGCTAATCAGACGCAAGCTCATCTTTAGACATCGAAACTTTAACAACATCACCATGCGGTGCCGCTGCATCACCCGGTATTAGCCTCGATTTCTCGAAGTTATTCCAGATCTAAAGGTAGATTGCTTACGTGTTACTCACCCGTGCGCCACTTTAATCAAGATATTGCTACCTTTTTCTCGTAGACTTGCATGTGTTAAGCACGCCGCCAGCGTTCGTCCTGAGCCAGGATCAAACTCTCCGTAGTAGAGTTTAATTTTTTGTAATCTTGGCGTTTAGACGCTTGATTGAAACCATTTAACTGACTGGTTAAATGCACTCACTCTTACAAAGAACAAAATTAAATATCTTCTATAAAGAAGGGCTTTAAATTTACTTCGTAATTAATATAATGTCAAGCATTCGATTGAAAAATGTTCAAATACTTTTTGAAGTTTTAAATTTGAACTCATTAAGCTATATCACGGTATTGCTTAGATTATTTTCCTACTTGAATAAATAATAAAATTACAGTAGCAATCCCACCTAAGATTGAGGCAATACGACTTGCTTGTTCTACATGATCCCAAAATGTTTTGATAGGTTTTTTAGAAACCCATATATAATCTCCAGGTTCAATCTCAATATTTTTTTCCTTTACTTCATCAACAGAAATCCAACTTCTATTTTTTCCTTTAATAATATAAATATCTCCTGAGGATGTCTCTCCCTGACCACCAACTTTGTTTATGTAAAAATTATAATCTCTTCCTTTTTCAAATTTAACATATGATGGTTCATTCACTTGACCATAAACGTACACAAGATCTATTCTTGAAGGAACATAGATTATGTCTCCATCTTTGACTATGAACACGGTATCAACTAAATCCTCAAACCGGGTGAAGTCAACATTTGCATTCCCGCGAAGAAACCTGAGTTTTTCATCTATACGAAAATAAATGGAATCTTCACTAATAAGCGTTGACATTCGCATCATCAATAGTTTTTCTATCTCCTCAGAAAAAGCTAAAGATTTGAAAACATTTACACCTCTTAAAACTTGCGCATTATTTAGATCAGCGTTTTTTGTGAAGCCGCCAGCTTTATCAAGAACCTCTTTCAAATTAGTACGCTCTTTTTTGATTGGAATATAACCCGGCATATTAAATTCACCGATAGCAAGTGCCTTATAGTCTTTCCTCTGAGTTTCATCTGCCATAACCCTAATTCTGTCTCCTCTTTTTAAGAAGATATCAGAATTAATATCCACAATTAAATTTTCCATTTTTTCGCCATCATAACTCAATCTTGTAATTTCTGCTTGATGTACATTCTCATAGGCTTGATTTATCCCATCGACAAGAAATAATGCATCAGAAAGTTTATCACCATCAAAAAAATGAAATTTCCCTTCTGAATTAACCGCACCTGATACAGTGAAAAAATTTCTTTCAATATCCGTAGAAGGGAAAATAATTACGTCATCATTTTTTAGATATGGATTTAAATCGAAATTACCAGTTTTTCTAAACCTTATTAAATCTATTTTGATTTGTTCACCATTTTTTCGTTTCAGCCAAATATTTCTTAGAGAATATTTTTCAAACTCTCTTTTTATATTGGCTATTTGTTCAACTGATGGTGAGTTGCCTAGAGCTAAATTATAAGCTTGATTATAAATTCTAGTAACAAATTGATCGACTCTTTCAGTCGCAGAAGCAGAATAACTACCGGTAATAGGAAAATTTCCTCCGATGGAAACACTTATTAGTGAAGCTCCTGCTAAAATATCTGAGAATGAATTTTTCTCTGTTTGAGCATTTGCCAAACCAATTAAAAAACTAATAACAATAAAATAATCTCTAATTAACATTTTTTTTCTTTTATCTTGTTAAATACTGCATTTCATAATATTTCTGGTATTCACCGGAAATTATTCTTTTCCACCAATTTTCGTTTTTCAGATACCACTCAATAGTATCTGCAATAGCTTTTTCAAAAGTGAATAATGGTTTCCACTCTAACTCAGACTGAATTTTTGACGAGTCAATTGCGTATCTTCTATCATGCCCAGGACGATCTTTCACATATTCTATCTGTTCTTCACTCTTGTGCAAGTAATCAAGAATTAACTTAATAATTTTAATGTTGGGCATTTCATTACTCGCACCAACATTATAAACCTCACCTATTCTACCTTTTTCAAAAACTAGCTCAACTGCTCTATTATGATCAATAACATAAATCCAATCTCTCACATTTAGTCCATCTCCATAAACAGGCAACTTTTTACCATTTATTGAATTAAGAATCATTAATGGGATTAACTTCTCAGGAAATTGGTACTGACCATAATTGTTCGAGCAGCGAGTTGTCACTACCGGCATTCCGTAAGTGTGATAAAAAGCCATGACCATCATGTCTGCAGCAGCTTTGCTCGAAGAGTAGGGACTATTTGGAGATAACGGAGTTTTTTCAGAGAATAATCCATCTTTTCCAAGACTTCCATAGACCTCGTCAGTTGAAATTTGCAAAAATTTTTCCACTTCAAATTTCCTTGCTACTTCAAGCAGGACATTTGTTCCTATTACATTTGTTCGGTAAAATATTTCAGAACCAAGAATACTTCTATCCACATGAGATTCTGCAGCAAAATGAATTACATATCTAATCTTGAACTTTTCAAAAATATATTGAACAAGTTCAGCGTTTGTTATGTCGCCTTTTACAAAGTGATAATTTTTCTTTTTTTCAGAAGGAATTAGATTTTCCAAATTACCAGCATAAGTAAGCTTATCGAGGTTGATAATATTATAATCATCTCTTTTATCAAGTATGTAATTGATAAAATTACTGCCAATAAAACCTGCACCTCCAGTAACCAATATATTCTGCATTATATTTTTACTTAGTATGAAAAAAAACCAATAAAGATACCTGTTTGAATGAACAATCCATTACCATTTAATTTTGAAGGAACATTCAATAACTCTTTACCATTTTCAATCTTCCAATTTCTACCAATAGCCAACTGATAACCACCGCCAATTCGAAATGAAACAAATCTATAAAAAGGAATATCAGCATTTAGCGTCGGCGAAAATAAGAAAAAACCATTACTGATTCTTCTACTGATGTTAGATGAAGTTGAGTTAGTGGTTGAAATTTCAGTCCACAAATCTTGCCAATTAAAACTTCCGGAGTTTCTATATAATTCAATCAGAATACCTCCGCCGCCGATTATTGCTCCAACAGAGACTGCCATATTTTTTACAAACGGAAGCGTATATTCAAGTGTCAACCCACCCCCATATATTTGAAATATTGCTTCTCTTGCAAAACCATCTTTAAAAGCCGATTCAGATGTTGAGCCGCCAAAACCCATTCCGCCAATTCTTAAGTTCGGAATAAACCCTATGTATACAAATCCAGCACCACCCGAAGTATAAAATCCACTTTTACTGAGTTGCCCTGAGCCAAAACTTACAAGTTGCTTATTTATCTCGTCAAGACTAACAAAAATCCATCCTGGGGTATAGCCGCCACCGCCACCAAACGGAGCGTCAAAATATTTTTTATCTTGTGAATATAAGTTCAAAGATAAGAATAAAACTATTAGAAATATTTTTTCTTTCATTTGCAGATAAAAAAGGTGTGTAAAGTTATGAAACGAAGCTATAAAAATAAAGTTAAATGGTTGTTTCACCCAGGAATTCCATAATTTGAAAACAAATCAAATTTTCAGACTATGGTTTGATAAATGTCGATAAATTTAATCTGTAATTAAGCTCAATAAGTGAAAAATTTTTCATTCCAAATATTCAACTTCCATACTGTAATTCCACTTGTCAAAATAGAGATTACCCCCTTTCCATTCTACTTCACCCCTTTGGAAATCAACTGTTTCGCTTCGAGGATAAATTTTGGCTGGGAATAGCGGTTTAGAGTAATCATCATTTACTATAAAGCGATATGAGTCTATCCCACCGAGGTAAAAATATTTTTGTGATTCATCCAAATAATTTTTAATGCCAAAACTTTGATCAACAGGAATCCATCCATACTGATCCACATAAATTTCACACCAATCGTGCAGATTAACTTCCGGCGGATGCATCATCCAACCGCTTTGCCATTTGGCAGGGATCCCATTGTATCTGCACAGAGTCATAAAAACCAAGGTTTGAATTCCGCAGTCTCCATGTCTGTTTTCCAGTGCATATTCAGGAATGTTAGTCAAGGTCGAGTACTCTCTTGCACTTGCCCATGGAATATTTTCATCAACCCAGATAAAAATCTTTTTAAGTTTTTGCAGTGGATTCTTTTCATCGCCAACAATTTGAGTCGATAGATTTTTTATTTTCTCTGAAAAAACAATGTGAGGAAATTCCTCTTTAGTATATTTTGAAAAGATTTCTGAGTTGCCACTAAATGTAATCTTTTTGCTATCATCAAACAGATTAACAAACTCCGCTTTGCTCGTAAAGATTAATTCCATCTCAAATTTTGTCGGCTGATCCTTTTCGGCCTTCTCTTCAAGATAAATAGTTCTCTGAAGATTTTTTACATCTGCAATTATATATTCACGTTTATTGACTTTCAAAAGTTGAACATTGGTTTGACGTGGGTTGGTTTCCCGTGGATAAGGTAGCCAGCATCGTATTACTTCTCCATCTGGAATGACATTTGGTTTTACTGTTAATGAATATTTGATTTTCATTTTTATCGGTAAGACATATCGTTCATCTTTGCTGGCTGCTTCAACAACCTTAGGAATGTAATCTTCCAAAAACACATCAAGACTACCCAATTTAATTCCATCAACTTTGTCTTTTTGCTTTTTTGCTTCCTTGTTTATTCTAAACAAATTAGGAACAGCATTATTAAAATATCTTTTTTCTCCATCTATAATTTTCATTTCGAGAGATTTATCGTTTTCCCAATTCAACAGCATTTCGTCAGTTAAATCAGCATAATACTTTTTCAAATCGTTTAGAACTTCGCTGCGAGTTTTCCTAAAATCCTTTCGAATCCTATCCATTAATTCAATCTGGAATTTAAATTCATACTTTTCGAATTCAGAGAGACTATTATCAATTAACTTATTCTCAATCATAATCTGAGCTTGAGAAAAATTTCCTTGGTTGATCTGATCATTAATTTCGGAATATTTTGTTTGAGTGAATGAAGGAACAGAAACAAGAAAAATGAGAAGTATAAACCTCGGGCACATCTTAACCCTCGATATATTAAAAATATTACAGAACAATGAAACCATGTTTTCCAAAACCATTGCTCGAAATATTATTATGATTTAATTATTTTAATTTTTAGGAGAGATTCTAAGGGTAAAACAACAATTTCATCTCCTTTTCTACAGAAATAACGATCCTTTATTATTTCGAATTCTTTCAATTTCCCACTTGATAATAGAATATCAGCAGTAATTGTTTTTTTCTTAATTGATTTAAAAGTAACCTCACTGATATAATCGAACTGTAACCAAAAATAACTCTCTTTCTGCTGAACTTGAAACACGTGGTTTAATCTACCTTGAATTCCAGTACTTTTCCCTATGTCATCATATTGAATTATTTCTCCATCTCTGAATTGTACTTCAAATTTTCTTAATGTTTGATCACTATTAATAAAATTGGTGATGCTAAAGATGATGAAAATGAAAAAAATCATTTTATCCTCCAAAAATTTTTTAACCTATATTTAAAATAACATTTTAATAAATTTATAACCAGATTTAATAAATAATCTATCATTTAGTGAACTCAGATGTGCAAAGAATTAATTAATAACCTCCCTAGGAAAAAATATGTAATTGGTTTAATGTCAGGAACATCCGTTGACGGTGTTGATGCAGCATTGACTTTGATTAATGGAAAAGGAGTTAACACCAAAATAAAGCAGTTGGGATTTATCACTTACCCTTTCCCTAAACAAATGAGAACGCTAATTCTCCGTAATGCAGAGTTGAATGGAGGGAATGTAACCGACATTTGTAAATTAAATTTTTTAATTGCAAGAGTTTATGTCTCTTCTATCATATCGCTTTGCAATAAAATTAAATTTCCCATCAATAAAGTTGATTTAATCGGTTCGCATGGACAGACAATTCACCATTTACCGAAAAAAGAAAAATTATTCGGCTATGATACCAGCAGCACTTTGCAAATTGGAGATCCAAGTGTAATTGCAAAACTAACTGGAATATTGACCGTCGGTGATTTTAGAATAGGTGATGTTGCCCTTGACGGACAGGGTGCGCCGCTTATCCCTTACTTTGACTACATAATTTTTCATTCGAATAAAATAAACAGAGCACTGCTTAATATCGGAGGTATTTCAAACATTACGCTGCTAAAGAAAAGGGGCAAAGTTGACGATGTCGTAGCATTCGATACTGGTCCAGGTAATATGCTGATAGATTATTTAGCGAAACAATTCTTTGATAAAGATTATGATAAAGATGGAAAAATAGCAGAGAGTGGAAAGCTTAACCACAATGTTTTTTCTTTTCTTATCGAGAATGATACTTTCATTGAACGCAAACCGCCAAAGTCAACTGGACGAGAATACTACGGAAAAATATTTCTTTCAAAACTCATTAGAAAGTTTAGGAAGATTCCTCCTCAAGATATGATTAGGACTGTAACCAAATTCACTGCATATGGTATTTATCGCAATTATGAAAAATTCATTAAGAAAGAGACTGAAATTGCAGAATTAATTATCAGCGGCGGCGGTGCAAGAAACATACAGCTTGTTGAAGATTTGAAGGAATACTTCGGAAAATCAGTTAAAATTAAAAATATCGAGAGTTTAGGAATTTCTTCCGATGCTAAAGAGGCAATTTGCTTTGCTGTATTAGCCAATGAAACAATATCCGGAAATGAAACTAATATTCCTCGTGTTACAGGTGCAAAGCGAAAAACTATTTTGGGGAAGATTTGTCTGCCATGAGAATTTTAATTACTGGTGGCGGTGGATTTCTGGGGCAGTATTTAAACCTAAGGTTGTCTAAAAATCACGACATTGTCTCTTTGTATCATCAACATAAAAGAAATTGTACCAACTACAAGAATTTTCCGGTTGACATTTGCAATTCCATCGGGCTAAAAAATATTTTTGATGACCATAAACCAAATGTTGTAATCCATGCTGCTTCGATTTCAACTCCACAAAAAGCGAATGCACTTCCGACTAAGATTGTTTATGAAACGAATGTCACTGCAACAAAAAACATCGCAGAATTTTGTGCACAACACGAATCAAAACTTATTTATACATCCACAGATTTGGTTTATGCAGGTTATCGCGGTTCATATTTGAAGGAAGACGCAAAATTAATTCCTATCTCTCTCTATGCTGAAACGAAGTTAATGGGAGAAGAAAAAATTAAATCAACTTTTGATAATTATTTAATCTTAAGAACTGCTTTAATGTTCGGGTTGGGATTAAATGGAACATCATGTTTCTTTCATCAAATGTACGATAAATTGAAAGCTGGAGAAAAAGTGAAAGTGTTCTATGATCAATTTAGAAGTCCTCTCTCAGTCCTCGAAGCGACCAAAATAATAGAATCTCTTTGTGTATCAGATGTGAAACGTGAAATAATTAACTTTGGCGGAAACGAACGATTATCCAGATATGATTTGGCATTACTGTTATGCCAAGCTGCTAAATTTGATGAGACATTGCTTGAAAAAACTTCGATGTATGATTTGCCTGATTTACCTCATGTTGCTGATGTTTCAATGAATGTTGAAAAACTCCAATCGTTGGGAATTCATATGAAGTCAACAGAAAAAGCTCTGCAGGAGATACTTAACGTAAATTGGTTTGACAATCTTACTAAATAAATACCTTGGAATTACTGATTTAAAATTTGGTATAAATATGTTAAAGATTCTTTTCAGCTTAATACTTTTTGTTTATCCGGTTGGTCTTGCACAAACAATTTCGGGAACAGTAGTAGATTCAATAACTCAATCTGGAATTACCAATGCAAAGGTTGTAGTTATTAATTTGAATACCGGTTTCACCGATTCCGCTTTCACAAATTCATCAGGAAATTGGAGTTACAACTTTTTTACAGACGTACCTAATCATGATAATTCTAACCCTTCAAAATTTTTAATTGCCCAGAATTATCCCAACCCGTTTAACCCTTCAACAACAATTGAATTCAATATTCCTAAAACAGGAAATGTTCAAATTTTAATTCATGATATTCTTGGACAACTAATTGATTCACGTGAACAATTTCTGACTGCTGGCAGTTATTCTATTAGATGGAATGCTAAGGGAAGTGCCGGAGTTTATTTCTACACTATAGAAACAGATAATGAATTCATCACTAATAAAATGATATTACTTGATGGGGGTAATGGAAATGGTTTGTCAAATTTTCAACATGGAAATAAAATTCGGAATATTACTTTTTACAAATCATTATCAGTTCAAGCCGCAATAACATTTTCAAAACTTGGATATGTGACTCAGTCAATCAATACTACAGTTAATGGCGGAGAGCATTTTAATGCCGCTTTGTTAACAGTACATCACAATGCAACTCTCATTGATCTTCATAATGATATCCTCGAAGTTATGATTGGTGAGCCCACATATCACTTGGGAACTTTGCATACAACTCACCATACTGATATCCCTCGCTTACAAAAAGGTGGAGTTGATGTTCAATTCTTTTCAGTTTGGGTTAGCCCATCACAGTTTCCAGATACTTTTTATTACGATCAATCACAAGTGATGATAAATCTGTTAAACAGTGAAATTTCTCTAAATCAAAACACAATTGGACTTGCGAGGAATCCACAAGAAACGATTGTACTTAATAATAGCGGTAAGATTGCTGCAGTAATTGGAGTTGAAGGCGGGCACGCAATTGAAAATAATCTCGACAATCTCGTGAACCTTTATAACGAAGGAATGAGATACATGACCATAACATGGAACAATAGCACAAGTTGGGCAGTATCTGCGCAAGATTCACGGTCGGCTACGGTTGGACTTTCGGATTTCGGCAGATCAGTTATTAGAAAGATGGATTCTCTTGGAGTGATAATTGATATTTCACACACTGGAATAAAAACCATTCAAGATATTTTACAAATAACCACAAACCCAATTATAGCTACACATTCAGGCGCAAGAGCATTGAGAAATCATTATAGAAATCTTTATGACAGCCAAATAATTGATATTGCTAATACTGGCGGAGTGATTGGTGTTGTTTTTTATCTTCCATTCTTAACCAGTGGAAATAGTGCAAATATTGACAGCGTGATAAAACACATTGATTACATAAAAAATCTTGTGGGGATTGATCATGTAGCCATCGGCTCTGACTTTGACGGAATTGAAGTAACACCAGTTGGATTGGAAGACGTTTCTAAATTTCCTGCACTCACATTAAAACTTTTGGAGCATGGTTACTCTCAGCAAGATGTTGAAAAAATTCTTGGAGGAAATTTTATGCGAGTGTTTGAACAGGTGTGCGGGGGAAAAAAGTTGCAATAATCAAGTGAGACTCACTTTTGAAGTGAGTCTCGCTAAAAATAATTTATTTGAGCAGTGTCATCTTCTGATTTTGAGTGAAATCGTTTGCCTGCAAAGAATAAATATATACTCCGCTTGACAAATTGCTTGCATCAAAGTTAAATGTATAATAACCAGCCGGTTTCACTTCATTTACAATAGTTGCTATTTCTTGTCCTAAAAGGTTAAAGACTTTCAATTGAACTAATCCTTCTTCCTTAATCTGATACAGAATGGTCGTTACAGGATTAAAAGGATTCGGGAAGTTTTGTCTTAGAGCATATTCACTTGGCACGGAACCAGTTGAAACTTCGATGACCTCACTCCTTGTGTATTGTCCATTATCATCAATTTGCTTCAACCTATAGAAATAAGTTCCATAGGTAATACTTTTATCCTGAAAACTGTAATGTTTCGGAGAATTTGAATTACCGCTACCATGAACAAAACCAATTTTTGTCCACTCGCTTGCATGATTATCTTTACTCATTCGTTCAATATCAAAACCATAATTTCGAACTTCGGTTTCTGTTGTCCAATCCAAATAAACCGAATTGTTTTTGAAAACACCAGTAAATGAAGAAAGCTCAATAGGCAATGCATCGTCAATCACGGTTTCCCATAATCCACGGCCATAGGTCCCGGCTCTCAGTCGGTCATTAGGCATTGAGGCTCCGTAATAGACATCCAATTCAGAAACAACTACACCCGGCAATCCATTACTGTATGATGCCCAATTATTTGCACCGTCTTTCACATAAACACCTCTGTCCGTTCCAACAAAAAGCACATCACGATCAGTGGTACGCTTATAATGCACAATACACATTACTGGTAAATTGGGAAGTCCGGTAGAAATATTCGTCCAGGTAGAACCGCCATTAGTTGATTCATAAACCTTTGAGCCGGAAGAAAAACCACCATAAGTAACCCAAACCTTGTTTGGATCACTATTTTTTACAGCGATATAGGTTACAGCAGTGGATGTTGTGGGTAAAGTAATTGTAGACCAATTTGTCGCTCCCCCATCGGTTGTTTTCCACATATTAGATTGATCTGCAGCATACAGCACATTCGTATTTGAAGGAGCAATGGCAAGTGATCTTAACTTTTGAGATGAGCTTAAGACTTGTGAAGCACTTGTCCAAGAATCACCTCTATTTGTAGTTTTCCAAACCTTATCATAACCTGCAAAAAGTGTTGAGCTATTCGTCGGATCCATTATATATGGAGTAACCCAAGCACCAGTCGGAGGTCCTGGAATATTATTGGATATAGTTGTGGGAAATGAAGCACCACCGTTTGTACTTCTATAAATAGTCCCTCTCACATATGTAGCATACATATATTGAGTAGTGGAGTGATCAACAATGCACTCCATTCCATCTCCGCCTGTTACATCACTCCAGGAGCCTGAATTGAATAATTTTGAACCATTGTCTTGCAATCCAGTTATAACTGTATTTGACGAAGTTTGTGCAACACCTATTCGATAAATTTGATTTATAACCAAACCATTCGATAGATCAGTCCATGAAGTTCCACCATTTGTGGTTTTATAAATACCTCCATCGTTTCCTTCAAATAAAGTTGTTAAAGTTTGATACGCAAGTGCATGTTTATCTGCATGGACAACAGGAACTCCTGATATATTGTAAGTTGGATGTGATGTCCAATTATTATTTGCAGTAAAGTTTACTCCACCATCAGTTGATTTCCAAGTAGTGATTCCTCCGATAAAAACTATATTAACATTAGAAGGATCTACTGCTATACACCAATCGTAAGAGCCTTGACCACCGGAACCACCGGAACCATCCGTATAATAACCGAGCATCCCAGAAGGAGAACCGGAATTAACAACTGAAAAACTAACACCACTGTTAGTTGATTTATAAACTCCATACACTCCACCACTGCTGTTTGCAGCAAGCAGGTAAACTATAGAAGAATTATTCGGTGAAACAGCCAACTCTCCGCGTCTTCCACTTGCAGCAACTGATGAGAATGACCAATTTTCACCGCTATCTGTTGATCTATTCACATAAGTAGAGCTATATGGAAGACTTGAGGCGTACATAATCGTGGGATCACCAGGTTTAAATTCCATATCACACCATATATTTGCTGTTTTTAATGTCCACGAAGTTCCACCATTTGTAGTCTTATAAATTCCATCAGATGTTGCCGCAAAAAGTATTTGATTGTTGGAAGGATGAATTAATAATTTGTAAACTAATTTTTGTTGATCGGTTGTATAAGATATACCTGTGGAGTTCCATGTAGTACCACCATCGGTAGATTTTAAAATACCAATGCTGTTATTATCATTGTTTTGCCCGCCCAAAGACCAAACACTCCCCCCATCTCTATCACCGGTTGCAATGTAAATTGTATTTGACACTGCATAATCACTTGGAATAATAATATCGCTAACACCAATCACCGATAAATTATTGTTTAGTATTGTCCAGCTTGTTCCGCCGTTTGTTGTTTTCCAAATACCGCCTGATGGACTCCCAACCCAAAGTGTGTTATTGTCAGTTGGATGAAACGCTACACAATTAATTCTTCCAAGTCCGGCATAACCGCCAGCAGATAAATTTGTTCCGAGATTGCTCCAATTTTCGCTGTAAGTAGTTTTCTTTAAGCTATTTTGAGATTGTAAATACTTCTCATATTCGATATCTGAAGTTGTAGTGGGAAATACCCCGGTATTCTGATCTATTCTCTGTTCCCAAAAATATTCCCAGCGTTTATACAATTTCCAATTTGGAACCTTTGAAGTTTTACCATTCTCTGTAACAAATCCATTTTTGACATTCTTAGATGCCCAATAATCATCCATTGCTTTCTGGATTTGTCGGAAATTTGAAGTATTTCCAAGATTAATTGGATCAATCGCAGATTGAGGAATGTTTTGAGCAGATAAATAATTGCTCAAAACTATACATATGATGAATAGAGAACGCAAATTGAAGAAGTTTCTAGTAGCAGTTTTCATTAGTTCCTCCTTTATTACATTAACAGAATATTAATTTATTTTAAATCAAAATAAGTATTGATAAACTAGTTAGCAAGCGTATATATTAATAATTCTTTATGGTAATGACTTTGAAACGGCGATTATCTGCAATTGATACAAACTCACTTGAAAAAATGAAGTTGTCTTGTCGAATCATCTTAGTAATATTTAATTACTTGAATTAACTACTCTTAAAACTACAATACCTGTATGTTTTTTAACTGCGGCTAAATATTCCGGTAGAGGTTTTTCTGAGATTTGTACTTTAGAACCACTCAATGGTGCATGTAAAAAATGAATTCGCCCATCACTTTCTTTAACTGCTATTCCAACATGACCAATATCTAATCCTGGAATATTTGTAGTAATTGCTATCAAGTCTCCGTTTTGGATTTTGCTCTCCATCTGTTCAACTTTTTCTTTTGGAACAAAGTAGTACTGTCTTTTATTGATTGCTTTCTCTTGCTTTGAAATGGTGGAAATAAAAGCAGGTGTTTCAGTTAAGTGTTTGTACTTATCAGGGTTTTTAGACATAAAGAAAACATTAAACTTAATCGGCTCACCACCGATTTCTTTTGTTACATCTTTTACAATCCCCTTGTGAGTGTTATTAAAAATCCAATCAGAGAAATAATGTAGGCGTGAAGGATACTCATTTAATTTACCATCTCGATAGCGAATAAAAGTAAGTTCTTTTTGATAATCTTCAAAAGAAGTTTTTTGTTTTTTAATGCAGCGGGATAATGTTAAAGTGTTTTCTAAAAAAGTTGTGCAATCTAATCCTGTTAGATGAATGACGAGCTGTTCTTCACCTTCTTTCTCAAGCGAGAATGCTTCGTATGGAGTTTCTAAAAAACTTCTTCCAACTTCAGATATTATTTCACTGATTGGTTTCTCTGATAATTTCTTATCAACTGCCAACTCAAATTTCGAATTGCATATTTCTACATCCTTTTCAGTGTAAATCTGAGATAAGATAGAAACCGAAAAACTTAATGCTAAAAGAATAATCCTAAACAATTTCATTTCAAATCCTTTTTTAAAATGGTGGCGCTTCTATTTGTTCTGTTGCTTGTTCAGCTAATTGACGTACATGTGCAAGATTCTCAAATCTAGCATACTCTTTTATAAAGGCAAGCTTTACTTCACCTGTAGGACCATTGCGCTGCTTGCTAATAATTATTTCAGAGGCACCTTTACAAGAATCCTGAGTTCCTGGCCAGACCTCAAAGCCGTAAATTTCAGGCCGGTAAAGGAATAGAACCACATCGGCATCCTGTTCAATAGAACCGGATTCACGGAGATGAGATAACATTGGTCTCTTATCTGATGTTGTTTCAACAACTCTATTTAACTGAGATAATGCAATAACCGGAATATTTAATTCCTTTGCCAAGGATTTCAATGAACGGGATATATGAGAAATTTCTCTTTCTCGGCTTTCAGCATTTGCTGGTCCTTGCATAAGCTGAAGATAATCAATCACAATCATTCCTATGTCACGTTCCGCCTTAAGCCGTCTTGCTTTTGCCCTGATTTCAAGAACAGATTGTGCTGGAGTATCATCAATGTAAATTGGTGCTTCAATCAGCTTGTGAGCATTTTTACTTAGCTTTTCACCCTCAGCAAGCGGAAGTTTCCCTGTTCTAACCAGATGAGCGTTAACTCTTGCTTCAGCACAAAGTAAACGTATGATAAGCTGCATCGAAGACATTTCTAAGCTGAAAACTCCAATGGGAATTTTATGATCAATCGCTGCATTGCGCGCAACTGAAAGTGCGAAGGCAGTTTTTCCCATGCTTGGTCTTGCAGCAACAATCACTAAGTCGGATTTTTGAAATCCTCCAAGCAAATCATCTAATTCATAAAAGCCGGTAGGAACAGAAAACTTTCTATTTGATTTCGAATGCAATGCTTCAATGTATTCAAATGCTTCACGGACTGCCTTATCCATTCCGACATAAGATTTCTTTAGATGCGATTCTGTTATCTCAAATATTTTTCTTTCTGCCTCATCCAGTAAATCGAAAGCATCTTCATTTCCTGAATAAGCACTACTTGCAATTTCATGTGCGCTGGTAATTAATCCGCGTAAGATTTCCTTCTCTAAAATTATTTTTGCATGATACTGAACATTAGCCGCTGAAGAAATATTCTGCGACATTTTGCTTAGGTAAACTGCTCCGCCTATTTCTTCTACTTGATCTCTCTTTTTCAATTCTTCATAAACTGTAACAGTATCAATCGGTTCCCCGGCTTCAAAGAGTGACTGCATTGCTTCAAATATTAAGCGGTGCTCCTTTAGATAAAAGCTTTGCGGAGTTAAAAGCTCAATTGCTTTGGGTACTGCTTCCTTCTCAATCATCATTGCACCGAGAATTGATGCTTCTATCTCAGGTGCTGCAGGTGGTTTTACATCCACAGGTATAACTTGAGTTGCGGTAGTATTTGTTTTTTTTGTTTTAGCCATTTAGAAGTCAAAATATTTATAATGAAAAATGTGAATGTTTTGGGTAATAAGCAATTAACTGACCTCATCTATCGTTCTCTCCTCTTCATAATACTCATACTGACAGAATTAAACCATTCATTCCCCGAAACTTTCCGCTCCTGGTGAAGTGAAAGGATGGCAAAGCAATTTATTAAACTTCCGATGCCACTATCTTATAAATTTTCTGAAACTCTTTTGCTTTTCTTCCTTTCCAAGCACCTTTATGATAAGCGTATCCAGCAACTAATGGCATTGCTATGGTTGCTTCGGAGTAAACCATCTGCTCATAAGTTGTAGAGACTTTTCCCCACGAACTTGCTTCTTTCAGAGTTGAACCAGAAAGCGCCCCATCACGTTCATCTGCAACCGTAATTTGAATTGCATATTTGTGCATTGGTGCATCTTCAGTTAGAATATCGGCAGCAACTACAATATCTTGAGTAAAGTTTTTGGGAACACCGCCGCCAATCATGAAGATTCCTGTTTCTTTACATTCAAGTTTAATTTTTGTCAGTTCAAGAAAATCTTTTGCTGAATCAATTGAGACGTGCTTTTCGGGATTTTCAGTTTGATGAATTACAAATCCGAATCCTGCAGAGCAATCTGAAAAGGCAGGAACAAAAATCGGAACATTCTTTTTGTAGCAGGCATAGATTACGGAATCATCAACTTTAGGTCCGCCGTTTTGCTCTAAATATTTTCCGAACTCCCAAAGCAATTCTCTTGAAGAATACGGGCGAGGTTCAAGTGAGTTAAATATTTTTGCTGTGGTTTCATCACAGATTCTTAATTCATCTTCATCAATGTAAGTATCATAAATTCTGTCAATGTGAAGATCTCTCAATTCATTGTCATCGCTAAATGGAGTTCCTTTGTAATGCTTGAAACCAAGGGCTTCAAAAAAATCTTGATCAACCATAATTGCTCCAGTAGAAACAATAGCATCAACCATGTTGTTCATCACCATATCGTAAACAACTTTCTTTAATCCAGCACTGAACAAGCTGCCTGCTAAGG
Source organism: uncultured Ignavibacteriaceae bacterium (assembly GCA_964391015.1). GTDB lineage: Bacteria > Bacteroidota > Ignavibacteria > Ignavibacteriales > Ignavibacteriaceae > XYD12-FULL-36-8. Next base: position 16,167 of record CAYMKU010000007.1, read on the forward strand.
TGAGAATTACTCCGCAATTTTTATCGTTTAACATCATCTCGTAAATTTTTGCAGCACGATTTAAATCTCTTGCAGAAAAAGCCATGTCTTCCATTGCATCAACAAGCTGAACAACGTTGTGTTTTTTAATATCTATGTGTTGAATAACTTCCTTCAAATAATTTTTTTTTGCTGCCATTGTTTACTCCTTTTTTAATTACTTGTATGCGGTCTTCATAATTTTGTCATTCCGAACTTGTTTCGGAATCACAAAGAATTAATTCACTTTATGATTATACTGAAATGAATTCAGCATGACAATTTTGAACTTTTGAGACTTCCTGTTATTAGAAAAATATTTTTGCGAATTTAAGTATTCCTTGTTTCCATGGAACGCGATGAGAAATCCCAGATTGATTTTTAAACTCATTAACATGTTCAAGATACCATTTGTAATTACGAATCAATGCATCTTGATTTGAAAATTTAGGTTTGTATTCTAAAACCCTTTCTGCTTTTTCTATTGACACAAATGAATCTTTTGAAGCAGTTTCATAAACCCACTTGTAAAGCGGTGAAAGCTTTAGTGCTTCTAAAAATCTTAGCGTAAAGATAATCGGTTTTTCGGGCAAGCCAACTATCTTCCTTCCATGACCGGCATAATCCAAAACAGCTTGGTAATCTTCACTCATAGTTTTGAATTCTTTAGCACCGATATTGAAAGTATCATTAACAATTTTGGAATCTAAAGTTGCACACAAATAAGTTGCTTCACAAAGATCTTCAACATCCAAAAGCTGGTAGCGATTTTTACCATTGCCAATCATAGGAAAACCTTTGCCGTCTCTTGCCCAATCGAAGAGAAGATCAAACACACCCAATCTCTCGGGACCAATAAATGATTTCGGACGAAGTATTGGAACACACATACCATCTTTTCTAAACTTCAGGCATTCTTCTTCGGCAAGGATTTTTGCTTTACCATACGGACCAACTCCATCAAGTTTATCATCTTCCTTCAGTGGATGATGATCGGGTATTCCATACACCGCAGTTGATGAGATATGAATGAATCTTTTTACATTATGTACTTTCGCAGCATCTAAAAGAATTCTTGTTCCGTCAACATCAGTAGAAAAAATTTCTTCCGGTTTGTAAAGAGGAAGTGCGGCTGCAGTATGAATAACTATGTCAATTCCTTGCATCACTTCTTTAACTTTATCTTTATCTCGGATATCTCCCACGACATGTTTTATTTTGTTATTCATGTCTAGGTAGTTAAATTCTACTAAATCAAGAGAAATAATTTGATGACCTTTTGAGTGTAAATAACGAATTAAGTTTATTCCTAGAAAACCAGAACCGCCGGTAACTAAAAAATTCATTTGGTGAAAAATTCCTTAAAAGACTGAATAAATGATAAATAAAAATTACTAATTTTAGTTTCGGGTTCAAAGAAAACACGAGTTAGTCAGCATTCAAAAATTTTAACAATCTAAAATGACGGAAGATATTCAAAAGGAGAGAAGTACGGCTTTATCTTTTGCAGCATCAGCATTTTTCCACTTGCTGTTGTTCGTTATTGCGTACTTTTTTACAAACCTAAACTTGAACAAGATAAATGCTAACTCAGGATACGTACAAGTATTCACAAAAAAAGAAGATTTGGAAACAATAAACTTTGAAAAGAAATTCGAGAAGGAAATTGAAAGCAAAACAGAATCTCCAAACATAGAAACAGTTAAACCGGAGGAACCGACTCCTGATTCTCAGCCGACAATAGCATTAAGCTTTCTCGATCAAGATGCTGATACATCTTCGCTCGAACAAATTTACAGTGAGACTACTTTGAATGTTTCACTTAAATATCCGGTTGGGTGGACGTTCATTGATCAAAACGTAAATAAGAAATTGGATGGGGTGACTTTTTGGGCAAATGTTTCAAACTATAATCCTCCGCCGTATGTTCACCTTCAAGTGTGCGATAGAAATTTATTTAACGAAAGTAAGTACAAACACAATCTGCCATTAAGAGATGTCGTTATGTATTTTAATGATCCTGAAAATATGGCGAACTACTTCTCTCAAACATTTTATTTCAGAACAGAGACAAATGAAGATTTCAGTCTGAAGTTAACCATTAAAGGCGAGCAAGCATTTAAATCATTTCAGCCACTCTTTTATGGAATGTTAAAAACCTTTCGTTTCGGGGAATCATTATTCTAAAAAATCATAAGAATTTTAGTTTAGTAGCTTTTTCTGAAAGGCAATTCAAGAGTATTTTCATCGTTTTTTGTTCGTTTAATTACCTTTCAACTTTTAAAATTAAATATGCAGAATTTTAAGTCAGTTGTTTTCTTGACTTTCAGGGTGATTAGTAATATTTTTCAACCCTTTAATTGAAATTTAATTGAGGATTTTTAGTGAAAACGCCTAAAATGACAAGGTTTATAAAATCAAGCGACGCTGATAAAAAATGGTTTCTTGTTGATGCTCAAGATCAAGTGCTTGGTAGATTAGCAACAAAGGTTGCTAGAATTATAAGAGGAAAAAACAAAGCAATTTTTACTCCAAATACTGATACGGGAGATTTTGTTGTTGTCATTAATGCAGAAAAAGTAAAGTTTACTGGCAAACGACAAACTTTAAAAACCTATACACATCATTCAGGATATCCTGGTGGGTTAAAAACAAAGTCGCTTTCAGAAGTTATGGCAAGCAAACCTGAATTTGTTGTACATAATGCGGTTCAGGGAATGCTTCCGAAAAATCGTTTAGGTAAACAATTAATTAAAAAACTTAAAGTGTACTCAGGTAATTCACATCCTCATGCAGCTCAAAAACCTGAAGCAATAAATTTATAGCGGAGAATTGATGGCAGATAATATTTATATTGGAAGACGAAAAACTTCTGTTGCAAGAGTAATCTTAAGAGAAGGTTCAGGTAAGATAAGTGTTAATGGAAGAGATTTTGAAGTTGCATTTCCTCAATTGCTAAATCGCGAAGATATTTTAAGTCCGTTAAAAGTAACTTCAACTGAAGGAGTTTATGATATATCCGTAAATGTGGATGGTGGTGGAATTACAGGACAAACACAAGCTATCAGGTTGGGTATTGCTCGAGCATTGATTGACATCAATCCTGATCATAAAGTTACATTAAGGAAAGAAGGATTTTTAACAAGAGATCCTCGAATGGTTGAACGTAAAAAATATGGACGACCAAAAGCAAGAAAAAGATTTCAGTTCTCTAAGAGATAATTTTAATTCAATAATTAATAATCAATCATACTTTCCGATTTACCGCCTGTGTCCCATTGGGAATTGAGGTAAAGATGACGAAAGTAGAAGCAAAACAGGAGATATTATGAAAAAAATAGACATCACACAGCTCATCGAAGCTGGTGCCCACTTTGGTCACTTGACCCGTCGTTGGAATCCTAAAATGAAGCCATACATTTTCATGGAGAAAAATGGCATTCATATTATTGACCTTAAAAAAACCCAAGCTTATCTTACAGATGCAACTGAGAAATTATCTCAACTTGTTTCTGAAGGGAAAAGAGTTATGCTTGTGGGAACTAAAAAACAAGCAAAAGGAATTATTGAATCGGAAGCTCGGCGCTCCGATTCGAATTGGGTATGTGAACGCTGGCTCGGTGGAATGTTAACGAATTTTTCTACTGTAAGAAAAAGTATTAAGCGTTTGAATAACATTGAAAAACAAGAGAACGATGGCACCTTTGATCAGATAACAAAAAAAGAAAGAATTACACGACTAAGAGAAAAAGATAAACTGAAAAAAGTTCTTGAGGGAATTGAATCTATGAATAAGCTTCCCGGTGCTCTTGTAATTGTCGATATTAAAAAGGAAGCTATTGCTGTAAACGAAGCAAGAAGATTATCAATCCCAATATTTGCAATTGTTGATACGAATTGCGACCCTGACGTTGTTGATTATTTGATTCCCGCCAACGATGATGCAGTGAAAACCATTGAAGTAATAATAAAAACTTTGGCTGATGCAATAATCGAGGGTGGTCTAAAAGCAAAAGAGCTTAAAGCTGAAGCATCTGCTTCATCCGAAAGAGTTAAAAAAGAACAAGAAAAAGATAAAGAAGAAGCTGCTGTCTAATAATTGATTAAGGAATTATAACATTATGGAAATAACCGCTGCAAAAGTAAATGAGCTAAGACAAAAAACCGGTGCCGGTATGATGGACTGCAAGAAAGCACTGGTTGAGTCTAATGGTGATTTTGAAAAAGCAATTGAGATTCTGAGGAAAAAAGGGGCTGCAGTTGCATCTAAACGTGCCGAGAAATCTGCTAACGAAGGCATGGTACTTACCAAAATTTCTGATGATAAGAAATCCGGAGTAATGGTTGAAGTTAATTGCGAAACTGATTTTGTTGCACGCAGTGAAGACTTTATAACATTTGCAAATTTAGTTCTTCAATCTGCTACATCGAGTAAAGCCAAAAATATTGATGAATTACTGAAGAACAACCCTAATCTAGCTGAAAAAATGTCTGATGTTATGGGCAAAGTAGGTGAAAAAATAGAAATCTCAAGAGCAACGTATGAAGAAACAAACGATGGTTTGGTCATAGACTACATTCATCCAGGCTCTAAACTAGGCGTGCTTGTTATGTTCGATGCATTAGAAAATCATCACGATGATTTTATGAACATCGGTAAGGATACTGCAATGCAAGTTGCTGCCATGAAACCGCTTTGTGTAAACCGTGATGAAGTTTCAGAAGATATCATTGATAAAGAAATAGATATTTATAAGGAATTAGCTCGCAAAGAAGGAAAGCCCGAAAATATTCTTGATAAAATTGCTCAAGGAAAATTGAATAAGTTTTATCAGGAAAATTGCCTCTCCGAGCAAGTTTATATTAAGGATAATACTAAAACCATTAGCGATCTTGTAAAAGAATTCAATTTGAAATTTAAAACTAATGTGAAACTTTCTCGGTTCAAGAGATTTCATTTGAGTGATGAGAAGAAGTAAACTTCAAAGGTCTTAAGAATATTAAGACCTTTTTTTATATTATTTTTGAAAAGAAGGGACAGAATGAAGAAAATAAAATTCAGAAGGGTTCTACTAAAGCTCAGTGGAGAATCTTTAATGGGCAAAAAAGGATTTGGAATTGACCATAAAGTTTTGGAATTCTTTGCTGAAGAGATTAAAAGTGTTCACGATCTTGGAGTCCAGCTTGGCATTGTGATTGGCGGTGGAAATATCTACCGTGGGCTAAGTGCAAGTGCCCAAGGTATTGATAGAGTTGCTGGTGATCAAATGGGAATGCTATCAACCTTAATAAATTCTTTAGCACTTCAAAATGCAATTGAGAAAATAGGCATTTACTCAAGATTAATGAGTGCGATTAAGATTGAAGAAATAGCCGAAACATTTATACGAAGAAGGGCCATTAGGCATTTAGAAAAAGGCAGAGTAGTAATTTTTGGTGCAGGCACAGGTCATCCATATTTTAGCACAGATACAGCTGCTTCGCTTAGAGCTGTCGAAATTAAGGCAGATGTAATCATTAAGGGAACCCGTGTTGATGGAGTTTTTGATTCTGATCCAGAGAAAAATAAAAAAGCATTTAAGTTTGAGAAAATATCTTACCTGGATATTCTAAAAAAGAATTTACGTGTAATGGATATGACAGCAATAAGTTTATGTCAAGAAAATGATTTACCAATAGTTGTATTTAACATGGATGTTCCAGGCAATTTACTCCGTTTAGTTAAAGGCGAGAAAGTTGGTACTTTTATTCATCATCCTTAATTTTGAAACAACAAATTATTGAGGTTTTTATGGAAAAAGTAATGAAAGATGCTAAAGCTAGAATGGATAAATCAATTGAAGCCCTTCGGTCAGAGCTAGCTAAAATTCGTTCAGGCAAAGCAACAACTGCATTATTAGATGGAATTAAAGTAGATTATTACGGTACAATGACGCCAATAAATCAAGTTGGCAATTTGACAGTTCTGGATGCACATACTCTTTCATTTACACCTTGGGATAAATCAATGGTTATGCCAGTTGATAAATCAATTCTGGAAGCAAACATAGGGTTTAACCCGATTAGTGATGGAACAAATCTTAAAATTCCAATTCCGCCATTAAATGAAGAAAGAAGAAGAGAATTAGTTAAACTTGTTAAAAAATTTGGTGAGGAAACAAAGGTTGCTGTTAGAAATATTCGTAGAGATGCAAATGAACATTTGAAAAGAGAAAACAAAGACAAAAAAATTTCTGAAGATGAACTAAAAGATGCCGAACAAAAAGTACAAAAATTAACAGATGATCACATTCATCTTATTGATGATGTTCTTAAGCATAAAGAAAAAGAAATCATGGAAGTATAGACTATTGTTTGCTTTCTAAAGTTTGTACCCCATCTTTTTGATGGGGTTTTTATTTTACTAAAGGTAAACATTTTGATTTTATCGCTAACGATGGTTTGATTTTCGATATTATCAAACCAAAGTTTTCCAATTTTTCGCTAAATTTAATTTAGCATTATCAAACAGTCCTAACATAATTTGGATACTAAGAATAGAAAATTAAATAAGCTGGACTTATCCCGCCTGTTTTCGCTTATAAGTCAAAATACATTACGCAATGCAATTTATTTCAGCGGAGGAATAATTTTATTTTTAGCTGGCGCAATTATGTATGGAATTATTCTCAACCTTCGTGAAGATTCACTTGTTGAGGCGTTACAGGAAAAGGGATTTGAAAAATTTGCAAATCCAAATATTATAATTGAACGGAAATCTTTTAGTCTTCAGTTGTATGAGGATACGGTACTAATCAAAACGTATCGAGCAAGTTTTGGAAAAAATCTTTCTGCAACGAAGGCAAAAGCGGGTGATAATGCCACTCCGATTGGGGAGTATGCTATCTGTGACATAGATTCGAATAACCAATACCACAAATTTCTAAAGATAAATTATCCTAATGTAAGTGACGCTTCAGAAGCTTTGCGTAAAGGATGGCTCACACAAAAACAATTTGACCAGCTTAAGTTTGAATTCTATTATGAGGGCTGTCCAAAAGCAAATACAATTCTTGGTGGTGATCTTGGTATTCATGGAATTGGGAAATTTAATTACATATTAAAAAATCTACCCTTTGTTTATAACTGGACTAACGGTTCGATAGCAGTAAGTGATGATGCTATTGATGAAATTTGTTCTGTCGTTCAGAAGGGAACTAAAGTAATTATTAAATAATACATGTGAAGGTAAAATGATTTTATTTAATTCCAAAAAAGACAAATCAGGGTTACTATTTATCGTCGTCTTTCTTTTCTTTGTTATTCTAATTCCATCTTGTTCTGAAAAGAAGGAGGATGTACAAAAACCAATTTTTTCGATTACAGATTCTGTGATGGTTAAGAATGAGGTAAAAAAAATACTGGGGAATAATATAAAATTTATTTTAACAGGCAATTTCGATTCGGACTCCTCACAAGAAGTTGCTGCAGGAATAGAAGTAAATGAGAATAATAATTGGGGAATAAAGTTTATCCTTTTTGAAGTGAAAGATAACCAGTTGCAAAAATCTTATGAAACAGGTTTGCTTGATGGCTCATTTAAAGAAAGTCTTGTCCAAAAAATTAAGCTGCCTAAGCTTGATTACGATTTAATCTACTACAACTCGCAAGATTATTTTTGGGGAAGCGGTGGGGGAGAGGTGTTTGCTTATTTGATCAACTTTATGGATAAGGAAACATATTTCGCTCATCTTTTTTCGGAGGCACGACGCCCAGTTGAATTATTTTTATCAAAAAACATGAAAAACTCAGATATACAAAAATTTTTTATTTCAACATTTAAGAAAGATTATCCCGATTTAAAGCTTACCTCCCAAGATGTGAGCTTAGAGTTTTAATACAATATAAATTTTTTAAGATGTGTTCGTCTAACTAACTAATAACCTTGAAGAAAATACTGATTTCATTCTTTCTGCTTTCAAACCTTACGTTCATTTGGGCGCAAATGTATGAACTTAAATCCATTCAGTTCGAAGGAAACCATGAATTTTCATCATCACGACTAAAAGAGGTTATCCTTTCGAAAGAATCTCCGGCTTGGGTTTGGAAATTTCTCAATTCAGTTTGGGAGAAGCTGGGGGCTGAAGCTATTATTTTCGATTCTTCTAAGATTGAATTCGACCTTTCAGCGTTAAGAGAGTATTATAAAAATTACGGTTACTTCGAGGCGTATTTTAGTTATAGATATGAGTTGGATACTTCAAGTTTGGATGCCGAATTAATTTATACAATAGATGAATATGAAAGGTCAAGATTTCGAGGTACCTATTTATTCGGCTTGAATGACATTCCCCCTTTACCGTACGGCAGTATTGTTCAAGAATTTAATTCAAATGCTCCCGATTGGTACAATCAAAGCATGATTGAACAGGATATTAACTCAGCAATAAATACTTTGTTGAATAACGGATATATGAATGCGAGATTTGACAGCACAATAATTTTTCGTGATACATCAGCAAATGCAGCAGACATTAATGTTTATTTCACAACTGGTAATCGTCTTGTTATTGATTCAGTTCTAATTAATAAAAATGGTGAGGGATCTGACTTGGTTGGAGAGGAGTTGCTTAGAAAAATTACAGGAATTGAATCAGGTACAATTTATAACCAAGATGAAATAAAGCGAAGTCAGATTAGGTTATATAGAACCGGTCTATTCAATTCTGTTATACTTATACCTGAGCAAAAGGAGAACGCGAGGGATAGAATTTTTTTACGGCTCGATGGAAATATTGGCTATGTTCATGAGTTGTCTCCTGAAATTATCGTGAATAATCAACAAAGTGCCTTTAACATTGGTTTGGGTGCCAATTTTATTAAAAAGAATTTTTTTGGTGAAGCAAGAAAATTTACTTTAAGTTCGTCTTTTGGTATCCAGGATATCTTTAATGTAGATTTTAAAAACCTTATCAAGCAGTTTTCCTTTAGAGACACTACTCTTTTGGGTTATGTTGATGCAAGAATGAAAATAGAACAGCCATTTTTGTTTGGAAAACCCATATTCGGTACTTGGGAAAACTATGCAACAATAAAAAAGCAAAAAGATTTTAATATCACTTTCTACGGTTCAAAAATTTCATTTGAGTTCGAGCTTCCCAAATATACTTTTGTGAATTACCTAAGCACATCTTACAATATCGAGCAAACGAAAGAAGTTTATCGTACCTTTAATGACAGCTTGTCATCAAAGCTTGTATCAACTATTGGAGTTGATCTCGGCAAAAGCACAACAGATGATTTTTTGTTTCCAACGAGAGGTATAAATCTTTCACTGCAAGTTGAAGAATCAAACGGAATTCCATATGTAGTTGCCAAGACTTTTGGCTGGGGCTACAAAGGAACAGTGTTTTACAAACTACTTTTTACAGGCTCTACCTATCAAGCAGTTGATAGAAAAAGAAATAATATAGTGGCGCTGAAATTTAAGACCGGTTATCTTCATCCGTATGTTGGAGATTATAACGGTTTGCCTATTAATAGAACTTTTTATGTAGGCGGAAGTAATTCAGTGCGCGGCTGGCGTTCAAACGAATTGGTGCCTGTTCCTACGGCGATTATCGTTTCACCTGGAAGAAGCGCACTTAATGTTAAAGGAGGCACCTTTCTTTTGGAAGGAACTTTAGAATATCGTTACAGGTTTTTACCAAGCATGGGTGTGGCTGCTTTTTTTGATTACGGTAATACATGGGTCGATTATAAAAATTTCAATTTTAATGAAATTGCACTTGCTGCAGGTTTAGGTTTAAGATACTACACACAAGTTGCTCCCTTCAGATTGGATTTTGGCTTTAAATTTTATGATCCCACAGATAAAGCATACATTTTTGGTAAAAAGTTTTGGGACAATTTCGAGTTTCACTTCGGTATAGGCGAAGCATTTTAATGTGTTATTTTTAAGTGATACCTGCTCGTAATGTGTTGGTTTACTTCACGAAAAATGGTAATTTCAAACCCCTTTTAGAAAAAATTTATGATAGTTAGCATGACTGGTTTCGGCAAAGGAAGAGCCGGAAACAAAAATCTTAGTGTTGAGGTCGAAGTAAAGAGCGTAAACAGCCGTTACTTAGATATTTCCTTAAGAATTCCTTCCTCGTTAATGACCAAAGATTTTGAGATTAAGGAATTTATTAAATCTAAAGTCAAGCGGGGGAAAGTTTCATCTTCAATTCAAATAAAAAGGAATGGTTTGGAAGAAGATAATCTTGCTTTGGACGGTGAAAAGCTGAAATCTTATTTGTCGCTCTTAAAATCCATTAAAAAAACTGCAAAGATTTCTGAAAAAGTTAAGTTAGAACATCTATTGGTAAACAGAGACATCCTGATTTCTAATAATTTTGTTATCTCTGATATAGAATATAGCTTAGTTACTGAAGCGCTTGAACATGCTCTCTCTGAAATGATCAGCATGAAAAGAAAAGAAGGTAAAGAATTAGCAAAAGATCTTCACAAGAGAATTGAAAATATTGAGAATAAACTTTTAGAAATTGAGCGCGAAGGACAGCAAAGTGTTCAAGAGTATTTTAGCAAGTTCAAAGAAAAAATAAAGCTGTTGATTGAGAATATTGCTCAATACAACGATCGGCTTGAATTGGAATTAGCAATAATAGCTGAAAAAGCAGAGATAACAGAAGAATGCGTAAGGTTAAAAAGTCATCTAAAGTTTTTTATTAACAGTCTCGAAAATGATGAGGAGCCAGGTAGAAAATTAAACTTCCTCTGCCAGGAGATGAATAGAGAAGCAAATACAATTTCATCTAAAACAGTTTCTACTTCAATTACTCACAATACAGTTTTTATACGTGAGGAGATTGAAAAAATAAGAGAACAAATTCAAAACATCGAATAATTTTGAATAAGGGAAGAGGAAAAATATTTGCTGTATCTGCTCCAAGTGGAACGGGAAAAACAACAATTGTTAGGCGAATCCTTCGTGAAGTGCCGGGATTGATATACTCCGTTTCAGCAACTACACGTAAAAAAAGAGATAATGAAAAATCCGGAGCAGATTATTTTTTTATTACTGAAGATGAGTTTTTAGAGAAGATAAGAAATAATGAATTTGTTGAGTGGGAAAAAGTTTACGATTATTATTACGGAACTTTCAGATCCTACGTTGAGCAATGCATCAATGATGGTAAAAATATAATTGCCGAGGTTGATGTAAAGGGAGCATTAGCACTAAAGAGTATTTACTCAGAGGCAATTTTAATTTTTATTGCCCCGCCAAGCCTGGATGAACTGATTGAGCGCTTGATGAACAGGAAAACCGAAACCGAAACTGATCTTCAAAAGAGGATTGAGAGAGCAAAAATGGAATTGAGTCAAAAGGATAAATTTGATTATCTTATTATCAATAAAGATTTAGAAAAAGCAATTTCCGAAACAAAAAGTTTAATTAATAAAATTATTAACAAGGAGTAATTCTTAATGCAAATTAATCCCATTGATTTGAGAAGCGTTGATGAAAATGCAAGCAATGTTTACGAAGCAATTATTGCATCATCTAAAAGAGCAAGGCAAATAAATTCCGAAAATAAAATCGAGTTTAATGCCCTCTTAAGCACAATTCCACAAACACAAAGCGAAGATGAGACTGAGGATTTGGACAACCCTGCTCAGCTAAAAATTTCTCTCGATTTTGAAAAGAAGCCGAAACCACACCAGCAGGCGTTAAAAGAATTACTTGAAAGCAAGATTGACTTCGAGTACAAAAAAACTTAGTTGAGATTATTTTTATTTCCTCAGCTTTCTGAAATTATTTAATATTGTTTGCCACGAGTTGTCATTAATAAATCTCAATTTTTATTTGTGCAGTTCGTGGCAATAATTTTTTAAAGATTATATAAAAACAAGTAATATGTCTAAATCTCTCCGTTCAGAAGTAATTAAAGCACTGCAAAATCAAAAAGATATTTACGGCGATGATCTTTTCACACCTGATATATTAAAACCTGAGGTCATGCCAGAGAAAATCACCACAAAAAAAGTTCAAGAAGAACCAACTTTTTTCTCCGCCAAAAAAGAAAACTGGAATGAAGCAAAAAATCTTGAAGACCTGAACAAACTAATTTGCGACTGCACAAAATGTGTTCTACACAAAGGCAGAAACAAATTTGTTTTCGGGGTTGGAGACCCCAATGCTGATGTTATGTTAATAGGTGAAGGACCTGGAGCAGAAGAGGATAAACAAGGCGAGCCATTCGTCGGCAGAGCAGGTCAATTGCTAAACGACATTCTTAAAGCAATTAACTTTAAACGGCAGGAAGTTTATATTGCCAATGTCGTTAAGTGCAGACCACCGAACAACAGAACTCCGCTTCCTGAGGAAATGGATGCTTGTATGCCGTATCTAATAAAACAAACCGACCTAATCAAACCTAAATTAATTTTATGCCTTGGACTTGTAGCTGCTACCGCTTTGTTAAAAAAGAAAGATTCCCTCGGAAGGCTACGGGGGAAAATATTTGAGTTTAATAACATCAAAGTTATGGTTACTTATCATCCCGCTGCACTATTGCGTAATCCCAACTTTAAACGTGATTGCTGGGAAGATGTAAAAGCATTTAGAAAATTGTATGATGAGATAATTTAAACTCATCCCTAATATTCCTTTCCTTAATAAGGAGAAGGGTTGGGATGAGGTTACTGTTTCACGATCTTTCCGTCACTCCGTAAAGCCAACACACAAGTTTATCTTGTTATTTAATGATAATTCCTGATTGGAATGATTCTTGAAAACCCATAGAATTAAATGATTTGTGAGAAATCAGTTCAAACTTAGAGAAAATGTGATTGAAATTAAAGATTAACGCATCATTCACCTAATTTCTCCACAGAAAATAGAGAGTATTTGTATTATATTTGATTATTCTTAAAGAGATTCAACAGTATGACCGGTAAAGAATTATTAAAAAAATATAACGATCCGAAAAACTTCATCAACAGGGATTTAAGCTGGGTAGAGTTTAACAGGCGTGTTCTTGAGGAAGCATTAAACCCTGAACTGCCTCTTCTTGAAAAGATAAAGTTTCTTTCAATCTTTCATTCCAACCTTGATGAATTTTATATGATAAGAATTGCGGGCTTGAAAGAGCAAGTTGCTGCAAATGTTCTAGAGCTCTCGATTGATGGATTAACACCTATTGAACAGTTAAGAAAAACTGAACAAAAAATAAGACCAATGTTAGATCAATCTATGGATTTGTGGAAAAGCTATATAGTTCCAAAACTCCAAGAGAATAATGTTGAGATCTGCGACTATACTTCTCTTTCTGACAGTGAAAAGCAATTGTTAAAAGTTTATTTTAAGAAAGAAATATTTCCAATACTCACTCCTCTTGCTTCAGATCCGGGCAGACCATTTCCGTACATTTCTAACCTTAGTCTTAACTTTGCAATACTTGTGTGCAAACCAAATGGTGAAAATCATTTTGCCAGGTTGAAAATTCCTAACACTTTACCACATTTATTACAAATTGATAGAATCCTTGATCCGAATAAAAAAGTTCAAACTAATGGACAATTCTCTGCAAGGTTTATTTGGATTAGTGATTTGATAAAAGATAATCTCAATCTGCTTTTCCCTGGAATGGAAGTGCTGGAAGCTCATCGCTTCAGAATTACAAGAGATACCGATATTGAACTTCAGGAAGATGAGGCAGATGATTTACTTCGCGTGATTGAAGAAAACATTCGTCAAAGAAGATTTGGTGCAGTTGTAAGATTGGAAGTTGTAAGCCAAATGCCTGAATTCATGCTCGAAACTTTAATGGAGAACTTAGAAATAACAAGGGATGATGTTCACATAATAGATGGCCCTCTTGCTCTTAGCGATATGATGCAGCTTTATGATCTTCCTTTGCATCAGTTAAAATCAAAACCATTTTATCCGGTGCTTCCGAAGTTATTTGAAGATGAACATGATATGTTTTCACTTATTAAACAGAAGGATATTCTGCTTCATCATCCTTACGATTCATTTTCTCCGGTAATTGAGTTTATTAAGCAAGCATCAAACGATCCGGATGTATTGGCAATAAAGCAAACCTTGTATCGTGTGGGTTCGAATTCACCGATCCTAAATTACTTGATCGAAGCTGCTGAACGTGGAAAACAGGTCGCGGTTCTTGTTGAGCTAAAAGCAAGATTCGATGAAGAGAATAATATTTTTTGGGCAAGAGAACTTGAAAAAGTTGGTGTGCATGTGGTTTATGGCTTGGTTGGATTGAAAACTCATGCAAAGATGACATTAGTTGTACGAAAAGAAAGCGATGGAGTTCATAAATATGTTCATCTTTCAACAGGAAATTATAATTTAACTACCTCAAAAATTTATACAGATGTTGGATTATTCACTTCCAACGAAGGAATCAGTTCTGATGTAACTGAAATTTTTAATTATCTCACAGGCTATTCAAAACAATCTGAGTTTAGAGAGCTTATCGTTGCACCAATAAACATGAGAGAGAAGTTGCTTTCACTTATCTTAAGAGAAATTGAAAATGTTAAAGCCGGCGGAAGTGGAAAATTAATTTTAAAAATGAATGCACTTGTTGATCCTGTATTAATAGGTGCACTTTATGAAGCATCACAAAATGGAGTTGAAGTTGATTTAATTGTTAGAGGAATTTGCTGCCTTATTCCAGGTATTACTGGTTTAAGTGATAATATAAAAGTAAGAAGCATTGTAGGAAGATTCCTCGAACATAGCCGACTATTTTATTTTTACAATAACGGCGAAGAAGAAATGTATTTGAGCAGTGCTGACTTTATGCAGAGAAATCTCGACAGACGAGTTGAAATTGCATTTCCTGTAAAAGATGCTGCTCTTAAAAATGAACTTTACAAAAACGTTTTGCGTTCTGCGCTAAAGGACAATCTGAAAGCAAGAATTCTTAAATCCGACTGTAACTATGAACTGTTGAAACCTGGTGATGATGAAAAAAAGGGTGATTCGCAGGAATGGCTGATGAATCATACCGTAAAAGCACATACTAAAGCTGTAAAAAACAAGATTTAATTATCTACAAAATTTTTGCTATCCCTTTTATTTTCTGATTTACGCTTTCTGGTTTCCCAAATATTTACTTTAAATTTTATTAAGTTTGAAATGTTCAACAAAAGAAAAGTTATGACTGATATTACTAAAAGCGATTTACTTGTCACTCTAAAAAAAATTGATGTACCTGACTTTAACAAAGAAGTTTTGATTTTAAACACAATTAAAACTCTCGACATAAAAGATCATTCATTGAGCTTGCACCTATCATTACCAATTCCCGAAAGTACAATTACACCACAACTGAAATCAAGTTTTGAGTTAGTGCTTAAAAAAGAATACCCGGATATCAAAAAAGTTAATTTGCAAATTGAAGGTAGAGCAGTAAGTGCGACTGAGACCAAAAAAGATTCTATACTTCCTGGAGTAAAAAATACAGTTGCCGTTGCAAGCGGCAAAGGTGGCGTTGGAAAAAGCACCGTTGCAGTTAATTTAGCGGTCGCACTCGCAAAAGATGGAGCAGAAGTAGGATTGGTTGATGCTGACATTTACGGTCCAAGCATTCCACTAATGTTAGGCATAAACAGTAAACCGAGAATTTATCAAGACGCAAATTCAATGAAGATGATTCCACTTGAAAGCTATGGAATAAAGGTAATGTCCATTGGGCTTCTTGTTGATGATAATGCTCCTATAATCTGGCGTGGACCTATGGCAAGCGGTGCAGTTAAGCAATTCATGTCAGATGTCGAATGGGGAAATCTTGATTACTTAATCTTTGATCTGCCTCCTGGGACAGGAGATATTCAGCTAACTTTAGTTCAAACTATTCCGCTTACCTCGGCTGTAATTGTTACTACACCACAAGAAGTATCACTGATTGATGCAAGAAAAGCACTAAAAATGTTTAATCGAGTTAATGTTCCCGTTGCAGGAATTGTCGAAAATATGAGCTACTTCATTGCACCTGATACAAAGAAACGTTATGATATTTTTGGAGTTGGCGGTGGTTCAAAGCTGGCAAAAGAATTAAATGTTACTTTCCTTGGTGGAATTCCAATTGATCCAAGAATTCGAATTGGAGGAGATAACGGAGTACCTATTGTTTTTGATATGCCGGATGATGATCATGCAAAAATAATAACTGAAATTTCGAGAAACTTAGCAGCGCAAATAAATAATAGCAAAGAAAACAATTCACCCGATATTGAAATTATTTTGGATGAAAATTAAATTGTTACTATCGGAGTAAAATTTGAAAGAAGAAATTCTCAAAGCACTTGATTCCATTAGACCATTCTTGCAAGCTGATAGTGGAGACGTTGAGTTTGTTGAAGTATCTGATGATGGAATTGTTAAAGTTAAACTTACAGGTGCTTGCGAAGTTTGCCCTATGTCCGTCTTAACCCTTCGTGCTGGTATTGAAAGATCGTTAATCAACCAGGTACCCGGGATTCGGCGGATCGAAGCAGTCAGTCAATAAAATTGAAAGCAATTAATGATTGATCAGTCACTTTCTAAAGCAAAAAAATATTTCCTTTGGATATTTGGCGTTCTGCTGCTTGGATATTTATCCTATTTGCTCGCTGACATATTTATCATCCTGGTTCTGTCTATTCTGCTTTCAATAATCTTTGAACCATTTGTAAAGCTGCTTGAGGATAAAGGAATAACAAGATTATCGGCAACTATTATCATTTTTGTTGCAGTTAGTTTTTTATTCTACCTAGTTTTTTCTTACATAATCCCGCGGCTTGCAAGCCAAATCAACCAATTAATCGAAGTGTTAAGAGATTTTTCAATACATAACCAAATAGTTTTGATAGAAAAAGAAATTCACAAGTACCTTCCCTTTTTCAAAGTTGGTACTTTAGCAAAAAATGTTGAGGGAGCAATTTCAGCTTACATTGTAAATTCCTTTAACGAAATATCTTCAGTTCTAAGCAGTATAGTTTCCATTGCGGCAGTCCTCGTAATTGTCCCGTTTATAACATTTTATTTTTTGAAGGATAGTCGGAAAATTTTCAGAGGCACATTGAATGTAATGCCTAATAAATATTTTGAAATGTCTTATTGGATAATTAAAAAAATCTCCATTAGCATGGGAAGATTTGTTCGTGCATGGATTTTTGATGCAACATTTGTTGGGCTTTGCTGCGGGCTCGGTTTTTATTTAATCGGAATTGATAATGCTCTTATTTTGGGGGTAATCGCTGGATTGGGTCATTTAATTCCTTACTTTGGTCCCGTAATCGGTGGAATTCCAGCTGCAATAATATCTATTATCCAATATGGAGATTTATCACATATTCCTTCTTTACTGATTGTTATCTCGGTTATTTATGCAATTGATAATGGACTTGTCCAGCCGTACGTTTTTTCAAAAAGTGTTGAGATGCATCCGATTGTAATAATTCTTTTGATAATAGCCGGTGGGCAATTGTTCGGAGTATTAGGAATGTTATTAGCAGTTCCAACAGCAACAGTTATAAAAACAGCCGCTAAGGAAACCTACTACGCTCTTAAAAATTATAAAATTGCGAGATTGTAGTTTTCTAACCTATTTCCTTCATCAAATTTTTAATAACATCAAGCGATGATATTCCCTCGGCTTCTGCATTGAAGTTGGTAATGATGCGATGGCGAAGCACAGGAATCATTGATACTTTAACATCGTCAATATTGGGTGTGAATCTCCCGCTAATAACAGCGCGAGCTTTTGCGGACAAAATCATGTACTGAGATGCTCTTGGTCCGGCACCCCAGCTAATCCATTGCCCAACCGAATTAGTTCCATCATTCATTGGGCGAGTTTTGCTTGCAACTTTGACTGCAAATCCTATAACATTATCTGCAACAGGAACTTTTCTTACTAAATTCTGAAATTCAATTATCTCTTCAGCAGAAATAACTTTGTTAAGCTTAGGTGCATAACTGCTTGTAGTCGTCTGTACAATTTTTACCTCCTCCTGGAAAGAAGGATAATCAAGCCAAAGATTGAACATAAATCTATCTAACTGCGCTTCCGGTAAAGGATATGTCCCCTCTTGCTCAATGGGATTTTGAGTTGCGAGAACAAAAAATGGTTCGGTTAACGTGTATGTTTGTCCTGCTGTAGTAACTTTGTGCTCTTGCATTGCCTCAAGCAATGCAGCTTGAGTTTTAGGCGGTGTACGGTTAATTTCATCAGCAAGAATTACATTAGCGAAAATTGGTCCCGATACAAACTTAAAATTCCTTTTTTTAGTAACCTGGTCTTCTTCTATTATTTCTGTTCCTGTTATATCGCTTGGCATAAGGTCAGGAGTAAATTGAATCCTGTTGAATTTCAGATCAATAACTTCAGCCAAAGTTTTTATAAGCAAAGTTTTTGCCAACCCTGGAACACCAACTAAGAGACAATGCCCTTTTGATAAAAGAGAAATTAAAAGCTGATCAATAATTTCATCCTGCCCAATAATTACTTTCGCAATTTCATTTTTAATTCTCTTTACGCTTTCGCTCAACTGCTCAACTAACAGAACATCATCAACTGGTTTATTTGTATTGCTCAAAATGATTCTCTAATAATAATTCGTGGTTACTCAATTAAATACGGACATCCCAATAGATTTTTGATTTAAGCTGCTCAATCCACTCGCTGTACTTTTTTTGCTTTTTGTTATCATCGGCAAGTTTTTTTATTTCGGGATAATCAGCTTCGAGATTAGCTAAATGCTGGAGGATTCTTCTTTCAAGATAAACAATGTGGTAGCCATAATTTCCTTCAGAGTATTCGATTCTCCTGGGGAAACCTATCTCTCCTTCTTTGAGTTTAGCAACAGCATCCAACAATTGCTTATCCAACTGATTAATAAAAAATGTTCCGAGATCTCCGCCAAAAGGAGCGGTGTCGTTATCCTCGCTATATTTTTTTGCATAATCGCTAAATGTTCCAAATTTTCTTACCACACTATCACGCACCTCCGTCAGGAAGGAAATTGTATTTAAATCTGCTTGCTCATCAAGCTTAATTTTAATTAGGATATGTCTAGTCCTAATTGATTCACCTCGTCGTTCAAGCATCTGGATTATGTGGTAACCTACTGGTGACTCAACAATATCAGAGATTTGGTTCGCCTCCAAAGTAAATGCAACAGCTTCAAATTCAGGATAAAAAACTCCTCGCTTCACAAAGCCAAGGTCGCCTCCTTGTATTGCACTTCCAGGATCTTCAGAATATTTTTTAGCCATCTCAGTAAAGTCTGCTCCATTTTTTATGGAGTCTAAAATGGCTTTTGCAAATTGACGATACTTTTCTTTGTTAGCAACTGATGATTTAGGATTTTTGTAAATGTGCGATATCTTAACTTTTTCAGGAATTACTCCTAAGCTGTCCTTATAAGTATTGAAAAAAAATTCAACTTCGCGTCTGCTGGCTTCAACCGATGAAAAATTCTTTTCCTGTAGCTTTTGGATCATCAAATTTTTTTGAACTTCATCTTTTAGCTCGCGTTTAATTTTTTCAATGCTCATTCCATACATTTGCTCAATTCTTTCGATCGAGCCATATTGCTGCTTAAACACCTCTAACTGATAATTAATTCTATTAGCAACTTCTTCATCTGTCACCATTATAGAATCGAAATTGGCTTGAGCATATATCAGCTTTTCCTCAATAATTGCATTGAGCACCTGTTTTTGAAGTTCAGGAGAATTCGGATCGAGTTTCCTTTGAGCAGCAACCATGTTAGTTTGGAATTCAAGCTCACTCTTTAGAATGAACTCATTATCGATAACTGCCACAATTTTATCCAGCACTTCCTGTGAGAAAGAGCTGACACTAAACATTATTGCTAAGAGAATAGTCTTTTTCATTATTTTATTTTTCTTTGATTTCAATTTCATTACTTAAATACAGCTCATCAAGAAATTCTTTATAAATTTGCACCCTTCTATTTGCAAGATATCTTTCTTCAACTTCATTACGGACTACTTCGAAATCAGGCTGATTCCCTTTACCATATACTTGCAATAATTGAACAACATAAAATTTAGTCGGGTTTTCTTTTAGAACAATACTCACCTCTCCGGGTTGAAGCATTTCAAGCAATTTAAGCAATTGAATAGGATAAATTTCTGATCTTGATAAACTTTTTTTTGTTTGAAATTCAATCAGAGATTTATTATCAGTAAAGCTTTCGATAACTTTTTCCCAGCTCGACTCTATTAATTTATTTCGGAATTTGATAGCTGAATTTTCGGTAGCAAATGTAGCCAAATTAATGACGAATCTTGTATTTTCAAATTTAAATTCACCCTTGTGGACATCATAATATTCCCTGAGCTCAGAATCACCCGGTTTAGTTAATTTCTTCTCTGAAACAGCGCTCACCACCATAGATGATGCAAGCTTACGACGATTATCATTAATGATCTGATTAAATTCATTATTCTCAGTTAAACCTAATTTAATTGCTTCTTGATATAAAAGTTCTTCTTCAACCCACTTTTTAACCAGTTCGGTGCGAGAAAATCCATGCTCAAAAAGAGTATCAAACTCACTCAGAGATTTCTCAGTTAAATAAGCATCGTTAACGCGGGCAGCAAATTTTTTTGTCTCTGTTTTTTTATTGCATCCAATAAATAACAAAAATGAAAACGATGCTACAAATAAACTATTCCTTAAAAGCTTTGTCGAGATTTTCATAATGGATGACTGGATTGTACCGGTTTTTAAGCCCATCAAGATATTCACGTTCAAGGCGCTTACTCTCTGATTCCTGGAACGCACCAGATACTTCGGCTTTTGCTTCTTCAAAAGTTTTCTTTCTTGATGCTTCCTTTAAATTAAACCGTATTATAGAATAGCCACCAGCGTTGCTAATTAAAGACGAATATTCACCAGGCTTTTTTAACTTATCAGCTTCGATAGCAAGTTGAGTTGATTTTGTATCAACCAAATCAAATTTTCCTGCCTTCTCTTTGAAACCAGGCCGTTCTGTAAATTTAGACGCCAAAGTATCAAAGTTTGCACCAGAATTTAGTTGGTTTAAATAAACATTCGCTAAAGAATCTTTTCTAGTAAAGATTTCACTAAAGCTTACTCTATCAGGCCAAACATATTTTTCTTTGGTGCTCTGGTAAAAATTATAAAGCTTCACACTATCAATAGAAATTTTATTCCAAATTTCATCTTCTTGTAATTTGAAAATAAAAATACCATTCTTATAGTCCTCCATTAACGATGCGAATGAAGCATTTGTCTTTTCAAGATTTAATGCTTCTTGTTCAAGCAAATCATCTCCACTTATCTTTTTGATGGCATTAGTAATTAAGTCAGAATTAACTATTCTATTTACAAAATCAGGAGTTGATCCAAGCTTCTTCCAGAATTCGGAACAACTTATAGCTTGATTGGCAAAAGTATAGAGAGGTAAATCTTTTGCATTATCTAAATCAAAATTTTCATCACCAACTTTTGCAGAATCGCTTTTCTCGAGGAATGCAGAATAATTTTGACCATTTAATTTGTAATTATATTTATGACGCAAACTATCAACCAATTTATCATACTGAGCTTGATATCGAGTTTGCTTATAAATCTTCTTTAGATTTTCATGCTCTTCATCAAGCGAAGGAAGCGGTGCTTTCTCAGTAAGCTTAATTATATGATATCCAAAATTTGATTTCACAACATCTGAAATCTCACCAACTTTAAGATTAAATGCTGCCTCATCAAATTCTTTAACCATCATTCTTCGCTCAAAGAATCCTAAATCACCGCCACTCTCCTTTGATCCTGGATCCTCAGAATATTGTAACGCTAATTGAGCAAAATCAGCACCGGAATTTAGAAGCATTTTCACAGAATCAATTGTAGCTCTGGCTGCAATCGAATCCATTTCTCCATTAGCATTATTAAAATCAACCAGTATGTGACTTGCCTTGATCTTAGGTACTCTTTCCCTTTTTTCTGTTACTTTAATAATATGAAAACCATATCTTGTTTGAATAACTTCAGGATAAACTTGTCCCGCAGCGGTTTTATAACACGCATCTTCAAATTCGACTGGAAGCAATCCTGCGGTGATATAAAAGATATCACCTCCCAAAGGTGCAGAGAAATAATCTTGTGAATTGCGTTTTGCTAATTCATCAAAATTCGAACCTTTTTTTATGCTGTCTAGAATTGCAACTGTTTTTAATTTGGCAGCTTCTTCACCTGCAGAATCAGGACGGATCATAATGTGGCTGACTCGTAATTCCCATTTTCTTCTGTTGTATAGTTCTTGAACTCCAGATTCAACAATATTTTTTTCAAGAATGTAGGTGACACCAACTTTTTTCTTATAGTCCGTAAGCTCATTCATCAATTCAGTATCTTTCTCGTAACCACGCACCGAGGCATCTCTTAATTTCATTTTGAAGTTAACATAAAGATCGAGAAAGTTTTTTAGCTTGTTCAAGCTGTCAGTTTTAGCTTGCTCTAAACCGCCTGCATTTTTAAGGTAGGCATCTTCATATTCTCCCATTTTAACTTCTGAGTCGCCAAATTCAGCAAGAACTATTTCAGAATGTTTGGGTGAACAAGAAATAAATATTAATGTAATGATAAGTGAGAAATAGAGAACGATACGAGATACCATTGAAAACAACTCCCTTGGAATAGTTTAATAATTTTTAGCCATTAATTTTAGCTATTGAATGCCTGAAAATCAAGATAAGATAAGCTTCCTGCAGCTTAATTTCTGAGAAACCACTCTAATTATTTTGCTAAAGTGATTTTAATTGATTTCTGAAAACCTTCACTTTCTAGTCTAAGTAAATACACTCCGCTTGTCATTGGATAGTTAGAATCATTTGTTGAAAAAATGATCTCATGCTCCCCTGCTTGAACTTCACCAGAGAAAATCTGTCCTACTTTACACCCAAGCATATCATATAAATTTATTTTTATAAATGCATCAAATGGAACAGAATACTTTATTTTGGTTGAAGGATTAAACGGATTAGGATAATTTTGGGAAAGAGTAAACTCACTTGGATTAGCAATGGTAACTTCCACAACAGAACTGTAATCAAATGTCCCATCTAAATCAATTTGCTTTAAGCGATAATAATATTTCCCTGGAATCTGGATTTTATTAATAAATTGGTATTCTTTTATCGAGTTGCTATTCCCCGCTGCATTAACAAATCCAATTTCACTAAATACTGCATTATCCTTGGCTTGCTCTATGGAAAATCCGTAACCATTTGTCTCTGTTGCTGTTGCCCATGTAAGCTGAATACCATTTGCAAATTTTTCTGCATTAAAACTAATTAGCTCAACCGGCGTTGCATAATTGATTGCATTTAAAGCATTAAGAATTCCCCATCCATATTCTCTGTCCGGGTTTCCACTCCTTGATGCTGTACTTCTCATAGCATCTCTTACTTGAATGGGTGTTAGACTATGATTGAAGCTTAAGATAATGGCTGCAACCCCAGCAGCTAAGGGGCAACTAAATGAAGTTCCACTTCCAGTAGTATATGTTGTGTTGCCGAATGGACTTGCAAGCGTTACTCCAGAACCCATTGCCATAACATCAGGTTTAATTCTGCCATCCACTGTGTTGCCAACACTACTAAAACTTACACGTGTTCCTGAAGAACTAACTGCCCCAACAGCAATAATACTATCTCCATCTGCAGGTGCACCTAAAGTATTGTGAGTTGAGTTGTATCCCTCATTCCCTGCAGAGTTAACTACAACAATTCCTTTTTTAGCTGCTAAATCTCCAGCGATAGTTATTCGTGCTGTGTTTCCATCCATATTCTGCCACGTATATCCAATGTAAGGTGAATCATAACCCAAATATCCCAGAGAAGTTGAGGTTACATCAACACCAATACTATCCGCCCATTCCAATGCTGCAATCCAATTATCTTCCTCAATTGGAGTTTCGCTGTCTGTGTTTTCAGTTTTAGCAAGAATGAAATCAGCACCGAATGCAGGACCAATTAGTTTACCTTGCTTAAAGCCACCAATAGCTGAAAGCGTTTGTGTTCCATGGCTTCCGCTTCCCATATCAGTACTATCACCAACACCGGGATCATGGTTCACAAAATCATATTTAGCAATTATGTTCATTGTTGAAAATACTTCATGAGAGAGAAGACTAAAACCTGCATCCATTACACAAATTGTAACTCCCTGTCCTCTATAACCTAAATTGTGAAGTGCAGGAACATTTATTTGCTGAAGCTGCGTTAGTGAAGCACCATAATCATAGGCATTGGGGCTCTTCGGCTGCTGCTGGTTCAGACTGTTCAGATCAATTTCAAATGGCTGGCATGTCTCCTCATAAACTTTGGGAAGACAGGCAACTAAATCTATCTTATTAACAAAAGGTAATGCCCCAATAGAATTTAACTTTGATATTGCCACATAACCACTCACAGCGTTGAACCATTTTGATTTTTGTTTAAACTTAAATCCTAAGGACTGAATTTGCTCAATGTAATTATCGTTGACCGGTAAGTCGGTTTGATCTATGAGAGTATTTTGATTAAATACTTTTAATCTTCTTTGAAGTGATTTCTCGCTGACCACAATTTGTGGATGTGAAAAATAATTTTCAACATTAGGACCTTTATCTTTAAATTCAATCCAAACAAGCAACTCAGAATTTTGCGTGGAACCTTCAATACAATTTCTTAATTGATAGGTATATTTTTCTACTGGTATTTGTGCAAAAATTGCTGTTGTGAAAAACATAAGAAGTGTAATAAAATATTTCATCTTTCATCCAAATTTTTTTATTGACTAAAATTTATTTTGCTCGCGTGCCTACTTTAACACCAGAACTAACTGTGAGAACTTCGTGCTTTCCTGGCTCGGTTTCAAGAGCTAATATCATACCCTTTGACTCAAGACCCATCAGCTTTGCTGGTTTAAGATTTGCGACAACCATGACTTTCTTCCCAATTAAATCTTCCGGTGCATAACTTTTGGCAATTCCAGCAACAATTTGTCTTTTCTCATTCCCTATGGCGATATTCAGTTTCAATAATTTTTCGCTTCTTTCAACTCGTTCAGCAGTAAGAACCTCCGCAACTTTTAGCTGAACCTTCATAAAATCTTCGATTGTTATTAAATCATCTACTATTATTGCTTCGCTCATGGCTGCGCCTTTAAGCTTCTCGATTTGTTTTTCAATTACTTCGTCCTCGATCTTTGAAAAAAGTATTTCGGTACTATTGAGTTTGTGTGCCGGTCTTAAATTTTCTTTGCCACTGTCGTTCCAATTTGTCGGGCTTGCGTTCAACATCTTGAATAGCTTTTCAGATGAAAAAGGAATTATTGGATAAAATAATTCAGCAAGAGTATAAATCACATTTAAGCAAATGTTAATATTTGTCCCACACTTCTCCTTATCAGATTTGATAGTTTTCCACGGTTCAGAATCATTGAAATATTTATTTCCTGCTCTGGCAAGATTCATTATTTCAAGAACGCTATCCTTCACCCTAAAATTTTCAAAAAGGTCGGCAATTTTTTTAGGATATGATTCTGTCAGTTTGAGCATTTCTTCGTCAATCTTTTCAATTTTATTTCGCGAAGGAACTTTACCATCAAAATGCTTATAGACAAATGTGAATGTTCTGTTTATTAAATTCCCAAAAATATCAGCAAGCTCTGAGTTATTTCTAAGTTGAAATTCCTTCCAATAAAAATCCGTATCCCTGTTTTCAGGGAGATTTGCCGCAAGAGTATATCGCAACGGATCGGCTGGAAATAAATTCAAAAATTCTTCAACATCAATTCCCCAGTTTCTGCTTTTGGAAAATTTCTTCCCTTCAAAATTTAAGAATTCATTTGCGGGTACATTCTGCGGAAGACAATATTGTTCTTTCCCGGCTTGATTCCATGCCATCAGAATTGCAGGGAAAATGACAGTATGAAAAACAACATTATCTTTCCCAATAAAAGCAATATACTTTGTGCCTGGATCCTGCCAATATCTTTTCCAAAGATCCGGTTGATTTCTTTGCTGAGATAATTCTTTTGTAGATGAGATATAACCAAGAACTGCCTCGAACCAAACATAAATAACTTTCCCAGCAGCAGAATCAACAGGGACTTTTATTCCCCAATCCAAATCGCGAGTGATCGCTCGATCTTTTAGTCCATCTTTAAACCAACCTCTACAGTATTGAAGAACATTATCCTTCCAGCCAAATTTTTTATTCATTTCATTAACATACTTTTCCAAAGCAGGTTGATATTGACCAAGCGGAAAATAGTAATGCGTTGTTTCTCTAAGAGTGGGAGTCCCATCGGAAATCTTACTTTTAGGATTTTTTAATTCCGAGGGATCATACAATGAGCCGCAATTTTCACATTCATCGCTTCGAGCTTCTTCATTTCCACACCGAGGACAGGTTCCCTCAACATACCTATCCGGTAAAAACATGTTGGCTTTATCATCAAAAAATTGAAGTGATTTCTTCTCAACCAACAATCCACGAGTATAAAACTCAAGGAAAAATCCTTTCGCAGTTTCGTGGTGAATCGGAAGACTTGTACGTGAATAATTATCGAAGCTCATTCCAAATCGAGCAAATGCTTTTTTGTTAGCTTCATGATAACGATCAATAATCACTTGGGGAGAAACTTTTTCTTTATCAGCACCAATGGTAATTGGAACTCCATGCTCATCGGAGCCGCAGACGTAAATTACATCATCCCCATTTAATCTTTTATACCTAACATAAATATCCGCAGGTAAGTATGCTCCGCTAAGGTGACCAAGATGAATTGGTCCATTTGCATAGGGAAGTGCTGATGTAACGAGTACTTTTTCTTTCGCCAAAATAACTACCGAATTATTGCTTTATAGAATTTGAGAGGGAAATATAAGGAAAAATAAAAAGACAACTATACAAACGTAATTTGACAAATACTGATTGAGATTCACATAGAAGAGGGATTTAACCAGTTCCAAAACTGATTGTATGCCCATAAAGTGTTGAGCCAGTATCTGGGTATGGGCTTAGAATTTTTTAAGTAAAGGGAACCTAAAAGTGTCCTAGCTGATGAAATTTTGATTGGACATTTACTCTTATTGTTGGAGCATCAATATCACTATCATCATAATCTGATTGATCATCTGGGAGGATATCTATTTTATTAGCGAAATAAATTCGTTCCGCTATCGCCGTCAGTGTTTTCTTTGGCAGTTTAGCAAGCTCTGCCTCTGTATATAAACCTGTAAGAACTTCACAAAATGATTTTTGATGTTTATTCCGTAAAGATTTTTTCATAATGTCTCCTCTGCTATTTAAGTCAATATATCTTTTACAAAATAAATTTCAATCGCTGTGCCAGAAATCAAATATTATATCAGACTTACAAATTTCCTTTATAAAGTTCAGTAATTGCCCGATAACCTCTTCCTAAACCTTCCATCTTGTAGCTAATTAAGAAAGTAAACCATGGCAAGACACCATTTTTTTATCATTCTGATTGTGAGCAACGGTCATTTGCATGGCTTTTACCGAAATTTTATGCTCATTTACCGATTTATACTTACTTTCTTTGCAGGTAATAATTATGTTTCGACAGAAAAAAATACAAGGAGATATTAGAAATGGAAAATCACAATCATTCATCACCCTCTAAAATTTTTATTGGAACACTTTTAATTATCATTGGGGGATTTTTTCTCCTTCGCTCATTTCAAATTTTGCCATTTGAAATCAGCTATGTGATTTTTTCTTGGAGATTTGTGCTCTTCATAATTGGGATAATCATACTTATAAATTCTAACAATAAGTCTTTAGGAATAATATTAACGACTATTGGCGGACTATTGCTTTTCCCCAGAATATTTCCAGAGATTGACATTGATGGGAAATTATTATTTGGAATTATTATTATCGCCTTAGGTATTTACATAATTTTCAGAAGCAGTGGTAGTAAGTTTCATCCAAAATTTATGGGGACATCTGATAGCATAAATAAAGACTATATTGACGATGTTGCTGTATTTGGGGGTGGTCATAAGGCATTAACATCTAACAATTTTAAAGGCGGTAACATTACTGCAATTTTTGGTGGCTCGGAGATTGACTTAACAACTTGTACTCTTGCAGAAGGGAATAATGTTATAAACATAACAGCAATATTCGGCGGTTCGACAATAATTGTTCCTCAAAAGTGGAATGTTTTATTGAATGTCACTCCAATATTTGGAGGTTTCTCAAACAAGATCCGAAGAGAACCAAATTTAGTAGTTGACCAGTCTCGAACTTTAGTCATAAAAGGAATAGCCATGTTCGGCGGTGGTGAAATCAAGTCATTCTATTGAGAGAAGAATGAAATGTTGACGAATCCAATTCTTAAGAATCCGAAAAATTTTCTCAGCTACGTTTTTATTTGGCTCATAATTACTACTGCTTACATCCAGATTCTTATTTTCGGCGAAAGAATAAATCTTACGATTGCGCTATTTGATGGTTTAGTGTTTAACATTCTATTAGCAGGATTTGGCTTAAGCTACTGGTATTCGGTTAAATACATTTCGTTTGAAACATATTCGCTTCCAAAGGTACTAATAAGTCAAGCTATTGGCGGAATAATTTCCACAGTTTTGTGGTTAGCCATAGGTTATTTTATAACTAATTTGATAATAGTTCCAGCTGAAGATTATACAACTTTTTTTCTAAAAAATATCGGTTGGAGACTTTTAGTCGGAATCCTTTTCTATTTTCTCATCATATCATTTTATAATCTGATTATTTACTACACAAATTTCCATGAAAAAACTGTACATGAAAATGAACTGAAAAACTTAATCACTCAAGCTGAATTGAAAAGCTTAAAATTTCAACTAAACCCTCATTTTATTTTTAATAGCCTGAATTCAATGAGTGCACTAACAACTATTGATCCAACTAAAGCAAGGAGCATGATATTAAAGCTGGCAGAATTCCTTCGCTATACTTTAGTTAATAATGACCGTCAAAAAAATAAATTGAGTGAAGAATTAACTAACATTAAGTTGTACCTCGAAATCGAAAAAATAAGATTTGAAGACAAGTTCGATTTTATGGAGAACATATCAGAAGAAAGTAAAAATGTATTTGTTCCCAACATGATTCTTCAGCCATTGTTTGAAAATGCTATCAAACATGCAGTTTATGAATCGCTGGAAAAAGTAACATTAAAATTTAAAAGTTTTGTTCAAAATGATTTTTTAAACATGTCACTTGAAAATAATTACGATTCAGCTGGGAAAAATAACAGCGGAAGCGGTATTGGGCTGAAAAACATTAACGAGCGCCTAAAGTTAATTTATGGTTTGAATAATTTGATGAATGTGGAGAAAACTGGGGATAAATTCAAAGTTAATTTGTACATTCCATTAAACGACCATTCGTGAAATTCTAACAGATTCTTTTTCCCACGATTTACTGTTAATTTTATATTGCTATGAAAAATAAAATATCAGCAATAATAATAGATGACGAAACTCTTGCCCGCGAACTAATAAAAAAGTATATCGCACATCACTCAGATATTGAAGTAACCGCCGAATGCTCAAATGGATTTGATGCAATTAGAAAAATAAATCAAGAAAAACCAAACTTGATTTTTCTTGACATACAAATGCCAAAGATAAACGGTTTTGAAATGCTTGAGCTATTAGAGAATCCTCCTGCGATAATTTTTACGACTGCTTATGATCAATATGCATTAAAGGCATTTGAAGTTAATGCAGTTGATTATCTCTTAAAACCGTTTTCTCAAGAAAGATTTGATGAAGCTATCAATAGAGTATTGCTTCACCTTGATAACAAATCATTTCAAGAAAATAAGCTGCGGGATTTGATAAAAAGTAACGATCAAATGAATGATTACATTGAAAGAATAGTTGTAAAAGATGGAGCTGATATTTCTATTATACAATTAGAGGATATTCGCTACCTCGAAGCACAGGATGATTATGTTATGATTCATACTTCACAGAAAAAATTTCTAAAACAAAAGACCATGAAATATTTTGATGAGCATTTAAATCCTAAAGACTTTATTCGGATACATCGCTCATTTATTGTTGCAATTAGAGAAATAAAAAAAATTGAACCTGCTGAAAAAGAAAGCTACCAAGTTGTTCTGGCAGATAAGAAGAATTTGCCTTTGAGCAGATCAGGTTACAATAGGCTCAAAGACTTCTTTAACTGATTTAAAAAGTAACATTTGATTATATCACATCAGTAAATAATAAATTATTTTTTTGATTCAATGCGTCTTATGTATAAAAATAATGATATAGCTAATATCGAAATCAATAAAACAGATACTGCCAAACCGTAACGTCTAAAATAAAACTCATCAATTGCTGTTTGAGCTTCAGTACTTACAAATGATGTTACAGCAAAACCCTTCTCTACCACTTCCTTGTATTTTTGTTGATTAAAAGAATGAACCATAGTCCTAGCTTCTAACTTTGCTTGATGAACATCTCGCAATTTAAATTTTGCCTCTGTAATTTCCATCCCCTTTTGTTCCGCTTTATCTACAAGGTTTTTAGCATAAATTTCCTGAGAAGTTAAACTATCAATTAAAAGACGCATGTATCTTGCCGTGAGAAATCCTTTTTGATTTTTATCATTGGTATGACACTTACTGCAAACTGCTTCGCGTGTTACACCTAAAAGTTTATCGGAAGCGATTATTATCTCATGATTTCCATGACACGTTTCACACTCAGGAAGATTTTGCTGATCAAAAGCTTTCTTGTGCGGACTGGAGGAAAACAATTCTTCATTTAACGCATGACATGTACCACAAACTTTCGAGATTGATTCAACTCCCGGCGGTGTAGCAGCGTGATTTCCATGACAACTGTTACAAGCCGGTGCACCAATATCATGTTTTTGAAGCAGTGCAATACCATGAACACTTGCAGAAAATTTTTCAAATTGATCAGTGGGAATCTTGTACGTTTTCATGTAATCAGTATCGCTATGACAATGAGAACAAGTAGAAGGCAAGTTTGTTGGATATACTTTCGAGTTAACATCCTTCACGGGTAGAATTTCATGACTTCCATGGCAACTTGCACATTCTGCGGTTTTTGAATCACCCTTTCGATTTAATACTCCATGAAAGCTAGTTAGATATTTTTCATATTGATCAATTGGGAGTGAAGGATTATATGACCTCATATAAACAGCGTTACTATGGCATTGTGAACATGTATTAGGTACATTCAAAGGATAAACAGGTGATAAAGAATTTTTTACTGAAACGATTCCATGAGCTTTGTGACATGTGATGCACTGAACTATTTTCTCTCTGCCGTTTGTTGATAATTTCCCATGAACACTCTTTTGTAGGGACTCATATTGATCAGTTGGAAGGTTAGAACCATATTTTTTCATTACTCCTTTATCGGCATGACATTTTGCACATGCGAGCGAAATATCATCACCTTTCATAACACCTTTAAATCCGTTACTTTTATTCATTGCCACATCCATGTCCTCGGAACTACTGTTTCCACCATGACAACCACTGCAAGAAATCCCCCTTATATAATGAATATCTGTTTTAAATAATTCGGCTTCTTTGCTTCCAAGAGATTCATGGCAAATAAAGCACTGGTCTTCTGATGGAAATATACTTGAACAAATTCCGCCAAAAATAAAAAATAGAAATCCTGTCATTAATGTTTTCATGAAATCCATCCAAGAATCGTGAGAACGATAATGAAAATAACAGCAAATAAGCCAAGATAATTAATCAATCTATTTTGCTGACCTTTAGAACTCTTAGTATCCCAAAAAGGAACTAATAACCAAAATGCACCGGCGCACATAAATAGCAAAATACCAACAACTTCCCCTTCAAAAATTAGAAGATGCCCTGGAATATATTTTAATGTTT
This sequence comes from uncultured Ignavibacteriaceae bacterium, assembly GCA_964391015.1. Taxonomy (GTDB): domain Bacteria; phylum Bacteroidota; class Ignavibacteria; order Ignavibacteriales; family Ignavibacteriaceae; genus XYD12-FULL-36-8. Next base: position 48,146 of record CAYMKU010000007.1, read on the forward strand.
GAAACATAAATAAAAAATACCACTCTGGTTTAATGCCTGCTGGCGCGGATGCAAATGGATCTGCCTTATGTCCTAACTCAGATGGAAAAAATACTGCAAGAATTGCCAATATATTTAGTATTAAAAGCCACAAAAGTAAATCGCGCAACATAAAATTTGGAAAGAATGGCATCATTTTTTTCTCCGATTCTTTCTTGTTTTCTAACTCTAATGGCTCACTCATACCTTGCCGCTGAACTAATAAGAGGTGAATTGCAAGAAGAACAGTAAAAATTCCTGGCAGCAAGGCTACATGAAATCCAAATAGACGCGATAACGTTGCTCCAGTAACTTCATCACCGCCTCTCAGAAAAACTTTAAGCGGTTCACCAATTAATGGTACAGCACCGGCAATATCAGTCCCAACTTTGGTAGCAAAAAAAGCAAGCTCATTCCAAGGAAGTAAATAGCCGCTGAAACCAAACCCAAGTGCAAGAAAAAACATTATCACTCCTGTTACCCATGTCATCTCTCTCGGTTTTCGATATGATTTTTCAAAATAAACACTAAACATGTGAATAAAGCATGCAAGAATAAATAAATTTGCTGACCAGGTATGAAGAGAGCGAATTAGCCACCCAAATTGAACTTTAGACATAATAAATTGAATGCTCTCGAAAGCCAAATCAGCACTTCCTTTATAATAGAACAGGAGGAGTATTCCTGTAACCACCTGAATGATAAAAAAGAATAAGCTCACTCCTCCAAAGTAATACCAAATAGAGTTTCGATGCAGAGGTACGTATTTCTTACCAAGGAATTTAACTAAATCTTCAAGTTTGACTCTCTCATCAATCCATTGATAAATGTTTTTAATAAGATTCATAATTTATTATGTGTTTTTTGATATTAGCACTTCTTCACCCTGAATTACAACTCTGAATGGATCTAGTGGTCTTGGCGGCGGACCAGAAATATTCCTACCATTAAGATCATACTTGCCATTGTGGCAGGCACACCAGAGAATCCCCTGATCGTTTTTGTATTGGACAGTACAATCTAAATGCGTACAAGTTGCTGAAAAAGCTCGCATATCCCCAGCTGCAGTTCTTATTAATATAACCGGTTTATTTCCAAACCTAATAATTCGCCCAGAATTCTTTTCAATCTCACTTAGTTTACCAACTTTAACACTAGAAACTTCAACCTCTCTTTGTTTGGGCGGTTTTAAATAGGCGATGAGAGGATATATCACTACAGACGCAAAACCTAATATTCCGCCCGTCAACAGATATTTCAGAAAATCACGTCTGTTATTTTGCTTTGGAGATGAATTTGAACTATTCATATTGCTCAAGCTTTTCATTTTTTGAATGACAATCACTACAATTCATTTCCTTCCAAGCATCACCAATATCAACAGGATGGCGATAATCAATACCTTCAAGGGATAATCTCAAGGCATCTTTTTCAAACTTCTGTGCCAAAATCGTATGACAAACATTACAGTCTCTCGAAAGGACTTTTCCTTCTTCATTTACATGTTTGCCATCGTGGCACCTAAAACATCCTGGAGCATATAAATGACCTATGTGTTCAGGAAATTTCCGCCAACTGACTCCCATCGAGGGGAAATAATTTCTCGAATAAATCTTTTGAACCTCTCCGATGGTTTTATTTATAGCTAATCTTTTTTCGAAAAATATTTGCGGATAATTCGCATTATAAAAATCCAATATTTCAGATTTAATGCTATCTAACGCAACTTCCTTACTTGTGTATTCGTTTTCCAGTACATGAACAGAAAGACTCTTAACATAAGGTAAACTTTTATCAATCCATCCTAATTTAATAAGATGGTTTACTGATCTTGCAGGTGGATGATAAATGTGCGAGGGACGATTGTGGCAATCAATACAATCCATTCGCCGCTTCTCGAGCTTTGATAATTGTTCATCTGAAATATCTAACTCTGTGTCTCGATAGGTAGTAGTTTTTCCATTAGCATTTTTTGACTGAACCCATGGAATAATCATTCGCAGAGAATCTGACGCGACATAATTTACTTCATGGGCAATATTCATATGCCAATGAATTCCTGAAGTTGGACCAGCCTCAACATTCCCTCCGCCAATTTTTACGAGCAAATCAAGCGTCCACTCAGTATTCTTTTCATCAGATAAATAATAAGTATTTACTAATTGCTTTTCACTAAAAAAATGTTTGGGCCAATGACACTGTTCACAAGTTTCCTGTGCAGGCCTTAAGTTTTCAATAGGAGTTGGTATTGGTTTAGAGTATTTATTAAAAAGTACAGAATAAACTTGATAAGCACCAGAAAATTTTGATCTCACGTACCATTCTGCACCTGATCCGATATGACACTGAACGCATCCAACCTTTGCATGCGGCGAGAATTGATATGCCGTATACTCCGGTTCCATCACCTTATGGCAAATTTCACCGCAAAACTCGTCAGAGTCTGTAAACTCATATGCCTGATAACTGCCAAACGCCGTAAAGAGAAGCAAAAGTATTGTACCAACAGAAAAAAATGTAAAGGCAGCTCTATGTTTTGGATTATTTAGATCAATCGTCGGAAATTTTTTCCCTCTCAATTTACCATGCTTTTCCCTGCTGTGCTCTCTGTAGATACCAAAAACAATTAAAAATACTCCGCCAAATAATATAGCGGGCAGAATTACAAATGTAATAATACCCATGTATGGTTTTTGCTTCGTGCCAAGAAGCTCTAATAAAAAGAGGAAGACAATTAATCCAAAACTTATAGTAGCAATGGCAGCACCAGCTAAAGAGACGGGATTATAAACCGATGATGGAAGTTTGTTTTTCATTAACCTGAAATTAGGAAAAATAATTCACTTAGTAAACGAAAACTATTAACGATAGGCAAAAAGCATAGCGTAAATTATCCACAGTATAATGCTGAAACCAATTGACAATGCAGTCCAGCCAAAAATACGAATGGCTTTAATTACAATTTCGGGATAGGGTTCAGCCAAATAATTTTCAAGTTGCCCCTTTTCAACTAATTCCTTATACTCTGCAGGTCGGTCAAGTTTAAATTCTTCGAGTGGAATTCGTCCAGTGAATATTACAATATCCATAGGAAATTTTTCCGGGCGCAAGTGTGTGTTAAAAAAATGAACAGTAAAAATAAAACCAGTTGCGAGGAGTGCTTCGTCACTATGAATTATAGTTGCAACATTTAACGCCCAACCAGGGAGAAATTGAGTAAAAAATTCAGGAAACCAAAGTGTAAGACCTGTGGAACCAATTACAAAAATTCCCCAAAATACTGCAAAGTAATCGAATTTTTCCCAATAAGTCCATCTTCCATATTCAGGTCTCTCACCTTTCCAAATAAACCATCTAATCGATGCAATAAAATCCTGTAAATCTTTTTTATTGAACATCATAGAATTAGAACCAAGAATCAATTCCTTCCATGACAATAATTCTTTCTTTTTCATTCGCACAACATCAACCAGATGAATTACAAAAACAGTCACCATTACAACGGCAGCAAATCTATGTATGTAACCAGCAGATTCAAATCCACCGAAGAAATGGGAAAGAAAAACTGCCCAGCCTGTGTATGAAAATTTTAGAGACATGCCAGTGAGGGCAAGACTTATAAAACTTACAATCATAAAAATGTGAAGTGTACGGTTTAACCTTGTAAACCTAACAACATGCAATTCTTTTTCAGATTTATTCTGTTTCAATATTTCCGGCATTGTCATTTTTTTCTGATTCGAGATGATTATTTTTATCTTGCTCTCGCCGCTTAAGTTCTTTCCTCCATTGAAGCGAACGTGGCAACCATAACAAAGTGTGTAATCCTGCAAGTACAAATGTTCCTACTAATAACCCTGTCATTCCCCAAAATGTCCAGAACAACCACGGATATTTTTGAGGATCGTGATGTGTTGCATGAGTAAAATATCCAGCAAATTGCCTGTTAGCACTTGGATGACATTTCTTACAAGTTTCAACTACATTTTTTCTGTTTAGGTGAGACATCGGATTTTCAACTGGAAGAATGTCATGCGAACCATGACAATCATAGCATTTAGCAGTTTTAGTGTAACCTAATTGAGTTACTTTTCCATGATAGGTATCAAAATAAGTCTTTGCAATTTCTTCGTGACAGTAGCCGCACTGATTCATTATTGTCAGTTTGAATCCTTCAGAGTCAGCACGTTTTATTTTATGCGCACTATGGCAATTTTCACATGTAGGTAGAGTTTTATCTGTCTTTGATACCAACGGTGAGTGAATACTTTTTTCAAATTTTTCTTGAATTCCATGATGACAATTTCCACACGTTGACGCAATATTCACTGAATTAACGCTTGAGGTCGGGTCACTGTGCGGTAATTCTTTGTGCGAAGTATGACAATCCGTGCAAGTTGCTGTTACAGTTAATCCGCTTTTAAGCAAGCCCTTCCCATGAATGCTTTCGGTGTAATTGTTAATTATTTCTTTCTCTTTACCTTTATATCGTACGGCTGCTTTTTCTCCTTCCCTATGGCAAGTCCCGCAAAGATTTGGAATATTCAATGCAAAGATTGGTGATTTAGGATCGTCCTTTCCTAGAATATTGTGTGTTGAATGACATTCCTTACAGACTGGCGCATTTGGATCATTCTTGGCAGCAAGAATTCCATGAACACTCTTTTGATAATCCTCTTGCACTGCTGTATGACAGGATGAACAATCAACTGATGAAGTGAGTTCGTCGCACGGTCTTGTGTGAGAAGGTTTGACTCCGGAATGACATTGGCTGCAAGCAATATTTGTATGCTTCGAATTTTTTATTTCAGAATAATTGACAAAAAGAGAATGATTATCTTTAGATGACTTTATATCCTTTTTTTCATGACATGTCAAACAATCTGCATCTGCCATACCTTGATCATAAAATACGCGTCTTGCTTTATGCGGCTGATGGCAATCCACACAAGCTGGCAGAACATTCACTTCCTTTTCCCATAGTGCACCTTTGATTACCTTACGATGAACTGACTCTATCTCCGCATGGCATTTTGCACATGTTGATGCAATGTTTTTTCGAGCGATGGAAGATTTGGAATCTGTGTGTGGTAAAATTTCGTGAGATGTATGACAAGAAATACACGTCGCCGTAACGACAAGCCCCTTTTTCAATAGTGCTTCACCGTGAATGCTCTCAGAATAATTCTCCAGAATATGTGACTGTGGAATATTTCTCTGCAGTTGAACGGGCGAACCTTCTTTATGACACTGACCACAAAGATAGGGAATATTAATTGGGGCTACTTTTGATTTTAGATTTTTGACGGAAATTATTTCGTGAGTACCGTGACAATCTTGACAAATTGGAGCTAAGCGGTCGCCACGCTTATGCGCTTTGCCGTGCAAACTTCCATCATACAATTTTTGAATATCATCATGGCAATTATTACAAGTTGCGCGTTTAGGATTTTCTGTATGTGGAAAATCTGCACCAGCTAAATCAGTATGACACTGAATGCAATCAACCTCAGCATGAACAGATGAGGAAAGAATTTTCTCATTTACAAAAACTGAAATTGCTTTTCCGTATCGAGTGCCTTTTAAAGTTTTATCTTCATGACACATCAAGCAGTCACTGTTTTCCTGAGAAAAGGTTTTACTTGTGAGAAGGAGTGCGAAAACAATTATGAATTTGTATTTCGTAATTATTTTCAAATTAGCTTTCCTCTGAATCTTCATCACTACTTTTAGTCAATGCTGATTTGATTCTGTCTAATTCTTTTGGATGCTCATGCATCATTTCTTCCTCAGAAATATTTCCCGTTAGCCATGCTGTATTCATCGGATAAACATCAGGATTGAAGATAATGAAGTAAAAATGCCAAACAATAATTGACAAGAATGCTAACCATGCTTCATAGTAATGAATTGTTCTTGCCACATCCCAGCCAAGTTTCGTCAACAACCCGATAAAAGTGTTATCAAACCACAGAATGAAACCGGTAACTGTCATTACAATCGTACCCCAAATCAAAGCCCAATATTCAGCTTTTTCAACGTAGCTGAACCTATCTAGTAAGGGCTTTTCTTTTGAGATTCCAAGATTAAATTTGGCAATACCAATAGCATCTAATATATCTTGGTATTTAGGAAATAAATCCTTTATTAATTGTCTCCCTCTTTGCGTAAAGCTTATGTAATAAATATGATATAAGCTGATACTAACCATAATTAAAGCAGAAATTCTGTGAATTAAACTTCTTAAAGTAAAAACGTGTTCACTTAAATCACGAATATGTCTAACCCACCAGGCATCCGGGTAACGTAACATAAAACCTGTAATCACTAAAAGTATAAAACTTACTGCCAAAGTCGCATGCTGGATTCTTTCACCTAAACTCATCCTTAAATAGAGCGAATGACCATGCTCTTCTGATTCAATATGACCTCTTTGCTTAAGCTTTTTAATTTTTGCTTTTCTTACAAAATCCATAGCATTATGAACAAACATCCCGCCAATCACAACAACAATAAGAGAAATATACATTGTTGCCAGCCAATAGAGAATTGGTTCATCTTTTTCCTCAAGCGTAACATGAATCTTTCCAACTGTAAAATTTGCATTAGCACCAGGATGGCAATTTCCACAAGTTTTTACAAGGTTAGCTTTATTTACTGTTGAAGTCAGGTCACTTGAAGGTTTAATATTATGCGCGCCATGACAGCTTGCACAATTAGCAACTTGCAAGGATCCACCCTTAATTGCCAAACCATGATAACTATCTGAAAATGTCTTATACCTGTCAGGGTTAATTCCAAATTTAGCTTCAAGTTTTACAGAACTATGACAAGGTGAGCACACTTCCCTTGACAAATTTTTGAAAGCTACAGGAGAATTCGGATCGGTGTGCCGTAAAATATTATGTTCGCCATGACAGTCGGTACATACAGGAGCTTCTTTATTACCCTTTGCCACATCAATTCCATGAATACTTCCTTTGTATTCTTCAGCAATTTTATCATGACATTTAGAACATGTGTTTGGGATATTAAACTTATTAACAGTTGAATTCTGCTCACTGCCTGGAATTACTCCATGTGCAGTATGACAATTAATACATGTAGCTGCCTTAGGATTACCATTGGCAATTGCCCTTGCATGAACACTATGCTCATATGCGCTTATAAATTTTGCCGATGGTGCTGTCTTAGATCTTATTTCTTCATTATCTAAATGACATGAAAGGCAAAGCTTCTCTTGGGCAGTTTTCCTTTGCAGAGAATCAACAACAGATTTACGAGTAACTAAAGCATTCTTATGGCATGTTAGACAATTTGGAGCTCCTAAGATTCTCTCCTTAAACCCCTGATAGTGCTTTGAAATAATAAAAATTTCCTTTATGTCTTTATGGCATTGCCCACATGATTCAACAATATTAGATGTCGACCACTTTGATGTTTTTACTTTGGGTGAAACAATATCATGAGTTCCATGACAAGTTTTGCACGATGCACCTTCAGGGCCATTTGTTCCAGTTGCCATTTTCATCTGCGGATGAAATTGGTGTTTCACACGAGCATCTTTGTGGCAAGACAAACAATTTATCGGCTGGATATTTTCTTTATGTGGTAAATCTTCAGCATTAAAACCTATATGACAAGATACGCATGTTAGTTTTTTATGCGGTGAACTTGAAAGCACTTTTGCATCAACAAACAAAGAAACTTCTTTGCCTTTTCTTTCCGTTGTAAGAGTTTTGTCTTCATGACAGGCAAAGCAATCTTCATTTGACTGAGAAAACGACTGACGAGAGTATAGTAGAAAAAAAATTACAACTAAATAGGAGAAAAAGTGTAGTTTCTGTACTATTATATCTCCGTTATTTTTTTTGAAAAAAACGTTGTTAAATAAAGCCATAAATTTCTTTTTTATAGAAGAATGGAATAAAAATTAATCTACCTTAGTTGGTTTTTCAGGCTTACTAACTTTTAATGAAGCAAGCCAGTTTGAAAGAATTTTTAGTTGCTCCTCGGTACCTTTAAATGTGAATTTATGAGGCTTATCATCAATCTTAATTTCTTTGCTTAGATATTTTTTTAAGAACTCTTCGTTTCTGGTTTTTCCAATTGTCGAAAGATCAGTCGCATCTTTCTTCCTTAAGATTAATTCGACAGATTTTACAGAATGACATGAAATACATTTTTGATCAACAAATATAGTTTTACCATCATCGTTAGTGGTTTGACTTCCAATTGAAAAAACAAATCCATAAATAACAACGACAACAAAAATGAACGAAAGGTAAATAAATATATTTTTCATTGCTTACACCAAATTCTTTTTAATGCCTTAGATGATAAGATGGCTTTTAAACTCAAAGAATATGCCGTAAAATCACAATAAATTTAGAATAAACAAACAAAATTGTCTAATTGAACTCTCACATGTTAGAATATAGATAATCATCATTTTCATTTCCGAGAAGCAATTATTAAGTATAGAGATAAATTGCTTAAGGGCAAGTACAAAATGAGCTGCATTTTCTCGTCACACTATAATCATTGCTTCAGTTCGAACATTTTATAAATGCTTTCTTTTTCATAACCATTTTTATGATAATACTCATTTTTATGTGAATCATAAATGTAATCTTGCTGCCAGAATTTTATATTCCTGACTATCTCACCAATAGCTTCTATCACTAAACAAAGCTCTTCATCAGTCATCGTTGGGTGAAGTGACATTCTAACCCAGCCGGGTTTTTCTGAGAGATCCCCATGATTTATTTTTTCAGTTATATGCTTTGACATTTGTTGAGTAACGTGAAGCAGATAATGACCATAAGTCCCAGCACATGAACAGCCGCCTCGAACTTGAACGCCGAAGCGATCATTAAGAATTTTTACTATTAGATTGTAATGAATATTATCAACATAAAAGGAAATTGCTCCAAGCCGATCCTCAATATTATCCGCAAGTATATGAAGTCCCTCTATTCTTCTTAAACCATCAAAAGCAATTTTCACCAACTGTTTTTCACGCTGGAGAATGTTCTCAATTCCCATTTCCTCCTTTAGTTTTATACACAAAGATGCTTTTATTGATTGAAGAAAAGCCGGGGTACCGCCATCTTCTCTTGCCTCGATATTATTGACAAATTTGTGTTCGCCCCAAGGATTTGTCCAATCTACCGTTCCCCCACCGGGGTCATCAGGTACCCTGTTCTTATAAAGCTTTGAATCAAAAATTAGAATACCCGATGAACCTGGACCTCCAAGAAACTTATGTGGCGAAAAGAAAATTGCATCAAATTTTTCCATTGGATCAGATGGATGCATATCAATTTTTTCATAAGGTGCAGAACAGGCAAAATCTACAAAACAGAATCCATTGTGTTGATGCATGAGTTTTGCCATTTCATAGTATGGCGTGTGAACTCCCGTTACATTCGAACAAGCAGTAAAAGAACCAATCTTAAGTTTTCTATCAGAATATTTTTTAAGCTGTGCTTCCAAATCATACAAATCAACAAGTCCTTCATTTGTTGGATTAATTACAATTACATCAGCAATTGTTTCCAGCCAAGATGTTTGATTTGAGTGATGTTCCATGTGAGTAATGAAGATGACGGGACGAAGGTTTTCAGGAAGCCTTAGAAAATCTTTTAATTGTTCAGCAACTCTTAGCCCTAAAATCCTTTGAAACTTATTTATCATTCCAGTCATTCCTGATCCTGCAGTTACAATCACGTCGTCATTGTTTGCATTAACATGTTGTTTAATAATGTCATGGGAATGATGATATGCCAATGTCATTGAAGTTCCGGTAATGCTCTCTTCAGAATGTGTATTTCCCACAAATGGTCCAAAAATGTCGCTAATAGTTCTTTCGATGGGGCGATATAACCTTCCACTGGCTATCCAATCAGCATAGATAATTTTTCTCTCTCCGTATGGCGATAAAAACGTTTGATTAAAGCCAATTGTGTTTTCCCTATAGGTACTAAAATATGTTTCAAGGTTGTGCATTATGTTTTCCAATGTTTGATGTTCAAAATAAAAAATATTGAGTGAAAAGAGAATTCAAAAATTCTAAATGGCAAAATAAATTTTCAAGTTCATTCTTTTTTTTCTAATTTTTGTTATCACTTAACCACAATTAAGATTTACTTACCTAATGAGCTACATAATCGGTATAGATGGGGGAGGCACTAAAACCCATTGTTTGCTTACAAATTTAGAAGGAACCGTTTTGTATGACTGTCATGGCGGGCCATCAAACTTTCTTTTGTTGGGAATTGAACCTGTCTGTTCCACAATCTTAGAACTTATTAATTCTTGTATCGAAAAAATAAAAATTTCAACAAGTGAAATTAACTATATTTTACTTGGAACAACTGGTGCAGGAAGAAGAAGCGATGCTGAACGGCTCGAACAAGGATTTTTACAATATATAAACAACAGGAAAATAAAATTAAACTTATTCAGAGTTGAAAGTGATGCACGTATAGCTTTAGAAGGTGCCTTCTCCGGCAAACCGGGAAGTATATTAATTGCGGGAACTGGTTCAATTATGTTTGGCAAAGATGCATCAGGTAATATCCATCGTGTTGGCGGTTTTGGAAGATATTTGGGTGATGAGGGCAGTGGCTATATGCTTGGGAAAAGAGGATTAGTCGCTGTATCAAAGGAATTTGATGGCAGAGGAAAGAAAACTTCAATCTCAGAATTAGTTAAAGACAAATTCAAAATTGATTCATCGGAAATTTTAATTACAGAAATCTATAAAAATAATTTTGACATTGCCTCGGTTGCTCCGCTAGTAATTGAGGCCGCAGAAAAGAATGATAAAATAGCTTTAAAAATAATTGAAGATGAAACAAGTGAATTGCTCTTACATATTTCAACTATGCAAAAAAAATTAAAAGAAAAAATTTTGTTAACTGCTTTCATTGGTAGCATTATTACTCATAAAAATATTTACTCAAACAGCCTGAGAAAAAAAATAAATGAGCAGTTGCCCAATGTCGTTGTGAAAGAGGCAGAAAATTCTCCTGCAATGGGCGCGGTGTTGATGGCAAAACAATTACTCAAATCATAATTCGATAATTTGAAAAATTTATTCCTGTAGTATTATGGAGAAAAATATGTTTGGCAAAAAACCGTCCTCCAGAAATCCATGGGTATGGGTTCCTTCTTTATACTTCACTCAAGGTATTCCTTATGTAATGGTAATGTCTGTTTCGGTAATGATGTATAAGAATCTGAATGTATCTAACGCTGACATTGCTTTTTTTACAAGTCTGCTTTATTTCCCATGGTTCTTAAAATTTGCATGGGGTCCTTTTATTGATATGTTCAAAACAAAAAGATTTTGGACAACTACTATGCAACTTTTAGTTGGAGTTGCTTTATTCGGGATTGCATTTAGCTTGCCTACACCAATTTATTGGAGCTTAACTCTAATTGTATTTGCTTTGATGGCTTTAGCATCTGCAACTCACGATATTGCTGCCGACGGTTTTTACATGTTAAGCTTAGAGCAGCAGCAGCAGGCAGCATTTGTCGGCGTTCGCTCTACCTTTTACCGTGTTGCCACTATTGTTGGTTCTGGAGTGCTTGTTGTTATTGCAGGACAATTGGCTCCGGGCATAGGATTTAAAAATGCATGGTCTACTGTTTTTATGATTATCGGAAGTTTGTTCATTATACTTTTCCTTTACCATAAATTTATTCTCCCATATCCAGTTGAAGATGAAGGAACACTAAAAAATAAAAAGCTGAGCGGCTTACAATTAGCCATGTTATTTGGTGGATTTATCCTTTTTGCAGGAATTTTTTATTTGGCATTCATGCTTTTGAGCTTCATTCTTTCATTATTTGGAATTGTTTCACCATGGAAAACAATCGTTGCTACAATTCTATTAGTTTTAATTTTTGTTATTCTCCTTAGAACTTTCGTTGCATCATTTGTTGAGAAGTTCGAAAAATCTGAGAACAAAAACGAAGTGTTATTACCCTTCATAGAATTCTTAAAAGCTTTTGTAATTTTTATGCAGAAAAAGGATATATGGAATATCCTCGGTTTTCTCCTATTCTTCCGATTTGCCGAAGCTCAACTTGTTAAGTTAGTTCAACCATTTCTACTCGATCCAAGAAGCAAAGGAGGACTTGAACTGACAACTTCTGAAGTGGGAATTGTTTATGGTACAGTTGGTATTATTGCCCTTACTGCAGGAGGATTGATAGGCGGATATCTAATATCAAGAAAAGGATTAAAGTGGTGGTTATGGCCAATGGTATTAATCATGCATACGCCTGATTTAGCATTTGTTTATCTCTCACAATATCAACCCACAAATTTCGTTTTGATAAACTTGGCTGTTGCATTGGAGCAATTTGGTTATGGCTTCGGATTTACAGCTTATATGATGTTTATGATTATGATTTCACAAGGTGAACACAAAACAGCCCATTATGCTATCTGTACCGGAATAATGGCTTTGGGAATGATGCTTCCCGGAATGTACAGCGGTGCGCTACAAGAAAATATAGGATATCAGAATTTCTTTTTATGGGTAATTATTTCAACTATACCAGGTTTTGCCGTTGCGGCTTTAGTTAAAATCAATCCTGAGTTTGGAAAGAAAAAATCTGAAGGGAAATAAAATGAAAATACTTTATTCCATAATTCATTTTGTTATTTTTCTTTTTATTATCTCATGCTCGTCAACAATCCAACAAAATAATCAGCAGCAATTCTCAACAGTTTTATCACCACCTATTTTCTCAGAGATAGATAGCTTAATTGAGAGGGCTATCATTGATTCTGCTTTTCCTGGTACTGTTTTTTTAGTTTCAAAAGATGGGCAGATTGTTCATGAAAAAGCGTATGGTAATTATACTTACGACAAATCTTCTCCGAAAATGAAGCTCAATACAATTTTTGATTTAGCTTCTGTCTCTAAAGTTGTTGGAACAACTACTGCCGCAATGATGCTAATTGATAAAGGAGAACTAGATCTTGATGACAAGGTGATAAAATATTTACCTGAGTTTAATAATCACGGAAAAGAGAATATAACAATTCGAAATTTACTTCTTCACAATTCTGGTTTAGCATCTTTCAAAAAATATTATGATGTATATTCGACCGCTGATGAGGTTGTCAATGATATAATGAACTTATCTCCTGAACAAGAACCTGGCAGCAAATATGTTTACAGCGATCTTGGAATGATTACACTTCAAAAGGTTATAGAAAAGATTTGCAGAAAAAGCTTAGATAAATTTCTTGAAGAAAATTTATTCCTCCCTTTGGGTATGAATTCCACAATGTACAACCCTTCCTCAAAACAAAAAGATAGCTGCGCTCCCACAGAGTTTGATGATTTCTGGAGGATGAGGCAACTTCAGGGTGAAGTTCACGATGAACGTGCGCATATGTTAAATGGAGTGGCAGGTCATGCTGGACTCTTTTCTACAGCATCTGATCTTGCAAAATTTCTCCAAATGGTTTTGCAAAAAGGTAATTATCAAGGAAGACAATTTATAAAACCGGAAACGATTGATTTGTTCACAAGAAAGCAGTCTGACCAAAGTACAAGAGGGCTTGGTTGGGATACAAAATCTCCTGAAGGTTCTTCGGCAGGAAAATATTTTAGCTTGTTATCGTATGGACATACCGGTTATACTGGAACATCTGTTTGGACTGATCCTTTATTAAAGACTTTTGTCATTCTTCTAACAAACCGAGTATATCCTACAAGAAATAATACAAAAATATCTCAAGTCCGCCCGCTTATCCACGATGCAATTTATCAAGCAATAATAAAAAATTATTATCCGCTAAAATGACTTCGGGAAAGAAAATCACTTATCCTTCAGTTTTCAACCTTACAAAAGAGGATAAGAAGTGGATTGAAGAAACAATTAGCAGTCTATCACTCAGCGAAAAATGTGCTCAGCTTGTAATGCCTTGGGTTTTAGGAAATTATATGAGTGTGGATGCTGAAGGGTACAAAAGACTTGTTAGACTTGTAAGGGATCTTAAAGTCGGAGGATTAATTTTTTTCTCCGGTGATATTTTAAATCAAGCTATGCTCACAAATAAAATGCAAGCATTGGCCGATATTCCTCTTTTAATTGCTTCTGATTTTGAGCGCGGACTTGGCATGAGATTGAAAGACGGATTAGAATTTCCTTACGCGATGGCTCTTGCTGCAACTGGTGACTTAACTTTAGCATTTAAGCTCGGTAAAGCAATCGCCGAAGAAGCACGTGCAATTGGTGTTCATCAAAATTATGCGCCCGTTGCTGATATCAACAATAATCCTGAAAATCCAATCATAAATATTCGAGCATTCTCTGAGGATAAAAAATTAACTTCAGATTTTTGTTCCGCATTTATCAATGGAACAGCTTCAGCAAGAGTTTTAACTACAGCAAAGCATTTTCCAGGACATGGGAATACACATATTGATTCTCATTTAGAAATTCCAATAATCACGGGAAATATAAAAACACTTCTTCAAAATGAACTTGTACCTTTTTCAGCTTCTATCAAAGCAGGCGTTCATTCAATAATGGCGGGACATCTTGGAATTCCAGGAATAGAAAAAAATCCGAAGATCACTGCAACGCTTTCGCAAAAAGTAATAACCGATCTGCTGAAAAACAAAATGAAATTTGATGGCTTAATCGTTACCGACGCAATGAATATGGAATCGGTCACAAAAAATTTTTCCGCTGCAGATGCAACGGTTAAAGCTTTCAAAGCCGGTAATGATTTAATACTCTTTCCGCCTGATGAAGAAATTGCCATTGATGCTTTGCATACCGCCGTCAAATATGGAGAGTTTAACAACGAAAGAATCAATCATAGTTTAAGAAAATTACTAGCTGCTAAGAGATGGCTAAAGATTGAGGATAAACGATTTATAAATCTTAATGACATACCTAAAACTGTTAGTTCAAAAAAACATTTTGCTTTAGCAGAAATAATTGCAGAAAAATCAATCACGTTGGTTAAGAATAAAAAACACATACTCCCGATTGATAAATCAAAGCATAAAAATATTTTCTGGATAACGATTACTGAAGGATTAGGAAGTGAATCGGAAGAATTTTTTCAATCACTTCTTCAAGAAAACTTTCCACATTCGATGACTGCGTTAATTCATGAGCAGACAAATGATAATTACTATAAACAAGCTTTAATAGCTGCTCGTGAAGTTGATTTAATCATTCTTTCCTCTTTCATACGTGTAAAAGCTTATCAAGGAACAATAAGTGTATCGAAGAAACATGAAGAATTCATCCGAAAAATTTTGAACATGAAGATTCCGGTTGTGGTGGTAAGCTTTGGAAATCCTTATTTGTTGTCTTTATTCCCAAAAGTTAGTTCATATTTATGCGCTTATGGAGATACCAAAGTTTCGCAAAAAGCAATGTTAAAGGCATTGATTGGTGAGATTGATATTCAAGGAAAACTTCCAATTTCAATTCCAAAAACCAAATTCAAAGTTGGACATGGAATAAACCAACTTTCTGTTAAAACGACAAAAATAAAATTTGAGTAAATATGACACTAAGAAGATCTAAAAATTCAATGGTAGCCGGTGTGTGTGCTGGAATTGCCGAGTGGCTGGGATGGGATGTAACTCTCGTTCGAGTAGGATACGTTTTGGTTTCAATTCTAAGTGCTGCATTCCCCGGAATTCTTATCTACATCATTCTTTGGATAATAATGCCACCTCCGGATTCCAATAACTCGATGGTGTGATTCCATGAGTAGGGACATAATGCGCTATGCCCCATAATTTTATTTTTTAATTATTCCAACTTTGTTTGCAAACTCTGCGCTAAAATCTTCAATCATCTTTGACGTTTCGGAATTCTTTGTTGCACGTAAATATGTATCAGCCAATTTTAACAACGTTTGATGAACATGAACATTCATATCTTCGACCATCATTTCTTTCGTCCAAAGATCAATTCCCATAGTTACTTTTTCTTTATTATCCCAAATTGAAAACATCATAGATGAACAATCTTTCTTTCCGGTTTTTCCTGAATCGGGAGCTTCCCACTGAATACGGGTTGGAACTTTGTTATCGTCTAAATCAATTGTAAGATGAATTTCGTTTGTTGTCGACATAAACTCTCCAAATTTGTATATGTAAATCTAAACAATTGTGAGGACATGGTGCATTATACCTCTACAAAATTGGTCTGGAAAATTCCTTTCATTTGTTGTGATATGGATTTATTTTATCAACGGATATAAATTATTATTATCATGAAAACCATTAACCTCATTCTATTTTTTTGTATAATGTTTACAAGAGAATTACTGCCTCAAGAAAGCTTAAGCATCGGAACATATTTGGGAGGTGGTATAATAAGCGGCAACACGACAGGTAAAGGAAGTTTTTCATCATCGGTATTTTTGGAAGTTGATCCGGGATTTTATCAAGACTTATCTTTCCGTTTCAGCTTTCTTTATCACACCGATTTTAATTCTATACTGCCCAATACAACAAAAAGATATTATCCTTTTCTAAAAGGATTTGGGCTGAAAGGAATAACTTCGCAAAGCATCGAACCAAATCTTTTTATTGAGGAAGGATTAGGACTAATTGCAATAAACGATAGAACTCTTAGCGGAACTAATGAGTGGGATTATGGAGTTAATTTTTCTATCGCTGCCGGATTTAATATGAGAAATATAGAAAACAAAGGATTTAAGATAAGTTTAGGAACAGAGTATGGATTGACATTCTTTAATACTCTTCCTTCTTACTTCTCAATATACCTGCAAGCACAGTATTTCATCTACTAAAAGTATTTCGATAACCAAAATAAATTATCGGGGAGATGTGTCACTCTTCGAAATGCATAGAGTGACATCGTGAATTTTTTACTGCGCCACTTTATTAAACTGTTCTTGTGTCAAAACCATTTTTCCATTTAGAAGTTCATCGCTCAAACGGGTGGCTTTGTACATATCTTTAATTGCCTCTATCATCCCTGCTGAATGAACTCCGACACATCTGTTCTTTTCATCTGAATAAATGAAATTACCTGGGAGACTCTCGACGTTGCCATCAAATGCTAATCCAATAATCTCTGCGTTTTGATTAATGATTGGACTTCCGGAATTCCCGCCGACTATGTCATTCGTAGAAACAAAATTGAACGGTGTCTCTAAATCAAAATCTTGGGGAGGATTTTGCCAGCGTTCGGGCAAGCTCCATGGAAATTTCTTATCAAAGGAATAGTAACGATCATACATGCCGTAGAAAGTTGTGAATGCCGGGGCTTCGGTTGCATTATATTCATAACCTTTCACAACACCATCAGAAATTCTTAAAGTAAATGTTGCATCAGGTGGAATTGAAGTGCCATAAACTTCGAATAATGCCCTGCCCAAATCTTGATTGAATGCTTCTTCTTGATCATTCAACGAAGCCATTTTTTGCGATAGCTCATTTCTTCTTTCGCCGGAATGAACAAGAAAATAAATAAATGGATCGTCAGAATTTAGAATTGCATCTGCACCTTTTTTAACAAGCTCTTTCACCTTCTCAGTACTTGTTATTGAAGAATTGTTCAGCATATAATTAACAGCATCATTTCCTTGTTTTCCGTTTGTAATTTTTTTCAACAATGGATGATCTTGTCCCAAATAATCGTAGGCCATGTTCAATTGAAGAAGAAGCAATTCTCTGCTCATATCAACATTCAAATCTTGAGGGAAAATCGAAGCAATCGCACTATCCAGTTGTTCACCTTGAAGTTCACTTTTTCTTTGTTCAACTGGAAGCTTTAATTGCTGAGCAAGATTTATAAGGTCCTGTGCTATATAAAAATATTCCGAAGTTCTAAGAGGACTCAATGAAAGAGCAAATAATTCGTTAGCAAATTCTCTGGCTTCACTTTTAACACTTGAGATTTTCTCCCAAAGATTTCCATACTTTGCTTCAAGTTTAGAATCTGACTGAATAGCTTGTCTGAAATTTTTTTCGAAATCTTTTTTCTTTTGTATTAATATTGGATCTCTTAATCCATCGAGCATACCACTGATTGCTTTACGGCTATTCGAAAAACTCAACGCACGATTCATATACGCTTCTTTTTTATCAGGATACTTGTCTAACATCTGGTAGTAAATTTTTTCAAGGCTTCCAAGCATACTTACAGTTCTCGGATAACTAATATCTCTTAGATATTGCAACTGAGAAAATATAAAGAGGCGATTTGTTGTACCGGGATTTCCTACAACAAAAACTGGTTCACCGAGAACTGCACCGTTAGAACTCCACTTGAAATAATGATCAGTTTTTAGCGGCTTACCTTTTTCATCATAAACGCGATAAAAAGTGCAATCGAGGTTGTAACGAGGATAAGTGAAATTGTCTGGATCACCGCCAAAATATCCAAGCTGATGTTCTGGCGTAAAAACTAATCTTACATCTTTATAAGTTTTATAACCATACAACGAATATTTACCACCATAATATAATTTCGTTATTTTGACTTTCAGACCAGTAGCACCTGACTCTTTCGATTGAATTTTAGCAATCTTGTTTTCCTCATTTGCAATTTTTTCTTCTTCAGTTTTTCCTTCATCAATTGCTTTTTGAATTTCATCGGTAACATCTTTAATAAGCACAAGTTGATCCACAAACAAACCGGGAACTTTCCTTTCGTCTTCAAGGGTTTTTGCCCAAAACCCAGATTCATTAAAATCCTCTCCTTCTTTTGTAATCTTGATGATATTTTCTCGCGAACAATGATTATTCGTCATGATCAGGCCATCACCCGAAACAAAAGAAGCTGAACAATAAGTCGCAAACTTTAGTGCAGCAAGCCGTACGTGATTGAACCATTCATCGTTGGGTGTGAAATTATATGTCTTTTGAAAATGAGCTTTCGGAGGGAAGTCAAATGTCCACATTGTTCCGGTATCAAATTTTCCCGCTTTAACTGTATCTAAGTTCAACCATGAATATTCGGATTGAACTATTCCAGAGTATTTTTGTACTTCAGATGTCGATGAACAGCCGGAAATAATTATAATGGCTATTACAATGATGAAAAGCTTTAAAAGATTTCGTGGGTTTTTCATAATATACCTGTAATTAAGAATATGTAAAGTTATTTTTATATGTTAAGTTGGGAAAGATGGAAATGATCATACTACATGATGAAGAGAACTTTAATGTGATGTGAATTTTGTACACATGATTGGAGCTGACTTCAGCTAACGCTGAACCCCTGATAACGTAACTCAAAACACCTCTGCTCCTGTAAATCAGATATATGAGTCGGGCTGATATAAAGGTTCTATTTCCCACTCGTCCTCTATTGTCCCGATACAATGCGAACATTTTTGAACATTGAAAACCACTTTTTCCTCATTCGGCGTTGCTCTAACAAAATTTAAGATTGTCTTGCAACTTGAACATTGCACAATGTGACAAGTGATTGTCTTTGCACTGCAACTGGGACAAATGAATCCTAAATCGCCGGGAGACTCATCAGGGTTTACGAGAAAGATACCATTACATTTTGAGTTATTGCATTTTGCAAAGTGCCAGTTTGTAGTAGATGAAGTTTCGATAATTCTCTCTCAATAAAATTGTTGTTTAACTTAGTTAGTTGAAGTTAAAAAGTCCATTGAAAAAAATCTGCCCAATAATTTTTTTTGTGAAAGGTTAGCAATAAATTGTTGTGCTAAAATTTTAACACTTCAAAGGTTCAATAAAAAAAATTAAAAAGCAAAGCCATAATTTTTAAACTGAAAGGTAAAAATGGACAAATTGAACTCCTTCAAAGCATATGATATACGAGGAAAAGTGCCCTCAGAACTTAATGTTGATCTTGCCTATAAAATTGGAAGAACTTATCCGGTATTAATTAATGCCAAAAAAATCATAATTGGACATGATATTAGGAAATCCTCAGAAGAAATTTCTGAAGCGCTTGCTAAAGGTTTAACTGAATCTGGTGTTGACGTAATTGATATTGGCCTATGCGGTACCGAAATGGTTTACTACGCAACTCCCGCATTAAATGCTGACGGTGGAATAATGATTACTGCCAGTCATAATCCTCCAGAATACAATGGGATGAAATTTGTCAAAAAAGGTTCCGTTCCGGTCGGTTATGATTCCGGGTTAAAGAACATGGAAAAGATGATCCTTCAAAATGAGCTTGCACCAAAAGCATCTCAGCAAGGAACTGTTAGTCAGCAAGATATTATGAACAGTTTTATAAATAACTTAAAAAGATTTTACGATCCAAAAAAAATTAAGAATTATAAAATTATTGTGAATGCTGGAAATGGATGTGCTGGTTTAGCTCTTAATGCTTTAGAAAAAAATTTACCAATTGAAATGATAAAAATTTTTAATGAACCGGATTCCGATTTCCCAAACGGAGTTCCAAACCCATTATTAATTGAAAACAGAAAACCAACAATTGATGCAATAAAAAAACATAAAGCTGATCTTGGTGTTGCGTGGGATGGAGATTATGATCGCTGTTTCTTTTTTGATGAAAAAGGAAATTTTATCGAGGGATACTACATAGTTGGACTTCTTGCAAAATCAATACTAAAAAATAATCCTGGCGGAAAAATTGTTCACGATCCACGATTAACTTGGAACACTCTCGAGGTAGTTAAAAGATTTGGAGGAACGGCAGTCGTGAGTAAAAGTGGTCACGCTTACATCAAGGAAAAGATGCGAGAAGTAAATTCTGTTTACGGCGGTGAAATGTCCGCACATCACTATTTCAGAGATAATGCATACTCTGACAGTGGAATGATTCCATTTGTTTTAATCTTGCAACTTATGTCTGAAGAAAATAAACCTTTCTCACAGCTTGTTGAAGAAATGATCGCTGCTTATCCCTGCTCAGGCGAAATTAATTCTGAAATTTCCGATCCGGCTGGAAAGATTAAAGAAATCGAGAAAAAATATTCAGATGGAAAAATAGATAAACTTGATGGACTTTGTGTTGAATATGACAATTGGAGGTTTAATCTGCGAATGTCTAACACCGAACCGATAATAAGACTGAATGTTGAAACAAAAGGTGAAATAAAATTAATGGAAAAAAAAACAAAAGAACTCCTAGAATTAATTAGAAACTAATTCGGGAAGCTTTATAAAGTGGAGAACCAATTTCTTAATGCAATTAGTAATCACTTTATAAAAAACAGATTCATTTATCTTCTTTCTGTAATTTGTTTAGTGCAAATCTTTCTTTCTGGACAAGCAAACTTATCAAATTACGATTCGAACCATGATGTTATTTCCTACCGAAAAATTGCAAGTGCCTTTCCTTCAGTTGATTATTCCATTGGAAAACCATTTGCATATCGTTTGCTCGCTCCATGGCTGGTAGGAATTTTATTTAATGATGTTGATTTCGGATTTACTTTTCTCAATGCGTTAACCTCGGTTCTTTTTATTATGACACTTTTCTACTTTTTCAAACAAAATAAAATCAGTGGACGCATTGCTTTTTTTATAACTGCCGCATTTATTTTTAACCGGTATTTTATACCTAACTATGCTTACGAACCATACAGATTTACAGACGTTTTATCGAATCTGTTTTTATTACTCAATTTCATTTTCCTAACAGAGAAAAAGTACGAAATTGTTTTTCTTCTTTCTCTGCTCGGAGTGCTAACAAAAGAAATAGCGCTTATAATAATTCCTATTGGAATAACATTCATTTTATTGAATGATAAAAAAAATAAGTTATTAATTTTTATTTTCTATTCGTTAATAATCATCACCATCTTTATCTCTATAAGAATTTTTATCCCAGCCGAACAAGGTATTACATTATCGCAAGCATTTTCAGAAAATTGGAAAAAAATATTTTCACCTGAAGCGATTGTTAAGCAACTTTTTCTGGCATTCAATCCTATGTTTCTAATACCGCTATTTTATTATAAAGAGTTTTGGCGTTTTAATAAAAACAATCTACAATGGTTCGTACTTCTAATTTCTGTTTTGTTTGCTTCACTTTTTGGCGGAGACAAAGAGAGATTAATGCTCCCCAACATTCCTATTTATTATTTGTTCATTGCTTTGGCGTTTCAAAAATTAGAAGACTCTCGCACAATAAAATTCTCCGTATGGATTATTATTTTATTAATAATTTGGGTTACAAATCTTCATCACATTTGGGGATTGATAAAACTTCCTTCTAGAGAAATCTCTTTAGCATTTGCATTGGCAGGTGGGGTGATTACACTTTTTATTTATTTAAAATTGAAAATGGAAAGAGAACCAATTAGCATCTCTAGCATTCCATAGTGATGCTTGTTTGAAATCTACTCTACTTCGTTTCCATTCTTATTATAGCTTTCAACTTTTCCCAATGCAAACAAAGGTTTGCCGAATAGTCTCCCGTTCTAGTAATTTCATACCGCAACCACTCTTCGAACTCACCCGTTTTAGGTTTAATTTTAAACCTAATTACATCTTCAGCTTCGTTATATGTGAAAGCACCCCATTGGTCAGCTATTTTATTAAAAATAATTGTCCATTCTTTTTTATTAGGAATCACAAAAAAACTGTACGATCCTGCAGCTAGCTTTTTACCTTCAATCAAAACATCACTAGTGAAAGTAATTTTTGTTGCTTCGTCAGCACCAGCTCGCCAAACTTTATCATATGGAACTAACCCTCCCCAAATTTTTCTTCCTTTAACTCCTGGCCTGCTGTAAGAAATATTTATTTGATTCAACCCGACAACTTGCATCACTTCTGCTTTGGGACTGATTCTTAGCTTTTTCAAATAATCCTGGGCAACGGATTGTGAAATAAATACAAGTATTAAAAGTGAGGGTAAAACTAATTTTGGATATAACAACCGACTAAACATTGCTTCTCCTTTGCTTTTCTTAATCCAAAATACTGAAAATATTTTCATAGAAAAATAATAATAAATCTTTCCTTCTGTAGGAAAGAGATGTTCTAAAATTGATGAAGTACATTTTCAATTTCATCGCTAACAAAATCTACCTCTTCAAGTGTATTATAAAAGTGAGGTGAGAGCCGAATCATTCCTTCCCTTACGGAACAATAGATTTCTTTGTTCTTCAATTCTTCGAGAATCGTCATTGCTTTCTCATGCTTGAAACTTACAATTCCCGAGAGGTTTTGTACAGTACAATTCTCAAGAATGGGATGAATTCCTATTTCCAACAATCGTTTTATAAAATGAGTAGAGTTATTAAGTATTCTGCTTTCAATGTTTTTATAACCAAAGTCTGCAAACATCTCTAACGAGGGAAGTAAGCCAAATACACCCAAAGTGTTAATCGTTCCGCTTTGAAATACTTGTGCGGTTTTTTTTAACTTAAGATTGTAATCCAAAAAATTCCAATCATCTTCAACTGAATTCCACCCAACATATTTAGGCAGAAGCATGTGCTGAAGATTTTCTGAGACATAAATAAAAGCAAGCCCCTGCATACCAAGCAGCCACTTTGCAGTGCCACATGAGATAAAGTCAATCTTGCATTTCTCCACATCGAGAGTGAATGCACCAAGACCTTGAATTGCGTCAACACTAAAAATAATTCCATTTTTTCGACATACATTTCCAATTTTTTCAAGATTAACTCGATAGCCAGATAAAAATTGCACGAAACTGATCGAAATTAATTTTGTAGTTGGTTTGATGGAATTAATTATATCTTCCGAAGAAACAATTCCATTTTTCGATTTAACAAATTCAATCTTAACTCCCTCTCTTTCCAAATTTAAAAATGGATAGACGTTCGCCGGAAATTCAAGATCGTTTAAAATAATTGAATCTCCCTGTTTCCATTTTAACCCTTGCGCAAGAATATTCATACCATTTGAGGTGTTGTCAACAAATGAAATTCGATCAGGATTGCTATTAACCATTTGACACAAATAATTTTTTGTTTCACCAACTACCTTAACCAATTCTTGAGAATTATCTATGTCTGTTTCGCTGCGTTGAAGTAAATAATCATCAACGGCTTTCAAAACATTAGATGAAAAAGGTCCCGTTGCTGCATGATTAAAATAGATTTTTCCTTTTTGAATATGTGGAAATAATTTTCTGATTTGATTAAGCATTATAGTCTATCCGAATAAAAATTTTGTTTGCGTATAGTGAAAAATAAAAAAATTGAGAGGCTCAACATTATTAGCTCATGAAACTAGTTCCAAAATTTCATTTTTGATATTCATCTCAATAATAATTACTTTTTCAACAAAAATTCCACTTTAATAGAAGACATTACCTGACGAGTAAAAAATGAAAGCGAAAACTATTCTAAAACAACTTCCTAAAATTAAATCTTCCCATAAGTACGAATTAAAACCTGAAGCATTAAGGTGGGAATGTAATCCCGAGATTTTTGAATTTGATTCAACTGAATCATTGACGCCGATTGAAGGAATTCTCGGACAAGAAAGAGCATTAAAAGCCATACGACTTGGAGTTGATTTGCGCAGTCCAGGATACAATATCTACATTGCAGGGCTTTCTGGAACTGGAAAGATGACCACCGTAAAACAAATGCTTGAATCCATTAGTTCTAATGTAACTGAGCTAAATGATTATGCGTATGTAAATAATTTCAAAGATGAGGATAGACCTATACTTCTAACATTTGATGTAGGCGGAGCCAAAGTTTTTAAGGATGATTTAGCATCAGCAATTGCTTTGTTGCAGCGCCGAATTCCACAAGCTCTGGAAAGTGAATCTTACGCATCAAGAAAGCAAAAAATAATTTCAGATTATAACAATCGCGAGCAATCGCTTCTTAATTCCTTTAACGAAAGACTGAATAAAGAAAATTTTACTCTTGGTCAGGTAAAAGTCGGTGAGGGTGTACGACCAGAAATTTTCCCTGTTATAGATAATCAGTCCATTTCGGTCTTTCAGCTTGATGAGTTGGTTCAGCAAAAAAAATTGACGAAGGAAGATGCCCAAGAGATATTTAAAAAATACAGCAGTAAGCAAGAAGAACTTCAAGATGTTTTTAAGAAAGGATTAAAGCTAAGTCAAGATTTTCAGAAACAATTAGAAACTCTCGAAAGAGAATTTAGCTCTAATATAGTTAAGGGGGTGATTGGTAATCTTAAGGAAAAATACCCAGCTACAAAAACTCTCGATTATTTGAGTCAGGTTGAAAATAATATTTTAGAAAACCTTCAAATATTTAAAGGTATAAAACCTGAAGGCACCGCAACACCAGAAGGATTTGTAATTGATTACTTCAAAGAATATGAAGTCAACATAATCTTAGATAACAGTGGTGCAAAAAATTGTCCGGTAATTATTGAGACGTCTCCAACCTATATAAATCTTTTCGGCACAATTGAAAAATCCACTGATGGAAGAGGTGGATATTACACTGACTTCACCAGAGTAAAAGCTGGTTCAATGCTGCGGGCAAGCGGTGGTTATTTGGTTCTGAATATAACTCACCTTTTTGAAGAACCTGGCGTATGGCGTAACCTAAAACGAATTCTCACATATCGTAAATTAGAAATTCAAGATAATCCAAATTTCCTACAGCTTGTTCCGACTAGTTTAAAACCTGAGCCCATTGATATTGACACTAAAGTAATCCTTGTGGGAAGTCAGCTTATCTATTCAATACTTGCTCAGCACGAATACGATTTCAAAAAAATATTTAAAGTAAAAGCCGATTTTGATTATGAAATAAAAAGATCAGATAAAGTTATTACAGAATATGCGAGAGTAATCAAAAAATTAATCAAAGAAGAAAATCTTTGTGAGTTCGATAAAAGCGCTTTAAGCGAGTTGATAGAAATTAGCGCAAGGTTTGCAGGTCATAAAAATAAATTGACTACAAGGTTTTCTAAAGTTGCTGATCTTGCTCGCGAAGCTAATTTTTGGGCATTGGATGATGGATTCAACGTAGTGAGCGCTGCACATGTTCAAAAAGCATATGCTTTGGCTTTAGAAAGACATGGTATGCTCGAAACAAAACTCACCGAAATGATTGAAGAAAAAATGGTTCTACTTGATACCGAGGGAGAGAGAGTCGGACAAATTAATGGATTAGCAATTTACGGTGCTGATTTTTATTCATTCGCACGACCAACAAGAATTACTGCAACTGTTTCTCTCGGCAGCGGAAGTATTATCAATGTTGAACGCGAAGCAGGGATGAGCGGACGGCATTACAACAAAGGAGTATTAATTATCTCCGGATACTTCAGAGAAACTTTCGGACAGGATCTCCCCTTATCTTTCAATGCAAATCTTGTGTTCGAACAATCTTATGGAACCGTTGACGGTGATAGTGCCTCATGCGCAGAAATTTTTGCTCTTTTATCTACACTTTCCGGATTGCCAATTAACCAGTCGTTAGCTGTTACCGGTTCACTAAACCAAAAAGGCGATGTTCAGCCAATTGGTGGAGTGAATGAAAAGATTGAAGGTTTTTATGACGTCTGCAAAGCACGAGGATTAACAGGGAAACAAGGAGTTATAATTCCCACACAAAATATTCAGGAGTTAATGCTTCGAAATGATGTAATCGAGGCAGTAGCAAAAAATCAATTTCATATCTATGCCATTAACCGTGTTGAAGAAGGAATCGAACTTTTGACAGGAGTAAAAGTCGGAATCAAAACACCTAAAGGTTATGAGCCGAATAGTGTTTTCGATCTTGTTGAGAAAAAAATAAAAGACCTTTATGCTAAATCTAAAGCTGTAAAACCAGCAAGTGAACCGTCCTCGACAAAGAAGAGGGAAAGCAGGAAAAATGAACAAAAAACTCGTCGAAATATTCGCTAAAACAAAAATACTTTGCACAATTGGACCCACTACGCAATCAGCATCCAGTATAAAGCAGCTAATCGAAGTGGGAATGGATGGAGTGAGATTAAATTTCTCACATGGTAACTATGACTTTTTTGAAAAAGTTTATGAAGAAATTGACAAAGCTTGTATTGATGAAGAAACTCCGCTTGCAGTTTTAATTGACCTTCAAGGTCCAAAAATAAGAATTGGAGAATTGACTAAACCTGAGATTAGCATTAAAGAAGGCTCCAAAATTGAAATTACAATTGAGAATGTTGTTGGCAATGAAAATATTATTTCTACTTCATACAAATCACTTCCGCATGATGCTGAGATAGGAAACATAATTTTAATTGATGATGGTTTAATAAAACTAAAAGTAATCGAAAAGAAAGTGAACTCGATAATTTGCTCTGTTCAAATAGGTGGAATTCTCAAACCAAAAAAGGGAATGAATTTGCCTGAAATGAAATTATCTGCTGAATCGTTCACTGAGAAGGATCGTAACGATATCCTATTCGCAATTAAGTACAGACTAGATTTTATTGCTCTTTCTTTCGTAAGAAGCGCGGATGATGTTGTAAAACTTCGTGAATGGTTAAAAAGCCAGAATGCTGTTCGTCCAATTATTGCAAAGATAGAAAAGAAAGAAGCGGTAGATAATTTTGACGAAATACTTAAAGTTGCAGATGGAATTATGATTGCGAGAGGCGATCTCGGTGTTGAACTTCCACCACAAGATGTTCCAGTTCTTCAGAAAGAAATAATTAAAAAATGTAACTGTTCAGGTAAAATAGTTGTAACTGCAACCCAAATGCTGGAGTCAATGATCAACAATCCTGTTCCCACCCGTGCTGAAGCATCTGATGTTGCAAATGCAGTTTGGGATGGAACAGATGTGGTAATGTTGAGCGGTGAAACTTCTGTTGGAAAATATCCTATTCAAGCTGCGAAAATAATGAATGATATTATCCGAAATGCTGAAGAAAGAATTAGCAACTATCATGAATACGTTTTAGAAATCCCCAAAACTATCGAAGCCAATCTTTTTGATTCCGTTGGACGGGCAATAAAAAATATCAGTGAACAGATAAACGCAAACGCGATTGTTGCGTTCACAATTGAAGGAAGAACTGCTCGAAATCTTTCCAAGTTTAGACCAAAAGCGAAAATAATTTCCTTCACGAATAAATTTGAAACTATGAATAATCTAAATCTTTATTGGGGAGTAACATCAGTTTTTTGCGAAGAGGTTAATAAAGAGCATATGGCTATTGAGGAAGCAAAACGAAGAATAAAAGATTCCGGACATTTAAAGAGCGGTGATCTAGTTATTTTTGTTGCGGGTGCACCATACTCAGAGAAAAGCCGTGCTAACTGGATGAGATTTGAAATAATTTAATATTTTTTTGAACGGAATTATTAATCAATAATTTCATGAAAACTTCCGAGCTAAAAATTGCAGATTGGTGGGAACAAGCCGATAACGGGAAAATACTCTGTACACTTTGTCCGCGTTACTGCACAATTGGTGAAGGTCAAGCTGGATTTTGTTATATAAGGCAAAACATTGAAGGAAAGCTTTACTCAACAGGTTATGGAAGACCGACCGGTTTTGCAATTGATCCAATTGAAAAGAAACCACTAAATCATTTTCTTCCTGGTTCATCTATTTTAAGTTTTGGAACAGCGGGTTGTAATCTTGGGTGCAAATTTTGTCAGAATTGGTCAATTAGCAAAGCAAAACTTGATGATAAAAATGCTTTGTCAGTTTCACCGGAAGAAGTAATCACAATTGCAAAAAAAAATCATGCCCCTTCAATTGCGTTTACTTATAATGATCCAACAATTTTTGGAGAATATGTAATTGACATATCACGTCTTGCCAAAGAAGAGGGAATAAATTCCGTAATGGTGACCGCAGGGTATATTGACAAAAATGCTCGTAAAGATGTTTACAAGTATATTGATGCAGCAAATGTTGATTTAAAAGCTTTCAGTGAGAATTTTTATCATAAACTCACATTTTCACATTTGAATTACGTGTTGGACACTTTAATTTGGCTTAAAAGAGAAACTGAAGTCTGGTTTGAAATTACCACTTTGCTTATTCCTGAAGAGAATGATTCAGAGGCCGAAACTAAACAAGAGTGCGACTGGATACTTAAAAATCTTGGTGAAGATGTCCCGTTACATTTCACTGCATTTCACCCTGATTTCAAAATGCGAAATAAGTCTCAAACACCTGAGACGACATTAATTAAAGCTAGAACAATTGCGCTTGAAGCAGGAATAAAATACTGTTACATTGGAAATATAATTTATTCTGAAGGTCATACAACATTTTGCCACAGCTGTAAAACACCTTTAATTAAAAGAGATTGGCACAGTGTAAGGATAAACCAAATCAAAGATAGTAAGTGTCCGAATTGTTTGACAGCAATTCCTGGCGTTTTCAAATAACATGCCTTAAAAACATTTTATCAGTTTTTAGAAAAATATTTTTAACTTGCTGATGTTAATTCTTTCTTTCTCTTAACCAGGATTGACTATGAAAAAGCTAATAAACATTTTTCTTTCTATATTTATTATAAATACCTTAAACAGCCAAACTATAGATTTATCAATCATTCCAACTCCCAAACTAGTAAAATCACTCAACGGCGACTTTCAACTGAAAGATAATCTGGGCATTTCAGTTCCCACTTCAACCAAAAATCTCGCTCACACAATTGAACTTATACAAAAAACCCTAAAAGAGTTCCACAAAATCTCTTCATCATTAAAAAACAATGGTGACATTGAGATAAGTTACATCGAGAAAGACGAACCAGATCATATAATTTGTAATCTGGGTGATGAGGGCTACGTGTTGACCATATTAAAAAACAAGATTGAACTTAAAGCTAAAACCCCAAAGGGGATCTACTATGCAGCCACAAGCTTAATTCAACTGCTTGAGAAAGCAGATAGCAAACTACCATGCATGGAAATAATTGATTGGCCTGATATGAAAATTAGAGGAGTTTCTGATGATATTAGCCGTGGTCAAGTCTCTAATATGGAAAACTTCAAGAAAATTATCTCACATATCTCAAGATACAAAATGAACACTTACATGCCTTATTTAGAAGATATGCTGGTGTTTGAAAAATATCCGACAATTGGTAAAGATCGTGGAGCATTGACAAAAGATGAAGTCAAAGAAATTGTAGAATTTGCTAAGAAAAATTTTGTCAAAGTAATTCCGATTTTTCAAACTCTTGGTCATTACGAAAATATTTTATCGCAGGATGAGTTTGTAAAATATGCAGAATTTCCTGGTGCTGCTTCGCTAAATGTATCAAATGACTCAACTTACATCTTCCTCGAAGATTTACTGAAAGAAGTTTTTGAACTCTTCCCGTCTGAATACTTTCATATGGGCGCTGATGAAAGTTACGATGTTGGATTGGGTGAAAGTAAAAAATTAGTAAATGAAACAAACATTGCGGTTGTTCATGCAAATCATTACAAAAAAGTCTATGAGATATGTAAGAAGTATGGCAAAAAGGTAATGATGTACGGCGATATATTACTCGACCATCCCGAAATTCTATCTTTAATTCCAAAGGATATAACCATAGTTGATTGGCATTATCGCGCCGAAGAAAATTATCCTTCAACTAAATTACTGCATGATGCAGGTTTCGAATATATTGTTTCACCCTCGGCATGGAATTTTGTATCAACCTTTCCTGCAAATATTAATTCGTTGCCCAATATAAAATATATTGTCAAGTCCGGTTTGAATTATGAATCGCTCGGCATGATAAATTCAAATTGGGGAGATTACGGCGCAGAAACTTTTAAAGAATTTGTACTCTATAATTATGCTTGGTCCGCTCAATGTTCATGGGATTACAGTCAAAGTAATTTAGCCAAATTCAACCATGATTACTTTTATGATTTTTTTGGAATTGATGATGAAAGATTGCCAAATTTTTATACGACATTGAGTAATCCGCTCAATCAAATTTTGTGGAATGATGTTTGGAGGCATCCTTTATTGAATTTCAAAGATCCCCCCTGGTGGGAACCAAAAATTTCCAAGACCGCACGAATTAGTTGGAATGATTTAACTCTACCGCAGCTAAAAAACGATGTTAAAAAATTAAAATCTAGCGTAAAGAAAAATGCTGACCACCTTGAACTGCTTGATTTTATTTTGCGATTAAATGATTGGTACAAGCAAAAGTTAGAAACACAAATTACTCTTAATAATTTGATTAGAGAGAAATCACCCATAAACATGAATGATTTTTTAGATAAGATTGATAATAATATTGGTTTACTAAAATCTCTGAAACAGGAATTTCAAAAACTCTGGTTAAAATATTACAAAGAATCTAATCTGAATATGATCGAAGATAAGTTTGATAGATTAATTTCATACTTTACAGAAATTAAAGAAAATCTCCTCTCACAAAATATTTTTAACTTTAACCCATTACTGGATAGTAAATGGCTGTATTTAAAAAATGAAGACTCCTCATATGCATCTAATGCTGAATTTACAACATCATTCGAATTGGATACCTACCCCGATGAGGCATATCTGCAATTACTTGGAGATACATATGTAAAACTTTTCATCAATGGAAAATACGTAGATAAAGTTTATTCAAAACGTAGTCTCTCACTTTTGGTTGATTATAAAAGAATTAAATTTATTGATATCAAACCGTTTTTAATCAGCGGGAAAAATTCTATCAATATCATCGCAGAAAGTTATAACCTAAGAAATGGTGCTGGATTCAATTTGATCGGAAATATTACCTGGGGGAGTCAAGAAATTAAAATAAAAAGCGACGATTCAAAATTCTCCGATATCAAGTGGCTCGGACGAATGATAGGCGGTGATTCATGGAGAGAACCTCTATCAAAAACTTATCCGTTTGAGATAGTTGCACCAAATTTCAAAACGAAAAGAACAAGCTGGATAGAAAGATAAAATTATAAACCACTATAACATTTTTCGCATAACTTTAAGGGTAATTAATGACAAGTCTTAAGAACAAAATAGTTTTTATAACAGGAACAACATCTGGAATTGGCAAATCTTGTGCAGAGGCATTTGCTAGTAAAGGAGCAAATTTAATTTTATGTGCAAGGAGAAGAGACAAATTGATCGATTTGAAAAAGGAATTAGTTAAAAAATATAATGTGAAGGTGTTCGATTTACAGTTAGACGTCAGAAAATTACATGATGTTAAAAAGACTATCAGTTCATTACCAGAGCAATGGAAAGCAATTGATATTTTGGTTAATAACGCTGGACTTGCACGCGGGTTGAATAAAATTTATGAAGGAAATAATAATCATTGGGAAGAAATGATTGATACAAATATCAAGGGGCTTCTGTACGTTACAAGAACAGTTCTACCGATAATGGTTAAAAGAAAAGGCGGACATGTGATAAATATTGGTTCAACTGCCGGACATGAGGTATATCCGATGGGAAATGTATATTGTGCGACAAAATTTGCCGTGAAAGCTTTAACTCAATCAACTCGTATTGATGTCTTAGATAAAAATATCAAAGTAACCTCCGTTGATCCTGGAATGGTACTAACTGAATTTGCAAAAGTTAGATTTGATGGTAATGAAAATCGTGCTAATAAAGTTTATGAGGGTGTTACGCCACTATCACCTACCGACGTGGCTGACGCTGTAATCTTTGCAGCAACTCGTTCAAAAAACGTAAATATAAATCAGATTGTTCTCACGCCCCTTTGTCAGGCATCGCCTACACAAATTATTAGAAATTCAATTTGAAAGATTATATTTGTAGAAAAGACTGACATCTCCGGCTCCTTCTCTTATCACTTCAGGAGATTCACCACTCAGATCCACAATGCTTGACGGTTTCCCTCCTATTCCTCCTTGGGATAGCATAAGATCAATCTGATTATCGAAAATGTTTTTTATATCAAGTGGATCTACAATCAAAACCCCCTTTCGATTCGTTGTGCTGGTACTAATTATTGGATTTCCTAGCTCAGCAACAAGCTTTAAGGTTACCACATGTTTTGGGATGCGAATACCAACTGTTTTTCTTTTAGTCCAAAGTTTTTTAGGTACTTGTTTAGCAGCAGGTAAAATAAAAGTATAAGGTCCTGGCAATAAATGTTTCATAGTCCGATAAGCATAGTCAGACACTTTTGCGTATTTGGCTATATCTTTTAAATCTGAGCAAACAAAGCTGAAAAGTTTTGTAATTCCATCATTTTTAATAGAGAAAATTCGATCCAAGGCACTTTTATTAAATATATCACAGCCGATTCCGTAAACTGTATCCGTAGGATAAATAATTACCCCACCTTCTCGCAAAATATTTACGGCTTTATTTATGTATCTAAGTTGGGGATTATCAGGATGTAACTCATAATACTCCATAAAAACACTCCTTTATAATTAACAACATAATAAACAACAATTATTTAAATTACTCTGAAATTAAATACTAAAAAAAGCATATAATTTCAACGATAATAAGCTCTTTCGAGAGAAATTTCTTTTAAGGAGTAAAATTTATTTCTTCCTTTTTAGGAATAAATTGGTATATTTACACCTCATTTTTGAATAAAATTTTTTGGAGAAATAATGGCTAGAGTATGTCAATTAACAGGTAAGAAACCTGCTTATGGGAATAATGTATCTCATGCTCACAATAGAACAAAAAGAAGATTTTTACCTAACTTACAGAAAAAACGAATTTGGGTTCAGGAATTAAATAGGTTTGTTACTCTTCAGCTTTCAACTGAAGCCATAAAGAATATTGCAAAAAATGGTACTTCCGAAATTGCAAAGCTTGTCAATACTAAAAGCGTTAGAGCTAGATAAAACTTTGATGGATTTAAAACAAAAAAAGGAAAGCAATGCTTTCCTTTTTTTATTTATTGTTTCTTAAACTTATTCTCTAACAACCCAAACTTTAATTTTAGCATTAACCTTTGAGTGAAGCTTAACATTAACACCATAAATACCTAACGATTTAATAGGTTCCTCTATCTCTATTTTCCTTTTATCAATCTCATATCCCTTCTCTGTTAATGCATCAACAATCATTTGATTTGTTACAGTGCCAAAAATCTTGTCTTCTTCCCCAACTTGAACAGGAATGGTAATCGAAACTTTCTCAAGTTCATTTGCCAATTTTTCGGATTTAATTAATTCCTGTTGTTCTTTTTTCACATGAATTTTCTTCTCTTCTTCGAGTGCTTTTAAATTACCTTTTAAAGCCGTATAAGCAATCTTTCGAGGAAGTAAAAAATTATGAGCAAACCCCGGTTTTACCTCAACAACATCGCCTATTTTTCCGAGAGACTCATAATCTTTTCTTAATATTACCTTCATTTTCTTTCCTTCTATATTTTATCTTGCACTTTCAGAAACATAAGGCAGAAGAGCCATATGTCTTGCACGTTTTATTGCCAAGCTTAATTGTCTCTGATACTTTGACGAAGTTCCAGTTATTCTTTTAGGAATAATCTTACCTTGCTCAGAAATATATCTCTGGAGGAGTTTAACATCCTTAAAGTCTATGTACTTAATATTATTTTGAGTGAACCTACAAAATTTTTTTGTTTTAATTTCTCTTTTCATCCGATTACCGCTAATTATTATTTAATAAGGTTTGATTCTTCATTGGATAAAAATTTATCAAATGAATCGTTTTTATAGTGAGAGTTTTCATCATCAGCGAAAACATTTGTTTCATCTGCTTCAACCACGTGACCATTATCATCTTCCGCTTTTAATTTTTTATTTAAAAATTGAATTCTACGTGCTTTGATTTCAACAATACTTCTATTGTGTCCTTCATCAGATTTCCAACTCCTACTCTGAAGTTCTCCATCAACCAAAACAGCTGAACCCTTTTTCAATCTTTCGCGGCAGCTTTCAGCCAATTTATTCCAAGCAACCACCCCCACATAACAGACATCCTCTTGCCATTGGTTTAAGCTATCTTTGTATTTTCTATTTGACGCTATTGAAAAATTTGCCACCGGTGTATTGTTGGTAGTTTGTCTAAAAATCGGATCTTTAGTCAGGTTTCCAGCAATAATTACATAATTAATTTCGGGCATTCTCAAGTCAGCCATTTTTTATTCCTCCATGCTTAATCACAAATTTTATTGATACAATTAATAATTATTCATCGTCGGATTCGGTTGTCTTTACTGGAACTTCCGTCCCATCTACAACCGGATCTAATTGTTGAATAGGAGCAACTTTATTTTTCTCAATTTGTTCTAATGCAATTGCATCTAATTTTATATTTAAAAACCTTAGAATGTGATCATCTAGAGAGTAAAATCTTTCTAACTTGGAAATAATAGTGGTAGGTGCATCGAACCTAAATATTGCATAATATCCAATTTTACTTTTATTTACCATGTATGCTAAACGTTTCCTTCCCCAATTTTCAATTTCCCTCATCTCACCACCGTTAGCAAAAATCGTTTCTTTTATTTTTGATATTATGCCCTCAATCTGAGGATCATCAAGAGAGGCATTTATTAATACGGCACTCTCGTAAGTCTGATTTTTCATTTTTTCCCTTCGGATATTAAAGCCCTATTCTAGGGCAGGGTTAAACATGTTGAATTTAAAGCGTTTAAATTTATTTAATTAAAGGTGCAATTACAAACAAAATCTTATTTAAATATCAATCAATTAATTTGGATAGCCTGCTATTAGCATCAAGTAATTGCTTTTCTCCCCCAACAATGAAAGATTCAACTAATGTTGTACAATTCAGGAACACATTTTTCAATAGTAGCTCCTCCTCGGTACTAAAATCTGAAAGGACGTATTCTACCAGATTTTCCCGTGAAAATTCCTTATTTCCAACTCCAATTCGAATTCTTAAAAAATTTTCTGACAACAAATAATATATAATGGAATCAATCCCCTTATGACCGCCATCTCCACCTGCCGGCTTTACTTTTAAAGTCCCTGTCTCTAAATAAACATCATCATGAACAACAAGTAGATCTTCTAGGGAAGCACTATAATGTGAGATCGCTTGTATTGCAGAAAATCCACTGTTATTAACATAGTTTGAAGGTTTAATTAAACTGAAATAGTGCTCCCCAAGCTTATATTCAGCAACGTAATAATCATTTCTTGAGGGAATAAAAGAAAGCGAATATTTATTTGCTAAGTAATCAAGAAGCATAAATCCAACATTATGCCTATTCTTCCTATAGCGCTCACCTGGATTACCAACACCTAAAACTAACCGCACTTAAAATTATTCTTTTTCTTCCTCTTCCTCAGCAGTTTTACCCTTACCAATGACTTCTGGTTCAGTAGGCGCCTCTGCTACAGCTTCACCTGCCACAGGCTCCTTCTCCACTTTTGGATGAACAACAGCCACAACTACTGTTTCTGGTGGGGTTAATATTGTGACGTTTTCAAATGATAGAGCGCTAGGGTGAATTGATTCACCTAGCCTTAGGTCTGTAATATCAATTGTTAAAAACTGAGGAATGTCTTTTGGATAACATTCAATTTCCAACTTGTGTAAAACTTGCTGAACAATACCGCCTTCTTTAATACCAATTGCTGTTCCATGATATTGAATAGGAACTTCTAATTGAAATTTTTCTCCTTCAATTAATCCAAGTAAATCAAAGTGCACTATTGATTCAGTTACAGGATCAAATTGAATATCCTTAACTACACAATCATAGTTTTTATCATTTTCAACTTCGAGGGAAATTAGATGGGTCTTCGCAGTAAAAACAAATGGTTTAATAGCTTTCTCAGAAACCTCAATCGGAATAGGTTTATTGACACGTGAATAAAAAATTCCAGGAACTTTTCCATTTTTTCGAAGAATACTTCTCGAAGACTTAGTTATCTCTTTTCTAATGTTTGCTTTAAGTGCTTTTTTCTCCATTATTGCTCCAATTTTAAAATTATCCTTTATCTACATCGAATAGCGAACTGATGGATTCGTTATCATGAGTTCTTATTAATGCTTCCGCAAAAATTTCGGCTGCTGAAATCACAGAGATTTTTTCCAGGTTATTATTGTACTTAAAATTTATTGTATCCGAAACTAATAAGCTAGTTATCTGAGAATTATTAATTCTTTCTATTGCCGGACCTGAAAATAAAGGGTGCGTTACAGCTCCATAAATATTTAGTGCCCCTTCTTTTTTTAGTGCTTCAATTGCTCCAACAAAAGTACCTGCGGTATCAATTAAGTCATCAACAATAAGCACATCTTTGTTTTTTACACTTCCAATTAAATGAACAACTTCAGCAAAATTTTGCTTGGGTCTTCGCTTGTCAATAACTACCAAACTCGCATTCAACCGTTTTGCATATGATCTTGCTATCTTGATACCGCCAACATCAGGTGAAACAACAACTAAATTATCCTTGATGTTGTTAAAAAGACCACTAAATATTGACGAACCATATAAGTGGTCAAAGGGAATATCAAAGAATCCTTGAATTTGCGCTGCGTGTAAATCCATTGTAATTACACGGTCAGCACCTGCAATTGTTATTAAGTTTGCAACAAGTTTTGCAGTAATAGAAACCCTTGGTTGATCTTTTCTGTCTTGCCTTGAATAACCAAAGTAAGGAATTACAGCAGTAATTCTTTGTGCCGAAGCTCTTTTTGCAGCATCAACCATGATTAATAGTTCTAACAAATTTTCCGCAGGCGGATTTGTTGATTGAACTATAAAAATATCCGAACCACGAATATTTTCAAGGTACTTAACCCAAATTTCGCCGTCACTAAATCTTTTTAATTCTACTAAACCTAATGGCTTGTTTAGCTTCTGCGCAATTTTTTCAGCAAGGGGAAGATTCGAGCTACCTGAAAAAATTTTAAAGTTTTCGGCGACCATTTTTAAGGTTATGTGCTTATATTTTTACAGAAAAGAGTTTCAAATATATGTAATTCAACCTGGTATGTCAATAAAACAGAATGTTAAATATCAGTGAAAAATAGATAGAATTTAGTCTTTTTTTCTTCTAAATAAGAAAATTATTACAACAAGCAGAACGATACCAGAAAGAACATAAATCCAATATGGAGTTTGTTTTAATTTGAAGGGCTTAAATGTAACAAGGATAGTTTTGCCGCTTCCAATGTCATCAAGCGTATAATTCCAAATTAAAGTTCGTCCTTCCTTATCCTGAGCATTGTGAGTTATTATCTCTCCACCAAAAGTATATTTATATTGTATATTGAAATCGCTTCGATTAACTCCAAAACCGGTCGCAACTGGAGGAATAAATTGAGAAAAAATTTTCTGCCCAGCAGCTCCATCTTTCAGCGAAAATCTGTATTCTTTAAAAGACTTATGGTTATTAAGTGAGTCAATACTTGTAAAACTTAAATCTATAATAGAATGCATCGTGCTATCGGTCGAGTCGGTGTAAACTTCTACATCTTCAATAATATTATAAGGGGATTGGAACGCATTTCTCAGTGAATCCGAGTTGAATAATCCAAATTTCTCAACTATTGCAGAATTTTCATTTCTTATTGACTTCATCCAATAACTGATTCTCATTACTCCAGAACCATCAGCATAAAGGTTTACATCTTGAATATAGTTCAAACAACCAATTACCAAAAATGGAATCAATAAAAGAACAATATACTTTAATTTTAAAATACTACTCATTTATAATTTCTGTGGGTGATTTTATGATACAAATTTAACAATTTTAATTTATAGAATTATTTCCTTTTTTTCATTAAGTTTCGCACTAAATTTTCAAGGAATTTATTCATGCCAACCTATCAGTATAAGTGTTTAGACTGTGGTCACGACTTCGAAATGTTTCAGAATATGAAGGAAGACCCAATTAAAGAATGTCCAAAGTGTAATGGAAATGTGAAAAGATTGTTGGGTACAGGTGCTGGTCCAATTTTTAAAGGAAGCGGCTTCTATCACACAGATTATAAAAATGCTAAGACTGAAAGCAAAGCATCTAAATCGAACCCATCTGATTCAAAAGAAAAGTGACATAGTAATAAGATCAAAAAGTTTAAACTAAAAATCCGCACCTAAAGATAAATAGAATTTGGGCTTAGTAAATCCATCAACACTATAAGCCCATGCTACATCAAACCTAACAAGGAAATAGAGAAAAAATACTCTTGCGCCAACACCCGTTCCCATCAACAAGTCTTGTGTTATAATATTTCCTTTATCATTTCTACCAAAAAGTTTTAACTCCTTATCTTTGGTCCATGCGGTCCCTGCATCAATAAATGCAACACCCAAAATATTTCTAAAAAGAATTGGCAAAGCACCCGTTACTAAATATCTAATCAGTGGAAACCTGAATTCCATATTAACCAATGAATATTTTGTACCTATTTTTTGAGCGTAATCAAAACCTCTTAATGGTAATGCTGCTGTCAGAAAAGCAAAATCAGAAGCAGACTCTAGTGGAATATCTGTGGTTGCAAATGAACGATTTATCCAATTCTCAATTCCACCGATAAAGAATCTTTGTGGATTGCTGCCTCCGGAATAACCTCCAGAATATCTTACAACAAACGAATAGTCTGTCCAGAATCTTAAATACCTTCTGTAATCTCCAACCATAGAATAAAAACTTAACCGTTTATCAGATAATCCTGGATTTCCATAAATATCAAACCGATAGCGTGAACCATCTATTGGCGATGTGTATCCCCACAAAACATTATCGTGGACAAAACTGAGCGATGGAATAACATAAGAAACTTTTTCTACTGGTTCAGAAGGATTATCTAAATTCTCTTGCGAAATATTCAGCCAGCTTAATCCAAAATCAACTCTTTTAAATCTGTTTAATGGATAACTCATGGATCCTACTGCTCCAAAATTTCTAAATCTCACTAAGTCGGAAAAAATTCCTCTGGTTAAATAGACAAATCGAGCTGTATGAAATGCTTCAATTCCGTAGTCAATTCTCTCAGGTAAGTAGTAATAAGCCAATCCATAATCGCTATTTTTCAAATCTATTTGGAGACTTGTTACACCAATCAACCTATGATTTCCTAAAACATCACTAAAAGATATTACCGTTGTTCCTTGCAAACCATATAGGGAGCTATAGCCTGCATTTGCATAAACTATATCAGGTGAAAAAGTAATTTTATATTTGTTCACCTTATAATTACCCTGTTTATCCAAATTGTTTGCAAGATTGAATTTGGAATTATCTACACCGCTTGTATCTTTGGGCAGGTTAAAATCTGTACCAAAGACATAGTTACTAAAGTCAATCTCTACCGAATCACCATAAACTTTCGTAGTATCAACAATAGTTCCCACGTAAATTTCAAGTGAATCATTCGATGAACTTTTTAATGCTACAGAACTATCCCGTCCAATAAATTCTTCTCCATTCTGCTGCCTTAATAAACTGGAAATATATAGTGTTGGTTCAAGTTTTTTTTCATCTGTGGTCAATTCAAAAGGATTATTCATTAAAAAGATATTAAATGCAGATTGATATAGCGATGTGAAGGATAATTTTTTTCCATCTTTGGATGCAGACAACTGATACAATCCGTTTAGCGAATTAGTGATGGGAATTAAATCATTCGGACTTTCAATAGGCACATACTCAGAACCAATTGCAGGTAGATTCAGTTTATAGATGTTGTTAATTCCATTTATATCAGAAATAAACAACAAATATTTTCCGTCAGGGCTTGCAATGGGAGAAGTTTCATCACTAAATGGGAGTGAAGTTATTCTTTCAATTTTTCGATCTTCTAGATTAAGTGAATAAATATCCTGCTGACTGTAATCGTGTCTGTATATTTTGAAACTGTCTGGCAAAATTTCTTTGGAAAGATTGTTAAGTCTATCTGAGGAGAAAAATATTTTACTACCATCAAATGACCATGCTGGATCGCTGTCGCTAAAAATATCATCTGTCAAATTATCAAGACGCTTAGTTTCAAAATTATAAAGATATATATCTGATTGTTCTGCAGTATGCCCAACAAATGCTAAATTGTTTCCATCCGGTGACCAGGTAACGCTTTTAACTCCTTCAAGTGATAGTGGAATTATATCTCGCTCTTCTGACTCCACATCAATTACATAAACAACATCATAACCTCCACTTTTTGCACCAAGAGCGATTCTCTTCCCATCAGGTGACCACGATAAACTAGGAGTAAGAATATTCAGCTCCTCATAGTCTGCTGTTCGGTTTCCTTTAACAAGTTTCTTTATAATCTTTCCATCAACAGCACTCATAATGTAGAGATCAAAATAAAAATCTCTGTTTGATAAGAAAGCTATCTTATCTCCTTGCGGCGAAATTGCCGGACTTGTATTATATGTTCCTCCATCTTTTTTGTGATCAGTTAATCTTTTTGCAAACTCATCCGGATCTTTTCGTTTAGATATATCCGGCCAATAAATTCTCTTGATTTCCTTTTTCCATCGTTCGTTAAACTCTTCTAGGTTAAGTCCAAGAGCTTCTTTAAAGCCTGCATCAACACTTCCTGTGTTTCTGATTTTGCTAATCAATTCACCTATCTTTTCTTTACCGTATTTCCTATCAATATAATAGAAAACTGCTTGTCCGCCCCTATATGCAAAGTAACCATCTAAACTTTGAATGTCGGGCAAGTATTCGTTTATAGCAGCATCCCTAATAAACATATCGGTATCTACATCCCACCCTAATGCTTGATACTCAGCCATACCTTCACTAAACCAAGTAGGAATATTAATTGAGATATTATTTGAAATTATATTTTGAATTGAACCGCCGTAAAACATATCATTCATTACCGCATGCACAAGTTCATGATGGATGAGATGTCTGAATTTTTTGTACGAACCCATAAATTGAATAACTACCCTATTCTTGAATAGTTCCGTAAATCCTTCTATCCCTTCACTTAGATATTGATCAATCACATTTGTTTCTTGAAAATCGTTTTGTGAATTATAGATAATCATAGTAACCCGATTATTGATTCTATAATTAAAGCTTTGTTGAATTGAAGTTAAAGCATTCTCGGCAGCTTTGGATGTAAATTCTGCAAGTGTTTCGCCATTTTGATTAAAATAAATATCAAAATGCTCTGTCTGTATATAGTACCAATCAAAATTTTTATATTGCACTTTGTTCTTTCCAAACTGCCCGAATAATACCGCCGGGAATACAACTAAGAGCAAAATAATTTTTTTATAAATTGATTTCATGGTTATCTTTTATTGTTCAGTAATAATAAAATCTAATTCGGATTTTTCGTGATCAACTCGTACAAGTTTTACCCACACTTTATCGCCTAAACGATACTGTTTTTTTGTTCTCTTGCCAATTAAAGAATATTTTTTCTCATCGTAAACATAAAAATCTCCCTCCAAATCACGCATTCTTATTAATCCTTCCGCTAAGATATCAAGTATCTTAACAAATAAACCGAAATGAGTCACTCCAGAAATCACCGCATGGAAAGTTTCCCCCAGATGATTTTGAAGGTATTCGATTTGTTTTGCTTTAATCGATAATCGTTCAGCTTCAATTGCACTTCTTTCTGTAGAAGAAATATGTTCCGAAATTTCTTTTAATTTTTTAGACGTATAAATACTCTTGCCGTTTCCTTCAAGATAAAGAAATAATATCCTATGTACGATCAAATCAGAATAGCGCCTAATAGGTGAGGTGAAGTGGGTATAATGCTTAAAACCAAGCCCATAATGCCCAATATTCTCTGGTGAATAAGCCGCCTTTGCCATTGACCGTATGGCTAATTCATTGATAAGCGCTTCCTCTTCCTTCCCTTTTATTTGAAGCATTAAGGAATGAAATTGTTTTACATTTTTTGATGAGCCGGGGTCAAATGAATAACCAAGCGATTTTACAAACTTTGAAAACTCGATGATTTTTTCGGCATCGGGAAAATCATGTATTCGATAAACAAATGGCTTTACCAATTGCCCTTTTAAAGTTGAAATATGTGTTGCACAAATCTTATTTGCAAGGAGCATAAATTCCTCAACAAGCATGTTGCTTTCCATTGCATCCTTGCGATGTATCGCAATAGGTTTGTTATAATTATCAAGGTCAAACCTAATTTCGGGAGTGGAAAATTCTATCCCACCCTCACGAAATCTTTTTTTTCTTAAGTTTTGAGCAATATTGTTCAACAAAAGTATTTCATCATTCAATTCGCCATCGCCCCTTTCAATTATTTCCTGAACCTCCTCATAAGTAAAACGCCGTTTGCTGTTAATTACAGATTTCTTGATTTCATAATCTTCAACCTTCCCACGTTTTGTCATCTCAACTATAACTGAATATGCTAGCCTATCTTTATTGGGAACTAGGGAACATACATTATTTGACAATTTTTCCGGAAGC
This sequence comes from uncultured Ignavibacteriaceae bacterium, assembly GCA_964391015.1. Taxonomy (GTDB): domain Bacteria; phylum Bacteroidota; class Ignavibacteria; order Ignavibacteriales; family Ignavibacteriaceae; genus XYD12-FULL-36-8. The sequence continues at coordinate 91,409 of CAYMKU010000007.1, forward strand.
ATCGGAATTACACCTCCAACAAGATAAACACTGTTCCCCCTATGTAATGCTTCCTTATCTAAATTGGAATTGACAGCTACGTAATGAGAAACATCCGCAATGTGAATTCCAACTTGATAATTCCCGTTTTCAAGTATTTGGATTGAAAGTGCATCATCAAAATCTTTTGCATCAGCAGGATCAATTGTAAAGACATTTTGCTTTCTGAAATCAACCCTTCCTTTCAAGTCTATACTAGAAGGATTATCATTTATTTTTTCCGCTTCTTCCAAAACTTTGAGAGAAAATTTAAATGGTAAATCGAACTCATATGCAATTGAAGAAATTTCTGCATCCCTGGTACCAGACTTTCCAATCACTTCAATAATTTCGCCCTCCGGATTTAGAAGCGATGAATCCCAGAATAAATTCCCAATTACAACCTTATCACCCTCCTTTGCTCCTTTTAGATTTTCCCTATCAACATAAATGTCTCGATGTATTTCGGGCTCATCAGGTTTTACAAAGTATGACACATGAGATTTTTTAAGTGCTCCGACAATAATCTCTCTTTTTCGGGAAATAACATTAACAATTTGACCTTCTATATTCTTGCCTTTTCGTTTTGCAAAAAGTGCAACCTCAACGGTATCCCCATGAAACGCAATCGAAAGATTCCGAGAAGCAATAAAAACATCTCCAAGTTTTTTATCTCTTGGAACAACAAACCCAAAGCCACCAGGACTAATTTGTAATTCGCCAATTATTTTTCCGGAAGAATAATTTTGATTTAGCTTATATCTTTTTCCATTTCTGGTTAGAAAATTTTCTTCATAAAGTTGATACAAGAAATGTTTCAACGAGATTATCTCTTCGGCAGAGGAAAGCTTGATCCGCTTTGCAATTTCTTTACTCTTGAACGATGAACTGGAATTTTTCTTAAAGAAGGATATGATTTTCTTTTTCATTAAAACTCAAACCTGTATTTAAGCCCAAGTTCATTAATCATTTCATTAATGTATTTTGTTTCACTCAATGCTTCTTTCCGTTCAAGACGCATGAAAAAATTTCGAGTGATAGGATATTCAATTTTAACATTTGCTAGTCCTAAATCCTGGAATACCGCGGTTGATCCGCCAATTGAATAGCGGAATTTTCCAGCACGACCAGCTAAAATGAATTTTGTTTCGGTTCCAGTCTGTCTTATTTCTAAACTTTTGACATAATCACCAAGCTGACGATTAAGAAATCCTCCCACAATTGAACCAGCAAATGAGGTTGCATACGACGAGACATCAATCCTTTCCTGCTGACTGATCGCATCATCTTTAAATTTTCCAAGAAGCATAAACATTACAGCATCAGATGCGTCTTTTGTCTCATCTAAAACAAGTTGATCGCTATTCCTCGGTTTATAATAAACAGCAAGCTTCTCAGATTGCTTTGCTAAATTTTTATCTAATTCCTTTAACGTACCTTTTATATTCATTTTAACAGCAACTTCAGTTTCTCCGCCTCCGGATTGTTCCCCTTCATTGTTAGAAGTGCTTCCTTCCTGATAGTAGTAATTTTTATAGATAGCAGTAATATCGAGGTAAGGGTTACTTAGTTCACTCTCAAATCTGATTTTTCCTTCCGCATTAAAGGTTTTAATAAACTCAAGCGTAGAGCCTTCAAGCAATTCAAGCTCACCTTGAGCGACTGGTTTTCCTCCAATGCTTTCATACTGGAAATTACCACGAAGAACTGCAATTAAGTTCTGATTGAACTCTCGTGAGAGTACATAAATAAATTCGGCTTCATCTTCAACTTCCACATCTATGCTATAATCAAACTTGCTCGACTTGGATGTTTGCTGTTCCTTCTCTAATGCACTCTGCTTGGATAAATTTACCAGATTTTCAAAATCAACACTTTTCGAATTGTTCTTAATTGTATCTTCAATAAACTTATAAATATAATTTTCTGAAGTGCTGGTATAAGAGCCCTGCGTTTGTGAATAGGTGAGTTTTGCAACTTCAACATTAATGGGTGCTTTTAGTTTTGCACCGTTCTTATCTACTTTTAGCTCAAAATTTCCCTTAGTAGAAATCACTAAATCACCGAATAAGTTTGGACTCACGTACTTAGATTCATCCCCTAAAACCTTCAGATTTCCATTCAACACGAATTGAGAATTTGTAATATTAAAATTTTCGAGTTCTGCTGTACCTCCACCTGTAATTTTTCCACCACCTTTAGTTCCCTCAGAATTTGCAAGGAGGAGACTATCAATTGCTAAATAATCTTTTGCAACAGTAAGTTTCAATCCAGCATTATATTCAAGATTGTTATATTTAAGCAGAAACGAAGCCTGATCGAGCGAAAGGGATCCGTCTGGATATGGTTCTGAGATTGTACCGCTGATTTGCACGTTACTGTTAAGTCTGCCTTTGAACTTACTTACGCCTGGAATTAAATCACCATACGGCGTAAGGTCAAGGTTATTGGCGGCGAAATTAATCTCGATATCTTCATCATCTAAAATCTTTTTTTCTGTATCAGTAAAGGAAAGGTTTATTGGAATGTTGCCAATTATTTTTAATGCTGGAATTGATGAACCGCTGTACAAATCAAAAAATTTAATATCAGAAGAAAATTTTTTGTTTGCATAATTAAAATTGCTTATGAGCTTTCCAAAGTTTTTGTCTTTGTAAGTTAAATCTTCACCCCTGAAGGAAACATTCATCAGAGGATTGGAAAAATTGCCTTCAATAATTCCATCTAGATTCATGTTTATATCAAGGAAACTTAAGCCACTTCCTTCAGAGAAAGTGTGAAAAAGATCTTTGCCTCGGAGATTTTTAACCTTCAAGCTTAAATTTTGATTCTCATTGCGTGCAAGAAACCCGCTTGCAGAAATTTCTCCGGCCGAGTGCAACAAATTAAATTTATTAAAATCTATTCGATCTTCAGAAAAAGATATACTAAGATCATCTCGGTTCTTAATATCGAATCCCTTGTAAACCAAATCGAGATTTTTCACCATAAGCTCAATTGTTGGATTTCTTAGATTAGCTTTACATGTTAGTTCGGCAGATGCATAATCTTCAAGCTTTGATGCAAAACTTATTTCGGCAATATTACTTCTCATTTTCAGATCGAACAGCATATCATATAGGTCAGTGCCAGCAAAAACACGATTCGTTTGAAACTTGAGATCAAAATCAATATCCTCAGTTGACTCAGCATAAAAGCTGTTGGTAAGAAGCAAATCTAAATTCAGTTTGGAAAGAAAATATACAGTGCCTGGCCCCCAATATTTAACATAATTTAAATTGGAATTTAGTTCTACTGATATGCTATCGTTATCATAGACCAGATTCCCCGAAAGGTCTCCATCTATCTCTAATTTTTTATTTTTTAGAAATGGACTAATAATCCCAAAATCCTTTAAATCAACCAGAAATAAAATTGACACTTTCTCATTTGTTTTAGAATTCCTGTCAGCTACCCTTTTGATTAATTTATCTTGCTGCGTCAAGTTATCACTCAAATTAAATGATGGTAAAACTTCTGCAATTTTTCTAATGAAAGCACTTGTCAGTAACCCTGTTTCTGTGTTTATTACTGAAACAGCATCAGACAACGAGAATTGACCTTTAAGCGTGATGTCAGCAATATCAGAAATGAAGTTGATCACCCTCTCATCATTATCATCAGTAAAAATGTCGGTGATAGTGTGAGTGCTATCAATCTCAATTCCGTTTATTTTCGACGGAGACAAATCAAAAGTTAAAAACATGTTCATTTTATCAGGATCAAAGTTCTCTCCTTCTGTTTTGAATTTAAAATTAAGATCTGTCGCTATGCTTGTGTCTTTCATTAATTTACCTAAGTCAAGATTACTAACTTTGCCAGCAGCTTTGTATCCTAAATTTTCCTGCAGGAAATCCAATGAACCATCTATTTCGGTAAGAGCATTATCCAAAACAGTTGAGAGTGAAAAACCAACCAGACCATTGGCTGCTTCAGCAGTAAGTGATAATGAATCAATTTTTATCCCTTCGACAATCGAACCTTCACTTGCGAGAACGATATTCGAGTTCATCTCTTTAGGAGAAAATCCTTTCCCGACAAAACTTCCTCTGAGATTCAACCTTGAGGAAATATTTGCAATCGGCAATAAATCAAAATCTCTTGAACTGAAACTAATGTCATACTCCGCGAGTGTTGGTTCCAAATTCATTTTAACTTCTGAAGAAAATTTTCCCCCATTTGAAGAAAGCAGTATTTGTGATTTGAAGTTCAAGGGTTTTCCTTCGAAAGTGAGAGTATCAATTTTCACTTCTCCTAACCTATCAAAAACAGGAACACCAATTTCTGGAAGCAACTTATCAATATCTGATTGAGTAATAGTTGAATTTCTAAAATCTGCAGCAATAGTCATTTTATCAACATTATCAATATTCTGAAGAACAACTTTTGCTTCGAGATGAGTTTTTTCATAATCAAGAACCAATTTGTTCACGTCCAACTGAAGAAGATTGCCAGATGCTTGAAACTTGACACCCAATGCACCTTTCAACATATCAATGGGGGGAAGAAATGATGAGAGGTCATCAAAATTAAATTTCGGACTGTTCAATGAAACATCAACAACAGCATACTTGATTTTCTCTACCATTGTGGAGTCAAAAATATTTAACCCATTTACCTTAGCATTCAAATTGATTTCTGAGTTCGATGTATTCACTGACAAATTGTTAACAAGTATTTCTTTTTCATTTATTCCCAATTCACCCGAAAGAGATTTTAAATTGAATCTTTCTATATTCGGTTTCATCGAGAGATAATCAATTTTTGTCTCATAAGTATTGTTATCAATATCGGCAAATGCTTTCAGCGAAAGAAAAATATCGTCAACCCTGAAATCATCCATATTCATTGAAGGATAAAATTCTTTGCTTCCGATCTTATTATAATTTTGGAGTGAAAAATCCACATCGGTAAGTTTGAAATCAGCAACTTCAATTCTAAAAGGGAAATGTGATTTGGCAGTATCTTCTTTTTCTGATGGTGGGAATAATTTAGCAATGTTCAATTCGCCTAAACTATCTTTGATAAAAGCAATTTTTGTATTCTTAATTTCAACTTTTCTAACGTAAATCGTTTTTAGAAAAATCTTCAGCGGGCTTGTTCGCAGCTCAATTGTCCCAGCATTTAGAAGAGTATCTTTCTCCATCGTTACAACAGTATTTCGCAAAATCAGTGATGTGAAAATTGTACCTTCTATCTTTTCAATCGAAACTCTGCCATTCAAGTTATCATTTGCTTGCTCAATAACGAAATCACGCAGCCAATTTCTGAATGTTTGCGTTTGACTGAAGCCAAAAAGAAAAACAAAAATGCCGAGTGATATAACACCAATGTATAAAAACACGTTAACTATCCTTTGAAGAAGTGTCCTTCTCTTTTTCGGTTTTTGTTCAGTTTGTGTTACTTCTGCGTCAGACAATTTTTTAGAGAAATGTATTTATTTTTGGAAACTTTTTAGTTAGGATATAGATATTAATTGACTAAAAAAATATTGAAATACATTAACCACAATATTTTTCTTTGATTAACTCAATGATCTTTGAAGTAGATTGATTATTAACAAATTCAATTGTCTTAACTTCGCCTCCGTTCTGTTCGACTATCTCGCGTCCAACTATTTTGTCAATTGGCCAATCAGCACCTTTCACCAAAACATCCGGAATAAGTTCGTCAATTAATTTTGCTGGTGTATCTTCATCAAAAAGAACAACATGATCAACAGGTTTTAAGCTCGAAATGATAAATGCTCTCTCATCTTGTTTAAGTATTGGACGCTTGTCGCCTTTAATTCTTTTCACCGAAGCATCAGAATTCATTCCAACAATTAATACATCTCCAAGCTTTCGGGATTTTGTAAGATAATCCACATGACCAGCATGAATGATATCAAAAACGCCGTTTGTGAAAACAACTTTTTTATTTTGCTGTTTGAATTGCTTTCGTAAAGATTTTAGTTCTAATAAAGTTTTAACATGACTCATTTATGATCTTCACTTATTGTTTTGAACAAACGCTCTAT
>CAYMKU010000007.1:97584-115306 GCA_964391015.1 uncultured Ignavibacteriaceae bacterium
GTTTTAACATGACTCATTTATGATCTTCACTTATTGTTTTGAACAAACGCTCTATTTCAATCGGGACAATTCCAACTTCACCACAAACAATACCTGCCGCAAAGTTAGCAAGGTAACATGCTTCCAAAATATTTGCATTAGCAGCAAGCGCCATCGCTAAAGTAGAAATAACAGTATCTCCGGCACCGGAAACATCGGCAACTTTTATGGCTTTGGTTGGCATTCGTTTTTCCGGATTATCTTTTTCAAAAACAGCGATGCCTTCTTCACCAAGTGTAAGCAAAACATTTTTTGCATTAAGCCGCTCCAGTATTTTTTTGCCTGCCGATGAAATATCCGAAGATATTTTTATCTTCATTCCAAGAACATCTTCCGCTTCTTTACGATTCGGCTTAAATACAGTTACATTTTTGTAAGCAAAAAAATTGTTGAATTTAGGATCAACAGTTATAAGAATATCGTTTTTATTTGCAAGGTGAATAATCTTGTCAATCAATTCAGGGGTAAGCACACCTTTATTGTAATCTTGAAGAATTATTCCGTCAATTTTTTTCACATGAGACTCAAGGTACGAAAAAATCTTTTTCCGCATATCCTCATTTATATAGTCTTTGCTTTCCTTATCAATTCTAACAACATGCTGGTTGTGGGCTATTACTCTTGTTTTTGCGGTCGTCGGTCGTGTTTCATCAGTAAAAATTCCATCTGAATGAATTTTGTTTTCATTAACAAGAGAAGTAAAAATTATTCCATCATTATCTTTACCTATTATACCAATCGGGAAGGGAATCCCGCCAAGCTTAAGAACGTTTAATGCAACATTAGCGGCTCCGCCAAACCTATAAAATTCATCACCGACTTCTACAACCGGCACAGGAGCTTCAGGAGAAATCCTTTTCACTTCTCCCCAAAAGTAACAATCAAGCATCATATCGCCAATTACAGCGATTTTCTTTCCGGCAAAGTTATTTTTTAGCTCATCCAAACGATGAGTTGAAATGTTAACCATTGTTTTCCTTATTCAATAAAAGTTACGGTTTAAAATAATGATAATAATTAAGCGGTGAAAGGAGGGGGAATATAACAGGGTTATGGTGGAGTTGGTGCGGAGAAGTAGGATTAAAATAGAGTAGGGGCATGATGTATCATGACATCACTTAGCCAATTTTTCATTCTGATAGTATTCATCAATATCCCATTGTAAAGAATTCAATTCGATATACTTTCTTATGTTGAACAAATCATTTTCATTTCTAATGATGTGTTCGTAAAATCCTTTTTGCCAAACCTCTTTAGCGGGTAAATTTCTTAAGCTATTTATTCTTTTTGAAACTGCTGATTTAAATGACCTAATAATTGCAGACAGAGAACCACGCGGTATTTCACCAAATTTGCGATTCTCCATTACCTTTGTAGGGACACAGCGCGCTGTGTCCCTACCTTCAATAATCAATATCCCATGAAAATGATTAGGCATGATAACAAAATAATCCAAATCAATATTTTTTCTTAATTCCTTTGTTCTTAACCATTCTTCATTAACAATTTTTCCATAATTATTCAGAATCATCGCACCATTTTTTATTCTGCCGAATAAATTTCCCCTGTCGTATGTGCAAATTGTAACGTAATACCAGTTGGGTTCGGAGTAATCGTATTCCTTTAATCTGATCGATTTGCGGTGATGTTCGTTAGAATTATAATCCATATTGTTTACATCATTGGGGACATAGCACGCTATGTCCCTACCTTCACTCAATAAGGGTACAATTCATTGTGCCTCACAATTAATCCTTTATTCTTTTACTTCGGCTTCCCATTTTCTTTTGGTGCCGAGTAAACCGACGACCGCCAAACCCGCAAACGCAAGCGGCGCCATGATTGGTTTATCTTTTTCATTTGCTTCATGCTCACGTTCTTCAACAGTCAGATTGATTTCATCTTCTTCATCTTCCAAGTGAAAATACACTCCCGTTCCGGCAACAATAAATGAAACAAATAAAAATATTTGGAAAAAACGAATCAATTTTTCTTTCCACATAATTGCTGCACTTGCACCCAATAACAAACCTATTACGCTGAAAATAAATGGAATGTAAGCCATTACTTCATCTTTTAGAACGTCCCAGTGTTCGAGAGTTGTGTCAATCCAAAGAAATGCAAAGCCAAGCGCTGTAAAGAGTACCAGAAGTCGGTTTAATGAAAAGTTGTTAAGCATAAAATAACCCCTAATTATTAATGGATAATTTTGATATGTAAAAATAGGAGTTTAAAACCAATATTTCTGTGTCACGACTGTCTCACAGCAACAAAAAAACTTTGGTATAATTTTGCGCATACAGCCACATAACATATCATGGTAACTTTTGTTAGAAGACCTTTTTTATATAAATTACTTTAAGTAAGAACTAAGAGTTATTAATATGAAATACATTTTATTTATAACATTAGTATTAACAGTAGAAATATATTCACAGGAAATAATTGGAACACCTAAATCTAAATATGGAAAGTATATTACAGCAGAACCACATTATCAAACTAAAGCAAATCGTTTAGTATTTATTGCATATAAGGATTCAGTTTTTGTGGATTCTATATTTTGCGATAGATATGGTGATTTATGGTGTAAAGTTAGAGCAAAGGGACATTCAGGATATTACAACTTGAATGAATTATATTTTGAAAATGATAACGAAGCTATAGTTGATAGTATATCTAAAATAAGAACGAAAGAATATAAAGCTATTGAGCAAAAAATTAGACAAGAAGAAAAAGAAATTGCATTGAAAGAAGAGCAAGAAGAACTTGTTTTAAAGGAAAAGTTGTTCAAAGAACGCAAGGTATCTTTAATTAAAAAATATGGGAAGAAAAATGCCCAAAGGATTATAGATAAAAAAATATGGTTAGGCATGTCCAATGAAATGGCACGGGAAAGTTGGGGTGAACCAAACGATATTAACAGAACTGTTGGAAGGTGGGGTGTTCACGAACAATGGGTTTATGATGGAACTTATCTCTATTTTGAGAATGGTAAACTTACCGGCTGGCAAGATTAGCTGAAGAAATAAATCATTTACTTTTCCTAAGTGGAATATTCTGATAGAGATCGTTGCTTAGTATTAAAATAAAATTTGTAAAGAAAGAAATATTATGAGCGACAACAATAAAGATTTAGAAATCCGCGAGCTTGAAACCAAAGAATGGCTCTACTCTCTTGACTATGTGCTTGAGCATGGCGGACCTGAAAGAGTAACTGAGCTACTTCAACAGTTGCAAATAAGAGCGCATAAAGCTGGAATTGAAATACCATTTACAGCAAATACTCCATACATAAACACAATTCCAAGAGAGAAGCAGCCGCCATTTCCCGGCAACAGAGAAATTGAAAGACGAATTAAAAGCATGATTCGCTGGAATGCGATGGCGATGGTTGTTAAAGCAAATAAAATGGAAAGCGGAATTGGCGGACATATTTCAACTTATGCGTCCGCTGCAACTTTATATGAAATAGGTTTCAATCATTTCTTCCGCGGCAAAGGCGAGGATTACGGCGGTGATCAAATTTATTTTCAAGGTCATGCTTCTCCAGGAATTTATGCGCGCGCATTTTTGGAAGGAAGATTAACAAGCGAACAGCTTGAAAACTTCAGAAGAGAATTAAAACCGAATGGCGGACTTTCTTCTTATCCTCATCCTTGGCTGATGCCAAATTTTTGGGAGTTCCCAACTGTGTCAATGGGCTTAGGACCAATCATGGCAATTTATCAAGCAAGGTTTAATCGTTACCTGGAAGACCGCGGATTAAAAAAACCCGGCGGGCATGTTTGGGCTTTTCTCGGCGACGGTGAAACTGATGAGCCAGAAGCTCTCGGTGCAATCACTCTTGCATCAAGAGAACGGCTTGATAATTTAATTTTTGTAATCAACTGCAACTTACAGCGGCTTGATGGCCCTGTTCGGGGAAATGGAAAAATCATTCAAGAGCTTGAAGCCGCTTTCAGAGGTGCTGGATGGAATGTAATCAAAGTTATTTGGGGAACAGATTGGGACCCGCTTCTCGACAAAGACAAAGATGGTAAACTCGTAAAAAGAATGAGCGAGGTTGTTGATGGTGAATATCAAAAATATTCAGTTGAAACAGGTGAATATATAAGGAATCATTTTTTTGGCGCTGACCCAGAGCTACTAAAAATGGTAGAGAAGATGACGGATGAACAGCTTCAAAAAATGAAACGCGGCGGGCATGATCCCGAAAAAGTTTTTGCCGCATTTAAAGCTGCAGCTACTCATGTTGGACAGCCGACTGTCATTCTTGCCAAAACAATTAAAGGTTATGGTTTAGGCGAAAGCGGTGAAGGAAAGAACATAACTCATCAGCAGAAGAAATTAAACGAAGATGAAATGAAAGAATTTCGAAGCCGTTTTGGTATTCCAATTTCTGACGATGATATTGCAAATGCTCCTTTCTTCAAACCATCTGAAGATAGTTCTGAGATGCAGTATCTTTTAGCAAGAAGGAAAGAACTCGGCGGATTTGTACCTTCAAGAAAAAGTGATATTCGTCCGATTAAAACTCCGCCAGAAGAAATCTTTGAAGAATTCTACAAAGGAACTGAAGGAAGAGAAGTTTCAACGACAATGGTGTTTGTACGGATGCTTGCCAAACTTCTGAAGGATAAGGAAATTGGTAAGTATATCGTTCCAATTGTTCCCGATGAAGCACGAACATTTGGAATGGAATCTTTATTCAGGCAAGTTGGAATATACTCGCATGTTGGACAGCTTTATGAACCGGTTGACAAAGACAGCTTGCTTTATTACAAAGAAGCAAAGAACGGACAAATACTTGAAGAAGGAATAACCGAAGCTGGTTCAGTATCATCATTCATTGCTGCGGGAACTGCATACGCAACTCACGGCATCAACATGATTCCGTTCTTTATTTATTATTCAATGTTTGGCATGCAGAGAATCGGTGATTTTGTTTGGGCAGCCGGCGATATGCGGTCAAAAGGTTTTCTGCTTGGCGGGACTGCAGGAAGAACAACTCTTAATGGCGAAGGACTTCAACATCAAGACGGACATAGTCATTTGCTTGCATATTCAGTTCCGAACCTTGTCACGTATGATCCGGCTTTTGCTTTTGAGCTTGCCGTTATAATTCGTAATGGAATAAAAAGAATGTATGAAGATAAAGAAGATATTTTCTATTACATCACTGTGATGAATGAAAATTACCCAATGCCTGAAATGCCTGGCAATGTTAAAGAAGGAATTGTTAAGGGTATGTATAAATTTCAAGCATCAGATAAGAAAAATACAAAGATGAAAGCACATCTGTTTGGAAGCGGGACAATTATGAACGAAATGCTCAAAGCTGCAAAAATTTTGGAAGATGATTATAAAGTTGCGGCGGATGTTTGGAGCGTCACCAGCTACAAAGAACTAAGAAAAGATGCCCTTGAAGTTGAACGATGGAATATGCTCAATCCAAATCAAACGCCTAAAGTATCATACATATCAAAGATGCTTGCAAATGAAGATGGAATCTTTGTTGCATCTTCAGATTATGTTAAAGCACTGCCTGATTCCATATCTAAATGGTTTCCGCAAACATTATACTCGTTAGGTACTGATGGATTCGGCAGAAGCGAATCTCGAGCAGCACTCAGAGATTTCTTTGAAGTTGATGCAAAGCATATTGTGTTAGCAGCATTAACTGGATTAGCAAAAGATGGAAAGATGAAACCAGCAGAATTAGATAAAGTAATGAAGAAGCTCGGAATAAATCCAAAAAAGAAAAATCCGATGCGTTCTTGACTTGAATTGTCATGCTGAACTTATTTCTCCGAAGGAGTCCTTCGGACAGCATCTCAATTTTGAAATAATGAGACCCTGAAACAAGCCTGCCTGTCGGCAAGGCAGGTTCGGGGTGACAAGTTAAGTGAATAAAGAATTTGTCAGTCTGAGCCGTCGAAGACTGAAATACTAGAATAATGTCACACTTCGACAAGCTCAGTGTGACAGTGAAAAAAATTTTTCAAGGTTAAACATGGCAATAGAAATAAAACTTCCTGAACTTGGTGAAAACATTGAATCAGCTGATGTTGTTTCAGTGTTAGTTAAGAAGGGAGATAAAGTCCAAAAAGATCAGGGCTTATTTGAAATTGAGACTGATAAAGCAACTATCGAAGTTCCATCAACTCAAGATGGAGTCGTTCAAAAGGTTTTAATCAAATCTGGTGACAAAATAAAAGTTGGACAAACTGTAGTTCTGATTGAAGATTCTGCTACACTGTCAGAACAAACCGTAACAATCAAAGAAAAAATTGAAAGTGATAAACCTTCCTCACAAAAAGCAATTCAACCAGAAGCTGTGTCTAAGGATGTCGTAACAGCATCGCTTGGTCAAACAAATGATGTCACCTTACCCGATCTTGGTGAAAATATTGAGTCTGCCGATGTTGTTTCCATACTTGTAAAACCGGGAGATAAAGTTGATAAGGATCAGGGGATAATTGAAATTGAAACTGATAAAGCAACAGTTGAAGTACCTTCACCAACTTCGGGTGAAGTAGTTAAAGTTTTAATCAAACCAGGAACAAAAACAAAAGTTGGTGACGCAATAATCAAATTGAAAACATCTGCTGGATTGGCGCCAGCGACGAAAATTGAAGTTCCAGCAATGAACAAAGTAGAATCGCCAAAAGAAACAGCCGTCGAATCTCAGCTAAAACTGGTTCAAGAAGATTCTAAAGTTGTTGAAGTTTCAGCAAATGGTTTTTATCAGCCGCAAATAATAAAAGGATCAGCACCCGCCGCTCCATCGGTAAGAAGAATTGCCCGCGAGATTGGAATTGACATTAACGAAGTCCCTGGCACTGGACCCAGCGGCAGAATTTCAATGGATGACGTGAAAGCATACGCAAAAAAACTAAATGAGCAGCGTGGGAAAGGAGTTAGCTTAGGATTAGGTATTAAAGCTGAAAAGCTGCCGGACTTTTCAAAGTTTGGTTCAATTGAAACTAAACAGATGAACAACATCAGAATTAAAACTGCAGAACATCTTAGCTATGCTTGGACAACTATTCCCCACGTAACTCAGCTAGATGAAGCAGACATTACGGAACTTGAAATGAAAAGAAAATCTTTTAATCTAAAAGTTGAAAATGCCGGTGGTAAACTTACCATCACATCTTTTCTTTTAAAAATAAGCGCTGAAGTATTAAAAACTTTTCCTCAATTCAACAGCAGCATTGATATGGAAAAGAAGGAAATTATCTACAAAAATTATTACAACATTGGCGTTGCTGTTGATACAGAATTCGGTCTGATTGTTCCCGTTATTAAAAATGTTGATCAGAAAAACTTAACACAGCTTTCTGTTGAGCTTGCACAGATTTCAGAAAAAGCGAGAAGCAAAAAAATATCCCTAGAGGAACTTCAAGGTGGATGCTTCACCATAACTAATCTTGGAGGAATCGGTGGAACATCATTTACTCCAATTGTAAATTCGCCTGAGGTTGCAATACTTGGAGTGTCACGAGGAAGCTACAAACCGGTTTACAAAGATGGAAAGTTCGAACCAAGGATGATTGTTCCACTATCTCTTTCGTACGATCATAGGATTATTGATGGAGCAGATGCGGCCAGATTTCTCCGTTGGATTTGCGAAGCACTCGAGCAGCCGATGAAGCTTTTTGTTTAATTGTCAAATTGTTGTATTGCTAAATTGTCGTTGTGTTTTCCAACTATATAACAATTTAACAGTTTAACAATTTTAAATAGGAAAAAATAAAAGAATTAGGATGTCAGAAAATAAAATAAATTTAGCAGTAATCGGGGCTGGGCCTGGCGGTTACGCAGCGGCTTTTCTTGCCGCCGATCTTGGAATGAATGTAACTTTAATTGATAAAGAAAAAAATCCTGGCGGAGTCTGTCTTTACCGCGGTTGCATTCCATCTAAAGCACTTCTTCATGTTGCAAAACTGCTTAGCGAAACTCATGAAGCTAAAGATTGGGGAATAGAATTCTCCGAACCAAAAATTGATTTGGCAAAACTTAGAAACTGGAAAGGCAGTGTTGTTTCCAAACTGACCGGGGGTCTTGGGCAAGTTAGTAAACTAAGAAAGATAAACTACATTCAAGGCACAGCAAGTTTTGTCAATTCGGGCACAATTAAAATTCAAAAAGAAAATGGTGAAGAAACTCTTTCCTTTGATAAAGTAATAATTGCAACCGGGTCAAGAATTGCTACCCTCCCTTCTTTAGAAAGTAAAAGTGGCCGTGTTCTGAATTCATCAACTGCTTTAGATTTACCTGTAATCCCAAAATCTTTACTTGTTATTGGCGGTGGATACATTGGACTTGAACTAGGTTCAGTTTATTCCGCTTTAGGAACAAAAGTTTCAGTTGTTGAAATGATGTCGGGACTACTACCTGGAGCAGACAGAGATTTGGTAATTCATTTGTCAAAACGACTTGAAAAAAGTTTTGAAAAGATTATGCTCGAATCCAAAGTTATAGAAATGAAAGAAGAATCTGATGGTTTAACGGTAAAAATCAAGAATAAGAATGGCGAGATTGCTGAGCAAAAATATGATTACATATTAATGTCGATTGGAAGAAAACCAGATACAAGCGGATTAGGTTTAGAGAATACTCAAGTTAAAGTAAATCAACGCGGCTGGATAATTGTAAATGAGCAGCTGAGAACTGACAATCCCAATATTTATGCTATTGGAGATATTGTTGGCGAACCAATGTTGGCGCACAAAGCTTCTCACGAAGGAAGAGTTGCTGTTGAGGCAATAGCCGGACACAAAGTTGCATTCGAACCAAAAGCAATTCCTGCTGTAGTATTCACCGATCCCGAAATTGCGTGGGCAGGACTAACCGAAACACAAGCACGAGAAAAAGAAATTAAATATGAAGTCGCAAAGTTTCCGTGGTCGGCCTCAGGAAGAGCTACTACTTTAGGAAGAATGGATGGAGTAACAAAAATTCTTGTTGAACCTGACACACAACGGATTTTAGGAATTGGAATTTGTGGTCCAGGAGCTGGAGAGTTAATTGCTGAAGGAGTATTAGCAATCGAAATGGGAGCAAATCTTACTGACTTAAAACTAACAATTCATCCTCATCCTACATTATCAGAAACAGTTATGGAAGCAGCAGAAATGTTTTTCGGACAGAGCACTCATCTTTACAGACCGAAGAGATAATAAAGTTTAGACACGATACATCCTACCTTTACTAGATCTTTATTTCAATCTCTTCAATTAATTTTTGAAGCATTGCATTATCGAGAGTTTTCAATCCATCCTCGGTAACGCCTTTAGGAAATTCGCCGAGCAATCCAAATATAGTGTTTATAACCATATCCCGCTGTTTACGTGGTACTCTTTTAAGTAAATTCCATAGTGTAACACTATTACTCACATCTGCTTTAGTTAGCACCGAAACAAGAACTTCCTCATTATCCCGATTTTTAAAACAATATTCATTTACAGCATTTACAAATTCTTTCGAAGAATCATCAAGATAAGGCAACCCAATCCCCGAGTCTGCATCAATTTTACAAATGTGCTTAGGCAAAACAAGCGCTTCTTGGTCACCTTGTTGGACAGAAACCCAACCATCAATAACTTCTAAGATAGTTGTCGTAGGATTGTTCAGAGAAATTCTAGATTGCCCACCGAGAAAATAATCTGCTATTTCTCCACCCGGAACATTAATCGTTAGAAATTTTTTAGCTCCATTTTTATCTGTCAAAATTGAACCTTGCAGCAATTGGATATGACCAGATTTCAATCTTTGGATCCTTGTCCCTGGCTCAATAAAGACACTGCCAACATCAGGAATGTCAACCTGAAGACGACTAATTGCATTAGTTTCAAGTATTTCATCTTCAGTCAATTCTCCAAAAGCTTCTGAATGATTACCAATGAACTGAAGTTTCTTAACCTCCCAGGCATTTCCCCTTGAAAAAAATAAATTATAGACAAACGAGAGTACCAATAAACCCCCAAGCCCAATCAAAGAATATTTATAAGCAGGTCGTTTTAATTTCTCCAACAGAATGGCTTTTCTACGTTCCCATTCGAGCAGCTTCTGAGCTTTTTCAAGCTCCTTTCGCTTAGCTTTTTCTTCTTCACTTTCCTCAACTTGCTTTTCTGCTTCTAATTCATCAAGCTCTTCTTTCTGTTTAATGTTCTCCGCTTTGATATTACTTAATGAATCAAAAATATCCTTCCAGAAATCAGATTGAGGTTTAATATTTCGCGGAAGCTGGTCAACCTTTTTCATTAAATCCTGCAGTGAAAATAGATACTGGCTGCATTCATTACATTCACTCAAGTGAACCTGAATTTCAGTATTTACCTCAAGCGAAAGGTTTTCATCAAAGTAGTCATTTAATAGAATCTTAATTTCGTCGTGTGTCATTCTTCAGTAAGCTGGATTAAATTTTCGCGAGTTTCCACAAGCAAAGATTTTATTTCCTTGCTGGTAATTCCTGAAAGTTTAGAAATATCTTCGATGGCAAAATTTTCAATATCATGCAGAATAAAAATCAACTTATTCTTAAAGTCCAATTTTTGAATTGCATTTTCAAGAGGGTGCAAATCTAATAATTCATTTCTGGATTGATTATCTGATGGTTTTTTTTCTATACCAATCTCATCAACGACAGTTTTGATTCCTATTTTCTTAAACCAAATAAGAATGGGCATGAATTCATCTTTATTGGAAATTTGCTGCCAAGCGTTTACATAAACTTTTTTAGTTAAATTTTCTGCTGAAGATCGATCCCCAACGAGCCGAAGAATTAATGCATAAATTTGTTCTAACGTCATCTGGTATAGTTGCTGGAAGGCAGAATTATTGCCAAGTTTAGCATTCAGAACTAATGCTTTTATTAACTTATTGTCTTGCATTTGTTTTCAATAACATGAGCCGAAATTTTCTCGTGGCTAATTTACGGCTTAATGATTAAATAAATCAAATGCTTTCTTACTTTTTCTTTGAATTTGTGATATGATACTCGCCCTCTATCTCACTTTTTAAATCCTGTTCTGAAGTAATCGGCAACTTACAACTAAAACTTTCACAGATATAAACTGTCGCATTATCTTCGGGGGGATACGGGTCACTGTATTCAGCGATTGTTGATAGTGAATTTGCAGTTTTCATATTCTTACAAAGAATAACTTTGTTTGGGATGAAATTTTCTCTCAACATTTTCAGGTACTGTTTAATTTGACCTTCATTGTTTCCCACTACAAGTATTTCTCTTGAGGGACCAATATAAAAATCAAGCCCCGAAAGAAAATGCGTATGTGCCCCAGGGGATAATTTAATTGCCTCTGAAAAAGTTTTAATCATTCGAGAAGCTTTTTCTTCAAACTCACTATTTCCTGTAAATTTATAAAGTCGGATTAAATTATTCAGAGCAACTGAATTTCCAGATGGTATTGCTCCATCATAAATTTCTTTTTGACGAACTAATAATTCCTCGTTATCGGAAGACGTAAAGAAGAATCCTCCTCTTTCACTATCCCAAAAATATTCTATTAAAGCATTTTGAAATTGAAGTGCTCTGCTTAAACATTCAACTTCAAAAGTTGTCTCATACAAATCAAGCAACGCAGCAATAAAGAAAGTATAGTCGTCGAGGTTCCCAGTTATTTCTGCTTTTCCATCTCTATAACGATGCACAAGTCTGCCTTTTGATGAAACCATATTATTCATTATGAACTTTACTGATGATTTTGCCACCTCAACATATTTACTCTCATCAAAGACTTGCGCAGCTTTTGCAAATGCCGAAATCATTAAACTGTTCCAGTCGGTTAATATTTTATCATCTTTGAAAGGATGAATTCTTTTTCTTCGCACATCAAATAATTTCTTCAGAGCCGAACCTATCTTTTTTTCAAATTCATTTTTACTTATTTGATATTTCGAACAAACCTCAGAAACACTCTTTGTTATATTGAGAATATTACTCCCAGCTTTTTCTCTCTGAGCGGAATCAATCCAGTTTCCTTTTCGTTCAGTGTTGAAATAATAGCTGAACATTTGAGAATCTTCCCTTAAAATTTCATTTATTTCCTCTGCCATCCACAGATAATATTTCCCTTCTTCACCTTCGCTGTCAGCATCTTCAGCGGAATAAAACCCACCGCCTTCGGGAGAAGTCATATCCCTACTTACATATTCAAGAATCTCAATCGCAGTTTTTTTGTACAGGTCATTTTTTGTTGCTTGATAAGCTTCAATATAAGCTATTGCAAGCAGGGCTTGATCATAGAGCATCTTTTCGAAATGAGGAACTAACCAAACTGAGTCGGTTGAATAACGATGAAAACCATAACCAACATGATCATAAATTCCACCAAGACGCATTTGGTGCAGAGTTTTTTCAACCATAAAAAGAGCATGATCGTTTTTATTCCTTTTCCAATATCTTAAAAGAAAGGTTAAATTGTGCGGAGTCGGAAATTTAGGTGCTTTTCCAAACCCACCACTTGTAGAATCAAATCTCTGTGATAATTCATTAAATGCTCGATCTAGGATTTCACTTGATAGTAATTCTTCACCAACAAAGTTAGATGAAGAGATCAATAAGTTGGAAATTTCATTTGCAGATTTTAATATTTCATCCTGTTTCGTTTTCCATGCCACATCTAATTTGGGAATTAAATCCATCATTCCTGCTCTTCCGTATCTGCCTAGCTTGGGGAAATATGTGCCAGCAAAAAATGGTTTTTTGTCAGAAGTCATGACGATTGTTAATGGCCAACCGCCGCTGCCTGTCATCATTTGGCAGACAGTCATGTAAACTCCATCAATATCTGGACGCTCCTCGCGATCAACTTTTATGGAAACAAATGTTTCATTCATTAGCTTTGCCACTTCATCATCCTCAAATGATTCTTTTTCCATCACATGACACCAATGACATGCTGCATAACCTATAGAAAGAAAAATTGGTTTATTTTCATCATGGGCTTTTTTAAATGCTTCGTCACACCATGAATACCACTCAACGGGGTTGTAAGCATGCTGCAATAGATAAGGACTTTTCTCTCTAATGAGTCTGTTTGGTTTGGACATAATTTGTTTTTTGAAAATAGCTATGGAAATTAATTTCAAATCTTTTTCAAGATAGCCAACAATTTCTTTTTTACAAAACCCAGCTTCCAAGAATCAGATTCTGTCTTTGTAATCAAAAGGTATTTTAATAATTTAGCATCATATTTAGAATAAAAAACTTTTTGGATTTACCAATGGAAACAAAAAATAATCACATTATTTCTTTTTTAATTTTAAGTATTGGATTAATTCTTTGTTCAATAATATTTGTTACCGCTTGGAGAGCCAATTATCGTTCAAATCAAACAATAACTGTAACTGGTTCAGCTAAAAAGGATATAACCTCAGACTTGGGAATTTTAAGAGGTGCAATAACCGTTGAAGCACCAACGGCTGAATCAGCATTCCAAGAATTAAAAAGACAAAAACCAGTTTTAATTTCTTACCTCACAGCAAACGGTTTTCCGGAAAAGGAAATTGAATTCTTTACAATGAACAGTTATCCGAATTATGAAATTAGCCCAAACGGTTATCAGACCGGTAAAATTCGCTCTTATACTTACAGTCAACGAATTGAGATTAAATCAATTGATGTATATAAAATAAAATCTATTTCGCTTGAAATTCCTTCCTTGATAGAAAAGGGCGTTAACTTCAGTGTAGAAATGCCGGAATATCATTATACAAAAATTGCCGATGTGAAAATCGAGATTCAAGCGGAAGCCGCAAAAGATGCAATGAACAGAGCACTCAGAATTGCACAGTCAACCAACAGAGAATTGGGCCCAATGCGAAGCGCACGAATGGGAGTTATTCAAATCACTCCTCAATTATCAAATCAAGTTTCAGATTATGGTGTAAACGATCTCAGCTCAATCGAAAAAGAAGTTACAGCTGTTGTAAGCGCTTCTTTTGAAATAGAATAATTTTTTAACTACTTATAGTAAATCATAATGACAAAACCTCAAATTTGGGTCGCTGCGTTTTTAGCATTATTCATACTCTTATTTTTATTGCAGAAAGCAACAAAAGATGAGAATCCACAAAGTTCAAAAATCGGAATGAACACAGTTCCACAATCAAATATGTCATCACAAAATTTGAGCGCTGAAGAATTAATATCAAGAATTGGATGTATTAATTGTCATGGTTCGAATTTAACGGGAACAATGAAAGGTCCAGGTTTAGCTGGAATAAGTAAATTTTGGAGCCGCGACCAATTGATAAATTATCTGCGTAATCCTAATTCATTCATGAGCTCTGAAAGATTTAAAGAATACAAACAAAAGTATCCTAATGTAATTATGCCTTCCTATAATAACATTGATGTGAAAGACTTGGGAAAAATTGCAGAGTATTTACTACAATTATAGAGTTCTGAATTCGTAAAAAATAATTTGTCGCAGGTGTGAATCCTGCGACTACAAAATTATATTTACGCTACAGTAATTTCCTTTTCTAAATAGACATCTTGAATAATATTCAAAAGCTGCACGCCTTCCTTCATTGGGCGTTGAAAAGCTTTTCTTCCAGAAATTAATCCCATACCACCGGCGCGTTTGTTAATCACTGCTGTTTTTGCAGCTTCACCAAAATCATTCTCACCTGAGGCACCGCCACTATTAATTAAACCGATTCTTCCCATATAACAATTAATAACCTGGTATCGTGTCAAATCAATCGGATGATCAGAAGATAAATCGGAATACACTTTTTTATGAGTCTTACCGAACTTCAACGCATCGTACCCCCCATTATTCTCAGGTAATTTTTGCTTTATAATGTCCGCCTCAATTGTTACACCGAGATGATTTGCTTGTCCTGTCAAATCAGCAGAAACATGATAATCTTTCTCTTTTGTTTTAAACGCTGAATTCCTTAGATAACACCAAAGAATTGTTGCCATTCCTAATTCATGTGCATACTGGAAGGCCTCGCTGACTTCAATAATTTGCCGTGCACTTTCCTCTGAACCAAAATAAATTGTTGCACCTACAGCAGCAGCACCTAAATCGTATGATTGTCTTACACCAGCAAACATAATTTGATCATACTTGTTTGGATAAGTTAATAATTCGTTGTGGTTAAGCTTTACAACAAATGGAATCTTATGAGCATATTTTCTTGAAACAGCTCCAAGCACTCCAACTGTTGAAGCAACTGCATTACAGCCGCCTTCGATTGCAAGCTTTACAATGTTCTCGGGATCAAAGTAAATTGGATTTGGTGCGAAGGAAGCTCCGCCCGAATGTTCAATTCCTTGATCAACCGGAAGAATTGAAACGTAGCCTGTTCCAGCCAAACGTCCAGTCTGACAAATCCATTCAAGATTTTTTAGAACATTAATGTTCCGATTTGTTAACGCAAATACCCTATCAACAAAATCTGATCCAGGGAGGTTTAATTGTTCTTTGGGAAATTTAGCTTTATATGTAAGAAGTGATTCGGCTTCACTTCCTAAAAGTTCTTTGATTTTTGATAACATAATATTTCTCCGTTTTTAATTGTTCGTTTTTATGAATCAAAAATAAGTTTTATAAGAATGGTATTCAATGAAGAGTTAAGATAAATTTCAGGAAGATTAAAGAATAGAGTTATATTCCGAAGCAGTAAATAAAGTTAACCCAGTTCCCCAGAACTTGGTATCAAACTAAGGGAACCGGGTAATCGCAGAAGAATTTATTTTTCTATAATTTCAACAATGGCGCTTGCTACCGTTTCGTCATCATCATCAAGTAAAAATACTCTGTAGAATCCTGGATCTTCAAAGTTCATATCGCTCTCATCATTTTTTGAGAAATAAACATATTTCATATCCGGTTCTAGGGTATAAGCAAACTTTTTGTAGTACTCAAACTTATCCTTCTTGAAATTATACTTATCAAATTGAATGTGAACATCCTTCAAATTCATTTTGTAATCGGATTTCACAACAACTGTTAAGTATCCTGTTGTGAATCTATCGCTTATTCCTACCTCACCATTCTTGCCATACTTTTCGCAGAAATACATTGCTGGTTGTTCCTGCGCGAAGATTTCTACCCTTAAGCCAATGAATAAAAACAGAAAGAAAAGTGTCGAAAAGAGGGTCCGATTTTTCATTTAATGCTCCTATGATATTTTTTGAAATAATGTTAATTAAATACCTGCAAAATCATACCAAAAAAAATTGTCATAAGGTTCGTTTTTTTTAAGATTTTCCAAGGATTTGCTCCCTTAAAACACATTAGAAGGTAAATTTGCTTCAGGAAATGAGTAATATTCAAGAATAGCCAAACTTAAATCACTAGATCACAACAAGTAAGTAAATACACTGCATATTGAAGTACACATGAATCTTTATTTAAATATTAATATTTTTTTTTAAATATCCAATGAAATAAATCACATTTTAAAGAAAATTCTTTTAGATGATACTGCTTTGAACTAATTTCGCTTTGCAAAAAAAATTTGTTAGATAATGGGAGATAAACCCAAGCACATTTGTTTTGATTTGGATGGTACCCTCGTCAACTCGCACAAGACGATATATAATTCAACCATCAAGGCATTAAAAGATTTAAACATCAACAATAATATTGACGAAGAAATTTTTCGCGAAAAGATTGGAAAACACTTCGTTGATATTTTTGACGACATGAATATTCCTGTCCAAGATTTTGAAGAGTTTATAAAAATTTATAAAAATAATTATTTCCTTTATATAGAGGATTCGGTGTTATATTCTGATGTTTCAGAAGTTTTAAAATATTTTTCAAGCAAAGGATTTAAGATTTCGCTGCTCACTACAAAAGCACAAGATCAGGCAGAAAAAATATTATGTCACTTTAATATTGATAAATATTTCGATTTAATTATGGGAAGACAAAATGGAATTGCACACAAACCATCTCCTGAACCGCTATTACTTATTTGTGATCAGTTAAATGTAAAGCCATATGAATCGCTAATTGTAGGTGATACTGAGCTTGATATCCTTTGCGGACAAAATGCAAATGTGAAAACATGTGCAATCACTCACGGGTATAGAACTGAGGAATCTATTTTAAAACACAACCCAGATTATATTGTTAAGGACTTGAATGAATTAAAAGAGTTGCTAACAATATAAAACAGTCTGAATACCCTCATCCTAACCTTCTCCCTTAGGGAGAAGGAATTTTGAACTATTTTATAAAAATCATCTTTCTCGTTTCAGAATAGTTCCCAGCTTGCAAGCGATAAAAGTATATACTAGATACAGACCCTAAGATGCTGGATACAGGATTAAACTTAACCTCATAAACTCCCGACTCTTTTTCATCATTAACAAGCGTTGCCACTTCATTACCCAAAATGTCATATACTTTTAATGTCACAAATTGCTTACTGTTTAATGCATATTGAATACTTGTAGCGGGATTAAACGGATTCGGGTAATTCTGCTTGAGCACAAAACCGTTTGGAGAATTAATTAAATCATCTTCAATACCAGTTTGAGGCTGTGCTTCCAAAATCCAAACATACGCATCGCCAGGCCATACATCGAAATTTGTGTGATAATTAACAAAAGCATATTCATTCAGTCCATCCTTATCCATGTCTTTTGCAGGGTAACCGTAAAAAAGTCGAGGTAATGAAG
>CAYMKU010000008.1:0-108001 GCA_964391015.1 uncultured Ignavibacteriaceae bacterium
AAATTCGTGGCGTATTCTAACTTTTTTAGAAAAACCGCTCAACTTGAGTTATTAAATTACATCTGTTTTTTAAATCAACAAAATAAGGAGAAAAATTTAATATGATTAGTGTAAAAGCAATCTATGATGGTAAGAATATTAAATTGATGGAAAAGATTGAGCGAAAGAAACCGGGAAATGTAATTGTTACTTTCTTAGATGAAGAAGATACGGATATAACAATGAAATTCTTTACGTTGCTGAGAAAGGCGGGGTATTCGATTTCTTGAATGATCAATATTAGATGAAATTCTCATAAAGCTGAAAAAAGTATCTGGAATCTGATGAGTAGTTGTAACAGAGTTTGATGCCCCTGTAAAGTAACAAGTGCTTACTTTTTTGAAGAGTCAATTTCAATTATAGATTTAATATAAGTATTGTAGAATCATTTCATAGTTGTCAAATTGTTTTAAAGTATTAATTTAAAAAAATAATGAAAGCAAAAAAAATAAGCGATCTAACGATTGATCAACTAAAAATAATAATAGATGAGTTGGTTAAGCAGAACTTAGAAGACTTTGTTGAAAATATCGGGGCATTATCAAGCAAGAGATTTATTAAATCAGTTGAGAAATCAAGAAAAGCATACAAAGAAGGAAAGTTCAAATCATTTGAAGAAGTGTTTGATGTATAGAATCAGATTCACCAATATCGCATTAAAAGAATTAAAGAAAATCCCTGCAAATGATGTTAGACAAATTGGAAAGAAACTAAATGAATCTACCTCGCGAATATCTCTGCGAAAAAGATCTTCATCGCTTCCCATGACCTTTTATCCGCATTTTCATTATAAGCCGAGCCTTTTGAGATATCATTACCTGCGCTCTCAATAGTAAAGCTGTGTACAGCTCCGCTGTATTCGGTTAAAATATAATCAACTTTTGCATCCTCCATCTCCTTCTTAAATGCAGTTACATCTGCATCCGGCACATAAGGATCAATTGCTCCGTGTTGTACAAGCACACGGCATTTAATATTCTTTGCATCTTCTGCATTTGGAGTCTTCAGGCTGCCATGGAAACTTACAACTCCTTTGATATCAGCACCGCTTCTTGCGAGCTCAAGAACACCTCCTCCCCCGAAACAATATCCTATTGCTGCTATGTTATTTGCATCTACTAATGGCTGCATCTTTAATTCATTAAGTCCGGCATTTAATCTTTCCCTGTATAAATTTATATCCTGATAATACTTTCCCGCTTCCTTACCCGCTTCTTCCGGCGTTGAAGGTCTTACGCCTTTTCCGTAAACATCAACGGCTAACGCTACATAACCAAGACCTGCAAGCTGTCTTGCACGCATCTTTTCATAATCAGACAAGCCTTTCCACTGATGAACAATCAATACTCCCGGACGTTTATTCTCGTTGCTGTTATCATAAGCAATATAACCCTGAAGCGTTACATCACCGATTTTATATTCTAAGTCAGAAGAAATTATCTCTGATTTTAAATTCATATTAAAGATTAAGATTAGAGCAACTATTAAGCAGTATCTCATTATGCCTCCTTTTTTCTATAATAATAATTAAAAAGAAAATTATTTGTAACTGAAAAAAGTTATACGGAATATTATATTCAAACGAAAAGTTAAATCATGGTCATTTAGTTTATAAGTTATGAGTTATGAGATTAATGAAAACCGTTTAAAAGAAATTGAAGAAGAAAAAGAAGAAAAGAACAAAATTCTTTCTTCTTTTTTTTACAGCGGTTGTTTTGTTTTATTATTATGGTTAATACAATTTACCCAATGGGCATTGGAAAAAGATATTTCAGCTTTTGGAGTTTTACCGAGAAATATCAAAGGACTTGCGGGTATACTGACAGCTCCCTTGATTCACGCTGACTTTTCTCATCTGATTTCAAATTCAATAACTTTATTTTTACTGTTGTTCGGTATTTTGTACTTTTACAGGACATCCGCTGTAAAAGTTTTTTTTATCGTTTACATAGCGGACGGAATACTTGTATGGCTTTTTGCCAGGGAATCTTACCATATCGGAGCAAGCGGGCTGGTGTATGGATTTGCAAGCTTTTTATTTTTCAGCGGATTATTCAGAAAAGATAAAAGATCGATAGCTTTGTCGCTGCTTATTGTATTCCTTTACGGGGGGATGGTTTGGGGAATATTGCCTGCGGATCCGAAGATTTCTTTTGAGTCTCATTTATTCGGTGCAATTGTCGGAATATTCTGCGCCTTCATTTACCGAAAGAACGATCCCCCGCCTGTTTATGAATGGGAGGAAGAAAATTACGAAGATGATGTTGATGACGACATTGATCCGTCTGAGGTGGAAATCGAAGATGATGCAGAACCGGACGACTTCAGGAGAAATTAAGTTTTTCTTCTGGAAAAAATACATTCGTCTAAAACGTAAGTATGCTACTCGCTTTGGTTGTCATTCCCGCTAGCTCCAGAGTGTCCGAAAACAGGAAATTGCCTCAAAGTCTCGAAGACTCAAAGTTAAAAAACTTTCAAAACAAAATCCTTTGAGCCTTTGAGTCTTTGTGGCAAACCAAACTTAATCGTTTTCGGACAGTCTGCTCTTAGCGGGAATCCAATCACAAAAAATTCTAAATAGTGCACAGGCAGTATTCATGGCTCATGGTTTTGGAATTAATATCTATACTTCACTATGAATTGTATATTTACAATTTAGAATTCTAATCAATAAGATAGATAGAACTTTACTTTTGAAGGCGACATTACGGGATTCCCGCTACGAGAGCATGCGGGAATGACACTATTGAGAGGTGTTTTTTGAAGACACAATTAATGTGTGGATTATAAACTGAAATTGATATTCATTCTTACTCACCGATTATTTTAACCAATACTCTTTTCTTTCTCTTGCCGTCAAATTCACCGTAGAATATTTGCTCCCAGGGTCCGAAGTCCAATTTTCCATTGGTGACTGCTACAACGACTTCCCTTCCCATGATTGTTCTTTTGAGATGAGCATCCGCATTATCTTCATATGTATTGTGCTTGTATCTTGAATGTGGCTTTTCCGGAGCAAGACCTTCCAGCCACACTTCGAAATCGTTATGAAGCCCGGATTCATCATCATTAATAAAAACACTTGCCGTAATATGCATTGCATTACACAGCAGAAGACCTTCCTTAATGCCGCTTTCAGCAAGACATTCTTCTATGACATGAGTTATATTAATCAGTTCCCGCCTTTTTTTGATTTCAAACCAAAGCTCTTTTCTGAATGATTTCATTATAGAATTTATTTTAATCAGTTGTCCGAATGGAAAGTATAAGTCACCATCTTGCTTGCCGGATTAGTTAAACATGTTTTTGAATTTATACATTATAGGCACACCATTAGAAAAATTATTCAGTTCATCCGGCGACAGTTTCCTCTTTGATGTGTAATCCGGTCTGTAAAAATTCTGCCATGGATCGATGGCCACATAAATGTCTCCCTGTCCATCGAAGGTTATGGATTCGGGAGCAATCCCCAGAATCATATCAATTTCATTATGAAAAGGGATTGGGAGACTCATTTCTTTTATCTCGATTTTATTTACTGAAAAATCTTCGTTAAAATTTATATAAAACATTGATCTTCTGTTGCGGTCGATTCCGTATAGATTGTAATCGTCTGTTGAATACAATCCGGATATAGTGCTGATTTTCAGATCATGTGTCCCTATACTTTTCAGTTCATTGGTTTTACGATTCAGAACATATAGTATTGTGCTGTCCGAGAATTCTGTACCGTCGGTCTGATAATTTTCAAGACCGAGAAAAAAGTAATTCTCCGTAGCTGAAAAACCTTCGAAGCCGATATTGTCAAATGTATGTTTATAAACTTCATCCGGAAGTGTCAGCCTCTTAATTGTCAGTATGGAATCGAATGACAGTATATCTTTATTAAATGTAATTTCATAAATTCCTTCTTTCTTTCTGTATATTTGCGGGTCCAGTGAACTGTATTCGTGACCTTCTATTGCTAAAAGGATTTTATTGTTCGGTTTATCAAAATAGATATCTTCCATATCCTTTTTCTTGAACTTCTGAAACAGTGCATTTACCTCCTCCGAAAAAGCAATTTCAATGATTTTCAATCCCGGAGGGTTGAGTGTTTCGTCTATTTCAAGCCGGTTTATTTTTCCTATGTCATCTGCCGAGATGAATATTTTTTTACCCTCTTTTTCACCAACATAACAGAGTCCGGAGGTCTGATCCGTCTGTTTATTCTCTGAATCTTTCATCCATATGGGATAATTTCCGATTGGCTGAATTCCGTCGGGATGTGCAAAGTATAAATTGACAAAAACGATAATTGCTATCAAAGGAAGGAAAACCCTTATTATATGTCTCATTCTTTATTTTAATAGTCTCTATAGCTAACTCTCTCTAAAATAATAATCGTTCCTTTAAGATAAAATTAAATAACAATTACGATTTTGCGAGTTACGAATTCATATTTATTTTAAACAAGAAAAATTCGTAACAGCAATTTGAAACAAACCCAAAACCCGAAACTCGTCTAATCGATAATCTTTAGCCGTAAACCCGGCAGAACTGCTTTACAAAATTAGTCACGGAATAACACTCGAAACAAAATTAGCCGAATTATTATAAGTTAAAGCTATATCACTTAAGTCAACATTGTTATCTCCCGTTACATCAGTCAATGCATAGCCGGTTACAAAATTAAAAGCATCATTATATACAAGTGTAATGTCCGATAAATCAACCGCACCATCCTGATTAACATCTCCTCCGTAAATTGCAAACCTTAATGGCGAAGCATCGACCTGAATCATATTACTTCCGAATGCCATTGCAGAGGAATTTGAAAAATCATAATTCATTATATAATTGTTAAAACTCTGCCCTGACGAACTCCAGGTATCAATTGAATTCCGGTGATTAATCTGAATATAATAATCAACCGAGTTTGAAATATTTGAAAACATGGATGTTCCAAGACCGGATGAATTTATGACCGATTGTGCAAAATCAACCAGTGCATAAGGTGAAGAGGCTTCTCTTAAATATACCGTTACTGTATCCTCAACCATTGCATCAGTTACTGAATTATAAAATCCCTGAATAAACATTTTCAGATTCAATACTCCCGGAATTTGAATAACAGGTGTTTTGTAAACACCATTTGAAGAAGCTCCCGCATACACATGGTTGTTATAAATGTACAAGGCATAAATGGTTATATTGGCAGGCAATCCGTCATTCATTTGAGACCAGTTTAATCCATTATCAGTTGTTAGAAAAACTCCATTTGCTTCTGTTCCTGCATAAATAATGTTCCCGGTTACAGCCAGTGAAAATACCGGAACATTATTCAGGGATGAGCGGGTCCATGTATATCCGCTGTCTGAGGAATAATATACTCCGCTGCCTGTCCCTGCAAAAGCAAAATTACCGTTTAAAGCTAATGAATAAACCGATTTGTTGTTTAAGGAAGTTGGAGTCCAGTTGTTACCATTGTTCGTTGATAAATGTACACCTGCATTATCACCTGCGCCGGCAAGAATAAAATTTCCGTTAGCAGCAATTGATTTAATATTTATAACATTCAAAGAACTAATAAACCAGCTGGTGCCTCCTGATGAATAAAACAGACCTGAAACATGAAGTCCGGCGAATACACGGGTCTGGTTTGATGCCAGAGAATAAATGGTATTATTGTTTAATCCGATCAAGCTCCAGTAAGCTCCGTTATTTGAAGTTCTCCATACACCAATGTCAGTGCCGGCATATAAATAATTTGAGAACATTGTCTGCGAAAAGACGACCCGGTTATTTAAACCTATTCCTGCCTGAGTCCAATTCAGTCCATTATCAGTCGAGGTATAAAGACCGTAGTTAAATGTTCCAGCAAATAAATTAGTGCTGTTTGAAGAGAATGAGTAGACTTGTTTATTGCCCAATCCGGCAGATACATTGACCCACTGCGCGTATGAATTAAAATGCAATAAAAATAAAAAGAAAAATAAAATTATTTTTTTCATAATATCCTCCATGAAAATTTTAATATGTAATAATAATAGGAGTATGAATTTCATTAGTTTGCAAATAATGAAAAATGAAATATTATGAAAAATTATAAAATAAAAGAACTAAGATGTTTGGGTTTATATATCCGGTGTTTGGTTTTTTTATAACAAGATTTTTCAAACCCCTGGCAAATTATTTGCTCATTCATCTGAAATTTATAACCTATTCAAATATATTACTGCTGTAAATTGCCTAATACTTTTTTATAGTTAAAGTACAATATTTTTGAACAAAATATGGAAGGATGCAATATTGTAAAAGAATTGAAAAGATAAATTAATAAAGTTATTTTGCCTTGCGTCCTTAGCTCAGCTGGTAGAGCAAATGACTCTTAATCACAAATTCTGATACAAAGAGTTTCAATAGTTTAGATATCACAATTGTTAGATATAAAAGGCAGTTAGAGACTTTTCTAACTGCCTGAATTATTATAAGATTATAAGCTCGCTACGATTTGGCTACGATTTACATAAAATAAATCTGAAGTTATCTTTTTTTGAAATAATTTCTGCTCTCAATGTTTCTATGTTCCTTACCAAAATAATTTTCTAATCCTAAAAAATTGAATTTTACCTGATATAAAGATTTTGGAAAAAAACACCTGAATCTTTCAGCTGGATAAAATTTACGTAACGCTCTCGCCGTTGATTTGGTAAAGTTATCCTTATTGATCAAAATTATTTCTACATCAGAATTTTTTTGTATAGAACGTTTTAATAGAGTCCTTATTTTGTAATCTGCGTCTGGAAGAGAATAACCAATGATCACTACTTTATCTGCCTCAGACAATTCAACAAATGCATTATGCCATATCATGTTTATGTGTGTATTGTCATTTACATTTTTTAAAAACGTAGGACTTATTAAGAATGGTAATAATATTGGAGTTTTGGTAGATGCAGTAAAATTGGCAGTCCAAGAACACTTAGGACATTTTAGTGTCGTCAAATACAGTTCCCAAATATTCTTTTTAGAGCCCAAACCTGTAAATAAACGGTTACAATTGGGACATATTAACCAGTTTGCTGAACTATGGAGTTTTAAAACTTTGATGTTGTAAATATTTTGAGCTTTCTGGATTAGAGAATTTTTATGCGGTGAACCCTTTAGTGGATTAGTATAACAACAATAGTCAATATCAACTTGATATCTTTTATTCAAATTCTTTTTACATTCATAAATAGAATCTTCAAGTAAAGTATCCCAATTCAGCGAAATAATGCTAAAGGTATCAGAGTTGAGACCACCGAGAATTCTTTTTTTAATAAAATATTCTGCATTTGCGAGATAGAAGGAACGACTTTTGGTAGTTTCAAAATTACTTTTTTGATTGTTAAGTATTGATTGAAATTTGTTTGAGTCACCATGAAAGAAATTATTACTGGCGGAATGCAAAACATAAAGTATTGATCTAGTTAAATCATCTCTAATTTTATCTAAGTCGTTAAAATCTAATCCGTGAAAGTTTTCTCTTTTTGATATTGCACTATCAAGAAAGGTATAAATATCTTCTAACGAAGGGAGATCTTTTTTGCCATAGATTGAAGTGATAAAGTCAACCGCTTTTCCAACAATATCGTTATCTAATTGATAAACCCTTGAAAGGATTTCAGCTTGAAGAGGAAAGTTTGCACCATACGAATAACCAGCACCAATAACATAAACGGTCTTCATTACCTATGAAACCTTTTTAAAACATTAATCCATTTTATGCAATGTGAGATTTCATCCGGTAAGGTTCCTTTTAACCTTTGATACATGGATCTTAATTTGTCTTCTATTTCGTCAATTGTTACTTGATCAGTGAACTCTTTGTTTTTGCAATTTATGTAATGCCTTATACAATTTTCAATTGTCTTAGGTGTAGGATATTCTCTAAAATCTTTTCCAGGCTTTGTTATTCCATAGTATTTAAAATCATCAATTGGAGACTTTTTTATTATGCTTTGACACGTATCGCAATCACAAATATTTTTTAAAAAACTGTTTCTGTCTTTATTTCCATCCAAAGGTTTAATCGACTGCAAGGCATTTCTAAATATCAATCTTTTATGCAAGCCCCTTAAATAGAACTTTGCAGCTGGTACACCTCCTCCAACTGGTACTACGCTTCTTTCTTCACCAAAACCTATTCCATGGGATACCCCATCTAAATTTGAGCAGATGCCAGTTTTATTAAGAATAATCGAAAAATATCCTCCGTATAAAATTACAATTGAGGATTTCAAGTTTTTTATAAGATTTACAAATGATTCTAATGTCGATTCACTAGATTCATGTTCTGAAAATGAATCTATCCAGAGAAATATTCTTTCAAGATTTAGTGCATTATATTTTTTTATAATCAAATCTGTTTTATTCTGATCTGTAAGAATATCTTGGTGTAATACCAATTGGGCTGCCAGTTGAAATTTCCTTTTCCGAGTATAAATTATTGAATTGTTAATAAACTCAAGATTTAGTTCTAACCAATCTTGATAATCCGGACCAAATAAATAGAAATATGGAGCTATCGCATATGAGGGTGTAATAGAATCATTATGAATACGCTTTTTCTCCTTTAGAAATTTGAAATACTCAGAAACTTCAGATTCTGATTCTTGTTTTTTGACTGTATCAATCTGAAAATCAATAACTTTTTTACAAAATGGTATTATTTTACCTTCAAAATGTTTTGGTGACAACACATTTCTACGTTGAAGTAGTTTATCAACTGGAGCTCCATATGCATCAATTAGAGATTTTATTGATTTTCTAATTACATTTCGCCCCTTGTTATTTTTGGTCGTTGATTCTAAACAAGATCTATCATGCTGAAATATATGGGTTTCTGGATCGATAATAAAATCTACTTTACCACGAATATTATGTAAGAACAAAAAGAGTTGCTTACCAGAAAATGCTACTGTTTTTGCGTTTAGAATAAGGTTCCCATAGTTATCTATATATTCAGTGAGATACTTTTTATCGGCTGCAATGCCATATCGTAAATAATGTAAGTTTTTATTGTTCGATGGATTAGGCATTAATTATTTAAAGTTTTTTTGACAATAGCTTAAGGTATTCTTCCAAACAAATTTAAACTTTCTTTTTGATTTCTTTGCTCTAACAATCTCTTTGAATGGCCAGTTTTTATTATTATTGAAAGTTAATAATCCAACACCTTCTTGAGCTAGTGATTCGATAAAAGCATTTTTAAAAGTTCGTTTGGGCATACAAATATAACAAAAGTCTGCTCCAAGCATATGATCCTTGCTTTGTTTCAAGGCTCTCTTACAATTGTCAATTTTAAATTCAATTGCGTATATATATTTATCTTTAACAAATGCTAAATCGACATAACGTCCCAAAATTGGAACTTCTTGAGATAAATATTTAATGTCTTCTCTCTTGGACAGAACTCGGACAGCTCTAACTAAGTATTCTTTCTCATTTTTGATCATGATTAATAATATTCTTTAAGAACTTCATCTCGAATTTTAGATTTAGTTATCATGCTAGGATAATTCTTATATACATATTTCAATAATGTTCTTAATGAAACTTCTGTACATCGCTTTTTAAATTCATTCAATACGTTCATTTGTTCAGTTGTTAACTCTGCAATTAATTTTGTTTCAGTAAATTCAATTCCTAAATCACTTAATGAATATTCTTCAGGGATATATGTTTCATTTTCTAATTTTATGTTAACTTCATTTTCCCACTGATTATATTCAAATATCTCTTCAGGAATTGGCTCTTCCTCTAATGTCTTAACTGAGATGAATTCATTTGTCTTTAAAAATTCGATATCATTTAACACTTCATAAGAAAAGGGTCCAAAGTCATAAGCGGAAAAATCAGGAAGTGAAGAAGGACTTAATATTGATTTGTTGTTAAAAAAACTTTTAAGTTCTTCTTTGAAAAGAAAGACCATTTTCATTAATCTCGTTCTCCCATCTATGGGTTCGTAAAGTGAATTGGTTTTTCCTTTCGCGTATAAAAGTAAAAGAATAATTTCTTTTGAACTTTTAATCAAGGGAGTGCTTTTCGGAGTACTTTTCATCGTTTAGTCAATTAATAAGTTTAAATTTTTAAAATACACTTTTTAGAAAAATAATTTAATATAAAAATTAGGATAAGTTCCATCAATTTCTAAATTATTTGGAACGTTAATTTTATAAAAAAAGCAGATAGATAATATCTATCTGCAAAAAAATTGATTTCTTACAATTATGAAAGTAGCTGAAGATAATTCTGAGTGGTACTTAACTGACTGTGTCCAAGCAACGTCATGATCTCAAACAACGGTTTTCCCTGCTTTGATAATGACGATGCATACCGATGTCGGAGATTATGCCAGTTCCATTCCTTCTGCTTCAGCTTTCGAATTTTCTTTTCAAGAAATTTTGGATTGTTGCCCCAACGTTTAAATAACTTTTCATCCGATTCAACTTCCGGCAAATGTAATTTTAGTGGTACCTTGCGTGGAACTAAATCAGAATATTTACTTTTTCTCGTATAAAGAATTACAAAGTCCTTTCCAATATCTTTGCCGGTTAGCTGTAATGCTTCATTAATCCGGGCACCGGTTTCCAAGACAAAATCTACTAATAATGTTTGTTCGCTATCGCATAGTGCTTTAACATCATCAATATCTTCATCACTCGGAATATATTTCATTTTTCTTTTTACTGAAAAAACTTCAATGCCAATACATGGATTGGAAATATTAAGATCATAATTTTTTATCATCATCTGAAATAGAGCCTTGTAAATCCGCAACGCTGCATTAACTGCATAATTATCTTTGCCTTTCGTTTGAAGTGTTTGAGACATTTCAAGAAGAAATGAATTCATATCAGGCTTACTAATTCGATCAATCCCAATATTATCAAATTCCTTTAAGAGTAATGAACAATAGTATCTGTTTTGATTGTAGTAATGCTTGGACTTTTTCGTTTGTATATAATCAAGCCGTTCATTGATAGCTTCTAAGAGGCTCAAAATTGGCTTCTCCGTATAGTTTGCTCCACGTTTGGAGACTTCTTCATATTTGATATTTTCAGCTCTCCTGGCCTCGTTTTTTGAAACATAGACACAATCGGAGTTATATGTTCTGCCTTTATGATCAAACTTATACCACCACCGGATGCCTTTCTTGAGCTTGCGTGAATATTGAGCCAAGTTTCAGTTACCTCCTTTCTTGTATGTTTATTATAAAATTTGAATGAACTATTTTTGCTTTGAGGAAAAAATGAAGATGTCTATTTTTAAGGTGGCAAGGTGTTTGAGACAATGTAAACTATAAAGGTGTGTTGGGTAAAGGATTATCATGTCCAAGTACCTAACCGTCAAAGAAGTAGTGATGCTTCTTAATGGCAAACGTTCCGACAAGTGGGTATATCAGCATAAGCATGAGATACCCGGATTTTTCGAACTTGCCGGAAGTTACTTTTTTGACGTCGATGTGTTACAATGTGCTCTGAAGCAGCGCGCGCTTAAAAAGACAGCTTCGAGACCTAAGGGTCATGTCGACAACCGACATAATCTTTAAGAGTCAAACGCCTGCACCGTGTATCTTACCATGGTGGGGCGTTTTTTTATAACTCATACAAAATTAGTTTAAGAAAAAGAGATGTGCATTGGCTTTGATTGGAAATGTTTGGATTTTATTCTAAGGAAGGAAAAGAAATACTTAGTTAATTTTTTTCTTAATATTTACAGCTGAGAGAAAAGGAGCGGACCCGCAGACATTGCAATCAATAAACAATAACTGATCTAAGTTAAGCAAGGATGACAAGTTCTCATAAACAATGTTAGATAAATTCTTTAAGTTAGTACCATCAACATTTATGTAAGTTCTTTTGCCGAATTTCTCTTCGATAACAATACCTTTTATAGTTATCTCATCATTATCATAATCTATTTTCTTTAATTGTCCTGACAAATTTTCGTAAAACGAGCAATCAATATCGTTAACCGTTCTTTCTTCAATGTTATAAATCGCAAGAAAATTTCCAGCTTCATCTTCTTCAACTCTTATCACGGAGTCAGATTGATTGAGGGTCTTTAACCCTTTGTCGTATATTACTTGTGAATAATTTGTGGATAATCCAATGATTGGAAAAACAACAAAGATACTAAGTGTGGAAACAATTGTCATAAAACAATTCATAATCATTTTTTTAAAATAATTTTTTTCTTCAATTGTTGGTCTATAAATATTTCTGTTTATACTCTTCAAAGCTTGTATAATTAGCTTGAGCACGGCTCTTTCTGATTCTCCCTATTCGCGTTTTATCAATTCTCTTTTGCAAAAAAGTTGTTAAATCGAAAAACTTTTTTTGAGAAATCTTGTACGTATCAATTCCAAATTCCCTTTTCACCGCTCCCCATATTTGAGCAAATCTCATTTTGCCTTTATAATCATCGTCCTTAATAAATTCTTGATATCTGTCGATAAGATGTTTGATATAACTTTTCATTTCCAAATTAGCTTCAATAGAATCTGGGTGTGTGGTAATCTTAGGTTTTCTCTTTCCTTTATAAATTATTTGTTCGGCTGAAATTGTGTTTGCAATTTGTGATTTCGCAATATTGCCTTTTATATCAATGATATTGGTAATGGGCTTTTTTTCAGGGTCATCTTTTCTTTCCGTCAAACTCCTTTTTATCTCGACAACCTTTTCGATTAGAATATCACCTTTAGTAATTTTTGAATGACAAAGAGGACATAGCATTAAGAGATTTTCAAAAGAATTGTTTACTGGATTGAATCGATATGATGAACTTCAAAGTGATCCACATCCTCAATGGAGCAAAATGGACATTTTGAATTAATTTCTTTTTGAAGTAAGGCTTTAACTTTCGGTGGCGGTTTTGTACGCTTTGTTACTTTATTAGATTCTTCTTTTTCTATTTTCTCCAATACAACAACAACTTTATCATTTGTAGTAGAGCGAAACTCTACTGGCTTATAAAAAATTTTTTTATCAAATGTAAATGCTCCAATCGCCCCTTTAATATAATCATCATAATATTCAAAGTTTCTTATTCCACTAGAGGTATGATAACCTTCACTATTCCCGATTGTTGCAACAAATTTTTCCAAATTAGTTGATTCAATAATATCCAAAAAAATATAAGGTTTATAAGATAAATTCGGATTAAATTTTGAATCATAGATGTCTTGGGTAGAATTCAGTCGTATGTAATATGCATTGAAAGAAGTCATGATAATTTCTTTTACACTGCAAAATTAGAATAAAAGGAATTAAAATAAACATTAAAATTTTTCTGCGATTATCATCTTTCAGATTTTGTATTTTTTTGTGTTAAAATAAATTAAGAACTTATCCACCTCTTAATTTTTTTATGATAAAAAAATTACAGAGAGATCAATTTTCTTCTAACAGCTATCAACCTCGTCTTCCCTTTAGTCCAAACAATGATTTACCTCTAAGAATCCTTCATGAAATGTTTATCAAATTTAAATTTTATGGAGAAAGAAATTCAGAAGCTACCATAAAGGGACATAGATTTACGTTTGAGCTGCTTATGAAATTCAATCGGAGAATTACTCTGGTTGATTTAACCGAAGCAACAATTATTAACTTCCTTGAGTTTTTGAATACTCGTGAAAGAAAAATAGGAAATGAATTTGTTGTTAGGCAGTATAAAAACTCAAGTGTTGTTATTATAAGAAATAGATTAAATGTCTTTTTTGATTGGCTTTTGGAACGTAGTTATATAAAAGTAAATCCGTTTGAAAGAATTCAATATCCGAAAGTATCATACACAGATAGGCGAGCTTACAGCCAAAAAGAATTTGAAGCAATTTGCTATGCAGTAAACACAACAATTCAATGGACAAACTTATTTATTAAGAAACGTAACATTGCAATCATAATGTTTTTATCTCTCACTGGTTTGCGTAAAGAAGAGTTTCTTAGTTTGCAATTGTCAGACATTGATCTATTCAGAAAACTTGTAATGGTACGTGCGGAAACTTCAAAGTCTAAACGGGGCAGACTTATTCCTATGAATCCGGGTTTGGTTTCATATTTGGAAGATTACTTAAATCATCGGAGAAATTATCTAAGTCTTTTTTTCTGGGTTTCGGCATGGTTTGATAAACCATATACTGAACATGGTGCAAAACGTTTTATGAGATTACTATCGGAGGCGACAAAAATAAATTGTCACTTGCACCGGTTCAGACACACCTTTGCAACCAATTACTATAAACAAACTCATGATATTGTTGGGTTACAAAAGTTAATGGGACATACAAGCATTAAGATGACTTTGCAGTATTTACGCTCATTACCGGATGAACATATTGTTGAACAAATCCGGAAAATCACGATAGACGAATTCATCTAAAAAGGATATAATATAGATAACATTTAATATAATTTTAGTTTGCAGTTTTTCTTTTCTGCCTTTAAAAATCAAAATGGAATCTGGAATTAAACAGGTCTACCTAAAAGTCTCCATTTTTTAGGTGAAACGGACATTTTACCTAATGAAATCAAGGGTTTTCATTAAAATAGGGTAGACCCATTTAATGGCATTAATCAGAGATGTGTATAACTGGGCAATTATCCACAAATCCTTAATAATGCTAAGGAATTTACTACTTCTGGAGGGGAGAGACGGAATTAAACAGGTCTTCTAACGAATAAATTTTACTCCATTTTCTACAATGATTTGATAGGCTTGAGAGCAGCACTGCATACTTGCAATGCTTTTATGTCTATACAAATTCTTTTACAAAAATTGTGCGATTATTCAAAAAGTATCAAAGGATATGCTCCCGATACTATTACGAGATATAAACAGGTTGTCAACTATTTTTGTAATTTTGCTAAGATTAGCGAAATTGAAGAAGTGACCGAGGAAAACACTCGCAGCTTGTTTTACTTTGGCAGGACGACACTTAACTGGTCTCCTAATACTTTTATCTGTTACCATAAATCACTGATGGTATTCTTTCGATTTTGCATTACGGAAGGCTATATGAATGCCAATCCGGTTGAGAAAATAGAAGTCCCTAAGCTTGATAAAAAAATACCAAGTAAACTCACAAAGCAAAATGCGATGCGGATTCTTGAAGTCGTTGATAATTATCCTTATCAGTGTAATTTCCTTCGATTCAGAAACTATGCAATCTTCTCAACCTTCATTTTTACCGGCATTCGGAAACAAGAATTATTGAATCTAAAATTTACCGATATTGATGTTGAAAATCTTTCAATCTTTATCCGGCAAGGGAAGGGGAATAAGGACAGAATTATTCCTATTAATTATCGTCTAGCTGAAGCATTGCAAAAATATATCGAAGTTCGAAAGAAAGCTTACAAGACTTGTCCGGAATTTTTTACATCCTATACTTATGACATGGGATTCACCGAAAGCGGATTAAAAAGACTGGTAGAAAATATAAATAGAAGCACCGGCATTAAATTCGGGGTGCACAAACTTCGTCATACATTTGCAACATTGATGCTTGAAGGTGGCTGTGATATATATTCACTTTCAAAGATGATGGGGCACAGTGATATTAAAACTACGACTATTTACTTAGCGGCGAGCGTGCAACACCTTAGGGAGCAGATATTGAAACATCCGTTGAATTAAAATTTATCATAAATCTTATAAAATATTTGTCTTGCAAAATTTTCATCAATCAAAGTCGAATAATCACTTATCTCGTTTAAAATTTTTTGCCTATATAATACATGTTCCGATTCGATAGTTTTTAGATCGGATTTAAATTCACTTTTGATTTTCATTTTTTTGATTTGCTCTATGTAAATTTGGAATAATTCACTTTCAAAAATTTGTTTTAGAAATTTTATTAATTCCTGATCAAGCCAGAAAGGCAAAGTTAAGCTATGATAACTTTCTGCTTCCTCAATATCTCGTAAAGTTCTGAAATCATTAAATAAGCTTTCATCAATTTTTTCATTAACAATAATCTTATAGATATACTCATCTTCAATTATTCCTTTACAAAATTCGACAACTGATTCAATATACTTTTTTTGTTTAAACAAAAGCACCCCATGACTATATCTATAAGGTGAATAATCAGAATTTTCTTTGAAATATTTTTCAGCTCTAGAGTTATCATTCAAAAGCAGATATATATCTCCCAATAGATACCTTATACCCTGATTATCATTTGGATTAAGTTTATAATTTTTTTCAAGTAACCTCCTTGCTTTATCATATTCAAAACACTTTATACACATTAATCCAAAACCTTGTAATGTCCGTAAGTAATGTCTGTTTTCAAAATAGGACCACGGTATAGTACCTGAAAAGTCTTCTGGTATTTTTGAATTGCAAAGTGCTAATGCAATTTCGTAATTCTTCTTGGCTTTGGCAAAATTATAACGTTCGGTATAGTACCAAGCAATTTCATTTAATGCAGGCACAAAGTCATTTCTCTTTCTCAATATATATCTAAATTTATTAAGAGCTTGATCAATATTTCCTGCATGATAAAGTTCAACGGCTGTATAATATCTATCAAAGATTTTATGGGATGATTTATCCCAATTAAATTTTCCTTCTGATTTCAAATCAGAATATGTGAACTCAAATGTTTCCAATGCTAAATAAATTATG
Organism: uncultured Ignavibacteriaceae bacterium; assembly: GCA_964391015.1. Taxonomy (GTDB): domain Bacteria; phylum Bacteroidota; class Ignavibacteria; order Ignavibacteriales; family Ignavibacteriaceae; genus XYD12-FULL-36-8. Next base: position 16,702 of record CAYMKU010000008.1, read on the forward strand.
CTAGTAAGATAAAATAAATTTAATTGACTGGAATTTCCATGAATTTAGCTGTGGAGTTAAGCGGGCTTGAACCGCTGACCTCTTGCATGCCATGCAAGTGCTCTACCAACTGAGCTATAACCCCAATAACTAATTATGAGTCTAATACGAAAGTATGAATTTGTAAAGAGAAATTTTCATATATAAATAAAAATGGAGAATAAAAAAATTATTCTCCATTTGACAAAGGATTATTTTAATTTAGGAATTTTATCTTCTTCGCAATTTTATTTTCCACTTTTCATTATTGGGAAAATTCATAAACAAATTTAAGAAACCAGAATCAAAACTAAACGTACCGCTTCCGGCTCCAAACCTCGGGCCACCACCACTATAATTGTAACAATTAAAGGTTATATCACTCGAGTTACGAGAAATAGAACCGTTAGCGTAGTAAGTTCTATCACTTGAATTTACGATAGTCACTATTGACGAATTAGTAATTTTTCCATCAGCAACCCATTGAGCTGTATCAATAATTCCGGAAGGTTTATACATTGTTCCTGTTCGTGAAAAAAAACATGTTTGATTATTAATCAATGAAACATTTTGACAATAAGTATTTTGAGGAATTGAGTATTGTATCCAATTCGCACCTGAATTAGTTGTTCTAAAAGCAAAATTCTTTGATCTGATAAAACCTTCATTTTCACTAATAAATCTGATTGAGTTCGGTACTATGTTTCCGCCTTCAATTCGTGACATAAGATTCCATGATAATCCTCCATTATTTGTTTTATAGACTTGTACTTTTGTGTAAACACCGGGTTGAACTTCTTCAGTTAAAATAATCCAACCTACATTTTGATTTAGAAAGAATATATCCTCAAATCCAAATGCACTTGGTGATACTTGAATACTTGTCCAACTCAAACCACCATCAGATGTCTTTAAAAACTTATCTTGGAAATAAATAAACCCATTTGACTCATCAAAGAATCTCATTCTGGTAAAATAAATGTAATTAGTAACAACCCCCCAATCATAAATACTAGTCCAGGTTAATCCGCCATCAGTTGTTTTGTAAAATTTATAGTTTTGTCCTGATTTCCCAAAACAGTAACCTATCAGACTATTTACAAACAGGTCTCCATTTATCCCTCCATTTAAACATTCAAAACCAAGATTACTGTTGACAATGGTCCAATTTTGTCCGGCATTTGTTGATTTCGATAAAACAAAACTACTCCCAGTTAAATAAGTTTGAAAGAGAGTGCCGGCATCATAACAATATATTCTTTGAAAGACATTGCTATAACTTGGACCTGTGAGATTTACATTTGTCCAAAATGTTCCTGCATTAGAGCTATACCTTACTTCATTGAAGCTAGAAACATAACCTACATTTCCAAAAAATTTCATTCCACAGATTGAAAAATCACCCAAATTTGTTGAAACCTCATTCATCAATTCTGCTCCAAAGATAATGTTTAATTCACCAACAAAGCTGCCGTTTACTTCACTAAAAGGCACAAGTGCTTGTTTCATTAATGCAGAAAATGAAGAACCGGGGGGAGCCTGAATCATTTGAACTTTATCAACTGTCCAATCTCCGGCAAGTGAACCTGATGTATTTGAACCACCGTTATTATTATTTGACTCTGTCGGCGAGTCACTCTTACATGAATAAAAAATAGACAATGAGATTAATAATAATGAGCTTGTGATGACTAACATTTGTACAAATCGAAACTTCATAAATAATTCTCCTTTCGAAAAATTTAGTTATTAAATAAAAAAGGGACGCAACCTAAATACGCCCCCATCTGAGGCTGTGGCAGCCCAAAGGGAAAGACATAAAAGGCGCGCCCCGTTTAACGAGACGACGCCTTCCGTCCATTTTTTCCCTTTTTGAAATTGCCACATTTCAGATGGAAACGAGACGAAAGCCGTCCAAAACTTTCGCAATATGTTAGAGTAAAATAATTTTTTTATTGAACAAAGTAAACAGTAATTGTATATAAAGATCAGTTGGTCAGTGTTAAAATAAATACACTCACACCCAATAAAAACTTGTTCCTGTTTTTATTTTCTTTCGGTATCAGAATGATTATTTTAGATATGAAAAACTAAACTTTATGATTGCAACTTTAAAAAGAGAGAAAATTGATTCTCAAATTAGATTAATAAATACTATCTTAAGGAAGGATGGAATATTTATAAATTCCCGATTTTGTTTTTTTCTTGGAGCTGGTTGTTCCGTCTCATCTGGAATCCCGCTTGCAAGTCAAATAATTTCCATATTAAGGAAATTAGTATTCATTGATTATCATTCTTCTTTGAATAAAATAATTAGAAGTCCAAACGAACCTATAGAGCAATACCTTGCCTCTATCGATGCATATATCTTAAAATACGAAATTGACTTTACAGATTTTATTAGCACCATAGAATCGCAGTTCCTAAAGATGTTGGAGAAAAATAAAAGTAGGTTCCACAGATATGTTTCGGATGCACGTTCCAAAAAGGATGAAATGATTAAAAGTCAATTTATTCAAGATAATCTATATGGGTTATGGTTCGAGAAATATTCAAGAACCCCAAGAAAAAGACAAGCTTTAATTGAGCAAATTATTGAAAATATTGAACCTAGTGTTTCTTATATATTACTGGCGCAGTTAATCAAAAACGGTTATGTTCGGAACATTTTCACAACAAACTTTGATGATCTTTTAAATTATTCTCTTTTAAAATATTGTACTGAGAAGCCAAAAGTATTTTTTCATAATGAACTAGCTAAATTTATAAGATTTGATGATAGAAAAGCGAACATCATTAAATTGCATGGAGACTTTTTATTTGAGAATATTAAAAATATTAATTCTGAAACAAAATTTTTAGATACAAATATGGAGGAAAAATTTTTGGAAGGACTTAGCAATCGTGACATAGTTTTCTTAGGATACAATGGAGCTGATGAATCTATTATGAATACTCTAATAAGAGTCCGAAAAGAAAATAAGTTTACAATCTATTGGTGTGGCTTTGATGAGAAAATGCTACATTGGAGAGTTATAAAATTACTAAATGAATCTAATGACGCTTATTTTATTAAGATTAGAAGCTTTGACGATTTCATATTTGAATTGTATAATCAAGATCAGGAAAAATATGAACTTGATATTATTAAAAGAGCTATTATGACTGAAGCAAAGGTGAAAGATTACTTGGCTTTTTTTAATAAAAGAAGGTTTAAACGATCACATAAAATTTGCCCTGAAGAATTTTCTCCCATTGAAGATATTCAAGAAGGTATCGAGTTAATCAAAAAAATAGATTTAAGTTCATCACCATCAGAAACTATTGTTAAATATTACAAAATACTTTATGAGCTAAATCCAGATGTTAATTGGGTGAAAATTAACTATAGTGTTTCGCTATTAAGAGCTGGTCTTCATTCAGATGCGTTAGTCATTTTATCAAGTGCAATGAAAGATCATTTTGATGACTACTTACTTTGGTATAACCTAGGAGTTGTTTATCATGATATGAATCGACTCAAGGAAGCCAGAGATGCTTTTTTATTAGCTACAAAAGTAAATCCACAATTTGCAAATGGATTTAACAATCTGGCTGCTACTTACAATTCACAAAGAGAATATTCTCAAGCATTGACTACAATTGATAAAGCAATTGAAATAGAGCGAAAAGGAAAATTTCTAGTATTGAAAGGAATAATTTTAAAAAATCTAAAACATTTTGAAGAGGCTAACAAATTATATGATGAAGCAATCAGTCTTAAAGAAGATATTTTAGAAGCATTATTAAACAAGTCAAATGTATTAAGATTATTAGAATCCTACGAGCTTGCTGAAAAGTTTTCGAAAGAGGCACTTAAAATAGATACTGAACATGAATATATCTATGCAACCCTTGCACAAATTTGCGCTGAAAGAGGAGACACAACTAATTTTTATCATTTTCTTACCGAAGCTTTAAAAAGAAACTATCCATTATGGAGACATTTGGATGATAGAGCCTTTGTCAATTATAAAAAAGAGGAACGATTTAAAAATTTATTAAAAGAATATTCTCCGATGAATATTTAATCTTATAAGGCAACAGTCATAAAATTAAGCCCTCATTCTTTATGAGGGCTTATGATAGTAAACAATTCTTGATTTGACATTTCCCGTAATGGTTTTGAAAGTACCGGTGCTTTAATATATGTTGATGAACTTAATCGGCTAACAATATTCTCCGGCTCCGGATGGAATAAAAGAACAAAGCGAAATTTCTTGAGTTGTTCTTCTTGCTCTGCCGTCATTGACTTTGCCAAGAGTGAAACAGTTTGAGGAATTTCCAATGAAATAATCCTAAGAGTATCAAACGGATCAGTCGTAACAATTACGGATTTGAAATCTTTAATCTTATGAAAGTTATATAATGGTCTTTTAAATCCTTTTGGAAAGAACCATGATTTATCTTCCTTCTTATATCCAATGTAACCAATGTGCTTGCCTTCATGATTATAAATCTTAAATGCAATTCTTCCGGCTACAATGCTTCGTTGCGTCACATAACCGGCTTCATATTCGGTTATAATTTCCGGCTTGATGAAACGCTCGGTGAAATACGAATCGAAGTTTAGTAAAAGATTTGGAATCTCTCTTTTGGGCGAATGTTCGTCTTTAACTAGGAATGTATGCTTGAGTAATGTTGCTGCTTCTCTAAGGTCAATCTGTTTATGAGTTGATACAAAATTGATTATGGAACCGCTATGAGATTCATCCTTTGGATCAAAGAATAAATTTTTCTCTAATGAAATTATAAATCCTTCTCCTCGGAGTTCTTTATTCTTTTTTTGATATGAAATATTTAACCAATCTAGAACATCACTGAATGGAATTGCTTTGCTGATTTCAGCAAAGTTTAAAAATTCTTTTTTTGACAAGGTGCAATCTCCTTTCGAATTTGAGTTTGCACTTATATTATCATAGAAACGCAAAAAGGTCAGCACTTAAATATTGCTGACCTCTTAATGTCTTTTGAAACCACAAACAGAAATAGTAGTGTACACAATCCCTGACGAGTTACGTTTAGAAGAAGATCACACTGGGTATCTTATTTCAATTAAAATCATTTGTAAAAATATACATGATATTCCTCAATTCCACCATCAACTTGATTGATTAGCTTATTTTTATATCCACGTGCTTCCATGAAATCAAAAATATCCTTTTCAGTTTTATCGAACAATTTAAGTTTTTCCTTGTGTATCTCAACCAAAAATTTTGGGTTAAACTTAGTTATAACATCTATCATACCAAGTAAAATATTCATTTCGGCACCTTCGCAGTCAATTTTAATAAAATCTATTTTCGCCTCAGGATTTTTTAGTAAGTAATCATCAAATTTTTCTAATTTAATTTCCATTTTTCCTGATATTGGTTCTTCATCAGAACTCGTAGAAATTCTTGAATCATTTCCTGGATCTATCATAAATGCGGAGCCATTTTCATCGCTTAATGCAAAACTATTGACAGTAACATTAGTCAAATTATTTAGCTTTACATTTTCTAAAGTTCTATCATAAGCCCAGGGTATGGGTTCAAAAGAAATTACTTTTCCGTTATCACCAACTAATTTACCGAAAATTATTGTATAGTATCCATTGTCTGAACCTACATCAATTACACACATATTCGGTTTTAGTTTATTCATAAAGAATTCTGTTACTTTGGGTTCGAAGATATGATTAAGATAAATAGATCTAGCCATTCCACCCGAAGTTGGATTCCAATTTTTAATTTTTAAATCAAGTACAATATCGCAAACTAAGCCATCCTTATTAGGGATATTGTAAACGACTTCTAAAAATTTTTGATAAACTTTTAAAATAAAAGTATTTTTGTGTAATCCAAGTTTTTTAGCGATTTTTTTTATCAAAATATTTTATACTTAAAACAATTATTTAATTTGAAGTGGATGAATTTTGTTAGTTTACTCAATTAAATCGTAGATTAAAAGTTTAAGGGCAATTTATAGGTTAATAGAAATTATATATATGATAATTCAAATGATAGAGATTTCTATATATACTTTCTCTGCAATCTAATTTTAACTAAATAGTTTTTTAATTTTTTATCTTGCGAATTAAAAAACCCTATACGATATGAGTATAGGGTTTTAAAAAAGTATAAAAAAAATTTGCAAAAGATCTTCCTTCTAACTACTGCTTAATGAGCATCATTTTTTTTATTTCAGTATACTTCGGGGATTCAATCTTGTAATAATAAATACCACTTGGCAACTGGGATCCATCAAAAGTATATGAGTAACTCCCTGCCTCAATATTATCATCAAGTAATCGGATTGCTTCTCTACCTAAAATATCATAAACAATTAATTTTAAATTTGAAGGTTCAGATAGGTTAAACCTTATTTTAGTTAATGGATTAAAAGGATTTGGCACATTCTGGAACAATTTATTTCCCACAGTATTTATGTCTGACCTGCTTCGTGTATTTTCATTTGTTTCTAATTTATTAACACGTGATTTAGAAAATGTTTTATTTGTTTTCGTATTCTCATCTCTCACTAAAATGTCTGTTGACTCTTCCATTATTAAATTTTCAGATGAATTATCCCCTTCAGGTCCGAAGACATATGCCCTGAATGAATTATCACCTTCAACTGCTGCTTACAAAACCATCTTTTAGATTAATGTTATAGCCTGCACCTAAAGACAAAGTTATCACATTTCCATTTGGATCCACAGCAAAACCATTTACTATTATATCATTGGTGACAATGTAACTTTGTAAACCGAGCTCTTCCTGATCGGGTAATAATAAGGTACTTGCCAATTCTTGTGGAACAGTAACTATTTGCGGCGAACACTGAACACCGTTTGATGAAACAGTTATGGTTCCAATTCTAAGAACACCTAAAAAAGTTAGACTTTGCCAAAATAGTAAAAGTCCCAGGAGTATTTCCTGAAGTTGTAGAGATTATTAACCATTCATTATTACTAATGACTTAATATGGGATTGAGACATTATCTTCTCAAATTTTCTAACTTGTATTTCAAAATAACCGGACTGCGTTACAATAGTATTCACAAATAGGCGAAAACATTGTAAGATTATTTTAAAAGTATAATTTTCTGAATGTTAATATAATTACCAGCAATAATTTTATAGAAATACCATCCACTACTAAAATTGGACCCATCAAATTTTACAGTATAACTACCAGACGATTTATATTCATCTACTAATACAGCAACTTCCTTACCTAAAATATCATAGATACTTATCTTAACGTTTGCACTTTTGGGTAAATCATAAGAGATCAATGTCGTAGGATTAAATGGATTCGGGTAAGATGATGAACTGTACTCATTTATTTCTTTCAAATCATGCGTTTCCTTGGTTAGTTCTTTTATCGATTTTTTAACCGGATTCAAATGTATAGGTTGTTTTTCTGTTTCTCTTGATTTTCCCTTATATACAAAATCATAACCAAAATTGATGTTTTTCGGCAAATTCTCAAACTCTTGTATATACGCTCTAAAATTGGGTAAAGAACCTGATGTAACACTAAACCCAGGTTTTAAAATAATAGAATCTCCGGCTCTAAAAGTTACTAATGCGTTTGCAAGAACTGAAACATAACCTCCTATGTCTGAAGGTGCTAAAATATAACCGGTAGCATTAATATCATGCACACCATTTGAATAAATTTGTGAAGGAATCAAAACATTCTCAGGGACAATCTGATTTACTGCTGAGAAACAATCCAGTGTTCCGTAACCCATTTCATTATTCCAAGTTCCATAGGGGTAACCAGAATGGTTTCCAAAACTGTAACCACTCACCTTTAAAACACCGTAAGTTAAAAGCACAGACTCATAGTAGTCATTTGAAAAAGTCGGATTTTTTGATGCCATAAGTCCTATTGCTGCACTTACCATTGGAGCTGCTACTGAAGTACCGTGTGAATATACATAATCTTCCTCCTCTAGACCATCTGTTGTTGTAATAAAGTTGCATGGTGCTACTAAATCAAGAAGGGGACCATAATTTGCCTGTGCCCATCTTTGAAATAATACTGATAACCCACCAACAACTATACAGTTGAGTGAATTAGCAGGAAAAGGAACTATATCGCTTCCATCATTTCCCGAACTAAAAACAATAGTTGCCCCTTTTCCATTTCTAAAAGCTTGCCTTAATGGCTGTAGTGCTTCTAATACCGATTGATTATAACCATAAGGATACTGCCAACTATTGTTAATAGCATAAATTTTGTCCTTATAAGATTGTTGAAGATTTATCAAGTGATCTGATGCCCTCAACACACTTTCTGAATTGATGATACCCCCACCTCCAAGTGTTGAACGAAATATTTTTATCGGCATAAATTTTATATTAAACCCGACACTTGCAATTCCATCACCGTTGTTTGTTTTAGCTGCTATAATTCCTGCTGTGTGTGTTCCATGATTATCATACTGATCTAAAGGATAGGGAGAATTATCATTATTGTAAGCATCATACCCACCAACGAATTTATTTGGGTTTGTAAACTCTTGATGGTTTAATTGAAATCCCGCGTCTATGTCAACAATTATTATTTCTGGATTACCTGTTGTAATATCATATGCTTCTCTAGCTCTAGTTACATCAATGTACCACTGCTCACCATCACAATATCCTGGATCATTTGGATAACAATCTTCGGAAATTGGATCAGAAATTTTTTTACTTATTGAATTATACTTTTCATCTACTACCGAATTTATCATTTCAAAAGTAAAGTTTGGTTCTGAATACTGAATTAAATTATTTTCATATAATACATTAATCAGCTCCAAAACATTATGCCCTTTTCCAACTTTTGCTAATATAATTTTATTGTCATTTCCGTAATTAAATGTTTGGACTTCACTTACATTATATTTGTTGAAATAAGAATCTAATGTCAGCTGATTTGAAATGTCCGTTTTTTTATAGATAAATGTATTGTTTAAGAATATTCTTAAATTTTTATCCAGAAATACTGGGTAAGCAGATTCGATTTCCTCGCTCATAAGCAATTTATCTAAGTTATTACTAAGAGATTGATCTTGTGCTGTTTTCAAACATATAGAACTATTGTTAATAAACTGAAGATCTCTTATCTTCGATAAATTCTTTGATTTTATAATATTTATAATACTTAATGAATCTGTTTGAGGTTTAAATGAAACATATAATTCTTCTTTACTTGGGGTTAGATATTTTTTCGTTCCTTCATAATAGTAATAATATTGTTGGTTATTGTTTTTATCCTGCTGTGACAATAAAAAGGAAGTTGCTATAAAAATGGAAAGAAATATTTTAACCGTTGTTATTTTAACAAAATACTTTGAATGGTTCATAATTTAAGAATTGTTTTGTTTTTTTGAAATATTCTCTTATAATTTTCAAAACATAAAATCTGCTATTTTATAAAATATATTCTTTAATGGTTTAAGATTGCATCCTAGAGAAAAATTATAAAGCTTTTTTATTGTAGAACCTTCTCACATAGTGATATTGCCATAAAGGAATCAATCATTTATTTTTTCTGATTTTGACATCAAATTTATTTCTAATGCTTGAATTTTCTTACTTTGTTCAATTGTATATAGTGTCAATTCTTCTATTTTCTTTAACAGCTTACTCATCATTTCCTCAACATTCATTCCATTTTTTTCTACCTCATGAGCGGAAGGCATTTCGGGAAGATACCCCTTCTCATTGATATATTTTTCGACATCCTCCAAACTTCTCAAATCATATCCTTCTGAAAAAACATAGTCAGGCCAATTAACAATTTGAACAAGTAATTCTTCTGAAATAATTTTACCATCAACTGTAATGGTTCCTTTTCCAACAGATCCAATTTGCTCAATGGCCATTATTGGACTATTTCCGGCACCATTACTTGTCCCCCCATCCATAAAAAATTTGATTGGAGAACTATTTGTCACTAATCTAATCCAATCTCCAGAGTTACTTGAGTAAAGACCTAAATCACTTGTTCCAGTTACCGTTGTACTTCCACCTTTTTGAAGAATTCCGTTTGCAATCTGCATCCTTCCATCATTTGTTACTGACATAAGAAAATTTCCTGCACCGTCATTTCCATTAAAGAGAGTTAATTTACCATTGTTTGAAGAAAAGTGATAATTATTTGAAGCCGTTACGTTGGTTCCAATTTGAAGTGTATTACCGGCTACCTTCATTTTACCTGTCCCATCAAGAGACATAAGAAACGTTCCGGCTCCTTCATTTCCGTTGAATACTTTAAATTCATTTCCTGATGTAAAATGATAATTTAAATTTCCAGCTGTATTAGTTCCAAGTTGTAAGGAAGTACCGGCTACCTTCATTTTACCTGTCCCATCAAGAGACATAAGAAACGTTCCGGCTCCTTCATTTCCGTTGAATACTTTAAATTCATTTCCTGATGTAAAATGATAATTTAAATTTCCAGCTGTATTAGTTCCAAGTTGTAAGGAAGTACCGGCTACCTTCATTTTACCTAAGCCGTCCAAAGACATTAAGAATGTCCCCGTCCCCTCATTTCCATTGAAAATTGAAAAAGTATTTCCTGTAGTCAAATGGTAATTCTGAGTTGCAGTGATACTGTTTCCGATTTGGAGAGCATTTCCCCCCAGCTTTAATTTTCCAATGCCACTTAGTGACATTAAAAAAGAACCCGCCCCATGATTACCATTGTAAAAAACCAAATTTCCCGCTTCGGGAAGAAAATGAAAATTCTGATTTTCAGTCTCATCAACACCAAGTTGTATTCCATTTCTGGTATGGAGTGAAAGCAAAGGTACTTTGGTTCCTATCCCTACATTTGCATCTGAATTATTCGTTGTTACATAATTTTCATCTTCAGTCCATTGAGAACGCCCCAAATTTGAAACTAACAATAATAAAACGAAAGTTTTAAAAACAATAATTAATTTTTTCATGACTATTTATGGTTAAGTTAAAGAAAAATTCTATAATTTTTGTGAAATCCAAATTCAATAGTCTTCTTCCATTCAAGCCATTTATACTATCTCAATTGTTATAGCGACGAGTTTGGGGAAATTGGTTTTAGAAACGAAAACAACCCTTCATATACAATTCTCCTTTCACTATAAAGTGAAAAATTATAAATAAAAAGAAAATCCAAAAATTTATCCTGCTGTTAATTAAAGTTAGTAAGTTAATTATAGTCAATTCTAGTTAATTCAATTTATTTCAAGCTGCATTGAAAAAGTTGGATAGACATAACTTTCAAGTTTTATAAAATGAATATTTGATGTCCTGCTTCAATAGTAAAATTTCTATAAACATTGCTTACTCAAATTTATTGAGAGGAAATAGACGCAAAAAGGTCAGCACAATTGAGTGCTAACCTTTTGCTACATCTTATAAACCGCAAACATATACGAAAGTTTTTTTCACGACCTAACTCGCGTATAGTGTCTAAGCTAACCGAGGTCGTCTCTGTATGTTGCTTACGGCAGATTACCGCCGGATCCCTTTCGAGATACCACAACATACAAATAACAGTTAGCTTATACTATTGGACTTATGCCCTAGTTGTAGTAGCGGTTTACATTATTATTATATCAAAAAAGTTATGTATTGAATTAATAATAAAATTCTCAACTCTACATTTTTTAAAAATTTAAAATTCGATATTTTGTATAAAAGAAAAAGATTATATATAGCTTCAAATCTTTATAATCAATAAATCACTTTTAAAAGATGTCTAAAAAAACAATTTTCATTAGTTATAGTCACAAAGATGAGGAATGGAAAGACAAATTGTTAAGACATTTAAAAGTTTTAGAATTAGAAGGACATATAACCTTATGGGATGACCGGAAATTAAATGTTGGTGATCAATTATTTTCAATAATTAACGAAAAATTAAATAGTTCAAATATAGCAGTTTTACTTATCACGGCTGATTTTTTGATATCAGATTTCATTCGGGACTATGAGTTACCAATATTTCTAAAACGTTTTTCCAAAAAAGATTTGTTAATAATTCCCGTAATAATTAAACCTTGTATATGGGGAAGGATTGCGTGGCTTAAGAAAATTAATGCTTTTCCTAAAGACGGTATACCTATCACATCTAGTCTTAATTCGGACAGCGAAGTGGAAAGAATTTTTTCTGAACTTGCAGATATTATTTATAAAATTGCTAATGACACAAAGGAAAGAAAAAGACCTCTTAGCTTAAACTATTTTTTAAAAAAGAAAAAGCAAAAGAAGTTTAAACAGATTGTAGATCAAGAATCACGGTCAATGTCGATTTCACCTGATGGCAAGTTACAATTAATAAAGGGAGACAATAATATACAAGTTGGTGGGGATTATATTACATATGAAAGTCAGTCAACGAAAAGAATTAGTGTGTTGCCGCCTCCTGAAAGTATTGGAGCAGACTCGCTTTTAAAGCAACGTATACAAAGTCTCTTTAATCAAATTGGAGAAGCAAGGGGAAAAAGATTTGGTAAAAAAGCGTACTCTGTTATGTATAAAAATTTCAAGACTGACTTTGGAATAAAAGGAGATCAGGCGTGGACAGTCATTTGGACTTGGCCCAAAAATTGTTCCATTAGTATTGTCCAGTATCTAGAGAAGAAATATAGCAATACAATAAAGGGTAGAATCGAAATTGTATCTACAAAAATAAATTACATTCCGTCAAGACCAAAGTTATATGAATTAGAACAATTATATTTATCTCAAATAAATTTGGACATTAAAAGCGAAGAAGTTAAAATCTCTTTGAAAACTTATTTTGGTGTAGATAGCCATACAAAGTTAAATCAATTACAACATTGGTTGTTTGTTAATTACTTAGAAGCGTTAGTCAAGACTAAAATAGGAGAATAGTGAATGAATGAACAAGAATTATTAAAAGAGTTTAGAAATGTCGTTATTAGTTATTCGGATTCATTGAAGGTTGTTAGGAATAATATCCAACGACTTCTTGGAAAATCACAAAATTATTGGAGTGGAATATATCGGGAAAGTTTAGTTAAAGAAGTTTTAAGGAAATTACTTCCGGATGGAGTTTCTATTGACACGGGTTTTATTTATGGTTATGGGAATCATGATCAGAATAGTAATCAACTAGATATTATAATATGGAATTCAGGTCGACATTCTCCAGTATACAGAACTAAGGATTTTGTTGTCGTTTCTGCAGAGTCTGTTATAACAGTTATCTCAGTAAAATCAAATATAAATGATAACGAAATAATACATGGTTTAGAAAACCTATGCTCTATAATACCTCTTGATTTGTTCTATAGAGATAATTTTTCTAAGTACTTTAAAGAAAGTGAAGAATGTAAACCCATCTCAAAATATTTATTATTTTTAGATGAAGACGATATAGACGATGACAAGAAAATTGAATTTGGAAAAACTATTTCTGATTTCTATACGAATTTGATAAATGGAAACCAAAAATATAAAAATTTCCTAACTACTATAATTAAAGAAACAGATTTCTATGCTTGTTCTAATGAACCCATAGAGAATAAAATTAATAGAGAAAAGTTTAAATTAATTTATCCAAAGCATATTTTTTGTGCGACAACAAATTCCTTTTCGTATTACATTGGGTTTGGAGAAAATCCAACAAAGAATAAAGAATTTCAATGGATTCCAACTGTATATACTCAAAACAGTAATAGAACAACACCTTTTGAAAAATTTATGTATTATCTAATGCAAGATATTTATGTAAGTCTAGGTACAATAGGAATACCCTTTTTATCGGCAATGGGTAATATCGATCCTCGGTTAGGCTGGGATAATAAAGATGTTTCAGAAATTGATGAAGCAAGCAAACTACCTTTGATTAATATTTAGAATATGTAAAGTAGTTTCATTTAGTCTCTACATATTGCAAATATTATAACAAATCTTTTAATCTGTATTCCAATGTTTCATAAGATTTTTTCATGCTTTCCCACAAATCGGGATTATTAGCAATTTGAACTGGATCAAAAAAAATATTTCCTTTAGGTTTAGAGGATTCTGAATTCTTCACATGTATTTTTTTATGTCCATCGTTTCTCAGAAAATTATTATGTTTCTTTAACGTTTGATTTCTCTTCAGAAATAGAAAAATTGAAGTTTGGAAATTGCAATATATCAAGACTATCATTATTTGCTAATTCTATTTCTACTGATGCATAGCCCTGAAGATCATAATGACTAAAATCATCTTTCTGAAAACTTGTAAGTGTTATCTTTCCAAAAGATTTATCAAGTCTTCTAAGTAATTTGTTATATATAGATACCCAAGCTACCTTACCAATTGAATTAACAAGTTCAGTCAAAGAAGTATTAAATTTTTTTTCAACTTCAACTCCATGACTTCCATGGAGTAACGCATTCCGCATTTCTGAGGCTGCAATAAATATTCGCTCGTGATTGTCAGAAAGACATTCTTTGAATTCTTGCTCAATTGCTTGTTTTGGATAAGGACGATGTTCAGAAATTCTTTTACACTTAGAGCAATTGAGAGGTTGTCTGCATCGTGAGCATAAATCAGGCACTTTATTCTTATTTCCTGAATTTAAAGCAAGAAGTTCTATAACGTGCCAGAACCATTGAAATTGAATTTCTGGTTCTTCGGAAGAAACACCGAATCGGAATCTATTAACAGCCTGCTGCAAAAACTCTACGTTATTGGCAGACAAAAAGACTTCAGTTGTAAAAACTATATCACCATCAATAATTAGTTGAGGAAGATTGGGATTTGGAAAATAAGTAAATAATTTTCCTTCTCTTTTAATTTTCCCAATAGTCCAATCGAAGATTGCAATTTTTCGAATTATTTTATATCGAACACAGGTTGTAAATCCCAAAATATCTAAAAACCTTGTCATAAATTTTTGACCTGTTTCAATTGCTTCTTCAATATTTTCTTCATGAAAAATAACATACCCATAGATTATGGGGATTGAACTTTGGATTTTTTCTTTTTTACTTTGAAGATAGATGTCGTAGTTGAAACTTTTATTTTCAAATTTTAAAGTTTCAACACCATCGCTCAATTCAGCAAAGGATTCTATTTCAAATTTCATAATCCAACGCCGTAAACCCTCTGTTTCTTTCTTATTATTTAGCATACCTCAAAAATAACTTATCCAACTATCTTTTTCATCAGCCAAAAACCAATAGTTTGGAGGAGTATCTATTGGCTTAGGTGAAATTGTTTTCTCAGGCAACGACGGTACATAGTTAATAATAGGTTCATAAAGATCAGTTAAAATATTATCATTACCTAATCGAATCCAAGCTGAATAAGGTTGTAAATCCATCAGCTCTCTCGGTTTAACATCATAGATTTCTGAAAATCGTTTTGCTTCTGTATCTCCACAGGCAAATGTAATCATTGTATCAACAACTCCCATCACTGTATCTAATATATTTTTAGGAATTTGACTAAAGTTTTGATGAGCTAAGACAAACCCGATAGATTGTTTTCTAGTTGTTGCAAGCAATTCATCAAACAAATCACTGACAACGATTGAAAATTCATCAACATAGACAAGTAATGGATCAGGATTTTTAACAAACATATTTTCAGAAAATAAAGCATACGAATACACTGCATACACTAACAGATTTGTAAGATAAATTTTGCTGTTCTTTGTCATACGCGACGTATCAACCAGAATAACTTTTTTATTTTTTACAATATCTTCTATATCCAATTCATTTTTGCCAATTGTAAATCGTTTCATTTCTCCGGTTGAAATCTCAGAAAGTCGCGCGGCAACTCGTTGTGCACTTTCGGGTCGCTGCCAATTTGCAGGTTGGTCAAACGTATTCCAAAATTTATATTCTTCTGTATGTTGCCTTTTTTCTTGCTCCAGTTGCTGAGCCAAGATTTTTCTCGTTTCACGATTTAATAATAAGTCATTAATGAACTGAATATTTTTTTGATCTTCATGACTTATAGCTCTCATTGCATGACCTATAATGAGCCTCATCATTACGGTACTTTCGGGATTTGATGCGGTTAATGTTATTAAGACATCTAAGATTTGGATAAACTCTTGAATGAGTATATCCAGTTTATAACCTTCTTTATGAATTGGATTAATTACTTTAGGATGTTCGATTGAAATATATATTACCCGGTCTTTGTCTTTAATATTATGATATATTTTCCGACAGCTTACTCCTGATGGGTCAATGAAGATGACTGATAGTCCAAAGTTAATATCATACAACGCCATGTTTTCCATGAGCGTAGATTTACCTTTTCCTGTCTTGCCAATTATATAGGTGTGATTAAATCTTTTATCAAGATCATATATTTCCGGCAATGGCTTATCAAATTGTGTTACATCTAATGTACCTAATGATAATTCATAATCACTCATTTTTTTTCTTTCTCTCAATAATTTCTTTTGTCTTTTTCATTTTTGCAACGAATGCATCCGATTCAGCTTTCTTCTTGTTCGAATCATAAGTTACATTATCCTTTTCCTTTTCGTAGTATGTTTGCTCATAACCTCTTTTCTTTTTCTTTGTCTCTATATCTTGCGGTTCTTCAAAACCAGATGATGAACTATCACGTCTGTGGTATTGAGTCCATGCATATGTCCTCAATTCGTCCGGTAATGTTTCTACATGTTTGATAAAGGCAAGTAATGCTTGTGCTTCTGCCATATCTTTTGTTGTCGAAGCATCCATTGATCTAATCTCAGCTTGCTTCAATTCAATCTCAATCTCTTTGTTCATTACTTCGAGATTATTTAACTTTACATCAACATGAATGGCATTAATTTCCCTGAGATTGTTTTCAAGCTGTACATTTAAAGCGTGCTCAAATTCGATCCGCTTTCCATCAATTAAATTTCGCAATACTTCTCCTGATAAAATTGCTTCGGCTCTTAAGTCAGAAACGTTACGCCCCAATTGAACTAACGACTGGATATGCTCAATTAATAAATTAACATTCTCGGTTTCAAGTTTAATCTTTTCATTATTTCTTCTGCGTAAGAAAAGAAACATTGAAGGTTTTTTATCGAGATGCTTTTTTAAATTAACTACACATTGTTGCAAGTTAACAGAAGCTAAATCCAATGTATTTGATTCTGACACCTGCGATTCGTACCGAAGTGGATTAGGTACAGTTCCATAGACCGGAACAACTTTAAATTTATCTTTGTCCAAGTATCCTCCTTTTTATTTCTTCTGGATTATATGGTTCATTTAAAAAATCTAATGTTTCATGACAATGCGGACAAGCGAAAAATCGTAAAGGTAAATTGCAGCGACTACACTTATCCACGATAGCAAAAAATGTATTTGATGTTGAGCAAACCGCGCAATCAATCGGATGAATCTTATCTGTCAGTATTACTTTGTAACAATGATAACAAAAAAATTCGTCACGTCCTGTAAGTGTAAACGGAGGATCAATTGTTTCCGGCGGAGGTGGTGGTGGTTCGGGAATTTTATCTTTCTCTTTGTTTTTTGAAAAAAGCATCGCAAAAAACATTATAACCAGTGCAATTAAAAAAAATAAACCGAGACAAGGATCTGGATTACTACGAGGCTCTTCTTCCCTGTTACATGTAAAGAACGCAACTGTAATAATTAATGCGAATACGAAGCCTGCTAAAATTAGTATACCTTTTGAATAACTTTTCCGTCTTTCGTTATACCTCGTTAATAGATACTCTCTAATATTTGGGTATACTTGCTCAGACATTGGTTACAAATTTAAAACCTGTTCCAAAATCTTTTGTAATACTTCCAACAATCAATACGGAGAATTTCAGTGTTGAAATTTCCGGTTGTGGAAATTCTAACTTTTTAGCTAATTTTACCCATGTATTGTAAAACTCAATATCACTGGCTAAGCGTAAATATTTTTCTTTCTTATTTTCAATATAATCATGCCAATCATTTTTCTTTGCTTCCACCTCTATAAAAGTTAATTTATATTTTTTATTTTCTTTATCATGCAAAACAAGTAATGCGTCCGGTCTTAACCAAACTTTCTGTTCTCCAAACTTAGGATACAATAAAGCTTCAAAGTGTTTCATCTTCATTAATCCAATAAAACTTTCTGTGTTCTGAACTTCATTGACCATTCCTTTTCCTGAAATAATTTTTGGAAGAATATCGATGTTATACCCTTGAGCTTTGAGCACCGGCAAAGTTTTATCGGAAGTCGAATATACGCCCGGCATACGCTCGTCAATCCAGCCTTTTTCTCGTAAAATACCCAAACTTTTTTTCGATGTAAACCGACCATACGTTTTTCTGATTTTTACAAACTGATCCTTCCGGACATATTTAAGCATCCGTGTCTTATATAGCATTTCGTACGTAGCTGTTAATGATTTATTCGTGCGGCTTTGCTGCTGAATTGATAAGAGATCCTGTTCGGCTTCCTTTAATTGTTCTAACATCTTGTGACTTTTTTTTGCGTAAAACTAACCAAAAAATTTTAAACTATCAATTTACGCTTTTTGCAACTTAGTACTAATAAAATAAGACACTTATGAAAAATTTACGCTGTCGGGTAATAGGCGTTAGACCTATCATATCTCGAATGCTTGTTAACTCTTTATGATTAACAAGACGTGAGAGAAATCGTTATCAATTGATTCAATTCAAATGCAGATAACGATGGTATGATAAACTCTAACGGGTTGGCTCAGGGATAATTACTCACTCACACTCACTCTCACTCTCACTCACTCTCACTCTCACTCACACTCACTCTCACTCACTCTTACTCACTCTTACTCACTCTTACACTCCTTACACTCTTACACCCTTATCCAAATAATACACAGTAGTTCTCGAAGCATAATAATCCTCACCAACAAGAGCAATAAACTTTCACATTTACTGACATCTACTTTCTAATTGAAGCATTCCCTTTTCCTAATTCCTTACCACTTTTTTTCTATCACTTCCATAACTTGAACTTAAGCATTTATCCCATGCATATTTATTAAAAATCACCAGTTCTCCTGTAGCTGTTTCTTTACAAACTACAAATCCATTTATATACTCAACCTGAACTCCATGCTTATTTAGCCATGCACATACTCTTTTCACAAAACAAAACTCTTTCGAGTCTTTACATTGACATTTTATTTATTAAATATTACGTTTCTTGATATACCAACGTTCGATATACGAATCCCAATCATCAGGGATTATAAATTACATATTCGTTCTTAAACTCATTCCAATACAGAATTGGCTTGTCTGTATTGGGCAATCCATTATTTTTTTGCGACATATCATTCTTAAAAGCAGTTATAGAAAAGAGACAATCTGCTTACTTGCCTCTAAAAATAAAACAGCAACGGGAGCCCGCCGAAGTCACAGGTGGAGATTTTGCGAAGTAAAATACTACCTTGACTGAGGAAGGAATGTTGCTAAACTTAATAGAGAGGCTAGTTATGAATTTAATTAAGAAAAATTAAGAAAAATAACTTTATCTAATTTATAGTGAATATTCAAATTAAGAATAGTATTTTGCAAATTGAAAAATTATTATCTTTATTCAATATGTAAAACTTAATAAAAAAAATTTATGACGGAAAAAATTATCAATTTCAAAAGCTACGATGGATATTCCTTAGAAGGTACTCTTGTAAAGTCTGAGAATGAGAAAGCTGCATTATTGTTTGTCCATGGTATAACCTCGTCAAGAGATGAATTAGGATTTCATTCTGATTATGCAAAATTCCTCGGCGAAAATGGAATTTCATCATTGCGATTTGATTATCGATATCATGGAATCAATGAAGCACCATTAAATAATCTATCATTATGTGGAATTGTAAACGATATTGAAGCAGCGTTTATTGCACTCAAAGAGAATGTTAATAAAACCTTGAAATCCTATTTTATTATTGGGACGAGTTTCGGTGGAGGACTATCTGCATTTTGGGCTGATTTTTACAATAGAGCAGAAATAAAAAAAATAATTTTAAATGCTCCCGTAATCAATTATGAAAATGATGTTCTTGAAAGGAATGTGTTAATTAAGAATGGGATTTTATCTGATGTTGCTCAAAAACAATTAACTGATCAAGGATTTTTAGTTTCTTCCGACATTAATTTTGGGAGATGTTTAATAAATGAACTTAAATACATTAACGGAATAAAGCCAGTACAAGATCTTAAAAACAAGGTTGTTATCTTTCATGGTAATAAAGATGAGGACGTTCCTTTAGCCTCCTCAAGAAAGTATAAGACAAAGAAGACGAATTTAATCATAGTTAAAGATGTTGGTCATGGTTTTGGTGTAGATGGAGATGAGGATTTAGACTTCCCGGAGACTAAGAAAATTCATAGGGATATTTACAAAAAAGCTCTAAAAATAATTATACGAGCGAAATGAAAAATTATAAAGCAAATGGAAAAGGAATATATATTCATGACAAAGTAAAGATGGGTAAGAACGTTAATATCGGACATTGCTCATGTATTGGTTATGGTGATCCCGAAGACGGAGAAATAATTATTGGAGATGATGTGATCATTAGTGCGTTTTGTATAATTCACTTTGGCACAAAAATAAGAGACGGAGTTTTTCTAGATCACTATTCCAAGATCGGTGTTGATGTCACCATTGGAAGGAATACGAAAATACTTTACGGTAAACATGTTTATGATGAATCGACTATTGGTGAAAATTGCATAATTGGTGGTCATGTAGCGGATAGAACAACAATTGAAGATAATGTAACGTACCTTGGCGAAATTGCACATAGTCACAGAAATGCATCATTGGATTGGGATGAAACTGAAGAACCTTCTCCTACAATTTACAATGGAAGTGTTGTAGGCGTTAATGCTTTAATAATTGGTGGGAGAAAAATCGGACCTTGTGCCTATGTTGGTGCGGGCGAAATAGTAAGAACAGATATTGATGAAGGAATGTTTTTGTATAACGGTAAGATCGAACCAATAAAAAATTTTAGAGGACTATTTAAATCAAGATGCTAATGGCTAAAAGCTTTCGTTCTATAAATATTTTTGTTTCACATCCATTTGAGCCTAATAATTCAACTTACGATTTAGAAAAGTTTAGAACAAACATAAATCTGATAATTTCTAAAGCTGAAAACGTAGTTAGAAAAGAATATCAAGACTTTGAGATTGAAATAACATTTGTTTTTAGTGATGCATTTGAAGGGCTTCCTCAACAAATAGAAAACAAAATTCGAAGTAGCCATATGGCTATTGTTGATATTACTGAGAACAAGCCAAATATTTTTTTTGAATATGGTTTGCTATACGGTTTGAATATTCCGGTTTTAATGATAAAAGCAAAGGATTCGATGGTTGATTTTCCAATCCCTGCAGATTTAAAAGATAGACTCCCGAATGTTTATGAGAATTTTGAGAAACTATTAGATACATGTGTTGATGAATTAGCTAAATATTTCAAAATATTGATTCACAATGACTCTCTATATAATATTTATCTGAATAAAATTTGGTTCCCTGCTGATGTTGGTACTATTCATGTTATCACTTCAACTGAATCGGAAAAAAGAGAACAATTCGCTATGCCAGAATCACCCAATTTTATGTTTTTAGAAAGTCTGGGTGATAAAGATGCCTTAATGGAGGTAATGAATTTGTTAAATAGAAATTATAGAAACACAAAAATCCACATGTACTCTGCGGATAACTTTCCAGCAACACACCTTGAAGAGAATTTGGTCGTTATAGGTGGACCCGGTGAAGAAGATGGAGATGAAAATAATATTTGTAAAACAATGATGCAGAAGGTTCAAGCCAAAATAAGTTATACGGAAGACTGTGAAGAACTTCTTTATAAAGAGAATCGATATTCTGCTACTCAAAAGGGAAATAAAATAGTAAATGATTTTGGATACTTCGCTAGGTTTCCTAATCCCTTTAACCAAGCTTCTTCCGTTATTCTAATAAATGGGATTCATACTTTTGGTGTGTTGGGAGCTTCGAAAGTCTTTTCCGATCATCCGACTGCGCAAGGAAATATAAGGAAGCTATTGAAGAAGTTAAATCTTGATGATATTAATCAGGCTGCATTTGAATGCTTTTTTCCTGTAGAGGTATTGCAGCAAAACGTTCCCTGTCCAGACATTAATGAAGAAAATATTTTACCTTTAGAGAAAAAGAAGTGAAAGATTTTATTGAACTTATAAAATACCATGTAAAAGATCACCCTAATAGAATTGCCATAATAGATGGGAAAAGAAAAATCAACTATGAGGATTTTTTTAATCTAATAAACTCTATTTCTAATAAACTCCTAGAAATAAATGACAAACCCAAAATCATCCTCGATTTAACACAAAGTATTGAATCTTACGCATTGATTATTGCAAGTCTGAATGTTGGTGGTACTTATTGTCCTTTGTATACAGAAGCTCCAATCGAAAGAAAATTGCAAATAGCAAGAGAATTTCAACCAGATTTAATTGTAGTTGAAACTGACGATAACATTCCTACATTTGAAAAGTTTAATGTTAAATCTCTTCCCAAACTTGCAGATAAGAAAGATATTACCAGTATAGTTAAAGAATGCGATCCTGAGGGAATCATTTATGTTATCTATACTTCAGGGTCAACAGGAATGCCTAAAGGTGTAATGATTTGTAGAAAGGCTTTGAACAAATTCTTAGAGTGGTCAATACCAACATACTCTGCACGAGAGGGTGATATTTGGGGTCAATTTTCTTCATTAAGTTTTGATCTTAGTATAGTAGATATTTTTACCTGTTTATGCTCTGGAGCAACACTATTTGTTATTGCAAATAAAGCTTCGAAACTCATTCCTTCTGCTGTCATTGAAAAAAATAAAATCACTATTTGGCATTCTGTCCCAAGCGCTATCGATTTTATGATAGAGCGTGAAAATTCCAAGGAAGCAAATTTTTCATCTTTGAGGTTAATGAGCTTTTGTGGAGAGCCTTTACGCAAATATCATTTAGACTTTTTGTTTAAAAAAAATAGCAAGATAATGGTTTTTAATACTTATGGACCCACTGAAGGCACTTTATTTTGTACTTGGCAAGAATTGCGGAACGACAATTATATGGAATATTGTCAATCTACTATGAGTATAGGTAATACCATTCCTGGTTGGAATTTTACATTTAATCCTTCTGAAGATTCTTCTGAAAAAGAAATTGTAATTTATGGAGAATATATAGGAGTTGGTTATTTGGGGAGCGTTGAAGATACTAAATTTAGAATAATCGAAATTGAAAACAATAGAAGACATGCTTTTGAAACTGGAGATTTAGTAATTGAAAAAAATGGGAATCTTTATTTTTCTTGTCGTAAGGATAGGCAGATAAAACTCAAAGGATATAGGATTGAACCTGATGAAATTGATTTTTGGATTACAGAACATTTAAAAAATCCAAGTGTAACTCTCTTACATAAAGATGCTCTTTATTCTTTTATTGAAACTGAACAAACCATTGATTCAGAAGCACTAAACAATTTCCTAAAAAAGAAAATTGAAGCTTATAAAATACCGCGTGCTTTTATTCCAATACCAAAATTCCCCCGGAATTCAAACTTTAAAATAAATCATTCTGAATTAATTAATTTAATACAATGAGTAACACAATTAAGAACCCTTTTGAAATTGTTGCCTCAGTTTTAAAAATCCCAGTTGAGTCTATCACAGAAGAATCTGGGTGGGGAAAAGATGTAGGATGGGAAAGTCTGAATCATTTAAGAATAATTAATGAACTCGAAAAAGAATATGAATTAGAAATTTCTGAGAATGATATTGAGAAATACGGAGATATGAAAGCAATAATTGAACTTTATGAAACCTCCCGAAATAAAAATTAAGAATCTAAAGAGTTATATAATTTTAAAAAGATGGGTTTTTTTATATAATATTCCTTGAATAGATTTGCAAAAGATCTTGCATTAAATCTACTATAATCTGATTTGAGCCATTTAAGCATTTTTAGATAATTTGTTTTGTCCATTTGTAAAGAGATAGAAATTAATTCTTCCAAATATTCAATTCTTAAACTCAATATCTTTTCCCAAAAACCAGTTAATAATAACTTACTACTATATTCATTTGATTCTAACTTCAAAATTCCCTCAATTGCAATCTCACCGAATTCCTGAAAGATTATTTTACTTTTATATTTGAGATATGGATTTTTAACTGTATGTACGACTTCACCAGTTTGTAAATATTTATTATTCTCTAATTGAAAGAAGAACAATATCCAGTCTTCGTTATATATATTTAGAAAATAATTCTGAATGGTTTTTGGATTGAACACAATAAATCCTCCTGAAAGCATTTTCTCTCCATGGATACCCAAATCAGTTGCAATATGTCCTAAGATTGAATCATCAACCATACCTGTAATATTAGCTCCCACTAATTCATATTTGTTTTTTAGTTTAAATAAATCAAGAATCGTTTTTAAAGAGAGCACTTGGATATCATCATCCATAAATAGAACCTTTTCTAGATTTAATTTTTTCGCATATAGCAAAGCAAAATTTCTCATATAACCTAAATTCCAATCAAAGTTTCCAGGTCTTCTTAACAAGAATGAAAACCTGAAAATATTAATTCTGTTACCTTCAACAAAATTGTCAAATTCACATCGCCCTAAATACAAACAATTTCTATTTTCATAACTAATACGTTTGTTCCTAGCTTGATTTTGTTTTTTGATGGAATCATCAATAATAAATATTTTATTGGAAATCTTTTTAATCGAATTTAAAGTCACTCGAAGTGAATCGGGACGATCCTTAGAAAAAATAAATATAGCAGTCTTATCACTCATAGTTTTCTTAATTAAATGAGTACATTTATATCAATTTATTACGATCTAAATCATAAATAAATGCTATTTTATATTAATTTTTTATAGCAAATAAAAAGCCATCCCTTTGAGAATGGCTTATGCTGTGTATAACAGCTTGCGGAAAGAACACTATTTGGACTTTTAAGATATGATATTTCGAAATGTGTGAGAAATGAAATCAGGTATCTCTTTTTTTAACTTCCGTAAAGGCTTCGCAAAATTCACAATATGTATACATCTGGTCTTCATCAACATCGGCAGATGAAAGACAATTCACACATACAAACTCGGATTCTTTAAACAGTGAGTCTAAGAATTCCTCCTCTTCTTTAGAAAGAACTATTTTGTTTTCCATAGGATACTCCTTTTAGATTAAACATTTTTCTTTAAATGATAAATAAGTTTTAGAAGTGATAATTAGATGGTCTAAAACTTCAATACCCATTATTTTTCCGGCATCAACCAAACGTTTGGTAATTTTTAAATCATCTTCACTTGGTTCGGTTTCACTGGACGGATGATTGTGTGCAATTATCACGTGAGCCGCATGTCGCTTGATTGCCATTTCAAATGCCTCTCGCGGATGCACCAGGGAACACGTGAGCGTTCCGATACTAATTTCATCTATCGCAATCAAATTATTCCTTGTATCCAGTGAACAAATAAAGAAATGTTCTTTGAAATGATTGGTAACTTTACTTTTGATTTGTTCAAACAATACATCGGGAGCAGTAATCGGATTAACTTTCTTGTGCGTGTGTTGGGGTTCATATAAACGTTGCGAGAGTTCAAGGCAAGCCAGAATTCGTACGGCAAGCATGACACCAATGCCATTAATTTTCGTGAGTTCCTGAATGGTTGCTTTAGAAATATTTTCTAATGTCTTAAAGGTAGAAAATAAATCCTGAACAATCATAATGCCTTGATCTCCGCCAACAACTAGCGATAACAGTTCAATGTTCGTAAGATACTTCTTATCAAGGTTTACGAGTCGATGCAGTGGTGTTTCAGTTATTGGAAGGTCGCAGACTTTTATTGTCATAATCCCTCCTTTCACTCAATACTGGTTGACAATTCTTATCTAATATTAGCCATAAAACTTTTTCTACATCGGAGACTACTCGAAGCACTGCTCCATGCGGAGACAAGTTTATTTCCTTGGCATAGCCTTCAATGTATCGATATGAATTGCCAAAATACTTACTACCATCTTTGCCAACTATCCGGCACAATACATGTGCGGAAAGTTCAGCAACAATCTCTTGTAACGGATCTTGCTTACGTTTCAGCTTGCCAATTACTTTCTCATGAGCGACATGACAGAGTTCATGATAGAACGTTGATTCTTCAGGTGTTGCTAAGGCAATGAGTTTTTTGTCAGATGAATAATATCCGTAATGGTTGCAATTACCAGGCACTGCTTTGACATTGATTCCCCATTCTTCGGCTTTGTCCATCAGGGGATGCTTTGGTAATTGCAATCGTTCATAGGCAAGCATGTCACCTTCAGTATCTTCAGCGCGAAAAACATTGGCAGTGGTAAAGCCGGTGAGGCGTGGTACGTCTTCATCGGTCTTAACATCTTTTTCTTTTCGAAAGCAGGGCACCAGAATCTTAAATGACTTAGAGCCTTTCTTCACCTGCCGTCCGACTTCATTCCACTGCCGAAACCCGCGAGCATCTTCGGTATCGTTGATAAACATCACTAAGTGATTGAACAAACTCCATTTTGAACTGGGAATATTTACAAAGGGAAACATTGTATAGGCAATCTTTTCCGGCACAGTGCCGGCTTCAAATTCGGTCAGTACTTTTGCAAGTACTTCTTTTACTTTGGGATTCATACAATTTTCTATGACGGAAATTACTGATCCGAATGCGCCCGTCTTAACGCTATCCGGCAATGATAAGGACAGCGTCTGGGAGCCAGCCTGTGTCAAGGTGGAGAGCGAAGCTACTACCTTGATACAGGAAGGGCTGACGCTATATTTAAAAAGCCAGATAGCGTTAGGCGGTTTTAATTTGGTAAGGTGCTATCAATCTAACTCAACTCAAAACAAGCCGAATCTATCTTCAATTTCTTTGTAGAGTAGATTGCAAATATCAGTGGCGATACGGTATCGCTTTCGGCTATGGAATTGCTCCGGGAAAGTGATAAGGATGGATTTCAGGGTTGCCATAATACGATGTCGTTCTTCAAACTTTGCATACGCCAAGGTATTGATTTCGGAATGTTCAGAATGCGTCATAGAGTTTGTTTAATAGAGATTAGTTTGCCTTGCGGGGTATACCAGACTTGCTCATGGAGACGGTAAAAGTTATGAAAGGCGGTAAAGCAATAGCGTTTATCCGGCAAATGCTTACAGTAGTTGTTGATTAGATTTTTCACCAGTGCATTCACGTTAGTAATCCGCTCGAATACGATTGGCTCATGGAATTGCTGCGGTCTGACAAAGGGATCAAACCAAATGTCGGTATAAACAAACAAAACCGTGAATTGTTCTATATTATGGGACTTATTCACGATAATCTGTTGAAACATCGTTTCATACCGTTTAATTTTTTCATTAAAAACTCTGTCAACGGTTTTCTTTCTCTCAATCTCCACTAGTAGAAACTTTGTTAAGTCTTTTCTGTTCGTGCTTTCAATCCTAATGAGTATATCCGGCTTCACGCCATAGAAACTACTGTCATAACGGAATGTAAATTTCTTTTCCGGAAAGTTACGAAGAAACGAAAGAGCCACGTCGAACTTCATACTTTCGTGCATGACGTTATTCGGCGACTTCTGATATTTTTTATATTTATATTCATCGGTCCTCCCAATATATTTTGCACCTTTCTTTGTAAGGCAATAAAAAACTTCGCGAGCTTTATTCATTGGCTTGCCGATCGGTTCAATCTTTTCGATTAATCCTTCCGTTAAGTAATCTTTAAACAATTTTCTTGCAAACAGAAGCGAACCTTTATAACTATTAGCTGTAGGTGAATATAAATTATTCAGCGTTGCCACGCCACCAATATCGAGCAAATTATTAAGCAACAATTTTCGTGTCGTCATAAAAAAATTTCACACACTTTTCACTATACTTATTTTATAACTATAGCTTCACTATATAAAAGAGAAGGACTACTTAGTATACTAAGCAGTCCTACTTCAAATTGCTTGAAATAAATTTTCTTACTAATTCATAACACTATTATTTATTAAACTATTTTATTATGTGGCTATTCGTCCCAAAGGGCAGCAAACTCATTTTATATCGTCCGAGAATATATTGAATATATTATAGTGAGGCGGTTAAAATGAGTTTGCTGTCCTTCGCAAACCTTCAGTGTTTTGGGGAGGACGTAATAGCCACACTATAGTATTTGACTACTTAATTAAAGTGATTATAAAGTGAAATTCATACTTATTTCGAAAGTAGAAATGGACGTAATCGTCAATAATGATAAGTATATTCAATGTTATTTTATATTTTATTGGGTATAATTTCTGAAATTGCAAAAATTGGGTTTTCACATAAGTGCTTGACAAATATGATTGTTACCGCTATAAAGTAAACTATTACCTTAACAATTTAAAAAGGAGATAAAAATGTCAAGTATATTAACAGTGTACAGAACCTTAGAAATTTTTTTCATTCTAGTAGCAGGAATTTCATTCGTAGTGATAATTTATGATGTATTTGGAGAACGTGATGCAATTTTGTGTGGAATTGCATATGCTACCGGTGCGATCACTCTAATCTATTATATTTTTTCGGTACCACCAAAGTTAACGAAATTGGAGAGGTTCAAAAAATTTTATGGATTTCATCCTAGACTTCTCTCGGAAAAAACATTTCAAATTCAAATATTAGCAAAATTACTATTCCTTGTTGATGATCTTTTCAAAATACAGCAAGGAATTACTTCTCATCAAACAGGATGGCGACAAACACTTGAAAATCTTATGGAGGGTGACAAATTGACAAAACGGGAAAGTAAGCAAATGGAGTATGAAACAACCTTAGGAGAATACATGTCTCACATGGAATTACTAAATCATTATCAACCTGAATTTGCTAAAATGATTCCACACTGGACCCAGTTACGTTCTTTCGTAAAATCGTCATTTGAAACGAAACAATATCAGTCAAATAATTCAAACACAGATTATTCATTTCTACTTCTATTAAATCAAAAAATTAAATGAAAACCAAAAATGAAATATATTCGTTTTACATGCGAGGAGTGTGGAATAACTATTAATAAAAGTTATTATAAAGGTAACATGGATTGTCCCCGAGGACATGGAATAATGAGAAAACGAATGTGGAGTGAATTTTCTTTTTATCTGATTCCACTTTTTTTTCTGTACTTTATGATATTCCTATTAATCATCTTTAAAAAATAATTATTAAACCTCCAAAAGCCGATTATAAATTTCTATCGGCTTTTTTAAATTCGAATAATGTAATCCCTTCATTGTTTAATTCTTCTTTTAATTCTTCTAATGCTTGAGTTATTCCAGTTACGTGATCTTGGTATTCCTGCAGCATGATTGAGTTTTCATTTAATTCTATTTGCTTTCGTTTCAAGTTTTCTTCACCACTTTTTTCTTTATCTGTATCACTAACAACCCCTCTTAAATTACTTTGCAAGGTATCAATTTCTTTATTAAGCCGTTCATTCTTGTTTTTCATTTTTCCAATTTCCAGAACAAATTTATACTTTTGTTTTCTGAGATCACGATATTCATTAATCAATATGCTCACATTAAATTCCTTTTCTTTTACAATAACGCTTGTAGTTTCAGATAACAGTTTATTCCATATGCTTTCCTTCTTAAACTCCGCGTACGATAAAATAATGAGAATTGCCATAAAGCAAAACATAATAAAAGCAAGTGATAAGAAAAAAGTATTTTCACCAATTGTGTTCCCACTTCTCAAATACACAAAAATGATTGAAGCAATAGTAACCATTGTTACTAGCAGTAGAATGATTTTTAAAAGTTTCATTTTTATAAGTTTATTTTATAGATCATCAATTACAAAAATCATGTTTTGGAATTTGTGTTCAATTGAACCTTCAATAGCCTCGACTTTGGCGTTTTCGACAATGTCTTCTCGTATTAAAATGATTTCATAAGATTGTGGCAAGATCTGTGAATCGCGATACAATGTCCATTCATCATCAATTTTAAAATCATAATCATACGGCATATTACTGATAGAAGTATTTGAGGTTAAATTTTTCCTGCGAAGTACCTTAAATTCATTAACCGGATTCCCAATATCGCATTTTGAATTTACTTTCTTATAGAAGGAAATTTCAGAAATTCCTTCTACACCTTCCAAATATGTGCCTTCTAAAAATATTTTTTCTATTACAAAAAACACATAATTTCCATTCAACGTCATTAAGTGATCCTTCAAGTCAAATAAATAATTACTCCATTCTAAATTTTCTTCAATAAATCGGGACGCCAAATTCAATTTTATAGCTCTGATGTTTTTGCTAATATTTGAATTACTCTTACATTTCTTTACTAGCTTTATATAAAAACTATCTTGGGCAATCGTTCCCATCAAATCTTGAAAACCTTGTAATTCAAACGATGGTCTATTGTTTGAAAACAATATTTCAGGAATGTATTCAGAGTCATACGGGATTTGTTCGTTGTCCATGATGTTTCCCAGCATCAAAGTTGCCATTAGCCCTGCATATGAACCTGGAGTTTCCTCTCCCTCTGACCAAACACAAAAATTAGCAATATTAAATAACATTAATAAATCAGTAGAGCTTAAATCCTGAACTTTTTTGTCTAAAAACATCGAAGGAATTAGTTTCTGAGTGGACACGTATAACCTTTTTCTTGAACTATAAATATCATAATGAATTTCGGCATGTTTTAATATCGAGGAGATTGGATAATGTGAGAACATTCCAGAATCAAATTCACGATTAATTAATCTTTCTTCTGACCAAGTACTTCCTATTAATTCAAGATTTTTCAAAATGATCTCATCAATTTTTGTTCGGTACCGTTCTTCACAATTTACAAAACAGTATCTAATTACATCATCAAAATCTGATTTAGAATCTATTTCCCCTATCTTTGCAGTTCCTTTAAAAATGAATGTATCTCTATAAATATTCATTTCAGTTGAATAGTAATAAATAAAATCCGGTACCTTATTTTTGAACTGATTGAATATGAGTTGTAGCCCACATAATTTACATACCAAATATGCAAGGGCACCTGGCTTTTGTATCACTGAAAATATCAATTCGGCAATTGGATCATCGATTTGTTCTTCCAAATATCTGTTTACATAAATCGATCTTAACATGCTTGCAAGTTGATTGGAACTAATATAATCTTTGCTAATTTGTGATTCCTTTGTAAGTTGTGTAGGGAAACCAATCTTTTCAGTTCTTTTTGCATTAAACGCAAAATATTTCTTGAAAAGTGAATCTAAAAAAAATTTATCAGAAGCTAAAGAATATACAACAATATGTGGTGGTTTGATTCGGTTGTTTGAGCTATTTGAAATTATCTCACTTGAGTTGGCAGCTTCCGTAAACATTTTTACAGCATCTAAAGTATTGTCATTCATTAATACTATTAAGCCTATTTTGAATTCTTTAAAAATATCAAGATAACTATCAAAATTTGTTATATCGTTTATAAATGTTAAAATTTTTAATTGGGATTCGGTACTCTCTATTTTCAGCTTCTCAAAATATTTTACGTTAACTTTTGTATTTCTATCTCTAATAGGATAAAAATTCCATGTTCGGTTTTTAACCTCTTCTTTTATTTTATTATCCGATGTAAGAATCATAACTTTCTTTTCAAGTAATTCATTAATTTCTGTGTTCGTCATACCAAGAGTAAATTTTAATGTCATCCATAGAGATTGTATTATATAGAAAACATAACTTCCATTTGCAGCTATTAATATCTTATCGTTCCCACCTCTTACAATTGCCTTTTTTAGATCGCTTACTAAATAATTCTCACTTTCTTTAAGATTCAATTTTTTTAAGATTTTGTCTCTTAAATCAACCGCATTAATAGATTTATTCTTTAAGGTATATATATTATTGCTAATATTTGTAAACCCCCAACAAAAAATTATTTGAGAAATAACAATACCTTCTACTTGTTGTGTATCAAGTGTATAAACCGCCCGGTCATAAGTTGTGGATGTTAAAAACTCGAATGCCGTTGCACTGTTTACTGATAGTATTAATTTTTGTTTAGGAAATGATGAAGATAATTGTAAAGATAAATTTGAATCTGGAGTTGTATTAACTATAACTTGTGAATTTTCACACCGGGCAAAAGCTAAAATTGAATTTTTCCTCGCGTCTCCTTTAATACATAAAAGCCCGATATTTAAATTGTGATTATCTGCGATATTAAAGATTCCAATTGTCTTATCTTCTGAGATACTATACGCTGAAGAAAATCTATAATCATTTTTTTCAATAATGATAATACGTCTTGAAATTAGTTGCAATTCTAACTCTTTATTAATGATTAAATCATAATCAGAAATATCATCCACTACTTTATTTATATGTTTGTCTTTATTTGGACAAATCGTTTCAACACAATATCCCTCCGGATGAATATCAAAAAAGCAGTTTTCAATTAGTTGACTTCCCAAAGTCCCTATCCCGATAACAACTATATGGTCATAAATACTTGGCAGTATCGCATTTCCAAGTCTATGAGAAGTAAATTTGAAATAGGTATTATTTAAAATTCTTATCTTTATAAAAAAAGGAGCAACAATTGCAGTAAGTGACGCGAACCAAAAACTATAAAATGCCACACTGTATATAAAATGTCTGTCTGATATATCTCCCTTGCCTCTTAGAATAAAGCTGGAGATTGTCAAGGTTGTAAATAAAACAGCACTAAGGAGAATAAGTGGATTTTCAAGAATTAAAGATTTTAAAAAATTGTACCAGTAAATGTAAATTTCACTTTTGTTAATTTCCTTTTTCGTTCTTCTTTCAAGTCTTGATTTTAAGCTATGGAAAGTCAATGAAAAAATGCCAATAGTGAAAAAAAGAAAAACACTGAGTATAAACTGATTTACAATATAGGTTGTGTAGATTGAGCTCTTATTCGAACTCATATTTTCTGATAAGTGTTTAGGAATTAGTAAAATGGTGTCATTAAAATAAATTTCACCATTTGAATCATTTTGAACTTCAATTGTAAACTTGTTTGTGGTTTGTTTGTGTATATCAGGTTTATAAAACTGGTAAACTCCTGCATAAATCAGTATCATTACTCCAATCAAGAAGGATATTATTATTATTAATCGGACCTGATTATCACTAAAAAACTTTAATCTCTTGTCCTCATCTTCAACATGATATTTAGGTAATACTTTAGAAACTACCAAATAGTAAAGAATTAGAACAATTAATGTTGCAAAATTAAAAATCAAGCACTCTGTAATGATTGCATAATAATTTTCTTCAGTTGCCTTTATTAATTCACCATAAGGCAGCGCGAAAAGCAACGCTATTATAAGAGTCAGGATAATTAAGTAACCTCTTCTTATTTTGTTGGAGTGGATCTGGATTTTTATTTTTCTGATACTCCTAAATCTTTCTATGTTATAATATCTATAATTTGTCATTCAAAAAGTTAAATTTTTAACAACGTAATACAATTAATTGAGAGCATTCACAAAACATTTAGATTGCTAACGAGTTTACAAACTATTCTAAAAAAGCCACACAATATGACCAAATTGATTGCGTGGCTTTGAGTAAGTTTAAATCCATCTATTAAATTTTCGTTATTTAATTAATATCATTTTCCTAATTGATTCAAAGTTACCTGCTTTGATTTTATAATAGTAAATCCCGCTTGCAAAATTTGAACCGTTGAATGAAATAATGTACCTTCCTGCAGCTTTAAGTTCATTCACTAACGTTGTAACCTCTTTCCCTAAAACATCATAAATCTTTATTGAAACAAAATTATCAAAAGGTAAATCATACTGAATGTTTGTTACAGGATTAAAAGGATTTGGATAATTTTGTCTCAAAGCAAACTCATCCGGAATATTTGTGTTTTCGGATGAAAATATTCTGGCTTCTTCTTCTCCTCCTGAGTGACTGTATCTACTCCATCCCTGAGTATTTGCAAAGTCGGATAAAACCGACACGTCATCGTATTTATCAACTGCCTGTACCCTGTATCTGACAGGATATGGAATCCAGGATTCTCCGAAAACAGGAGGCTGTGTACATATGGAATTTACGGTATCTGTAAATTCTGGTAATGCACCTATCAAAACATCCTTTGTAGCAATATAGACGTATTGATTTTGTGAATTCACTAATGCATCAGGAGGAACCTCGCTCAAGCTTCCAGTCAAGCTTCTGTATACTTTATATCTTTTGATAGTGTCCCCCTCAACTATTCTTTTCATGTCCGGTTCCAGGTTATGATTCCAGCCAATTTTTACTCTTTTATAACCCCCGGAAACCGGTAAGGAATCACAGGGCAGAACTCTCAATCCCATGGGTCGAGAAGGGGGAGTAAGGTGTAGAGCAGAATCTACAGATATTGGTTCGCCTACTCCAGCTTTATAAACTTTCAAATATGCTACATCCCCCGGACCGCTCCCGGAATAAGTATAATACCAGATAAAAATTCCTGAGTATTGATTTCCCCAAGTATTTGTATTTGGTGAAGAATATGGAGAAAATACTTCATTATAACCGGGCTTCCAGGCATCTTCCCGGTCTCCTCCGATATCAAACCTGGTGTAAATTTCTTCGTCATTTGTAAAGAGTCTGTCAGTTCCTATATTGCAACTATTTGATGGTTTATCACCTACACCCCACCATTTAACATCGTAAGTATTGTTTCGATAATTTCTGAAACTGATTCCATCCCCTTTCCCATTTGAATTCCCAAGTGTTGAAGGATCGTTATCATATACAACACCTGATTTAATATAGTAAGGCCAGTCGGTTGCCCCGGAAATAAAACAATCGTGAATAACCTGCTGTGCAGACTGCCCAGCATACTCCCATTCAAATAAACCATCTGCACACTCCATGTCCTGTTGAGAAATGTTACTTCCAGGATAGCTTAGTCCATTTGGAACATGATAAATGTATAATCCTTTTCCATTCTCGGATTCATCTCCAAACATACTTATTTGTGCAGTATCTCCGCCCATAACTCTATCCCATTTCGAATATTTATTCCTACTTGCAAGCAGAAAATATTCATTTCCTGAAATTGGAACTTTCAATAAATTTCCATTTCCAGTTGTCCGAGAGGAATAGTCTCCAAGATAATTAATAGTATTAAAATTAACAGATGTAGGAGACATATAACCATTCAATATCATATCAGAAGGGCTGTAAAATCCATCAAAGCCAAACCCATAAGATACACTACTGTAAGTTGAATGACCAAGTGAAAATAAGTAGTGTCCGTATTCATGGGCTAGCGTTGTTATATATTGTGATAATTGGGCTCTAAATGAAACGGTCAGACCTGATCCAATACTTCCATAACCATAATTGACTTTAATACTATGTGCTGTATCAACCGTATATTCTACACTTTGATGATTTAAAGCTAAATATGCATATCCGGCATAGTTAGGGAGTCCTCCGGTATTTCTTGATTTGTGAACCTTAAATATCATATCAACTACACTATCAGCCTGACCAGCGTTTGTGAAATAAAATTGGGATCCAACTTTTTTCCATCTGTCATATGGTCTCCAGTCAGTAACACCTTGTGAATTAAGATTCATCCATATCTCTTTATTGATTTCTAACTCTGCATTTGATCCAAAGGCAGCATAGTAACTTGCCTCTTGAGAAAGTACTACTGAAAATGCTCCATATGGACTTACAACATGAAGCTTTCCTCTGCTCTTCTCTAAAAAATAGTCGCTTAATATTTCATTATCTCATCATAGGAATTCCACCATTCAGAGGACGTTTGTTTTTCATCCGCAATTAAATCATCCAGATATACAGGTGCACTATTTGTATCCCATGTGTGACGCGGATCGGATGCTTCATTCTTAAATTGAACGAATACTACCAAAACAGGAAATATAGCATCACTAACTAATGCTGATCCATTTAAACTATCTGTTCTATTTGGTTTACTGTACCCTTCGAAAGGTGAGGAAACTGATTCACTTCCCGCGGGAGTAGTCCCGCAATCGAAATTTGTAAACTGTGCATGAATAATGTTTGAAAAAAATACTATGCATATTAATATAATTGATTTATATGTTTTCATAAAAAAAATTTCTCCTTAAATTTAAGATTTTAAAAATAGTTTTAAATTATTATTATGAATACAAACGGGCGGAGTTATCCTCTTAAAAAAGGAAAGTTTATTTTTATCGTTTGCCTCGATCAAAGTAAAATGTAACTGCCGCCCTTTTTTATTAGGGAGCTCGAATTTTTGAGTAAGTCAATTTTATTTTAGTAAGATAAATTTTTTTAAGTTAACATCATTGTTAGATGACAATTTATAAATATATATCCCTGATGCGATTCCATCAGCATTGAATTTATATTTGTACTTTCCGGTATTTAATTGTTCTGAAAATAGTTCTTTTATCCTTTCCCCGAGTATATTAAAAACTTCCAGTTTATAATGATTTTTTTGATTTATACTGAATTCAATAATTGTTTCATTATTGAATGGATTCGGATAGTTTTGATACAGCTCAAATTCTTTGGGAGCTGATTCCCCATTAGATGAAATGTTTACTAGTGTTTGACCTCCTGTTGTGGTATAGTACATTCTTCCGGCTCCTCCTACACCCCAGACTACAGAATCGTCAAAACTATATATGGATCTCCAAAATCTCGGATCAGTGCCTGTATCTTCTCTCAGCCAATTATAACCTCCGTCAGTTGTTTTATATAGATGACCAATTGAACCACCGATCCATCCGGTATTTTCACTAGAGAATGAAATGCACGTGGCTACAGAAGGCGGATAGTTGTTTATTGTATCAAGTATTTCCCAGGTTTCGCAGAAATCTGTACTTCTAAAAACCGGCGGATCGCCTCCATTAGCAACCCAAACATTTTTGTTTACAATCGCGAGTTGGTGAAATTCATGAAAAGTACCGAATGTAGGAACCATTGTATCAAACCAATTAACACCGCCATTAGTGGTTTTAAAAACACGTCCTGTTCCGCTAAATAATCCAGTATCTAAATCTTTAAAATATATATCCCAATTTTCGAACCAGGGCACATAGAAGGAGTCCATTGTTGTTCCACCGTCATACGTCCTGAAAACTTTGTTCCCGCCTACAAACCAGCCCGTATCCCGGTTCATGAAATAAACACCGCTAAAATTGGTCAAGGATTGAATATTTCCATGTAATATATTCCAGTTTGCACCACCATTACTTGTCTTCATTATAAAATCATACCCTGCAACAACATAAACAACTTCAGAATCAACCGGACAGACACTCCATAATAATCCGCCGAATTGTCCCGAAGGATTAGGCACATTGAACCAGTTGGTTCCACCATTAGTTGTTTTGATAACTACTGCCGCGTCACCGACTGCCCAGCCTGTCTTTTCATTTAAGAATTCTATATCATAAAGATTTACATTTGTGCTTGAGTTTTGCTGTATCCACTGAGCATTCACAGTAAGAAATGAACTAAGAATAATGATTAATACAATAGTTATCTTTTTCATGAAATTATTTTAAAAGAATGAATGATTTTGCTAAAGAGAAATTTTTAGAATTTAATTTATAAAAATAAACCCCGGAAGAAAGCGTCTCTGCATTATAAATGAAATTATATTTACCTGTTTCGAATATTCTATTAAATATTTCTTGAATTTTCTTTCCTTGAGTATTGTAAACTTCGAGTATATATTTATCTCTTTCCAATATTTCAAAATGAATCTTTGTTTGTATATTGAATGGGTTTGGAAAATTCTGACCTAGACTGAATGAATTTGGTAGCTCTACATCTATTGAAGAAATATTTGTGATCCATTGACCCCCGGTCGTTGTTTTATAAATCTTTCCAACGGCACACGAATACCAACCGATAGTGTCATTTGAAAATGCAATTGATGAAATAAAGGCAAGACTATTTGGATCAGTTTGTTGCTGATACCAGCTGTAACCTCCATTTGTGGTTTTGATCAGGTTGTTTAAACTTCTTCCAATATATCCGGTATTGTTATTTACAAAGTGAATTGTGTATCCGCCAATCTGTTGCCCGGGAGTAATAATTTCCCATGATTCACAAAAATCTGTACTTCTGAAAACAGGAGAGGAACTCCCAACTACCCATACATTGTTATTTGAAACTCCAAGATCTTGGAACATATAGAATGTCCCACCAACTGGCACATTTGTTTCAAACCAACTTTCTCCACCAGTATTCGATTTAAAAACTCTTCCATCACCACAAAATAAGCCATTATTAATATCCTTAAAATAGATATCATAATTAGTAAACCAAGGAGCATAAAAGGAGTCAAGTGAATTTCCTCCGTCATAAGTTCGGAAAACTTTATTTGCTCCTAAAAACCATCCTGTATCTTGATTCAGGAAAAAAGCCTTTTTCATCCCAGAGTTACAAGAAGGACAATAGTTCAAAATTTGCCAATTTAACCCACCATTGAAAGTTTTCATAATAAGATCTTTTCCACTGGTTACAAACACTATACTTGAATCTATTGGTAAGACACTCCACAAGTTTGGGCTATACATTGCAGACGGATTTGGAACATTTATCCAGTTAGCTCCTCCATTAGTAGTTTTTATAACAACTCCGGCATCACCTACAGCCCAGCCGGTTTTTTCGTTTAAGAATTCTATGTCATAGAGATTTTCATTTGTACCAGAATTTTGAGCGATCCATTGAGCATTTACATAGAGCATTGAACAATGAATAATGATGAATATTAAGATTAACTTTTTCATAAAAAACTTTTAAAATTTGAGAACAGGTTATGAAACTACAGAATATGAGATTAAATTAAATTAAATTGTACTCTGCTAATAATCAAGCAATATTTTATATTTTCTAGATTGTAAATTCATTGAAAATTTAGTATGTCCGAAGCAAGGATTTAACTTGAATATAGTTTATTGCTTCGAACATACACATTTGCTTATTTACAATTGCTACTTGCTTGCTTTGATTTGCACTCATTACAGAGCTCACCTGAAGTCGGCTTGGTAGAACTCTTTTCTACATTAGAACCTGATGGGTATTTAGAACAATTAGTACACCAGTGCCATGTATCGCTTGAATTGGCTCGAACCCACATTTTTATTACCCCCTTTCAGTTTGATTTGATTAAAGTTTATTCAATAAACTACAATCATATTCGATTTTTTATAAAAATTCCATTTTGCTTAATATTACCACTCGGTAATTTTCTGTCCTCTCGAATTTACCAAAGTTCCGGGTTTTTCTTTGAAAACTAACTCTTCGGGGTTTTTGGTAACCTTGTTTTCAGAGGTTACAAAATTATGTAATGGTAAAACAAGTGAAGAGTTTAAACCATTTTCCAGAAAATCATCTAGCAAAACTAACTGATCCGGATTTTTTTTGAGAAACGAATTGAAATTCATACTTCTAGAAATAACACCTGCTTTCTTCGCAACCATCCACGATACCTGTCTTCTGAAAATTTTAGGCATTAACACTTTCCCGCTGTCATCACCAATATTGAATTGGTCAATAATCGGAGGTCTGCGATACAATAATTCCCAATCAAAAACATTAACATCTTTTGAAATTTTAGTTGAAGGTCTGTCTTGCTTACGCTTTCCTTTTTTCCATGCATCTAAAAATGTATTTATTTCTTCAACAGACATAGATGTATAAAAACCCGGATGTCCCCACCCGTTTTCAACTACCCAAACATTAATATCTTTATTTCCATCAACTTTGATGTTTCCAATAAAACGTCCATAAGTATCTATTACTTCAAATGGCTTATCTACCTGCGATTCAAAAGTTGCAGTGACAAATCCATTTGCATTTGCTAAGGGATTTAAAAATTTTGCTAAAGCAAAAGTAGCGCTTTCAGCAAAAGGTTGACTTCTTTCCTTATTAATTCCATTGAACTTTTTACGTTCCGCTTCACTGATGTCATTTGAATGCTTTAAAGGAGCTGCTTTGTAGTGTAATTCCGGAGCATCTACTCCCTGCAATCGAACTGTTATAGTTTTACTCCCGTCACTTACACTTGTCTTAATAACGGGTTTCGAACCCTGACCTTTGGAAATAGCATCCGAAAATACTTTTGTCGGTTTAAAGCTGTTTTCATTATCATCCTTATAGTCAAAAGAATTCTCATGAACCAAAAGTTTTATTTTTGTTGTATCAGCATCGGAAGCGCCATTTGGCCAAAATTGATTTATATCAATTGTGCCTTTAATTCGTAATGTTCCCATTTTAATTTTTTTGTTTTTGTTTAAAATGAATTGATGACTTATTAAAAATTATCCGGTTTTGAATATATATTTCTCAAAGACAAAATTATCATATTAATTTTGCTAAGCATCTACAAGAAAAAGATCATTACTGAAGGAAACTTAGCAAAGTATTTTTATCTCAATATTTGTTCCAGACATTTAAAAAAATAGTTAAGACTTGCGGTTAGCATTATTGCTTTAGGGATAATTGAATACTAGTACTAAAGAAATTTCTTATATGACATTCATACCTTATTCATCTGCAGGATAAATATTAACGAGTCCTCCATCTTCGTCGTATTCATAGATCCACCATATTCCGTCCTTAAAAACAAGTTCGTAAGTATTGATAATGATATTGAGATTAGAATTGTATCGTGATTCAATCCTACTATTATCTGCACTTGAAAGTTGAGTGTGTGAACTTACAGGTAGTGCAAAGTAAAGAACTAAAGTTAATGCTAATATTACATTTTTCATTTTTCCTCCTTGTTATTGTTTTTAAAGCAATCATAGGAGGAATAAAAATATCATGGTAACGACATTTTTTTTGAAATGTCGCTTATTTTTGTCAGTTTGATTTAAATGAAATGATGGTAATAAATAAGGACTTTGAACATTTAATTATAAATTAATAACTTGTAGAAATAAGTTTTTATCACTTCTCAGAACCTAATTAAAATTTAATGTTAAGCATTATTGATGTATTAAGAGAATTATCTCTTGAGGAAATGAAGGGATTGGAACGTTTTATTAATTCACCTTATCATAATAAAAGTAGAAAAATAAAATTATTATTTAGAGAAATCCAAAAGTTTTACCCAGAATTCAAAGATAAGAGGTTCACAAAAGAATATTTAATTAAGAAAATTTCACCGTCCCTGCCATATAATGATTCTACTTTTAGAAATCTGGTTGCTGATCTTCACATTCTTATGGAGAAGTTTTTGATTATTGAAAAGTTATTCGAAAGCGATTATGAAACTGAGATTTTTCTACTAAAATCTTTAATTGAAAAAAATAATATCAAACTTTTTGAAATACATTTACAAAAGACATTAAAACATCTGAAAAAGAATGGGATTGATCATGCATATTTTTATACTCAAAGCCGTCTTGAACTTTGTATTTTCAACAATAATATAATTAACAAGAGGGAAAAATCTGCAAAGAACATTGAAAGTAACACAAATATTATTAATAATTATATTATTAATTTGATCAATTTTTCTATTATTGAAGTAATCAATTCCCATTTAAAACTTGTGGTGGAAGAATTCAAATTTAATATTGGTAAAAAAGCAAACTTTTCTTTAGAATTAATTGAATCAATAGACATAAGTAAAATTTCTCAGCTTATAAAAAGCGTTGATAAAAATAATTTTATTCTAGATTTATATTTACATTTATTTTTATCATTCCAGAATATTGAAGATAAACAGAGCTATTTTAATTACAAATCAATAATTTCGAAAAATTACAAAAAGCTAAGTCGCGATGAATTAGCATATCACTACTCCATGCTCATTTCTTATTGTTTGATTCAGAATTCCGTCAGCCAAAATAAATCACATAGTGATAACGAGCTCTTTGGGATTTATAACACTTTCTTGAAAGAGAAATTATTTATAGATAAGAAATCACAGTACATAAATGAAGATCTTTACAGAAACATATTATTGTTATCCTTGAGGTTAAAAAAATTTGATTGGGCATTTGATTTTATTTCTCATTATTCAAAGTTTTTGCATCCCGGAAAGCATAAGAATATAGTAAATCTTGCATACACTGAATATTTCTATAATCTCGGATCTGATAATAACTCAGTTACTGATTTGAATAAGGCATTTGATTATTTAAAAGAAATAAAGGAAGAATCCTTTATTCTTAAATATGACATTAAGATTTTATATTTGATGCTCTATTATGATTTAGGTTATATCGAAAATCTACTTTCTCAATTGAATAATTACCGGCAATTCTTATGCAGAAATTTATTGGTAACTGACAAGAGGAAGGAAAGATTGAATAAGTTTCTGAATATTCTCGAAAGATTAACATTTCTAAAGGAAGGAAATCCTAAAATTGATATCGCAAAATTGAATCTAGACATTTTAAAATTAAAAAATTTTAATTACCAGGGATGGCTTCTTAATAAAGTTCAACCGTTTAATCTAAATTCCAGCTTTAAAAAACTGAAGCATGGGTAATTTTGCATTTCAAACTACAAAATTACCAATAGCAGAAACAAATTTGTTATTGGTTATTTTTAAATGCGGAATGTCGTTTTCCGTATTCTGTTTCCAGGCTTCCTCATAAAAGTATTTGGTAAGAAGGGTCCTTCTGTCATTTGGTATATATTTTGTATGTTATCAGATTTTTGTGATCCTATTTAATTTGACATTTCTACTCAGCACATTAGAGACCGATTTCATAATCGGATGGATCAATAGCTTTCC
The DNA here is from genome assembly GCA_964391015.1 of uncultured Ignavibacteriaceae bacterium. Classification (GTDB taxonomy): domain Bacteria; phylum Bacteroidota; class Ignavibacteria; order Ignavibacteriales; family Ignavibacteriaceae; genus XYD12-FULL-36-8. The sequence continues at coordinate 59,550 of CAYMKU010000008.1, forward strand.
CTTGGTTTAAGTCTTCGCTCTACTAAATGCTACAAAGACCTGCTCTCCCTTATAGTCAACTAAAGTTAGAGAATTATCTAGAACATAATTGTAATGAGTTGTTTTTTTCGGTTGAAAATTGTCCACCCGAATTAAAAATAATCAAACAAAAACCACTCTGTTTTTAGATAATTAAAGTTAAGATTCTTTAATTTGTGCTTAAATTATAAAGGACATTTTTTCATTAATGTCGCTCAAAATATTTTGAGTGTGTGATAAAATCATTTAATAAAAGTAAAATCTATACTATTAAATGATAGAAAATACTCATTGAGTCTATTTTTCATAACCATTCTCGCTACGATTTGGCTACGATTCTTATGGAAAATATGTAGGTGAACAGAAAAAAGAGAATTGAAAAGAGTGAAAAATTTAAGGATATTGCACTGCGTCCTTAGCTCAGCTGGTAGAGCAAATGACTCTTAATCATTAGGTCGGGGGTTCGAGTCCCCCAGGACGCACATTTCCAATGTTCAATTATCAATGTTCAATGTACAATTATTGAAGGTAATTGAAAAGAAGAGGATGATATTCTATGGTATTAATTATCAAAAAAAAATCCGGAAAGAAACCAGAGTTAAAAGAATTAACTTCAAAGCTCAAGTCTAAAAAACTTTTCAAAGCTTCTGAATATTGCGGTAAAGTGAAAGTAAGAGGGGACGCGGTAATATTACAAAGAAAACTTAGAGATGAATGGAAATAGTCTTGTTGTTGATTCGAACATACTTATTTATCTGATTGGAGGTGATAAGACTGCAGCTGATTATCTGGAGAACTCTAATGTTTATATTTCTTTTATATCTGAAATTGAATTACTTAGTTTTCAGAAATTATCAGAAGCAGATGAAAAATTAATCAACAAATTACTTTCGAATTGTATAATCATAGATGTAAATGAATTTATCAAGAAAAGAGCAATATCAATTCGCAAAGATATTAACCTAAAAATTCCTGACGCATTAATCTGTGCGACTTCACTTTATCTCGACCTCCCGCTAATGACTTCTGATTCTCAATTTAAAAAAGTAAGTGAATTGAGTCTGATATTTTATGATCAAGTTTAAATAGAAACTTTGATTTACTGAAGACAGTCAGAATAAGCATTCATTAAACTTATATGTGATGATTTAGTACTAATGCATCACGGAAGACCAGTCATATACATATTGTGAATTCTGTGAAGCCTTTACAGAAGTGAAGGAGAGAGACAAACCATGATTCATTTCTCAACATCTCAATAGTACATCCAATAGTGTTCTTTCCGTAAGCTGTTATTACACAGCAAAGCCATTCTGAATTAAGAGTGGCTTTTATGTTGGTCAGCATTTGGTGCATACAAAACCCTAAGGACGGTTATGCAAAATTTTATTTCAAAAGCACCATACTCTTTGTCTGAACAAAGTCCTCTGTTTGAATCCTATAAAAATACACACCGCTCGGATATTCACTAGCATTCCAATCAGTCTGATAACTTCCGGTGTTCAATACTTCATTAACTAATGTCTCAACTTCCCTTCCTAACAAATCATAAATTAGAAGTTTTACGAATGATTTCTTTGGGACATCGAATTTGATATTAGTAATGGGATTAAATGGGTTTGGAAAATTTTGTTTCAAACTAAATCCGGATGGAACTTCCGCGCTTATGTTTTGTATTCCTATAATTTCCGAAAGTGATCGATGCCAAACAGAGAAGTAAGAGGTTCCGGCAAAAATGTCATTACCTGCAATTAATAATTCAGTTACACCTGGAATTTGATTGAAGCCTTGATTTTTCTCTATCCAAGTAACTCCATCATTAGTAGTCAAATAAACACCATTATAATTAGACCCAGAAACACCTGCAAAGATATTGCTTCCGTCAATTAAAATAGATTGTATTCTATAACCACTTAAACCCAATAATGACCAGTTGGCACCGTTGTTTGTTGATTTATAAATGCCTGCATTTGCACCAATAGCTCCTGCATAAATAGAATTCCCATTCATCGCAAGACAAGCGATATTTGCAGTAAGAGAAGTTTGTGACCATGTGCTGCCATTATCAAAAGAAATATAAACACCGGACCTGCCAACTAAAATAGTGTCTCCTTTAATCAATATTGAATTTACTCCATGGTTGTAAGAAGTTTGCACCCAGTTGTCTCCACCGTTTATGGACTTGTATAAATCAAAAACATCTCCTGCGAATACATTATTGCCGCTTGCGGCTACCGCATCTATTGCAACATTGCTTAGTCCGGTATAAACCCAATTTAAACCATTGTTTGAACTCTTATAAATTCCACCTTCAATTGACGAAAAACCTCGAAGACCTGCGAATACATAAGAACCATTGAAAGCCATGGAGCCTATTGATTCGAAAGGTAATCCGTTGCTTGAGGGAATCCAATTGTTTCCATTATTAGTTGATCTAAAAATTCCATCTCCCTGGGTTCCTGCTAATATTGTATTTCCAATCAAAACCAAAGAAGATATATATTCTGTTGGAAGTCCAATTCTTTCCCAATTGTTTCCCAAATTTGCTGAATAATAAATACCAGTTATTGTTTGACTAGCATATGATCCCCCACAATAAATCCCGGTGTAATTAGATGAAATGGACGGAATATATGTATTATTATTTAAACCACTACTTACCTTAATCCAATTTGCTCCATTATTTGAGCTTCTGTATATACCGGTATCTCCGGAAGCAAAAAAGTTATTACTGTAATAATGAACATATTGTGTTGTTCTAACTGAATTCGTAGATGACCAATTATTTCCATTATTAGAACTATAATAAATTCCGGTAGAGGTTGAGTTTGAAGCTGCAACTATATTATTACCGTTTAAGGCAATGTGAACATAACTGCCAAAGGTCGTTAATTTTGTCGACCAATTGTCACCATTATTTGTACTTAAGTAAACAATATTTCCTGCCCCCACAAATATATTGTTACTTGACACTTCAATTGATCTTACCACACTTCCGCTTAATCCAACGGGCGTCCAGCTAGCTCCCTGGTCAGAACTTCTATAAATTCCATCAGCCCCAGCAAATATATAATTCCCGGCAATTCCGATTGATTTCACATCTATATTTAGCATTCCAGCGAAAGTCCAATTGGTATCGTTCAATGGTTTTTTATAGATTCCTTTGTCGAAAATCCCTGCTCCACCTGCAGCAGCATATATCATTTGGTTATTCGTATCAATTTCAATTGCATATATTACATTTCCTTCTAATCCAATTCGCATCCAGATTATACCGTTGTTTGTACTTTTATAAATACCAAGTATATCAGGGCTTCCTGCTGTACTTCCTGCATATATATCATTCCCGTTTCCGCATACAACCGAAATCTGGCCTCCATGGGGTCCATTCGATTGAATCCATTGTGAAAGGCAATTTTCAATGTTCATTGAACATTGTGAAATAATTGAAATTGTTAAAATGGAAATTAGTTTTTTCATTTCGTTGCTCCTTCGATTATTTAAAATAGTTAGATTAATTAAATTTACTTCTTAAAACTATTATTTATCGAAAATTAAGAATTTAGTTTTGCTAAATCAAATTAAATTATTTTGGAGATTGATGAAACTGAGATTTGGTTGTAACCGATCGGGGAACATGTTGGTCAAATATTCAATTTTCATAGATGGTTTAAAACCATTTAAAAATTTAATTTTGAATTTCGCAATCTTAGTCAAGTTTAAGTTTTTACTTGCCTCTTTCCCCGCCGTTGTTGGTGTTCCAAAAAGTTTGCATATGTAATCTTTAAAATTTATAACACTTTTTGTGCAAACTTTTTGGTCACCAACAACAAAAAGCTTCCAATAGGTAATCAGCCTTGTTTAACATTGATAAATTCTTCCTGTGAAATTAATTTTACATCGAGATTATGAACAAAAAAATTTGGGAGTGATGATAAATAATTTTTACTTCTTTTCCCGCCGTTTTGGTCACCAACAACAAAAAGAAAATTTGGGAATGATGATAAAAATTTTTACTTCTTTACTGCAACCGTTCTAGAATGGAAACACATCCTGAAGTTTGATAAATATAAAGACATCATAGTTGAGAGTTTTAAATTTCTGGTAAAAGAAAAAAGAGTCAGGATCTTTGCTTTTGTCATAATGCCAAATCATTTTCATACTGTCTGGAAAATAAACAAGAGTCTTTAGAAATCTGATTTTCAGAGAGATTCAATGAAATACACCGGTCAAATAATTCTAAGGGATTTAAACTAATTATAAAGAAATACACAGATCATTGTATGTGGTAGCAAAGAACAGGAATCATCAGTTCTGGGAAAGAAGCCCTCTTTCAATACCAATGTACTCACAGAAAGTAGTTAAACAGAAAATATATTACATTCATGGAAATCCCATTAATCCCAAATGGAATCTCGGAGATGAGCCACAGGACTACAAATATTCATCAGCTTGATTTTATTATACCGGTGTAGATGAGTTTGGTTTTTTAGAAAACTATATGGATGTCTTAAATGAATAGGAGTGTGCTTCGTCAGGGGAGAGTTTTTGTTGTTGGTGACCAAAAAGTTTGCACAATGTGTGTTATAAATTTTATAAATTAAAATATGCAAACTTTTTGGAACACCAACAACGACGGCGAAAACGAACTTTTTGGTCACAGACAACAACGCTTCAGGAATGTAAACTCTTTGTCGCAAAACGATTTTGAATTCATCTTGATATGATAAAAGAATTGAATTATTTTTAAACCGAACGAGAGAAAAGTTTTCTCGAAAAAGTTATTATTAATTTTCAATTGTTAACTTCCCCTGCAATGATCAAAATAAGGAAGTATTGCTTAATTGCTATTTTGATTTTCTTACACATCTCACCGTTATTCTCCCAGGATATATTTCACGGATGTGGTATGGAAGGTGAATCAGACAGAGAATATATTAAAACAATGAACAGATTGAAAAACCGGTATAACATCCCCTCGACAAATGATTTTGATAATACTGTTTCGTTCAGTTCCTTTTTAACAACCGGAGATGATGTAGGCAGATTTAGAGAAAACAAGGCTGTAGAAATTATTGCGTGGGTCAGTGAGGTGAAATGGGGAAGTAAAGAATCATGCAACTGTTCTCATACCGGACAGAATTTACAGGACGTTCATATCGAACTTGTCAGGACAAAAAATTCAACGTCACAAAGAAAAGTTGTCGTTGCGGAAATAACTCCGAGATTAAGAAAAATATTATTTGTCGGACTCGGAATAACCATGAATAATTCACTGTTAAGGAATACTCTGAAAAAGCACAAAGTAAAAATAAAGGGCTGGTTGTTTTTTGACTGGCAGCATATAACCGAGTCAGAGAACACAGATCCGGGTGATGATGATAATATCAGAGCAACTGCCTGGGAAATTCACCCTATTACCGAAATAGAAATTATTCAGTAGCTTTAATATGAGAACAAAGAGGATTTCAAGAATGAAAGAATCCATTAACAGTCCTTTCCCGGTCTCCACCTTTGACTTCAGCGGGCTCCCGTGTTACTATCTGCTTTTCCACTCACCCTCTCGGCGGAAACGGGTCATTACCATAACTATTTCTCCTGTTTATCACACCGTTCTTTTTATGAATAAAAAGTTCGGACTTCTGATTTAAAGCAATTCTCTTGCCTATTCTGATTGCATCTTTCTTGAACTTTGTCATTACTGTATATTTTTTGTTCCCGAATCCTTTCACTGCCCATTTGCCCTGGTGCGGGACAACATGTTGATTTTTTTTTCTACTCATTGCTCATTAATTTTAATTATAGAAAATATTGTTTCCTCTTCAAAACCCCACCTTATCCCCCACCTGATCGGGCAGGCATATGAGGAGGGACATGAAGTAAATTTCAAATTTCGAAAAGACCTTGAAACGAGCTTTACCCAGCGACTTCAACTTTCTCTTTTCTCTTTCCCTTTTGCAGTCCTAACCCATAACCTGTCACTCCTCCTCCGAATATGTATCCAACTATTTTTGCCATCTCAATTAACAGCTCATCTTTATTCATAAACATTGAAAGCGTTATCAAAGAAAAAAATAATATTATGACGACTGTTATTATAACTAATAAATTTTTTTCTCTTTTTCTTTCTATCTCTCTCATGCATTTGATATCTTCCGATTGAACCTTTAGCGAGTTTTTAGCAAACTCATAATTATTTTCATATTGGATCCTCTTATTCTCAAGCTCATGTTTTCTAATTTCAAGGTCCTTAAGATGAAGCTCGAAAAATTGCTCGGTGAATAAAGGATACTCTTGCGGCTTACCCGCAAATATTTTTCCCATAAGTCTGATTTTTTAAATTTAGCTTTTTTAAAATGTGTTTTGTAAAACTGCCAATGACAGATATTCTTCCGAAATCATGCGATCCTAAATCAGGTGCAATGATAATCGTATCTAAGTTTTCATATTCAAAATGGTTCATTGCATCCGGATACTCAGACAGAGTCAGAGTGTCTCTGCCCGAGAAGTATCGAGTGATGTTGTTTTGTTTACTTTGCTTTCGATGCACCGGGAGAAACCCATCCCCTTTCCCCTTCCCTTTGTCAGAGGCTGTCTCAAAACTAAGAAAGCATTTTTACCACTAAGACACAAAGGCTCAAAGCAAAATGAAATCAAGGCTTTTTTCTTAGTGTCTTCGTGACTTTGTGGTTAAGCAAGAGTTTTGAGACAGCCTCGTCCAAGGGAAAGGGTAAAGAAGCTGCATTCAAGTCTTGTTACAGTGAACGAGGGGTTGGGTTGTGATCGCTTGAAAATTATTCAGATCACGGTACTACAATCTTCACTATATCCGAAACCCGTCCAACATCGTTATAATCGATCAAATAAATTGCATAATATTCTCGCTGCTCGGGTGTGCTCATATCTGCTTTTGGTCTCGAATCAGTAAAGAAAGTTCCGGTCTCTACTGCAATGAATTTGAATTCAGGTTCACTTCCGGTTCTCGAATACAACCTTATCCCGTCGCATGAGTTTTTTCTGTACTTAACTATCACCTGCTGTCCGTTGTAACTTACCTTGAGAACTGGTTTTAGATCTTCATGAATCGGTAGTAAAGAATCTGATCCGATTATCCGAAGATCATCACCAATAGCTCTTGTGTATTGCTTTGATGATTTCACCTTCTTTGCAAAACGCCGCAGCTCTATTACTGCATTCTCTCTGCTAAGTCTGTTGTGCTCGTTTGATGCCATTGATTCGGCTTTCTTTGAGTTCATCTGGGAAAATGCGTTCCTGTGTTCAAGAACTATATTCTTAGCACCTGTGACTTCTGCCGGATCCAGCTGAAGCACCTGCGCATGAATATCAATTTTGTTAATGAAATTTTCCTCAAACGAATCGAGGTCTCCGTCCCTTCTCGGGATGAAATCGTTTTTCATTGAAACATCTCCTTTCCTGCTTCCTATTTAGTAGGTTAGCAGATCTGATTTATTAGATTGATTTATTTTAAGTTTCCTGTTTTCCAGGATTTATGTAAAATCAAAAAGGTAGTTTTCTTTAATGAATCGACATTTTTAAATTTGCAGAATGATTTGTTGGAATGTTTGTGGTGTGTGTTTGAACTTTCGTATTACCTGAATGTATATTCGTGTAATGAGTTTGTACCAACATTCCCGGTGTTGGGAACATCGTACTGTGTGAATGCATATTCTTACGATGCGAATGTACAATAATGCTGTACGAATATACTTTCACACTTCGTGTCGAAACATTCGCATTATACGAATGTACCATCGCTTTGTATGTTGGTAAACTCCAGCTGCAGGAATGTTTGTTCAGGAAGTACGAATGTATGATCGTGCTACTTGTTTGGACCAACGTACTGTGTGATGCTCCATTCGCACGGCTCATTTTTACATTCCTGTCGTACGGATATACATTCCCGTTGAACGAATTTACATTCAAGTCCTGCGAATATGCCAACGAGTAGAAAATATTTTTCTTCTTACCATACTGAAAATACATTGATATCCCGGTTGATGTAATCATAATATTTATAAGAATTAATGTTTGCATTAGACTCATATCAGATTTACTTGAGCAAAGTCATTTTAAGTGTGCGAGAATAATTTTTAGCTGTTAAAGTATAAAAGTATATTCCTGATGGAACACCTGCTCCGTCAAATGCAATTGTATATGAACCGGCGATTTGCTGACCTTCAAAGAGAGTTCTTATTTCTTTTCCTGAAGTATTATAAACTTTTAAAGAAATAAATTCATCTCTTGTCAAAGTGAATCTAATTTGTGTAGCCGGATTAAAAGGGTTCGGATAGTTTTGAAACAATAGAAAGTCATCGGGAATACCGGTCGTTTGGTTGTATGTATTTCCATTGCCGCCATTTGTCGTATGATAAATATGAGGATCCATTACTCCGCCACTGCTGCCCGAATTTGGGAGAAAACCCGCAATGTAAGCATTGTATGAATCCAGAAAGTCAATATCTCTTAAGATCACACTCCGGTTGATCCCGGAGCCCCGCGAAGTCCAGTTTTCACCGTAATCAGTTGAGCGAAGAATAATACACCGGCCATAGTCCGGGGAGTTTTGAAAATCACCGTACTTATTTCCAAGGATAGTTACAACTCCTGTATTTCTGCAAACACCAATTTTGTTTATAATGACAGAGTCAAGATTTAAATTGAGAGAATTCCAGGAATCCCCTCCGTTTGTAGTCCTGTAAATTCTTGAGTTTGGAATTTCAGAATCTGTGAAATAGTAACTGCACGCATAACCGGTTATTTTATCTGTAAATTTTATGTCATTAAATCCATTGTCAGCAAGATATGTCGTCTTAATCCATGAAACTGCATTGTCATCAGATTTTAATATTATACCTTTGGTACCATTTGCCGAAGTCTCTTCAAATCCTGCTGCAAAAATTTTCCCATCAATGTATTGAAGTCCATTCAAATCTCCTGAATTCAGAGGCAGGTTAACATTGGTCCATCCGGTGCCGCCGTCAGTGCTTATTGCTAATTTACCGGAGAAGTTAACGCCCGCTTGACGCGTTCCGATGACGATAAGATTATCTTGATTCATAAACTCCAACTGATACAAATAACTGAAATCATCTGGAACATTTCCGAAGATAAACCATGAAGCACCTGCATCAGTTGTTTTCAATGTAACCGCAGAATAGGTAATATTGCCTGTAATACCCATTGCTGAGCGATAATGATCCTCCGATCTGAAAAGATTCCATGAATATGATGATCTATCATTTGCAACTGACGAGTTTATGGCTCCGACTGCAAAGGCAGTGTTTTCTGAAATGAATTTTATATTTGTAATTGCCCTGACAGAGGAAGGGATTACGGATGATAGCCAATGAGCACCGCCGTCAGCAGTATAAAAGGACTTTCCTGAAATACTATTATCTAATGGATCCGGGTACCATCCCCCTGCAATACCATTTTGATAATTAAAGAAATCTATACTCAGAACGATTCCCATACCCTGAGGAGGATGCTGCTGAATCCATTGGCTGAAGGTTGTGCTGTTAAGAAGGATAAAAAATAAAAGAGAAATTAAAAAGGATTTGTTGAAGATTTTATTTATTGCTTCATTGGAATTTTTCATGTTACTTTATTGGTTTAAAGTTCTAAAAAATTTTTGCTGTGATGAAGCCTATTGCGTATATCAGAAATATTTGACAAATTGTTTGAACAAAACTATTGAGACTTTACCTTTTTGTCAAAGGACAATTTTTTTAATTTGTGAAAATACTCCTGCAAAACCTTATCTTTAAAGGGTTTGCGGAGATTAACTTTTTTTATTCTTCATGTTAGAATTTTTTAACAGCATTCCTGTAAAGGAATTTGAAAGGTTTGGTGAGTTTATTAATTCACCATATTTTAACAAATCCAAATCAGTGAGAAAGCTATTTGACTACCTCCAAAAAAATTATCCTTCAATTCAAAAAGACCATGTAAGCCCGAGGAAATTATCGCTGAATGTCTATTCTCAGAGAAAAATCAATCACGATAAAATAAGAAAGCTTTGCTCCGACTTTATGAAACTTTTTGAAAGATTCTTATCACAAAAAGTAAACGACCGTTACAGTATAAGGAATAAAATTGTTTCTTTGAATTACATGCGGTTAAATAATTTAGAAAAGAGATTCAGGAAAAATCTCGGGGCATTGAACGAGGAATTCAAAAAACACATTCCGGTTGGCTATGATGATTACGCAATCATGCTGCAGTTCAGATCGGAGGTATTAATTTGTTACAGCTTTGCTTCTCTTGAGGAATTTTCGAAAAATGTTAATGAATATTCAAAGGCAGCAGATGTATTTTACATTTATAATAAGCTAATTTCTTATAGTTGTCTTTTGAAAGAACAGAATGAAAAGATAAAGGCAGAAATTATTAAAGACCCTGCTTTACAATTTATAAAATTCAAATTTGAAGACAAGGAGGATTTTTTTCAAATCAACCACCCTGAAATAGTGATTTATTATTATGACCTGATGCTGCGGTTGTACTTTGATGATAAGTATGTGCGTAAATTAATTTCTTATTATAATTTGAATAAGAAAAAAGTAAAGAACAGGCTGAGGTTTATTTGTTTATTGTCCATAGAGGGATATTTGAGAGTTAAAATGTCTTTAGCGGAAACAGAAGTTAAAATATCTGATATAAAATTTCTTCACAAAGTGCATGATGAGCTTTACATGAAAACTGAGCTATTCAGGATAAATGCTATTGACTCAGATGGGCAATTTCCAACTGATATGTTCTTGAATGCAGTGCTTAATGCGGTGAGGCTCGGAAAAACTGTGTGGGCAAAAAATTTTATTGATAAGAATATCGGGTTTGTAATACCTGAATTAAAAGAAAGTGTTTATAATCACTGCACCGCTTTCATACTTTTTTTTGAAAAAAGATACGAAGAAGCTTTAAGTCATTTGGTCAAGGTCTCACATCACAATTTATACATAAACTCAAGGACCCTCCAGCTGAAAATATATTTTGAAAAAGCCGAATACACACTTGCCGAATATCATCTTTTAGCATTGAAAAAATTTTTAATGAGAAGCAAAGATGTCTCAGCCAGAATAAAGAGAAAGACAGAATTGTTTATAAAATATTATAATGCGCTATTGAAATTAGTTTCAGCTGACGTTAAAAGAATGAAGACAGGTGCAGACGAACTCCATAACAAACTAAATAACTATGAAGAGTATTTTTATAATAGAATATGGGTAAATAAGGAGCTGGATAAAATGAGGAATGGTGTGCTGGTGGGGGAAAAATAAGATTTTAAGAATCACTTTCTCTTAAATGAATTATTCTATATAATGGACTGAAAATCATGATTAAATCAATTGTCTATTTTATCAAGAATACCTCTCTTAATTGCATTAATTGTGTTAAGCTTTTCTTCTAAGTTTTTATTTGAACTCATTGCCATAATTTGAACAATCCTTGAGTCATAACCTCTTGAAATATTTTCATCCAGGATTTCTAAAATTTTTTTCTTTACAATTTCTTCCTCACTTATAATTGCGGCAATGTCTCTACCAAGCACTCTTGCTGAAAGCTCTTCATTCCAACCATTATTCATAATATCGTGATGACAGTCGCAGATATAATCTAAATTCATATCAGCATACCTCTCTACGATAAAATTAAAATCATAAATGTCTTTCGCGCGTCGGTCAGGTCTTTCTGAAAAAGCTACAAGTTTTAATATGCAAAGTCCTGCGAGACTCGAAACAGCAAACTCTAGTCTGTTATCAACTACTAGCGTTTCTGCAAGTCCATACACTTCCTTCAGTCCTAATACTGAAATTGAGACTAAATCCCTTCCTTCCAATGTTACAATGCCATCGGTATTTTCAAGACCCCCAAATGGGAGAATATCAATAATTTTATCATTGAAATATAAACGATAAGGTTCCGATTTATCTTCAACAAAATTCTCTCTTTCTATTAGAGTTCTTCTAATCTCTTCATATTCTTCAATACTTGATACCATTACAGCAACATCAATGTCCATTGTGGCTTTAAAAAGTTTTTCCTTATGTACTAATGTCATCATATCTCTTGCTATAGCACCAATAAAGTAAAAATCAATATTTAAATTCTTCAGAGTTCGCTCGAGAGGAATGAAGACATCCATTAATCCTCCTATTCTTAGATCACTCGAATTTATCCTGTAAATATCTTTCATAAATTATTTTTGCAGTTTCTAAATTTCGAGGTTCGTCAGTTCCGATCAGGTCGGCATAAATTAAAAGCGGGGGAACAGTATTTATGAATTCCTTTAAGTCGAAGTTCCAAAATTTTTTATAAATCTCAGTCTTTCCGTTTATGTTTGGAACTATTCGATATTTGATTATTAGTTCGCTTGTATTTTCCTCTGTATAGAATATTAAGTCTCTTGCAATAAGGTATTGCGTCAATATCTCAGCGGCCGGTTCTCCACCCCACATGGTCATGCCATATTCGAATTTGAGACTCTTCCAATCTTCATTTCTTATATCACACCTGTCGATGAACAAATCTATCTTAAATTTTTCTTCATAGCTGTCAATCCATCTCTCCAATAAGTTTTTTTTGTTCTGGATTTTCAAAGTTTCGTTATCCAATTCAATTACATAATTGCTCACCTTTAGCTGATTGATCACATTATTAACACTACCTAAAGAACTTCCGGAATATTCAGCAATGTCTCTGTATGTTTGATTGATTAAATCTTCTTTTACAAGCAAAGCAAATATAACTTTGAATGTACTCCTGTTAAATAGTTTTGCTCCCTGTTGTTGCTCACCAAGTTCGTATTTGTTTCCTTCTATCTTAATTAACATGTTGTCAGCAGCAATATACATGTTTACCGCACCGTCAATGTAGTTAGCCCCATGTGCTATGATTGCTTTTTTTGCTTTCCTGTCAATGGTTTCACCAATTATTAATCTTGTTTTTCCAGGATCTGGAAGTTGCTGAAATAATTGTGCTATATGGTATCTCTTGATATGCTTTTTATGATTAACCTGAAATGTCTCGGATATTTGTCTATATGTTAGTTCCAATTTGCCATCATAGTCATTTTTTTCCCAATATGGAGACGCAACCCAATGTGAATCGATATTATAATCTTTTTTAAGCTTATCTCTAATGTAATTGATTAAATATTCCATGTTCAATAATTTAGTTTGTTCAGAAAACCTGAACAGACAAAAATAATGAACAAAAAATTAAAAATAAAGCGGCTTATTATGGTTTGAATTTACCTAAACAAATTTAAAATAATTTATATAATAAATTTGCATTTAAAATATTTTCTTAGTATTTTTGTACATCCAAAAAATAATAATACTCAAATATGCAAAATTGGCTTAAATCAAGATATAAACTGATCAAGGAAAATTTCGGAACTAATGAGTTTTACTTCGAAGATGTAAAATCTGCATTGGATAGCAAATTCGAAGATAAAGACGAAAAGATTATGGTTATGCTTTCGGAACTTAAGAAAGCCGGTCTCATCGAAACTCAAATGGACCTGGATGACAGCAGAAAAAAAATATACAGAGTTTTAGACCCTAAGGATAAAATACTTCAAAAGGACATTCTTACAAGAAGCGACCTGGAAACATTATTAAAGGATGCTGCTGATCTGATAAGAACAAAGGTAGACTACACCTTTATATTACTTCTGCTTTTTTACAAAAAGCTTAGTGATAAATGGCACAAAGATTACGATAAGGCATACAAAGAATCTGTTGAGATTTATCACCTTTCCGATGAAGATGCAAAACAAAACGCTGAAAATCCTACATATCATGATTTCATAATTCCTGAAGAATATCTTTGGGAAAACATTCGAAAGTATCCGGAAAAACTTGCAGAAAATTTTTCAAAAGCAATGAAAGCTTTGGCAGAAAAAAATCCGGGATATAAAGATGTTTTTGAAAATTTTGACTTCGCTCAGTTTGTGGGCAACAGAGAGAATCAGGAAATTCTTACACAGCTGGTTGAACTATTCAGCATCAATTCACTTGAAAGTGCATCTTCTGACGTGCTTGGCGATTCATATGAATGGCTCATCAAAATGTTTGCACCGCAGAAAGCAAAAGAAGGTGAAGTGTACACACCGCGTGAAGTCATTAAACTTCTTGTTGAACTCCTTGAGCCAAAACCAAATGAAAGTGTTTATGACCCGGCGCTCGGTTCTGCAGGTATGCTCATTTCATCGCATTACTTTGTAAAAGAAAAATATGGTGAAGAAGAGTCTAAACGTCTCTTCCTGTTCGGGCAGGAGGGAAATTATAAAACCCGCTCCATTGCTAAGATGAATCTGTATCTTCACGGAATTAAGAACGGTGTTCCGGAATACGGAGATTCGCTGCTTTACCCGAAGTTTAAAGATGGAGGAACTCTTCAAAAGTTTGATCTGATACTTGCGAATCCTCCCTGGAATCAGAATGGCTACGGTGAAGGCATTGTCCAAAAAGGTGAGTTGTGGAAAGAAAGATACAATAAATACGGATTTTCTCCCGACCAGTCCGCCGACTGGCTTTGGATTTCTCACATGTGGGCATCTGCAAAAGATGAAACAGGGAGAGTAGGAATCGTGATTGATAACGGAGCATTATTCCGCGGCGGAAGAGAGAAATCTATTCGTGAGAAGTTTATAATCGACGATAATATAGAGTGCGTTATACTTCTTCCCGAAAAACTTTTTTACAATACCGGTGCTCCGGGTGCTATTATTATTTTGAACAAGCATAAGAGAAATGTTTTGAAGAATAAAATAATATTTATAAATGCTTCGAGTGAATTTATAAAACATCCGGAAGTCAGACGTCTGAATGCACTTGGCGAAGAAAACATTTCAAGGATAGTCTCGGCTTATAAAGGAACTACCTCGGAAGACGGCTTTTACAGGATTGTTGATCTCGATGAAATAAAAGAGAATGATTTTAATCTAAATGTCTCATTATACGTCTTTGCTGAAGCCGAAGAAGAGCACGTTGACATTATGAAAGAATGGGAGGAGCTTAAGAAAATTGAAAAAGAGCTTGCGGAAAATGAAGTGAAGATTGAGAAGTATTTGAAAGAACTTGATTATTAAGGATTGTGTATGATGCAACTGAAAGGTGTAATAGTATAAAGTTTATTCATAAATTATTTAAAATCACATGTCATCAACATCTACTAAAAGAGATATTACTGATTTCCTTTGGGAATGGACATCAAGTTTCGGTGATTGGAGCAAGCTTCTGGTTAGCTTAGTAGTTCAAAAAGAAAGCAATCTTACTAAACAGGAAAGAGAAAAAGTATTTGATCATTTTCTCGGCGCAATAGATTTGAAAAGCGGTTTGTCGGCTCTAGATATCACAAAACCAAAGTATTCACCAAGTTCGAGTTATTTAACATTAACATCCTTATCAGAAATCAACGGAGTAAATAGACTTGCAAAAGGTCAAGAAATTATTTTCTCTAAGAATCTGACAGTAATTTATGGAATGAATGGATCCGGAAAAACCGGATATGGTCGAATTTTAAAAGCACTTGGATTTAGTTATATAAAGGACAATGTAATATATTCTGACATAAGTAAAAAACCTGAATCTCAATCCGCATTATTAAAATATGAATCAGAAGGTAAAGAATTTCCTTTCAGATGGGATGGTAAATCTTCAAACCAAGAATTACACAATATTTGTTTCTTTAACAATGATTGTGTTAGCTTTTCATTAACTGAAGATAGAGATCTTATTGTCTCACCGATAGGATTTCATCTATTTAATATAATTTCATCGGAGCTTGATTCACTCACGAGAATGTTGGACTCTTATTCGAGAGATTATCCTACAGATATATTATGGAAAGATATGTTATCTAAGGGCACTCCACAATTTGAATTGATACAAAGTCTTTCTCCGGATTCACGAGAAACAAAGTTAGTTGAGTTATCCACTTTCACTGATGATAACAAGAAACAATTAGATGAAAAAGTGGAAGATTTAAAAAATCTTAATCCCGCTTTAATAAAAAATGAAATTAGCAATTATAAACTTCAGATTGATGAGCTTACTAATATAATTTCTGAAGTCACTTCTGCTAAGAAAGTTCTTAATTCAAATGTTTGGGAAGAAATTAAAAGCGAAAACAAACAACTCTTGAATCTTGAAAATACTTCAAAAATTAGTTTAAGAGAAATTGCTGAAACCAGAGGCATTGAGTTTTATGATTCAACAGAATTCCTGGACTTCCTTAAATCTGCGGATGCATTAATTAAGAAAATAAATGATGCAAATTTTCCTGATTCAGACGGGAGTGTTTGCTTATACTGCAGGCACCTCTTAGATGAAGAAGCTAAGATCCTTCTCTCCAGTTATAAGAAAATGTTAAATGATACAACTCAGGATCAGATCAAATTAATCAAACAACGAAGGGAATATTTGATTTCTGAGTTAAGTTTGGTGGGCGCATCATTGGAATTTCATCAACGCACTTTTGGAGTAAATGAAGATGGTTCTATTATACAACCAACTATAATGTGTGATTACAATGAGAAAATGAAAAATTTGAAACAGCAGATTCTCGAGCAGAATGTTGATGAATCTACAAATTTCGATATTGATTATGATTGCATAGTTGGGTTTTTGGAAAGTAAAAAATCAGAACTTGAAAAATTGCATTCAGATAAAACTTCTTTATTAACAAATATTAAGGTAAAGGAAAACGAATTAACTATAGAGATAAATGAATTAAAAGACAGGAAATTCTTGTCTACTAAAGTTGAAGAAGTAAAAAAGGTTATTAAAAATAAGAAGATGGTTTACAAACTCAATCAAAGTCGATCCTTCTTAAATACAATGTCCATCAGCAGAAAAACTTCTGAAGCCAGGGAAGAATTAATTAAACAAAATTTCACAGAAAAGTTTAATGAAGAGTTACAGGCTTTGAGGAAATCACAAATTAATATTGACCTCGACTTCGGAACTGCAAAGGGACAATCAAGAATTCAGCAAAAAATGAATTCAAACTATTTATTGAAAGATATTCTTAGTGAAGGTGAACAAAAGGCAATAGCACTTGCGGAATTCTTGACTGAATTGCAGCTTGATAATTCAAAATCTCCGGTTGTGTTTGATGATCCGGTAAGCAGTCTTGACCATGATATGATTGATGAGTTAGCAAAAAGGTTAACAAAACTTTCAGGTGAACGTCAGGTTATAGTTTTCACTCACAGCATATTATTGTTTAACAGCATCATGCAGAATAGCAAGTTGTCAATAAACAAGAATATCGAACATAAATACTACAACTTAAAAAGCGAATATGGTCAATGTGGCCTAGTTTCAGAAATTCTTGATGAGATTAACAGTGTAAATTCTTGCATTACAGAGATAAATAAAATCATAAATAATTCCTCAAAAAGTCTATCTGAAAGTGCGCTGGCATCTGATGGTTATGGATATCTAAGAGCGGCCATTGAGTTATTTGTCGAAGTCGAAATACTTGGGGGTACTGTAAGACGGTATAAAAAAAATGTTGCATTAACAAATTTCATTAGGGTTGATGGTAATTTAATAAATAAGCATAAAGAAAAACTAAACGAAATCTTTGAACGATGTTGTGGATTCATTAAAGGTCACAGTAACCCTATTGAGATTCATCGTGAGCCAACTCTTGAAGAATTGAAAACAGATTTTGAAATTTTTAAAACAATAAGAAAAGAGTTTGTAAAAATAATTTGATAATCTTAAACAATGAACAAGTTGGTAAGAAAAGAATTAGTGAAGTCCTGACACTTGAATAAGAGTCAAATTCAAAATTAAATTTAAACTATATTTATATGAAAAACTGTAATCTATGTGGCTTAGAAGTTGAATTGATAAATGTTCCAGGAGACATTATCGAATACAACTGTAGAAGATGCGGGCATGTTCGAATGACAGGACGAATGTCAAGCGTCTTTATAAATAACAGAGCATATGACAAGTATAAAAGTACGTTCTCCGGAATTACAAGATACATTTTAGAATATGATCTCCCAATGATAACAATTTCTTCTAATGTACTTCAAAAGATTGAAGATCCTTCTCTGCTTGACTATTACTTTGTTCCTCGGAACATATCGGATAAGGTAAATTTACTTCTCCGGTATTTTGAAAAAAAATCGAATCACCCAGGAGAAAGAGTTTCGATTGATGCAGCTCTCGACTACCCTGTTGTATTTGCAAACAAACCGAATGAACTGCGGTTCTACTTAGCTCAACTTGTTCGTAATGGTTTGATAAGCGATGAAGGGAGTTATGATTATACTCTATTGATGGATGGGTGGAGCCGGCTTGATGAATTGAATAGAGAAACAATTAAAAAGAATCAGGCTTTCATTGCAATGTGGTTTGATCCTACAATGAGTGATGTTTATGAAAACGGTTTGAGAAAAGCAGTGACGGACTGCAATTATCAACCGATGAAAATCGATTTAAAAGAACATAATAACAAAATAGATGACGAGATCATAGCTGAGATTCGTAACAGCGGATTTCTTGTAGCCGATATGACGGGAAATCGTGGAGGAGTTTACTTTGAAGCCGGTTTTGCTATGGGTCTTGGAGTTCCTGTAATCTGGACCTGTAAAAAAGATGAAATCGGAAACTTGCATTTTGATACAAGGCAATTCAATCACATTGAATGGGAAACTGCTGAAGAACTATGCAAAAAATTAACTAACAGAATAAAGGCAACAATAACTATCAGAAATGAATAAATGGAATGAAATAAAATTAAGTCAATTGCAAGATTGTGAGATTGTAATGGGTCAGTCACCCCCATCAAATTCTTACAATACTGATAACGGAATACCATTCCTCCAAGGAAAAACAGAATTTGGGTTTAAATATCCAAAGCCTGTTAACTTTACAACTCATCCAATAAAGTTTGCAGAGGAAGGTGACTTGTTAATTTCTGTGAGAGCCCCTGTAGGCGATGTGAATATATCTCCTTTTAGATTATGTATAGGAAGAGGATTAGCGGCTTTGAGATTTCGACAAAACAATAATAGATTTTATTTTTACTGGTTTCAGTTTAAAAAAGATTTTATTGAGAATCAGGGAATGGGATCAACATTCAAGGCTATTACCGTTAATCAAATTAAGAATTTAGAAATTCCACTTCCTCCTCTCCCCGAGCAAAAAGCAATCGCAGAAATACTTACCACAGTAGATGATGCAATACAGAAGTCTGATGAAGCAATAAAGCGGACTGAGAGAATCAAGAATGCGATGATGAAGAAGCTGCTTACTGAAGGGATCGAACACAGTGAATTTAAGGAAACGAAGATAGGGAGGATACCAAAGGAATGGGAGGTAAAAGGTATAAATGAATTGGGTATGGTTGTAACAGGAAAGACTCCACCTACCACAAGAAAGGAATATTGGAATGGGAATATTCCATTCATAACGCCAGGTGATATCAAGAATAAAAAGTTTGTATCAACGACCGAAAGAACAATTTCTTTAGAAGCTGCAAAGAAGACCAGTGTATTACTTCCAATAAATACTATAATGATAGTTTGCATTGGTTCAACGATTGGAAAAATCGGAATCACTTCTGAGAATTCTGCTACAAATCAGCAAATAAACTCCATCATTTTAGATCAAAAGAATTTTGATTTGAACTTTGTATATTATTCAATTCTAAAAATTGCTGACAAAATTAAATCTTTTTCAGGAACAGCCGCAGTTCCTATAATAAAAAAATCTCTCTTTGAAAAATTAAATATCCCTGTCAGTAAACTAGATGAACAAATTCTAATAGGACAGATCTTATCAAATATCGATAAAAGAATAGAATTTCAAGTATCACACCGGGATAAACTATTAAATATAAAAAAATCACTAATGAATGATTTACTTACTGGCAAAAAAAGAATCACAATGAAATAAACAAATGAATCAAAACGAACTCGAATTAGAAAAACACTTTATTGACGAACTTGTAAAGCTAGGCTGGGAATATGTCTCGCCCGAATTATTGAACAGAACCGGTATAGATGAACCGTTATTAGAAATAGAATTGGATAAAAGGATAAGACTGCTTAATAAGAAGAATGATATAACTGATACTGATGTAAAGAGGGTAATTAATGAACTTAAGTTTGCATCAACAAGTCCTGAAGGTGCAAAAAAGATTTTAAGTTTTTATAAGCAGGGTATTCCTGTAAAGTATGAAAACGACGGTGTTGTAAGATTTACAAAGATATTTGATTACGAAAATATTACAAACAATAGTTTTACGATAAGCAGTCAGGTTATTCATTCAGGTGCTGAAAGTATAAAGAATGATATATTGCTTTATGTAAACGGCATCCCTCTCGTTGACATTGAACTCAAAGATCCGACAAATCCCGCTGAAAGCTGGCGGAATGCGTGCAATCAGATAATAGATTATTTTTCAAAAATACCCGAACTGTATAAGTATGTTCAAATTGGTGTAGGAGCTAATTCTAATGCAAGATATTTTCCAATAACTCAATGGCGGAATGATTATAAGACTTACGAATGGAAGTCTGAAGAAATGGACAGTGTGGATTCAGTTATTCAAATGCTTAAACCTGAAACATTGCTTGAGATTGTAAAGAACTTCCTGTTTGTAAGGGTTGAGAAGGGAGAGTTCACAAAGGTGATAGCAAGATACATGCAAATGAGAGCTGTGAATAAAATCGTTGACAGGGTAATATCTTATAATCAGGAAAAGAGTGACAAGAACAAAGGATTGATCTGGCACTGGCAGGGATCAGGTAAAACTTTTGAAATTATTTCTGCTGCAAACATTTTACAGAATTTAAGCACACTGGAAAATCCGACACAGTTTTTGCTGATAGATAGAGAAGATCTTGAGACACAGCTTGCAACGGAATATCATGCATTGGATATGGCCTCGCCAAAAGTAATTGGCTCAATAGATGAATTGAAAAAAGTAATTTCTGCTGATTCATTCAGAGGAATGCGTGGAGTATTCATTGTATTAATGCATAAATTCAGACCCGGTGATTTTGAAGAGATTTCTGAAATAATAAAAGCATCCGCTCATGAAACCATATCAAAAAGGAAAAATGTGATCTGTTTCATTGATGAGGGACATCGCTCACAATATGGATTGCTTGCAAGTCAGATGAAAAGCATTTTAAAAAATGCCTTCTTCTTTGCATTTACCGGCACACCGGTATCAAAAACCGGGAAGAGTACTTACAATGAATTTTCATATCCTCCTGAAGAAACATATCTGGACAAATATTTTATCAGTGAATCTATTGCAGACGGTTTTACTAAAAAGATTACTTACAAGCCTAGACTTGACGAACTTCATCTTGACAGGAAAAAACTTGAAGACTTTTTAAAAGGTGAATATGATGAGATACCCGATGATTACAGAGAAGAAGTTAAGGAAGGTATCAGAAGAAAATTAAATACAATAAACGTTTTTCTCGAAGACCGCAGAAGGATCAAACTAATAGCAGAAGATATAGCTATGCATTTCAGAGAAAACGTCGAAGGAAACTATAAAGCAATGGTAGTAACGGCGAGCAGGAAAGCATGCGTAAGATACAAACGTGCAATAGATGAGTTCTTTCCGGCATCCTATTCGGATATTGTTATGACCTATGATCCAACTCACGATGCTGATGATGAAGAAATTTACGGTTATATGAATGAAATAAAAAAGAAGTATCACAGAACGGATATAAATGAAATAACAGATAAAGTCATAAGTGATTTCAAAGATGAAAAGGAGCCGAAGATTTTGATTGTTACTGAAATGCTCTTAACAGGATTCGATGCTCCTGTTCTGCAGACTATGTATCTGGACAAACCACTTAAGGAACAGCGCCTTCTTCAAGCGATTGCAAGAACAAACCGTCCTTATCAGGAGAAGGAAAGCGGGCTAATAATTGATTATGTCGGAATATTTGACAGAATTGAAAAAGCATTTGCGGCTTATTCAAAGGAAGACATACAAAGCGCAATATTAAACATGGAGAATTTAGCTTCTGACTTTGTAAAAATGTTAAATGAATTGATGACAATTTTTGATGCAGTCCCAAAAGATTTCACAAGACAAACTCTGCAAAAAACTATTGAAATAATAACGTCTGATAAGAAAATTGAAGATAAATTTAAAAATAAATACAATCAGCTAAGAAGATTATATGAATTTCTTGGATCGGATGAGGTTAAACTCCAGAATCTAAAAAATTACAAATGGCTTTCTGCTATACATACAAATTATATAAAAGTTGTTACAAAAGATGAGACCTATCAGGATTATCTGAATATGTATTTTAAAAGAACACTTAATTTGATACACGATGAAACAGAAGTGAAAGAAATTGTCGACATGAAAGTTGAAACCGTAATCAATGAAGCGTTTATCAAAAAGGTGGAAGAAAAGGTTAAAGATAAAAAGGAACAAGCTTCAAATCTTGTATTTGCCTTGAACAAGTTCGTATTGGTTGACAAGCATAAAAATCCTGTATATGAGTCATTAATTGAAAGAGTTGAAGCGCTGGTTAAGAAATGGAGGGAAAGAATTGCAGATGAAAAAGAGATACTGGAAGAAGCAAAATTAATTTCCGGTGAGATAGTTGAAATTCAAAAGACACAAAGAGAACTCGGTCTTACTGATAAGAAAATGTCAATCTGGTTATTCTTAAAAGAGAGCTTGAATATAGAAGTTGATAAGGACCTATTAGATTCAATTAGCAATTTGATTGATGATTTGGAAAAGGAGATGATCCCGGGCTGGACGAAAAATACAGAGTTAAAAAAATCCGTTGAGACGAAGCTGCGTCAGTTTCTATTCATGAAAGTAAAAACCAAATATCCTATAACACTTGAAAAGATAAATGAAATTCATGATGTAGTAAGTGAGAAACTAGTAAGTTACAGAGCATAGGAGATAATGTTTTGGAGATACGATACAGGAATATAAAATATCCGCGGCTTGAATACAAAACAGGTGATTTGATAATTGTTCTTCCTTATGGAAAACAGCCTGACGAATTAATAAATAAATATTCGGGGTGGATAAATAATAAAGAATCATTCATTGAGAAGTCCCTGCTTGAGTCTAAGAACAAGAAACTACATGATAGAGAATTAGATAAATTGAAAGATATTGTGAAAGAGATGATTGAGAATTATTCTGTAGAATTAGGTGTAATACCGGAGAGAGTATCTTTCAGGGATTTGGTATCAAAGTGGGGCAGCTGCTCAAAGTATGGCAGACTTGCTTTCAATACGAACATGAAATACTTACCAAAGAAACTGATATCTTATATTGTCCTTCACGAAATGGCTCACATGATTTCAAGAAAACATAATGCTAAGTTTTGGGATGTGATACGATCAAAATTTGAAAATCATAAACAGTTAGAAAGGGAGCTTTTTGTGTAT
Organism: uncultured Ignavibacteriaceae bacterium; assembly: GCA_964391015.1. Classification (GTDB taxonomy): domain Bacteria; phylum Bacteroidota; class Ignavibacteria; order Ignavibacteriales; family Ignavibacteriaceae; genus XYD12-FULL-36-8. The sequence goes on from CAYMKU010000008.1 coordinate 83,027, forward strand.
TGGTTTAAAATAAAACAAAGAACATAATTAATAAATTATTATGATAGATGTCTTTACAGATGAAATAGAAGTATTAATTAAGCAGGGAATAGCAAATCTTAACCTACTGAACCTCTCAAACTACTCAACCTACTAAACCCATTCTAGCTTTCTCCACTTAACTCACACATCTTTTTCAATCTACTCAATCCACATGTCTTACATAACCTACTCAACCCAACTTATTTACTTCCAGAATGGAATCACATTCTGAGGCGTGACTATTTAAAAGTTTTAAATAAATAAAATCCTGTGAATTATTTGATTGGCAGAGTGTTTGCTGTTGGTGACTACAACAGAGCAGGAAAATATTGGCTTTTTTAGTTGCTAATTCAAAACGGAATCAGTAACTTTAAGTGAGAACACTTACAAAGATTATATGGAAGAAAGAATCACATCGAAACATACTTTCTTATTCAATAAACCTAATAGAATCTTTTTGCAAAATATTTACAGACATCACAAATAATTTTGAAACCGTTTTTATTTAATTCATCCCAAAAACCCGGAGGTTTACAATGCTAACAGAAGTTGCCGAGAAACTCGTTCAGAACAAAATTTCAATTAAAGATGCCCGGAATGCTTCATATGATGCAATGCTTGGTTCTTTTTATGAAATTGCGGGAAGGAGGCAAAGGGTCCTCCCTTCAGGTGATCAAGTCGAAAATGAGTTTAAACAAATAACGTCTTATTTCCAGCAATTTCGAAATTCTGATGAACGACGCTGGGCCGGAGTCTTGGTTCTTACCTTTGCATTTTTAGCGCTTGATTTAGTTGAAGTTGTTCAACAACGTCTTCAAGAGGCTATCCTTACAGCAGGAGAGGAATGTCCAGCGAAAGCAAAAAAATTTGTGGTTGCAATGATTGATTATACATTAGAACATCCTGGTTGCACTGATAGTCAAGTAAGAAAAAATTTATCTATTTTTAGATCTAATTTTCTAAATATAAATTTTTAAAGATCTTTTGCATAACAATTTGAAAAATCATAAGGAAAACATCCCTGTTCGTGCAATGGAGAATTTCATACAAGCAGAAATATTATCAGATCAATTGGATGTTAATCCAGGAATTGCGCTGCAAATCTTAGAAAAATACGGAGAAATTTTAGATATAATAAATTATGATGATAACCCAGAGTTTTATGCAAATGTAGAAGCAAACATGGGTTTCGTATATGGGAAGATTCCATACGATCTTGAACGAAACCTCACTCTGGCATTAGAATGGTTTGAGAAGTCATTAAAAACCTACAACTCATCACAGTATCCTAATGAGTATGCAACAATCTTAAATGATATCGGAATTATCTATGATCTTTTCCCTAAAAATCGGGCTAAGAATGTGGAAAAAGCAATAACTAAATTTAGTGAATCTCTAAAATTTACGGAACCTAATTCATTAGGATATGCACAAACTAATAATAATCTAGGAATTGCATATTATTACAGAAGGGAAGGCAATCTCTCTGAAAATTTTCAAAAATCTTTAATTTGCTATAAGATTGCTTTAGAGTTCTTTGAAAGAACCAAAGATGGAATGAACTATGCTGAAACAATGAACAATATTGGAAATTTATATGCAGACCGTACTGACGGTGATGTTTATGATAATAAAGCCCGTGCTGTTTCGTGCTACGAAACTGCTTTAAACTACAGAACTCCTCTAAAAGCCCCCATTGATTATGCGACTACACAAACAAATTTAGGGAAGACATTACTTGAGTTACCTTCGAAAGATATGCAGTATGATATTATCTATTCAATTTCTTGTTTCAGAAATGCTTTAGAATTTCTTTCACCTGAAAGCCATCCACTGAAATTTGCAGAAACAATTACCAGTCTGGGTCGAGCGTATCTGAAACGTGAGTGGGTAGGTAAAAAGGAAAATACTGAAAAAGCAATAGAATGTTTTAATAGTGCTTTAAAATATGTGACTATTGAGGCGTATCCAGATGATTATTCTTTCACACACTATGGACTCGGAAATGCCTACTTCAATATTTCAAATTATGATGAGGCAATTTATCACTACAATAAAGCACTGGAAGTAAATACGGAAGACCAATCCCCATTTGCATTCTCAACTTGCCAGAATAATTTGGGAATTGCATATACACTTTGTAAAGGAAAAAATACTAGAAAAAATCTAAACAAAGCTGAGGAATGCTTTAAGCAAGCCCTTCGGTATAGGTCTGAAGAAGTTACACCTTATCAGTTTAGAAGGTCAAAGATTAATTTGGGGAATGTTTATTTCTTAAGAAAGGATTGGCAAAATGCGTTGCTCTGCTTTGAGGAGGCTGTAAAGATAAGCGACAAATTATACGAATCAGGACTATCTATTGACAGCAAAGAAATTGAAGTAAATACAGATGGTTTTATTTACCACAAAGCAGCATTTTCAGCATTTCAATTATGTGATTCAGCAAAAGCATTCTATCTTCTTGAAAAGGGAAGAGCGCGAATTCTAGAAGAATCCCTTAAGACTGAGTTTCCCAGACCTTTGAATGTAACCGAGTCCATTTGGAATGAGTATTTAGATGCGTTAAGGACGTTACAAAATTCTCTTACAAAAGATGTGACTATAAAAGGTAATTTCAAGAGCCATATTGAAGCATACGATTTAAGAGAGAGATCAGCAATATTGGCAAGAAAAGAGTTGGAAAAATCTATTCAGGAAGTTCGGAAATATTCTCCAGAATTTTTGAAACCCTCGTCAGATCAATTGGAATTCAATAAGCTTTTGCCATCTAAAACATCCGCAATTATAACATTTTGCATTACAGGGTATGGAACAGTTGGATTCATCTCATGTCAAGGCAAAGAAAATTTGTATAGTGTTTATTTACCAAAATTCACAGAAGACTCTCTAATAAAATTATTGGCAACATTTGATGACCAAGGTGATTTGAATGGCGGATGGATAGGTTCGTACCTTAGTGATACAAACATGGAAAATTTCAAACTGCAGATGAACAAGGTTCTTGACAAGATTAAAAAACATTTGCTTTCAAAAATAGTTTTGAGAATTCCTCCGGAAATAGACACACTGGTAATAATTCCATCTGGTGCTTTATTCTTACTTCCCCTGCACGCAATAACAATTTCTAACAGCAAAAATGAATACCTGTGCGATAAATACAAAATAAGTTATGCACCATCAATAAATATACTTCGGAATACAATCAAACAAATTAGTAAAAAAACTTACAATTCAAATTTCTATGGTGTCATAGATCCCGTGAGACCTGGATATAAATCAAACCTAATATTTTCGAGATATGAGGGAAAGATGATTTCAAAATATTTTGGAAACTCAAAAATTAATTTTGGAATAGATGCAAACAGGTCAAATATTGCTATAAACATAAAGAATCAGAGTCACATACATTTCTCTTGTCATGGCTCATATAATTGGACATACCCTTTAAAATCCGGACTTATGTTAGCAGATGGTACTTTGACTTTGGAAGATCTGCAGAACAAGGAATATGATTTATCTGACGCTTATCTAGTTACCTTGTCTGCTTGTGAAACAGGTATGGTGGATGTACTAAATCGAAACCCAAATGAATTTGTAGGAATTCCTGCGGGAATTATTCTTGCAGGAGTTCCGTGTATCGTTAGTTCTTTATGGACAGTACCTGATTTTTCTACAGCAATGTTGATGGACAAATTCTACAATTTTTACGTAAAGAGTCAACTTGATTGTGTTGAATCATTGAAACTGGCCCAATCTTGGTTGAGAAATCTTAGGTCAGCTGAGGTGGCGGAGTATTTAAGAAAATGTATAGATTTAGAGGACAAAGCTGAGTTGAAAGAAAAATTGAACAAACGTCATGATTATTATATTGGTAAAAGTAAAAGTAGACCAGCTTTTAAACCATTTGAACATCCATTTTACTGGGCTCCTTTTATCGTTACCGGAGTTTCTCTCGCACCGATTAGAGAGAGATCGATAAAAGAAAGTTAAATTCGCAAATTTAGAATTACAACCTAAATTTCCTATTACAACAAGAATGAAAAGCATAAAAATATTCCTCGCATCATCGTATGAACTAGAAGCAGACAGAAAAGAATTAGAAATCTTTATCGCAAGAAAAAATAAAGTATTGGAAAAGAAAGGGGTTTTTCTTAAACTTTTTGTTTGGGAAAACTTTCGCGTTCTGTTGTCACATAACCGACAGCAAAATGAGTTTCATAAAAATTTAGAAGAGAGTGACATTTCAGTAATGCTTTTTGGTATAGAATTAGACAAATATTCAGATTTGTTATTTGAAGAATTTAGACAATTTAAGGAAACCAACAAACAAACCTTCATTTACTTTAAGGATTCTGATTATTTTAGATTTCATTCTCATAAACTTGAAGATTTTTTACATTACAAAAATATGAAAGACTTAAAGTCCCATTTCAATAACCAATTAGACAAACTTGCTGAAAGCAATTTTAAGCATAATATACACGATTCAAATGACAATGAGGATATCACTGATACTTACAAGCGGCGCGAAGAACGGGATACAGAACTTACTGAAGAAATGCAGTGGCGAAAAATACTTTATACAAATAAACCTAAAAAGGTTGATATTGAAGATGAAGTTAATTGTACAGTTTATGCTCCTAAAGAGGTTTTACCCGGAAACCAGTTTTTGGTGCAGGTGTATGCTCACACAGATGAACAAACAACACGATTAGAAGAGTTGGCAAAGTCTGCAGACGAATCCTCTATTTTTCGGGCTGCTACTATTCTTGACGAGAAATTACCGAGAAAGTCTCGAATAGATTTTAATCTAATTTTAACAGGCTTTGTTATTGACACACCTGTATTATCCATTAAATGGAATGGAAAAATTGCAGCTGTTCAATTTGACGTTAAAACACCTCCGGAATTTCCACCATCAAATATTATTGGAATAGTAATCGTCGCAATGAGTAGTGTACCTATTGGGCAATTAAAATTCAAAATGAAAGTAATTTATATAAACTCAAAATTGATACCATTGGAGACGGAAAGGGATTGGACTACAATGATCCGATTTCAACTGGCCTTTATTTCATACGCATCAGAAGATCGTTCTGAAGTGTTGAAGAGAGTTCAAATGTTAAATGTTGTAAGATTAAAATTTTTTCAAGATTTGTTAACACTGGAAAGTGGGCAGAAATGGGAGAAACAAATATATGATAACATATCTAGATGCGATGTTTTTTTTCTATTTTGGTCTAAAGCAGCAAGCAAATCTAAATGGGTAAAAAGAGAAATTATGTATGCTCTTAAATTAAAGGAAGAAAATGATGATTCTCTACCTGAAATCGTTCCAGTTATTATCGATGGTCCCCCACCAGCCAAGCCTCCTACGGAACTGAAGTTTCTTCACTTTAATGATAAGTTTATGTACTTTATTAATGCCGGAACAAACTAACTTTCCACACGATCAAAATGACCATTTTTTGGCCCTAATTCTGCCCACTCCATGGGTTCTACAATTTTTAGATGAAAATGGAATCACATTATGAAGATTAAATGGAAGTTTTGAGTAAATAGAACCCTATGAATTTTTTCGCCGGTGGAGTGTTTGCTTGGTGACTAAAAAGTTTGTTTTAAATTTATGAATACTTTCTCATTGCTTCTGCAGAGTTTTGGATACCAACCTCGGCGGAAAAATTATCAATTTGATAATTTATTAATTTTATTGATTTTATTAATTTATTATCTAAGGAAACATCAATATGAAAAAATTGAAACTGCCGTTGTTGGTGTTCCAAAAAGTTTGCATATGTAATCTTTAAAATTTATAACACTTTTTGTGCAAACTTTTTGGTCACCAACAACAAAAAGCTTCCAATAGGTAATCAGCATTGTTTAACATTGATAAATTCTTCCTGTGAAATTAATTTTCAACACCACTCGTTCCCAAACCCCACAGACTGTCCGAAAACGACTAAGTCTGGTTTGCCTCAAAGACTCAAAGGCTCAAAGGATTTTGTTTTTGACAGTTTTTTAACTTTGAGTCTTCGAGACTTTGAGGCAATTCATGTTTTCAGACTGTACTGGTTTGCCTCAAAGACTCAAAGGCTCAAAGGATTTTGTTTTTGACAGTTTTTTAACTTTGAGTCTTCGAGACTTTGAGGCAATTCATGTTTTCAGACTTTCTGTGGGGCTCGCTCCCGGCTCTTAATTAATTTCAAATTGAAAATATCAAACTATAAAATCTGTTTTCTCGTCTCATAATTCATACCCCATATCTCATAACTCCTCCTCACGGCTTCTTTACACTTACAAACGCCACAGAATTATTGTATGCGATGAGCACATCGTCAAGATCAGTCTGGTTATTTCCGGTTAGATCTGTAATTACATAGCCCGAAACAAAACTGTTTGCATCATTATTGATTTGTATGATATCATTCAGATCGATTGCACCATCATGATTTACATCTCCGCCGTATACAGCGTATTCAACCGGAGATGCATCAACCTGAGTAATGTTGTCACCGAATGCTTTTGCTGCTGATGTTGTGAAGTCATAGTTCATCAGACCACCGGTAAAAGTCTGTGTCGTCTTGCTCCAGGTTTCCAATGAATTCCTGTGACGGATCTGCAGGTAGTAATTGCCTCCATTTAAAACGTTCGTAAAGTAAAGAGATGTCTGACCGTTTGAATTCAAAAACCCTTTGGATGAGTCTATTGCCGCAAAAGGTGCAGTTCCGTTTCTTACAAAAACAGTAACCGTGTCAGACATCAATGCATTTGTTGAAGAGTTATAAAAGCCCTGCATCAGCATGGTAAGATTGAGAGTTTTGTTCAATGTTGTTCCGTCGCTTGGCCTGAAATTTCCATGCGGCATAGTAATGTAATTGTTATAATATTTCCAAGGTCCAAATTTCTGATACGGATTGTTTACAAGATCATACTGAACTCTCGCCCGCCATTTGTAAAGCTTGCCTGTTTGCAGTCCTGTGATGTCCTTTGTAAGATCAGCGCCTGTAAGTCCGAGATCAGTAAAATTGCCAGTTCCCGAAACTGCCGTTCCGTATGTGATAATCCCTCCGCTGAAGGGGACTCCGTTTGTCTTGTATTCATAAGCGATTTTACCATCTGACTTTCCGAACGGGCTCTTTCCGTGCAAACTGAACTTCACGCCGCCGTTGACGTTTGTAAGTCCGCCTGAACTTACAACAGTGCTTGTTGACGGCCTGTATTGCTGGATGTTTGTCCTTCTTCCGTCCGAACTGTTTCCGTAATACATGAATACTCTGCCTTCATTGGCTTCAACATTCGTAAATCTGTTAGCTCCGACCACTACATCAGAATATCCATCGCCGTTTACATCTCCAGCAGATGAAACGGAAGCTCCGAATCCTGATGATGCAAGATCGCTTTCAGCAGTCCAGCTGGAGGCAGAGCCGGGTCCTGTTGGAGAACCGTGAAAGACGTACGCTCTTCCTTCATCTGTCTGACCGTTGTCATAGTTCACTGCACCAACAACTACGTCAGAATATCCGTCGCCGTTTACATCCCCGGCTGAGGCTACTGAAAATCCGAAGTTTGAAAGGCTCTGGTTGTTTTCTGCGCTCCAGTTTGAAACAGCTGAAAGCCCTGATGAAGAACCAAGGTATGCAAATGCTCCGCCTTCCTCCGTCTGACCATTACCATAGTATGGTGCTCCAACAATGACATCGCTGTAACCATCACCGTTAATATCACCTGCACCGGCTACGCTGAATCCAAACTGTGCTCCGGTTACATTGATCTCCAAAAGAGTTGGTGAGCCTGATATACCGGTAACCGAACCATAGTAAACAATTGCACGGCCTTCATCATTCTGCCCGTTATCGAAAGTGTTTGCGCCGGCTATTATATCACTGTATCCGTCGCCATTGACATCACCTGCAGAAGCAACAGAATATCCTAACCCGGCATCGGTCTGATTTCCCTCAATTATAAGGACCGGCGAAGTATTAAGACCTGAAGCATCTCCGTGATAAATATAAACCATACCTTCATTATCATTTCCCATACCCTGTTCAGCATTTGATGCGCCAATGATCACATCGGAATATCCGTCACCGTTGACATCGCCCGCAGAGGCGACACTATTTCCATAGTTGAAATTTAATGAATTACCAACTATGGTATAATTCCATAAAGCTCCCGGTCCAGTTGATGAACCATGAAAAAAATATGCTCTGCCTGCATTTGTCAAATAGGTGTTTGCTCCGACTATCAAATCAGAATAACCGTCACCGTTTATGTCTCCTGCTGTTGAAACAGAAAATCCGAATTGCGCGCCGGCTGAATTACTTTCGCATGTCCAGGCAGGCGTGGAACTTAGTCCTGCATCGGAGCCGTAGTAAAGAAATACTTTACCTTCGTCATTCTGTCCGTTGTCAAAAAGATATGCTCCCACTATTATATCACTGTAGCTGTCTCCGTTCACATCTCCTGCTGAAGAGATGCTCCAGCCATATGATGAATTATTCTGATTACTTTCTCCGGTCCAGTTTGCGGAAGAACTTAAACCTGCGGAAGAACCTGTGTACAGAAAGACCTTGCCCTGATTTTGCAGGTTAACATCAAAGTATGATGCCCCGGCAATTATGTCGGAGAAACCATCTCCGTTTACATCACCGGCAAGAGTAACGCAACTTCCGAACTCCGCGGATTGCTGGTTTTCTTCAACAGACCAGTCAGCGTTGGATGGATTACCTGCGGCACCAAGCCCCGAAGCGGAACCAAAGTATGCAAAGATCTTTCCTTCAACGCCGTTATCCGATCTGAAACCTCTTGCTCCAATGAGCACGTCAGCATAGCCGTCACCATTCGGGTCACCCGCGGTTGACACAAATGTACCGAAGAAACAGTCAAGCGATCCTCCTTCCGCTGTCCATGCAGGATTTAAAACGAGTCCTGATCCTGAGCCGCGGTACAAATAGACTACACCTTCACCTGCTTGTCCGTTGCTGTAATACTGAGCTGCGACAATCACATCGCTGTATCCGTCGTTGTCCACATCACCGGCAGTTGATACACAATTGCCATAATCCGATTCAGCCTGAGTTGAAGACTGTATAAAATTCGCCGTGGCAGGAAGTCCACTTGCCGATCCGTAATAAGCATGTACCCTTCCTTGCGTCAGATAATCCGGTTCACCTATAATTACATCTCCGTAGCCATCACCGTTTACATCTCCTGCGGCAGATACAGACATACCGAAACTGCCGTAGGCTGTTACATTGTCCCATGTCCTCGCAGGCGTGAGACCAAGACCTGTTGCCGAGCCGTGAAACACATCAACCAGTCCGGCATCTTCTCCGGGGAAATCATTTCCCGGAGCCCCGATCAGAATATCGCTGTAACCGTCACCGTTCACATCGCCTGCTGAGGAAACTGACCAGCCGTAAGATTCTCCTGCCTGTGTTCCTGCTTTTATCCAGTTTGCAGTGTTTCCCGGACCAGTTGCAGAGCCGTAATACACCTGCACTCTACCTTTGGAGAGAGGATCTCCCCATCCAGTTTCGCTGATTATGAAGTCGCTGTAACCGTCGCCGTTCACATCACCGGCTGTTGCAACACACAAACCAAAATTGCTTCCTTTAACTGATCCCGTCTTTGTCCATCCCGGCGCAGAGCTGAGACCGGTGACAGAGCCGAAATATAAGTATGCTTTTCCCTGAGAATTTGGTCCGAACTGATTTGCCCCCACTAATACATCGGAATATCCGTCACCATTCACATCTCCCGCCGTGGCAACACTGATTCCAAAGTTCTCGCTTGCTTCTTCTCCTGCAGCCGACCAGACAGATGAACTTGATATCGGATCTATGGTAACAGGATAAACTGCTTCCTCATCGTTCACTACTATAGAAAATTCTTTAATCATACTTGATGCTCTTTTCTTTCGTTCAAAGAAAGCCCGAAGAACTTTTCCTTCAGCATCCCATACTTTCAGAGAAGAATATTTCATTTTCTCCTCTCCCTTGTCATTCTTGAACATCAGGGCGTCAGCGCCAACAATCATCTTTAACCTTGTTTCCACTGCAAGTTCCAGTCTTAACTTACCCTCACCGGCAGGTCTTTGTTTTATGATGAAATCCTGACGCATGCCCTCTTCGGTGTTGGTGTAATCAATTCTCATTTTATCATTCTCGATCCAGGCTTTATTGCCGGATGACTGAATTGATTTCTCTTTAATTTGTAATTCGTCATTTGTAATTCTCATGCTTATTTCAAATTCTTCTATTTCTTCATATGTTTTATCATCATCTTTAAGTGATTTGTCATTTATGTCAAACTTGGGAATTTTTGCATCCCTGGTCTGTGCATTAAATCCGTTCTTATGATAAACGAAACGGAGATTGTTTCTGCGGTTTGGCGACTGATATGTCCCGAGTTCTTCAGAGAAAGTAATATTGTACTCGTCTTTCTGAATTTCCTCTATTGCATTCTGATACCAGCTTTGGTCAATTACCTTTTCACCGGACTGCAGATTGTTTTTCTTTGAATCATTTTTTATTATTTCTGCAAATGAAGGCGCAGAAGGACAATAAAATTTCAGCAGGTTATTATTACAGGAAAATGTGTTATCTGTATTGCTTTCCTCATTAAAGCTGTATCCGAGGAAAAGAACAGATGAAAGGATTAAGATTAATGTTTTCATTTTGCTATTTGTTTTAGTTTATGAATTATTTGATTTATATTTTAATATTATTTCACTGATCTCTTTTTCCAGTAAAGACATATCATCCGGATTATTTTTCCTTATACTCAACTCCGCTCTTGCCGAGAGATTTATCATGCTGAAAAGCTCTCCTTCAGATTCAACTTTTATGGATCGACTGATGATCTCATTTAAAACCTTTATCATCTCATGTATGTCTGTTTTTCTCATAGTTCAAATTAATTTCGTCAAAATTATGAACGTTGTACATTTAATGCAAAGAAAGTTTTTTCAATTTATTATTCAAAAATTATCTTCAAATACTGAAAATTATATAAATTAGAAGTGATTAATCAACTTTTTTTATTTAATTTATTATTCTAATCTGAAGCAATGAAATACAAAGACACAAAGCTAATTTCCTTTCTTAGTACATTTTCAAAAGATGAATTGAATGATTTTGAAAAATATTTATCGCAGCAATATTTCAGGCAGAAGCGGGATGTTCTTCCCTTATACAAAGTACTGAAGAAGCTTCATCCGGAATTTTTAAAAGATGATTTTAGCGAAGAAAAAGTTATAAAGAATCTTTATCGGGGAAGCAATTACTCACCGGCTAAGCATAAAAATGATTTCAGAGCCCTTTCATCATATCTTTTGAAATCAGTTGAAGATTATTTATTCCTTGCACGCCTCAGGGAAAATAAGGTACTGAAGAACAGAATTTTGCTGAAGGAGATACTTGACAGAAACCTTTCAAAGAATTATTCCCATTATCTGGACAAGGCATATAAAGAAATTAAATCCGATGAAGAGATTTATGGATTTGATATACTTGAAAAGTTTCATCTCGAAAGACTGAACTCAAGATACTATGCATCGGTTATGGATATGAAAAATTATTTCAGACACAGTTTTACAGCCTTTGAAAATATTTCTTCACACTTCTGGCTTGATCTGATAAGTTCGGCAAAACTTATGCTGCTCGGGTACGACAATATGAACATACGTCCGGAGAATGACATACTCAGTAAACTGTTGAATTCAGTTGATATGAATAAGATACTAAAGATTTATGAAGGGACAGAATATTATACTTACCTTTATTTCTATTATAACATCTATAAATGTCTGGAGAATAAACGGGACCTTTCATACTATCAAAAAGCGAAAAAAATATTCTTTGACAACAAATCTTCAATCAGCCGTCATGATATGAACTATTTCTATGCTGATATGATTGCGGTTACTCTTATCGGCACTGAAAGCATGTACGCTGATATGAAGAAGGAGCTTTTCTTTGTATTAAAAAATTGTCTCCGGGATAAAGCCTATAAACTTTCCGATGGGGATTTCATGCATCCTAATTTATACCGCAACTGCATTATTTGTGCGGAATTTCTGAAGGAATATGACTGGGCGGATGAATTTATAAAAACTTATACCCATGAACTGAATCCGGAATACAGGCAGAGCATGAGTAACTATTCAAGCGCAATGATAAATTACGCCAGGGGAAACTATGATAAAGCGCTTGAGTTCATTTCAAATATCAGTTACGAGCATGCATTTTCAAAGACGGATGTTAAAATTCTGACTTTACGGATTTATTATGAATTAAATCTTTACGAGCAGTCGGTTTATCTTGCTGATACATTTAAGCATCATATTAAAATTTCTCCGCATCTGAACACAGATGTCAGAGCCGGATCATTGAATTACATAAACTACTATCTTAAAATTTTCAGGATAAAAACGGATGTAAATAAATCGCTTCATAAAGATTTAACTTATCTTAAAAAACAGATGGATAAGGAGAAAGATCTTATTCAGAAAAAATGGCTTAATGAAAAACTTGAAGAGTTAAGAAATATGGATTAAGGATAAGACTAATATTTTTAATATCAAATGAAAAGCCGGAGGAATATATGCTCCGGCTTCAACACCACTCGTTCCCAAGCCCCCAGACTGTCCGAAAACTAAAAATTTAGCATATCAATGATGATAACGGCGGAAAATTTGAAATGTAAAAAAGGTCGGGGTTCGAGTTCTCTCGGACGTACTTCGCTCCAATTACAAATTTCAATTTGCAAATGTCAAATTGTTGTTGATAATAATTTAAAATTTAAAATTGTTTTTATCCGCTTCAATGTGCAATAATGTTGGAATTTCTGTTTGAAATGTATTCAAGAGTAAGTATTTATTTCTTTTATAGAAGTTAATTCAAGTGTTAAAAAAAGAATTACTTATCATAATGAAACCTGCAGCTATAAATCAATATTTCATTATTATAATATTGATAAACCAGTCTGTGTTCTTGATCAATTCGCCGGGACCAGAATCCCTTTAAATCAAATTTCAGCGGTTCGGGTTTTCCAATTCCGGTAAAAGGATTTTTTTGAATATCTTTTATCAGGTCATTAATTTTTCGTAAAACTCGTATGTCATCTTTTTGCCAGGAAACATAATCCTCCCATGCATTTTTTGAAAAAACAATTTTCATTAGTCATCTATCAATTCTTTGGCGGTGGATTCACCATCTTTCATCTGTTTTATAGATTCATATAATCTGTCTGCATTTGATTTTGTGCTTAATAAGTGGACAGTCTCCATTATTGAATTGTATTCATCTAAAGATATTATCACTGATCCTTTCCCTGTTTTCCTTTTGATTATAATAGTTTCATTATTGTCCTCAACGTTATCTAAGAATTCTTTTAATTTTGACCTGAATTCTGAAAAATTTGCTGCTATCATATATTTTATATTAATTACGTTCTTAATTAGGTACGATTATAAGACCTTTAATGAATATTATCAAGATAAAAGATATTAGGGTTTTATTAGATCGGGGGTTCGAGTCCCCCAGGACGCACTTCTTTCAATGTTCAATTATCAATGATCAATGTTCAATTTGTTAATTACGGTTGAACATTTTTTATATATGTAAGGATTTTAGTTTCGTTTTTCCGAGCAATGAGTTCGTCACCTTGGTGGTCACGCATTGTAATTGATGTAGCACAGGCTATCAGCCTGTGGATTGTTATTTGATGTAGCCTGTGAAAAATCAATAATCTTTTTAAAAATTTTAAAATTAAGATTATGAAATTCAAAACCAGTCAAATATTTTGGTGCTATATGATTTATAGTGGAAAATAAGTAGTTAAAATATTAGCTTTGCTGAAAAAAATGAATAGCAAAGAGGTATTTCAACTAGCATTACAATTATCAGATCCATGGTACATTAAAGAAAATAGAGTTTAAGGAAACATCATTAGGAAGACAAGAACTTCATATTCATATTGAATGCAAAAAAGGATTTGTGTTTGAGTTGGAAAGTAGTGTTCATGATACTGTAGAAAGAACATGGCGTCATCTTAATTTTTTCCAACATGAAAGTTATCTACACTGCAAAGTTCTTCGGATCAAATGCAAAGATGGAAAAGTAAAGACAGTACAGGTTCCGTGGGCAAGGAAAGGTAGCGGTTTTACACTTTTGTTTGAAGCCTATAGTATGGCAATGATAGAAGGAGAGATGCCAGTAAAAAAAGTATCAAATTTACTTGGTCCCCGCTGAGTCTCCCGCTTGAGAAAATCCTGCATATAGCATACATTTAATGCGGGGACTCAGCGGGCTGATGAAATCAGTTTATCATCAATTTACAATCTGAACTTTGAATCTTCACCAAGATCATAAAATTTTGCACTGGAGTTTTCATATTCAAGATGATCTATGAGTATTCATTTACCGAAGACAGGATTTTTGTGAATGTAATCATGTTATCCCGCTGAGTCCCCGCATTGAACTTGAACTGTATTGAAGATTTCTCAAACGGGAGACTCAGCGGGGACGATGAAGATTGAGTTCTATCCTATTGACAAAAAAGTAAAATTCATTCCTAGTAATGAAATGATACGATCAGTCTTTAGATATTTGCACTCAGGCACAACAATAAATTTTTCTGTCCGCCGAGTCCCCGCATAAAAATAAAGATAAAATTTGAATTCTTGAAAAGCGGGAGACTCGTCGGAGACAACTAATTATTTAATTAATTAGTTAATCATATAATTCAGATTCATTGTTATTCCAGAAGTGAAGGTTCACGGTTTTGACTCTTAATCATTAAGTCGTAGGTTAGAATCCCCCACTTCCAATTTTCTTTTTCTTAAAAACTTTAAGATGCAATTGATCAATGAAAAGTCTGGGGTTCGCCCCCCAGGACGCACATTTCCAATTATCAATGTTCAATTAACTTCATTCTCTTGCGATAATTTATCATTAGAAAATCCTGCCTTGTTTAAATTTAACTTGAACCCTACTAAAAAATTAATTGAAAAGATTAGCTTTAATACCTAAATTAAAGATAGGACAAATAGAGTTAAGAAATCTGTGAATTATTCCCTAAGTAATAGTTTTACCACATACTTTAATAAATCTTAAATTTACCGGTCATGAAAAAAATTATTTTATCAGTGATTTTTTTATCATTATATGCGCAACTACATTCTTTTCAGGTTAATACAGCAGATGAAAAACCTAAGTGGGCTGATGGAAGTTTACCTAATTCACCTAACGAACTTTATGCCGTGGGTATGGTGAATATAGGCTCAAATAAAATTCTTTCACAGAGAAGAGCTGAGGATGATGCCAGACAGGAACTGGGAAAGCTTATGAATACCAAAGTAATTTCGGTTATGGAATCGTTTTATAAGGAATCGACGGATATTCTTGAAAAGGAAGGAATATCATCAACCGAGATGACATCTTATGTTACAAAGTCTGTGTCAGAAGCAGTTTTAATAGGAGTTGAGATTGTCGATAAGTATATAGATGAAGATGAAAACATCTATTATACTCTTGCAAAAATGAAGAAAGAAGATGTTGTTCCGGAAATAATAAAAGTAGTTGATTCGGTTCTCAGTGATGATTCCGATCAAAACACATCTACAGCAGCAGTAAATAAAGAAGAAACAAAATTAAAACTTAATCAAATGCTCAATGATGAATTGGAAAAATGGGATTTGACAAAGTGATTCACAGTTGAATTGCTTAACAATAATCATAGTATAAATTTTCAGAATTATTAACTCTTAAATGTATTACCGGAAATTTATTTTTATTTTTTTCATAGTTGCAGGAACTGTCTTTGCCCAGGATGGTGAATGGGTCGAAGCAGAAGGAGCTTTTTTTGGAGCCAATATTACTCCGGCTGAAGGAAAGAAAAGGGCAATTGAAGATGCAAGAAGCGAAGCAATAAAAAAATCTGTAGGTGTACGTGTAAATCAGGAAACATTCGGGGTGAATTTTGAAAAACTGGATTTTAAAAATCAGAATAAAAATAATTCAGATGAATCATTCCTAATAACCAGCAGAAGCTCCAGCAGCGGTGTAATTCTTGATGAGGAAATCATAAGTGAAAATATTGAAATTGACAACGTAAGCAAATTCCCAATTTATCATGTGAAACTGAAAGCATTGGTTAAAAGAGAGGAAGGATTTATAGATCCTGACTTTAAAATTGAATTGGGGCTTAACAGGAACGTCTTTTATGACAGGGGTACACTTGAGTCCAATGATCAAATTGAAGTTTATATACAAACCACTCAGGAGTGTTATATCTATTTATTCTGCAGAACTGAAGAAGATGAACTAATTATTTTATTCCCTAATGAAAGAATAAAATCAAACTTGATACTTGAGACTGGTGATAAGGAACAATTTATGAGAGTAATGAAAAACGCGGGTTTAAATTTAGCCCTTGGATTGCCACCCGGAAAGGAAGTTACATCGGAATCGTTGTATCTTATTGCAACGAAAGACAGAATCGATTTTAAATCATTAAATCTTACCAGCTATGGTGAGTTTCAAGGAATCCGAAATTATAAAACAGCAATGCTTGATATCATGAACTGGCTGGTACAAATACCATTGAACAGACGAACTTCCGCATTGGTCTCCTATGAAATCAGAAAGGGGGATTACAAATAATTTTATCATTTAAAAATACAATCATGCAAAAATTATTCTTAATTTTAATTTTGTTATTTATCGGATTTACAAAGACTAAGAGCCAGGATAAAGCTGCGTTCATGCAGGAGCTTAACAGACTTGATGAACAGAAAGATTATGAAGAAATCATTGGAAGAATTGATGCTGCCTTTGATCAGGATCCAAATGATTATAATATGATAAAAATTCTAAAATCGATAGCTTCCAAATATTCAATTGATCTTTCCTCCGAAAACAAAAGCCCTGCTCTTGAAAAGCCAATTAAGAACATTTGCAAAAATATGACGGTATCGAAAAACATTAATGTCTGCGGAGAAGGTTTGAAAATTAATTACGAAAGAAAAGAAAAAGAAAATCTCGAATATCTTCTGAGAAAACTAAATGGACCTAATTATTCGGATGAATATTTTATAAACGAATCAATGATTCTGGATCTTATATATCTGGATGAAAGAATAAATCCTGAACAATATAAGAAAATCATTGAAACTGTAAACAAATATATTCCCGAAGAAATGATATTTCCAAAACTAACTCTGAATTACAATTCGAATAATGATAAAGCTGCCGACTCAACCTTAACAATTCTTAAAACAATGGATGCCAGCGATTTTAAAATGCAGGCAAGTGACATTCTTCAGCTGGATAATAAAAAAAATCCTGATTTATATAATAAGATTTTGAAATCTACAGTTAATTTTATTTCTGATGAAGGCTTGTTCAGAATGGCCGGAGTGTTTTATGACAGAGGTGATTCCTTAAATATGAATACAGTAATTTCTAAGATAGATGAAATAGAAGTGAACTCTAACGGGATAGATAAAAAGTTTGATAGTATAACGGTGTATATCCCGCAAAACAACGGTCAGTTGTCTAAAAGCAGCTACAATAAATTAGTTACTTCATTAATCAGACTTTCAACTGAAGAAATATTACCAAAACTTAAATGTTACTATCAGCTCGATAATAAAAAAATGTTTGATAAAGCTTTAAAAGATTTTTTGACCGATGATTATGAGCATGAAATAAATCTGCAGGAGGTATTTGCGATGGACAATTCAGTGAACAAAGATATGTTTAAATCATATGTAAATGCCGTGATTGAAAAAAAGCACAAAACTTCTTCTGAAAAGTTGAGTGAAATGTTCCCTGAAGATCTATATAGTTTAATGAAAATTTATTATTTCAGTGATCAGGCTGAATCCAGCAGGAAAATTTCAAGAATTTTACTTGATAAAGTAAGAAACAGCAAAGAATCTGAAATTAGTCCAAGGTCATCGATCTTTTATGGTATCGCAGCTTTGATAAATGAGCAAACAGCAAAATCCCAGATTCTTATGGACATAGCTTATGGTGACGGAGATGCAAGTGAAAAGTCGAAGCTTAATGAAGAACTTCAATGGTGGTATAAACAGAATTTAAATAAAGACTTTATAGCGAACTGTCTTAAGGTTTATTTTAATTTAAGCTTAGCAGAAAAGAATAAAGAAAAACCTGAGACAAAACTTGAAACGAATTCTGAAACTGTGAAACCTGATGTTCAGCTCGTATTCGATGATACCGAATTAAAAATTGATTACAGTATGCCGCTTGACAATAATATCATTGCCGTGGTTATTGGTAATAAAAAATACAAATCCTCATATATTCCGGAAGTTGATTTTGCGGACAGGGATATAGAAATGTTTAAAGAATATCTGACAAAATTGTGGGGGGTTAATGACGAAAATATTATTTATCTGGAAAATGCGACTAAAACAGATTTTGAACTTATTTTTGGTTCTCCCATTGAACCGAACGGTAAGCTAAGTGATTTTGTAAAGGACGAAAATACGAAGATTATAATATATTACAGCGGTCATGGCGTTCCTGACGTAAATGAAAATAAGGGTTATCTGGTTACTTATGACTGCGACCCTTACCGCGTGAAATTGACAGGCTATCCGCTTGAATTATTGTATTCTAATTTAAGCAAATTAAAATCATCTAAGATAAATATTTTTTTAGATGCATGTTTCAGCGGCAGTACAGAATCCGGAATGTTAATTAAAGATGCATCTCCGGTTTTTCTTGTTGCAGAAAATCCTATAATTTCACTGAATGGAGGTCAGATTTTTACAAGTTCATCCGGCAATCAGATAAGCAGCTGGTATAGAGAAAAAGGACACAGCATGTTTTCTTTTTTCCTTATGAAAGGACTTAAAGGAGAAGCAGACAAAAACAACAATAAAATTATTTCTAACATAGAAATTAATAACTATTTAAATGAAAATGTAATCTTTACCGCAAAAAAACTCTATGGCAGAGTTCAGGAACCAAAATATTACGGAAGCCCTGATGAAATTAATGTCTTGAGTATAAAATAATTAATTAATGTTTATAAGAACAAAATTCCTTTTTGTTTTATTTTTATATTTTATTTTCACCGTCTACACAGTCAGTTCACAAACATTAGATGCTACCGGACTTATATTTGCTGGGAAAGACCAGCTTGATGATGTTCCTTTAGCTTCTACACCTTTTTCAGGTGATGAATTTCCAAATTTTGTAGATCTATCATCAAGTATGCCTCCAACCGGTGAGCAGGGAATTCAGGCATCATGTGTTGCCTGGTCTACAGCATATGCCCTGAAAAGTTATCAGGAGAAAATTGAGGAAAGGATTCCTTTCCTTAAAGATAATGAAATTGATGATGATAGAGTTTTTAGCCCTTCATTCATTTATAATCAACTCAATAATGGAAGAGATGGAGGAATTACCATTATTAGTGCTTTGAATTTTTTATCGGAACATGGATGCGCAACCCTGAGAGAAATGCCGTACAATCCTGCAGATTATCTCACCTTACCTTCGGACAGCGTAAAACAAAATGCTCAAAACTTTAAGATTAGTTATTGGAGAAAGGTTGATGCTTCAAATATTCAGGAAATTAAGAAACAGCTTAATGCAGGGTATCCTGTAATTGTTGGAGCAGAAATCGATAAAGACTTTAAAGCAAATGGATATAATAATTATAATAGTGTTCCGTATATATGGAATCACTACGCAAGTGACAACAGAATTGGGCATGCCATGGTAGTCGTAGGATTTAGCGACCGGCTGCAGGCATTTAAAGTAATGAATTCGTGGGGAAACCAATGGGGAAACAATGGTTATTGCTGGATAAGTTATGATTTTTTTCCAAAATGCATAAAGGAAGCGTATATTGCAAAGGATGCATTGAATACAAAGAAATTAGAAAACATTACAAGCGAAGATGAAAAAATTTTAATGGAAGGAAAAGACGCGTTGGATAATGATGAATATTCGGAAGCTATTTCAAAGCTTACTGAGTATTTGAACAAAAGACCTTCAGATGAAGTATATAATTACCTTGGATTGAGCTATTTTAAATTAAAAAAATTTGAGGAAGCTTTAAACATGTTCAATGAATCTATAAAGTTGAATCCAAATAATTTAGAAGCTTATAATAACAGAGGATATCTGTACTATAAATCAGGAGATAATGATAATGCAATCAGTGATTACAGCTTTGTTATCAGAAAAGAAACAAACTCTGGTATGTCGTTTTTCTACAGAGGTCTTGCATTTTTAAAATCCGGAAGACCTGAAGAATCAATTGAAGATCTGACAACTGCAATTTCTTTTAAAAACGATAATCCAAATATTTACTATAACAGAGGACTGGCATATTTTGAGGTTAAGAAATATAAGGAAGCAATTGAAGATTTTTCACATGCAATTAGTTTAAACAGTAATTTCTCTCAATTTTACCTCAAACGCGGAGTTGCATACTACAAAGACAAACAATTTGATAATGCAATTGATGACTATAAGAGAGCTCTTGAAATCAATCCGGAAAATTTTGATGCAAACAAAGAATTAGGATTGTCATATTATAAATATCATGATTATAAAAATTCAGTAAAATTTCTTAGTAAAGCTCTTGGCTTTGAAGACGATGTAATTTGTTATTATGTGAGAGGCGAATGCTATTACAATTTGAAAGATTATAATAGTGCCGTTAAAGATTTTGAAAAATCTATAAGTTTAAATCCTGAAATCTCTAAAACCATTGGGAAAAAATTAAAAGAGGCTAAGACTTTGAGTAAGTGACTTAAACTTTCAATTTTCTTCTACAAATTTTTTCCACTGTTTAATGCTGTTCCCACAACATGATCAAATGTTAAACTTTTTCCGTCTTCAATGTATTTTAAAAGCTCTTCTTCTGTAACTTCTTCTGTTAATTCAGATATTAACTTATCAAAAATTCTCTGTTCTGATTCCGGAAGTTTCAGATTATGTGTTTTTAAATAATTTTCTACAAAACCAACCATTTTAGCTACCGCAAAATCTTTTAACATTATCTGTATCTTTGATAAAATCAAAATGTTATACACGCATTCCAACTTACCACCTATTAAATTTTCCAGTGTCAGTGATTCGATAATATCTTTTCTAGCTTCTTCAATTTTTTTTTCTTTAAAAAATAACCTACCGGAAATGTATAAGCTTACAGCCGTTTCCTGTTTATATCCGATATCCCGGCTGACAGCCAGGGATTCACTAACTGCAATTTTTGAATTTATGAATTCACCTTTTTCAAACAATACTTTTGCCAGATTGTTAAGAGATGCAGCAAGACATTGTTTATAATCTATTTCACGGCATATAGCAATACTTTCTTCGAGCGGATCTAAAGCCATCAAGTAATCTCCTTTATGTATCTGCAGCGAGCCAAGATAGTTAAGACATAAAGCAATTCCCCGTTTATCTTTGATCTCTCTTTTGTTCAATAAATTTTCCTTATAAAGTTCAAAAGCTTTCACATAATTTCCCTGTTTCAAAGTTAAATTACCGAGACTGTTAAGGGATATTGAAATGCAATTCTTATCATCGATTTCACGGCTGATAACAAGACCGGATTCGAGTAAAGTTGTGGCCTTTAAAAAATCTCCTTGAGCTGTGAATATAAATCCAAGATTAATCAATGACATTACGATACCTCTTTTATCACCTATTTCACGGAAGATAGCTAAGCTCTCTTCATAAAGTTCTGAAGCTCTTAGAAAATTTCCCTGTTCTCGTGTTATAGTTCCGAGATTGAGAAGAGAAGATGCAATTCCTTTTTTATCTCCGGTTTCACGTCTTAGAACCAAACTTTCTTCATGCAATTCCAGAGCTCTGTTATAATTGCGCCGGAAATGATGCAAATTGCCAAGATTGTTTAAGGAATTAGCAATTCCCCTTTTATCATTTATCTCTCGGGCTACAAGTAATCCCTCTTCATGCAGCTCCAGCGCCTTTGAATAATCTCCCTGATCGCTGTAAATAATTCCCAGATTGTTTAACAGATCGGAAATAATCAGACACTTTTCACCCTTCCGGAAATAGTCAAGACTCTCTTCAAATGCTTCCGTTGCTTTTTTGTATTCACACTTAAATCTATAGAGAATTCCGGCAGCTGAAACTAATTTAAAATAAAAATCTTTCTGTTCTTTAGTTACGTTTTGTAGAACTGATTCAAGCCGGCTCAATCCCTCCGAAATCAGACCCCGTATTCCCCAGTAATATCCCATAGCCAAAGCCAATTTTGCTTTCTCTATACTCAATGAATCTTCAACAGGCCAATCCAGAGCTTTCGATATATTTGTACTTTCTTTATCAAGTACTTTTAAGCTTTCTACAATTTTATGTCCTTTTAATTTTGCATCTTCCGTTTGCGCAAGTCCGGAAAAATAACTCAAATGCTTTTCTGAAATTAATTCAAACTCATTTCTTTCTGTCAGTTTCTCGTGTCCGTACTGCCTGATTGTTTCAAGCAACCGATATCTTGAATTTATTGCATCAAATATTATTATTGACTTTTCCGTCAGATCGGTTAGTAAATCCAGAATTTCATGTTTACCAAGTCTTTCATATGAACAAATAACCTCCGCGGCATCCAATGTACATCCTCCGGAAAAAACAGATAATCTGCTCCATAATATTTTTTCCTTCTCCGATAAAAGATCATAACTCCAGTCAATGGCTGCCCGAAGCGTTTTTTGTCTCGGTAATGATGTCCTCTTACCTCCCGCAAGTAAAGTAAATCTGTCATTGAGCCTTTCATAAATCTGCTCAATTGAAACAGCTTTTGTTCTCGCCGCCGCAAGCTCAATTGCCAGTGGTATTCCGTCAAGTTGAAAACAAATCTGCGA
Source organism: uncultured Ignavibacteriaceae bacterium (assembly GCA_964391015.1). Classification (GTDB taxonomy): domain Bacteria; phylum Bacteroidota; class Ignavibacteria; order Ignavibacteriales; family Ignavibacteriaceae; genus XYD12-FULL-36-8. The sequence continues at coordinate 105,936 of CAYMKU010000008.1, forward strand.
AAGTGTCCTGGCATTTTCATCAGTTAACCTGAAAGTTTCATTTACAGAAAATGCTCTTTCAACGAATAATCTGATTGATTCATTCTGAAACAGCTTGTCCAAACTTAGTTGATTCTTCGGATCAGGTGTTTCAAGTGTTAATACATAGTGAGTTTGTTCACCTGAACATCTTAATGCTTCCCTGCTTGTTGCTATAATCTTTAACTTTGGAGCATTGCTTAACATCTTTTCCGTCAAATTTGCAACTGCATCTATCAAATGCTCACAGTTATCAAATATTATCAGCATCTCTTTCTTCTTCAGAAAATCAATTAAAGTATCTTCGACTGTCTGCGTCGGTTGTTCTTTAATTCCCAGCGCTTTTGTAATTGTCTGAGGAAGCAAGGATATATCGGTCAATGAAGCCAGTTCAATCAGCCAAACTCCATGCTCAAAATCATCTATCTTATCGGCTGCAATCTGAAGTGCCAGTCTTGTTTTTCCGGAACCCCCTGTCCCTGTAAGTGTCAGGATATGTGTCTGTTTCAGCAAATCTCCTATAGCCCTCATCTCATTTTCTCTGCCGATGAAATTTGTCAATTGAACAGGGAGATTATTCGGACGTGCATCGAGTGTTTTTAATGGTGGGAAATCTTCACGAAGGCCTTTAGCAACAACCTGATACAATTTTAACGGTTTAATAAGATCTTTTAATCTTCTTTCTCCTAATCCGCGAAATGAAATTTCAGGATCATCTTTTATAATTTCACTCTCACACAGCTCATATGCATCATTTGAAACAATTATCTGCTCGCCATATGCAGCCGACATTACTCTTGCACTACGTGCAAGTGTGATATAACCTACGTATTTTTTTCCATTCCATTCAGAATGACCGGAGTGAATTCCAATTCTGATTTTAATTTTTACCTTATCCCATTTTTCATTTGAAAGATTTAACTGAACCCGGACTGCAGCCTTGAAAGCATCACTTGCCTTTTCAAAAGCACAGCAAAATGCATCTCCGATTATTTCAAACACAAAACCATTATATTTGCTTATAGCTTCATGCATTATTTCATTATGACGCTCTAAAGCAGACTGTAGGGATTCAGGAAATTCCTGTGCAAGCTTCGTACTGCCTTCTATATCGGTGAAAAGAAATGTGATATGACCGGTGGGCTTATCTTTCACCTTTGTGATTTAGGAATTGATTTGCAGAAAATGAATTGTCGGTTCATCATAATTATTAAAACCCTGAGAAGTAAGCCAATGTTGGAAATTATAAATCCGCTGTGTTTTGTTCTGTATTAAATTCAGTTCCAATACTGTTCTATTATAAGGAGGTGCAAAAAAGACCTTAAGGAGAATCACTTTTGACATTTAATTTGCAAATTTAAGAATTAAGCATGATAAAACGCCGTCATACAGTCGAATTGAAGTGAGAGTTGTAGTTAGCGTTAGTGCTTTAATTTTTCAATGAACTCATCTTCATTATCAATATTACAAACAATTTCTTTTACCTTTTTCTTTATGCCATAAAAGCTCTTTAATTCAACTGCGTCCGTCAATATAATTTTGATATTAGGGCTGCCGGTCAGGGAACAATCAAATGCGGCATGTACTTTATCTTTTTTGAAATTTTTTATTTTCTCGACAGTTTGGATGTTGCTTAAATCAATACAGGCATTCCATCGGATTCCAATTCTAAAAAAAAGTTTGTCATTAATAATTACAACCGGTCTTTTGATTATTGAAGCCATATCTGAAATCAGAAAAATAATAGTGTAAATGTTTAAAACAGTAAAGACAATTGCAACAGTTGAGTTCCAATTCCAAAGCAGTATATGGATAATTGCTTTTTAATTCTGATTTGCTCTCTCAATATTATTTTTAAAATTATACAAAATATTTGAGTCTGAAAAATAAATCAACTTACTCCACACACTCCACACACTCTGCACACTCAACACACTCCACACACTCAATACACTCCATACACTCCACACACTCAACACACTCAACACACTCAACACACTCCACACACTCCATACACTCCACACACTCCACACACTCCACACACTCCA